>CACAIY010000008.1 GCA_902532675.1 uncultured SAR86 cluster bacterium
GGTTCCAGAGAACCTGAAATATATGGTTCAGTAACCCTTGAAGAAATAGAAAAGAAATTAGACTCTAAAGCATCTGCCAGCGGACAAGAGCTAATATGTTATCAAAGTAATGCTGAGCATGACCTGGTGGAGCAAATACATCTTGCAAAAAAAGAGGACGTAAAATTTATAATATTTAATCCTGGAGCTTTTACTCACAGCAGCATAGCCATTAGAGATGCTCTCTCTGGAGTTGGCATACCTTTTATAGAAGTGCATATTTCTAATATATATAGCAGAGAAGATTTCAGACAAAAATCTTTCTTATCAGATATTGCTGAGGGGGTTATATCAGGCTTGGGTGTAGAGGGATATGAATTAGCATTAGATTCAGGAATTAAGAAATACTCTTAAATACGAGGTAAGAAATGGACATAAGAAAAGTCAAAAAATTAATAGAAATGTTAGAAAATTCTAATCTTGAAGAAATTGAAATTCAAGAAGGGGAAGAGTCAGTTAGGCTAGTAAAAAGTAATGGAAATATAAAAAATATTTCTTCTTCTCAATCCGTAGCAGTTCCTCAAATGTCTACTTCAGTTACTCCTAAAGAAGAGAGTCAATCTGAAGAAGAGGTAAACCAAGAATCGGAAGAAGGAAATTTTATTACGTCACCCATGGTAGGAACCTTTTACGCCTCAGCTTCTCCAGGTGCCAAACCTTTTATTAATGTCGGTGATTTAGTCGCCGAGGGAGATGTTGTGTGCATCGTTGAAGCGATGAAGATGATGAATGAAATTAAATCAGAATTTTCTGGCAAAGTTGTCTCTATAAGAGTAGAAAATTCAGAACCCGTGGAGTACGGACAAGCTATATTTGAAATCGCTGAATAAATGATTAATAAACTATTAATTGCTAATAGAGGCGAAATAGCTCTACGCATTTTAAGGGCTGCAAAGGAACTAAAAATTCCAACAGTAGCAGCTTATTCCGAAGCAGATAAAGATCTCATGCACGTTAAAATGGCTGATGAATCAATATGCATTGGTCCGGCAGATTCCTCTCAAAGCTATCTAAATATTCCAGCGATTATTAGTGCCATGGAGTTATCTGGTGCTGACGGTGTTCATCCTGGATACGGCTTCTTATCTGAAAACCCAGATTTTGCAGAAAAAGTTGAAAAAAGTGGATTTGATTTTGTTGGTCCTCCAGCTGCTGTGATAAAAATGATGGGAAATAAGGTTTCAGCAAAAGATTTTGCTTTAGAGGCTGGTTTGCCAATAGTGCCGGGTTCAACAGGCCTGATTGAAGAGGATACGCATAAAAAAGCTGAAGAAATTGGCTACCCTATAATCATTAAAGCCGCTTCTGGTGGAGGTGGCAGAGGAATGAGAGTAGTGAACTCTAAGGAAGACTTAGAAAGTGCAATAGAACTAACTCAACAAGAATCAGCAATAGCCTTCGGAGATTCAACCGTGTACATGGAAAAATTTCTTGAAAACCCAAGACACATAGAAGTTCAAGTATTGGCTGATAGGAAAGGTAATGTATTACACCTTGGTGATAGAGACTGCTCACTACAAAGAAGGCACCAAAAAGTTATTGAAGAAGCTCCCGCGATTGGTATAGATGATGAAAAAAGAGAAGAAATTTACGCTAAGTGCATAGATGCATGTAAGAAAATGAATTATGAAAGCGCAGGAACATTTGAATTCCTGTATGAAAATAATAATTTTTATTTTATTGAAATGAATACAAGAATCCAGGTAGAACACCCTGTAACGGAAAGTGTTACTGGACTAGATCTGGTCAAACTCCAACTTAGAATAGCGAGAGATGAGACTCTGACTGTAAAGCAAGAAGACATAGTCATTAAAGGACATGCCATTGAATGCAGAATAAATGCAGAAAACTCTGAAACCTTTCTTCCCTCTCCTGGAAAAATAATTGAATACCATGCCCCAGGAGGAATAGGCGTCAGAATGGACTCGCATTTATACAAAGATTACGTTGTTCCTCCATATTATGATTCATTAATTGCGAAAGTTATTTGTAGAGCTAATGATCGAGAAGACGCTAGAGCTAGACTAGAAAGAGCTCTGGATGAAATGTATGTTCTAGGTATAGATACAAACCTTGATATGCATAGGCAACTAGTTAACGATCCAAACTTTATAAAAGGCGGCGTAAGCATTAACTATTTAGAAAATATTAATAAGGACAAAGAATAAAATGGCGGATACAGATATTCCTTATGATCCCGCCAAGATAGAAGAAAAAATACAATCATACTGGAAGGAGCACGAGACCTTTTCAGTTACAGAAGATCCAAAAAAAGAAAAATTCTTTTGCTTAAGCATGTTTCCTTATCCTAGTGGATCTATTCACATGGGTCACGTCAGAAATTACACCATTGGAGATGTGATAAGCAGATTTCAACGAATGCTAGGGAAAAATGTTCTGCAACCAATGGGTTGGGATGCATTTGGTCTACCTGCTGAAAATGCAGCCATTAAAAATAAGATTCAACCATCGGAATGGACCCGAGAGAATATAAAAAACATGAAAACTCAACTCTCGAGAATGGGATTTGCTTATGATTGGAAAAGAGAGTTTGCTACGTCGGATGAAGATTATTATAAATGGGAGCAATGGTTTTTCTTGCAATTGGTTGAGAAAGGCCTCGCCTATCAAGAAGAAGCAGAAGTGAATTGGGATCCAGTAGATCAAACAGTCTTAGCTAATGAACAAGTTATTGATGGTAAAGGATGGAGATCAGGTGCTGATGTAGAAAAAAAGACTCTCAAACAATGGTTTCTGAAAATTACTGATTACGCAGAAGAGTTGCTTGAAAGTATAGATAAACTTGAAGGTTGGCCAAACCAAGTAAGGATTCAACAAAAAAATTGGATTGGAAAATCTGAAGGTATGGAATTTAGTTTTGAAATTGAAGGAACGAAGAAACATATAGAAATTTTTACCACTAGGCCGGACACAATAATGGGAGCCTCTTTTATAGCAATTTCTACTTCTCATTTTCTAAGTTTGGAAATGGCTAAAGAAAATGAAGAGGTAAAAGATTTTATAAATGAAATTAATAAAGTTAAAACTGCTGAAGCAGACTTAGCTAAGCAGGATAAAAAGGGTATTGAAACTAGATTTAAAGCCGTTCACCCCTTTACAAAAGAAAAGCTACCTATATGGATTGCAAATTTTGTTCTAAGTGATTATGGGTCAGGCGCTCTAATGGCGGTACCAGGTCACGACCAAAGAGATTTTGAATTTGCAAAAAAATATAACCTCCCTATAAAACAAGTCATAGAAGGAAATGAAAAGGATGACATAAATAAAGAAGCTATTCTTGAAAAAAATAAATTAATAAACTCTGATGAGTTTAATGGACTATCTTTTGAAGAAGCCTTTAAGGCAATAGAAAAAAAAGCAATTGAATTAAATTGCGGTAAAGAGTCTACAAATTTTAGGCTAAGAGATTGGGGAGTATCTAGACAACGATATTGGGGGTCACCTATACCGATCCTAAAAGATGAAAAAGGTTTTGTTCCTGCTAAAGATTTACCAGTCAAGCTTCCTTTAGAAGTGAAATTTAAAGGCGTTAATTCTCCTTTAAAAGACATGAAAGAATTCATAAATATTGAGCAAGATGGTAAATCTCTGAAAAGAGAAACTGATACTTTTGATACTTTTTTTGAATCTTCTTGGTATTACGCAAGATTTGCCAGCTTCAATAGCGAAAACTCTATGCTGGATGACAGGGCAAAGTATTGGCTTCCTGTAGATCAATATATTGGTGGCATAGAACATGCAGTCCTTCATCTTCTCTACTCAAGGTTCTTTTTTAGGTGCTTAAGAGATCTTGGAATAGTTGAAGGAGACGAACCTTTTAAAAACTTACTTTGCCAAGGCATGGTGCTTAAGGATGGATCCAAGATGTCTAAATCTAAAGGAAATACTGTTGACCCAGCAGACCTAATTCAAAAGTATGGTGCAGATACAGTTAGATTATTTGTTATGTTTGCCGCTCCTCCTGATCAGTCCCTTGAATGGTCTGACCAAGGAGTCCAAGGAGCTTATCGATTTATCAATAGAATTTGGAAACTTGTTCATACACATATAAATGCTGAGATCCCAGATACCACTGAAATGAAATCTGAAGATCCAGAAATAAAAAAACTTCGATTAAAAACCCATCAGGTCTTAAAAAAGGTAAAGGATGATTACCTGAGAAGGCATAGCTTTAATACGGCAATTGCAGCTATTATGGAATTATCTAACAATATACCGAACGAATTCTTGCTTACAGATGCTGCTACTGACAAGAGAAAAGCAGCCGATGAAGCAATAAAAGCAATCATCCTAATGCTTGCTCCTATAACCCCTCATTTATCTCAACATTTATGGTGGCAATTAGATCAAGATAATCTGATTGTAGACGTCCAATGGCCAGAAGCAAAAGAAGAAATGCTTGAAGAGGATATTATGAAAATCGTTATTCAGGTAAATGGCAAATTAAGATCAGAAATGGATGTGGATCCAGATCTGCAAGAAGAGGAAATCAAAAAAATAGCCCTAGAAGATGAAAATATAAAAAAACATATCTCTGCTTCAAAAATAAAGAAGATAATTTACGTCCCTCAAAAACTAATAAATATCGTTTTATGAGATTTTTTAAGAAATTTATCTTTTCTTATCTTTTTACAGCTTTATTTCTTTTGTCATCATGCGGCTATTCTCTTAGAGAAAGCTCAAGTGAGTTATCGCAACAAGATCTAGTGCTTTTATCTGATAACTCGGACTTAAATCTAGAATTAATTTCTCAATTAAAAGCTAAAAACAATAAAATCTTTAGAACTAAAAATATTGAAAACGAGAATGGTCTAATAATTAGAATTAAGTTCCATGAATTAAATAAATTCTCTGGAGCCATAGGAGCAGGCGCTAGAACAACTCAAGCAAGACTAGACTATACAATCTCCTATGAACTCTCTAATAAAAAGAAAATCATTATCGAGAAGAATTACAAATCAACTAAATACTTAAGTTTTAACCAATCAGATCTGCTGTCTATGGAAAGAGAAGAGAAGATCTTAGTAAAAAACTTTATTAATGATGGTATTAAAAATATGGAATTTCTTTTAGCATCAAAAAATAATGAAGATTAATTCTAAGGACCTTAGAGAGTCAGTTCATAAAGAACTGAATCCGGTGTATTTATTTTTTGCTGAAGAATCAATACAACTAACTTCTTTAACAGACTTGGTTCTCTTGGCTGCAAAAGATTCTAATTTTGATGAGAAAACAACTTATGTGGTTTCAAAAGACATGGATTGGTCTTTCCTTGATTCTAATAATGAAAATTTGGATTTGTTTGGTTCAAAAAAAATAATTGAGATTAAATTGCTTGGTTCTGGTCCAGGTAATAAAGGCTCTAAAGCAATTAAAGAATATTCCTTGGTTCCTGATCCAAATAAATTACTAATCATTTCAGCTGAAGGCCTGGATAAGAAATCACAATCTTCAGCCTGGGCTAAGAGCCTAGAAGAAAACGGAGTAATGGTCGTTGAAAACCCTATTCCTCTTAATTCAATGCCTAAATGGATTCAGAGCCAAGCAAATGATTCTAACGTGCAAATAAAAAATGATGCGGCGCAATTGCTTGCGGAAAAAACTGAAGGTAACCTTTTAGCTGCTACTCAAGAAATTATTAAGCTTGCTTTACTTTATCCAAATGTAGAGATAGGTTTAAAAGAAATGGAAGATTCCATATCAAACGCATCAAAATATGGAATCTTTGATCTATCAAATGCATTTGTTTCGGGGAACAAAAATAGAACCTTTCAAATCATTGAATCACTTAAATCAGAAGGAACCCAACCGACTCTTATTTTATGGGCTCTAGCTAAAGAAATTAATAACCTCTATAAAGTTATGGAAGACAACTCAACAAAAAATATATGGGGGCCAAGGCATTATTTAGAAACTTTGACTAAGAGAGTTAATCAACTCAATAAAAGGAAATTAAACCAATCATTGTTAGAAATTGCAGAAATAGATGCATCCATCAAAGGTCTTTCATCTAAAAATCCTTGGCAAGCCATTAGAGATCTAGCAATTACTTTTTAAGTCTTCTTCTAGGACTTTCAAGGCTTTATGCCAATAATATTCTTCTAATTCTTTTCCTGGTAAAACCATATTATCAACCTGGTGAACTGGTTGTATTTCTTTGGTAGAGCTGGTTACCCATATCTCATCGGCTTTATTCAAATCTTTTATTCTTACTTCTTTCTCTGTTACGTTGAATCCTTCTTCTGATAGTCTTTTCAAGAAATAATTTCTAGTTACTCCTAATAGTATATTTTGCTCTTTAGGTGGTGTAACAATTAAGTCTTCAAAAACAAAGAAAACATTAGACTTGGATCCCTCATTTATTTTCTGTCCATCATGAAATAAAATTTCGTCAGAATCAGATTCTTCTTCACGATGAAAGGGAATGATATTCGGAAGCAAAGTTGTTGCCTTTACATCGCATCTCTTCCAACGAATATCCTCTTCAAGTTTTATTTTTAAACCCTTTTTATGAGGATTTTCACGATAAGGGTTGATTTCTAATTCCGTTGAACTCATAAATAGGGTCGGTACCGTTGTGTTAGCAGAAACGTGTGATCTTTCCGGATCTACCCCTCTTGTTATTTGAATATATATAGCTTGATTTAAAAATTGATTCTTTTTGAGTAATTCCATCGCCAGTGGGTGTAAATCTTCTAGAGACTCAGGAATAGGAATTTTTGTGATTGATAATGAATTTCTTAATCTTTCTAAATGTTCATCAAATAAGAAAAGTTTATTGTTGTATGAAGGAATAACTTCGTAAACACTATCACCAAATAAAAAACCTCTATCGAAAGGAGAAACCCTTACTTCTTCCTTAGGAATGAATTCTCCATTTAGATAGGTCCACATAAAGTAGTTAGTTACTCTTCAATTAAGAATCTATAGGTAAGAAGTTTAATGTTAGACCACGCTCTACCAAAAAAACCTAAGGAGTTAACTTCTTCCATCGCTATTGCATCTACTATAGCTAAAGATTCTCCATCCAAAAGAAGGTCTATTTTTCCAACTACCTGGCCTCTACTAATAGGAGCTTGTAAATAATCGTTTAAAGAGATTTTTGGTTCTACTCTTTCGAAATCTCTAGGCGAAAGAGTCAGATATAGATCTTCTCCAGAAGAAAGGTTAACTTGCTCCTCTTCTCCACCCCACACTTGTTCCTGTAATAAAGATAAATCTCTTGTAAGAATTTTTTTGGTCCTAAAATATCTAAATCCATAATCTAAAAGCCTTCTATTGTCAGTTAATCTTGCTTTCTCCGAAGCACTTCTAAGAGTAACCGAAATTAACCTAGTATCATTTCTTACTCCAGACGAAACTAGACAATAACCTGCGCTCTCAGTATGACCGGTTTTTATTCCATCTATAGAGTCATCTTGCCATAAAAGACTATTCCTATTTCTTTGCTTTATTTCATTGAAAGTAAAGTATCTTTCTTTGTAAAGAGAGTAATGATCAGGAAACCTGTTAATTAGATTTGTTGAAAGAATAGCTATATCTCTTGCAGAAGAAAAATGCTCAGGATCTGGCCATCCGCTTTCATTTCTAAATTGGGTATTTTTTAAACCCATTTCGCGGGCATATAAATTCATCAATTGAACAAAACCTTCTTCAGATGCGGCTACGTGTTCTGCAATAGCGCAACTAGCATCATTTCCAGATTGGATAGCCATACCCTTCATAAGATCAGATAGTAAAACTCTTGTGCCTTCTCTTATAAACATCTTAGACCCTTGTTTTCTCCAGCAATTCTCACTTATAAGAACTTCATCAGATAGGCTTACAAAACCTTTATCTGCCTGATCAGCTGCAACATATCCTGTCATAATCTTAGTGATGCTAGCTGGCTCTATTCTTTCATCTGCGCCCTTCTCAGCCAGAACCCTTCCTGAAATAGAATCCATTAAAATGTAATTAGTTGCATTTACAGAAGGTGGATCAGGAATAAAACTCTCTTCAGCTAAAGTTGATAGGGATACAAAAAATAAGGTTATTACTTTGATAAAGTTTAAAGGCTTAAACATACTATTATTCCTACTATAAATATATTGATAAGGATCGACTAAATTCTATTACGGCCATAACGTATAACTTACTTCTATTGTATCTTGATAGGGAGTAATAATTTTCAAAACCCAACCAATGCTCATAACCTTCATCCAACTCAAGAGATATCGGAACAAATTTTAGATTACCTGAAATTTTTTCTTTAGGTTCAAGGCCTATTTTGTTTAATTCAATTAATGTCATGTAAGGTTTAAATTGCGATTTAAAAGTAGTTTGGTTTGAAACACTTCTGGCCTCAATTGCTATTGGTGTATTAGGTTTCCAACCACCTTTCTTACTCAAGAAGTTAGCAACACTACCTATTGCATCAACCGGATTAGTTAAAATATCTCGAACTCCATCTGAATCAAAATCAACTGCGTACTTTCTATAGCTGTCTGGCATAAATTGACCGTATCCCATTGCTCCAGCAATTGAACCTTCTAAAGATTCGGGGTCAAACCCTTCTTCCCTGCTTAGTAACAAGAATTCTTCAAGCTGAATCTTAAAGAACTTGGATCTTCTTGGGTAGTTAAAAGAAAGCGTCATCAAAGAATCCAGCACTCTTATATTTCCTGTTATTCTTCCATATCGAGTTTCAATACCGATTATAGAAGCTATTATTTCAGCAGGAACCCCATAAAGATCTTCTGCCTTGTTTAAATCTTCTTTATGCAATTTTATAAACTCTTTACCAGCAGAGATCCTAGAGTCTGAAACCATCATTTCCTTATATCTAGACCAAGTCATTGTCCCTTCTGGCTGTCTATTCATTATCCTCACAACTTTTTCTTGATAAACGGCACTCCCTAAAAGTTTTAAAAGTTTGTTACTTTCGAAACCATGCTTGTTGGATATTTCTTCTATATATTCTTTAACGTCGTCCCTTGAAGAATAGTCAAAACTTTCATTTGAAGAAATCTCTAAGCAAAGCAAGATCACAGAAGCGACTAGAATTGTTATCTTATTAAAATTAATCATCTAGAAATCTTTTTCATCGATAAAATTACTCCAAAAGCAAGTAAATGAACCACTATCGAAGTGCCTCCTTGGCTTATTAAAGGCAGAGGCACTCCTACTACAGGGATTATACCTATAACCATTAATACGTTAATTAAAATAAATAAAAGAAAGATAAATCCCAAAGAGCTACAAGTAATTCTCTCAAAATTTGTTTCAGACTGATAACTGATTCTAAATATTCTCCAAATAATGAACCCATATAAAATGAACATTGCCAATATACCTACAAGCCCTAGCTCTTCAGCTATAACAGAAAAGATAAAATCAGAATGACTTTCAGGAATAAAATCAAGCTGGCTCTGTGTCCCTGATAAATAACCTTTTCCCGTTAAACCTCCCGACCCAATCGCAGTTTGAGATTGATTTATGTTCCAACCTGTCCCTAAAGGGTCAGCTTCAGGGTTAAGAAGAGTCAATACCCTTTGTCTTTGGTATTCCAGTAATAAATTAGACCACACATATGGGGCAACAATAGCTAACCCAACTAAATAGCCAAAAATAATTTTATAAGGCAATCCAGCAAGAAATATAGGTATTAATCCTGATATAAAAACTATAAGTCCAGTGCCTAAATCTGGTTGTCTAGAGACTAAATAGAAACAAATAAAAGCTGCTATGGTTGTAATAAACCAATCAGAGATTCTAGGCCTAGATTCTCTCCTGCATAAGTAAGCTACTAAAGATAAAGGCAAAAGAAGGCGAATGATTTCTGACGGCTGAAAGTTAAAAAACCCTAAATCAATCCATCTATTGGTTGCATAACCATCGGCCGGATTGATTAATACATAAAATAACAATAACAATCCAAACCAATAAGAATTCATTAATATATTCTTATAGGACTCGGGCTTTAACTGCGCAACCAGTAGCATAAAAAACAAGCCCAGAATAATATAAATTAATTGTCTTGATACCATCCCGATGGACTGCCCACTAGCGCTATAAAGCATAAATAAGCCAAACCCGAGAACAACACAAAGAGATATGAATAGAGGTAAATCTTTAAACAACCCAGAAAACGAATGTGAATTATTTGTTAAAGGATTATTGATTTCATAATCAAGAGGAGCTCTCCTAGACATCTTCAAGTATCTCCTTTTGATATTGTTCCAATAATTTCATAGCAATCGGTGCAGCAACTGAACTTCCTGATTCTCCGTTTTCAACAATAACTACTACTGTTAAGTTTGGGTTGGGCAATGGTCCATAGCTTACAAATAATGCATGATCTCTATTCTTTTCTATTTTACGAATACCTTCATACTCTTCTTGCACCGTTAACTCTTGATCTACTAAGCTTTTAATTTGAGCTGTACCTGTCTTGCCTGCAATTTTGAGCCCTCCTTCTTTATAAAGGTTGTGAGCTGTTCCATTCCAAGAGTTAATTACTGCAATCATTGATTTCTCTATAGTTTCCCAATTCTCCTTTTTATTTAATTCAATCGAAAATAGAAGTTCAGGTTCAATATCTTGATCTCCTAAGCGTTCAACTAATTTTGGTTTAAATATCTTTCCCTTAGTTGCAATAGCGGAGACAGAAGAAGCTAGCTGGATTGGAGTAACTGCAATATATCCTTGGCCAATTCCCATATTGACGGTATCTCCTACAAACCAAGTCTCACCGATATTGCCAAGCTTCCAATTCCTGTCTGGTAATATACTTGCAGACTCATTATTTAGGTCTATACCTGTATTTTTACCGAAATTAAATAAGCTTAAGAAATTAGAAATTTTATCGATAGTTAGTTTGGAAGCTAATTGGTAAAAATAAACGTCCGAAGATTCGACTATTGCCTTATGGAGATTTACCTCCCCATGACCTTCTTCTTTCCAGCCTCTATACTTTCTGCCTTCACCATTTATCTGAAAAACTCCCTCATCTTTGATTATTGTACCTGCATCAATAGCTCTTTCTTCTAAACCCAACAAACCCAAGAAAGGCTTAATAGTTGAAGCAGGAGGATAAGATCCCGATATCGCCCTATTAAATAAAGGAGCATCCACGTGTTTCTCTTTAGGATAAGGAGAACCATTTTCCGTTTTATTTAATATATTTGGATTGTAATCAGGAGAACTAACAAGTGCTTTTATAAATCCTGTATTGGGGTCAATAGCAACTATTGCACCTTTTCTACCAGATAATTCTTGTCTAGCTAGAGCCTGTAATCTGAGATTTAAAGACAAGAATATATTTAATGGCCTTTCAGGCTGGGTTCTTTCTATTTCTCTAATCTGATTACCAAAAACATCAACTTCAACTACCCTAACCCCTCTCTTTCCTCGCATTGCGGACTCATATCTTTTCTCAAGACCAACTTTCCCTAAAAAGGCTCCTTGCTGATATTTTATGCCTTGATTGCGTCTTTTATCTTCTTTAGTTGCTTCTCCTAAATGACCAACAACATGAGAGAAGACATTTTTATGAGGAAGAAATCTTCTTAGACGAGTTTTAAGCTCTATAGCCGGCCATTTTTCTTTATTAATTTGATATTTAGCTAACTGTTCTGAACTAAGTCCAGGAATTAGAATAAGTTCATCTGAACTATCAGTAATTTGCGAAATATTTGATTGAATTTCGAGCTCTGGTTCTAAGAGAACTCTTTGTAAGTCATTAATTTCAGTCGATGATTGATCAAATAATGATTTTTTTATTGATAGATCATGCATCACTATATTTTCAGCAATAATCTCTCCATTAGATAATTTAATCAGTCCTCTTGCAGGATATACAGGAACATTGATGATTCTATTCTTTTCAGACTCAGTGAAATATTCTTGCCTATCTAAAACTGTAAGCTCAATAATCTTCGACAAACCCACTACCGTTAACAAGAATACGAAAAAAAATAAGAGACTTGATCTCCGCTTTAATCTTTCTAAATCATTTACGTTACTTATAAGATCCTGGTCTGTTCTCATTTCTATCTGTGGTAAGGGTGATTCTGGGTTATAGACCAGACTCTATAAACTTGCTCAATAATTAAAATAGGTACCAATGAGTGAGGAAAGGTTAAGTCCGACAAAGACCATGATAGGTGACTCTGTTTTATACATTCAGAACTTAGACCATCAGGTCCGCCTACAAGAAATGAAATATCTTTAGAAGAAGACAACCAATTTTCAAAATTATCCTTTAATTTAAGAGTGTCCATGCTTTTTCCTTCTTTGTCCAAGCTTATAATTACATCTTCTTTTTTGGTACTAGATAAAAGTAAGTTACTTTCATCTTTAATTGTCCTTTCTACATCATAATTCTTATTTCTTTGAATTGGCTTACACCCCTTCCAATTAACATTAATAGATTTATTAAATTTTGATTGATAAGACTCGAAAGCTTGCCTAGCCCAATCTGGTCTACTGGACTCTATACAAACAATATTAATTAACATTACAAATCAGGATCCCATAAACTCTCTAAATCATAAAATTCTCTAGCTTCAGAAGACATTAAATGAACAATTACATCTCCCGCATCTACAAGAACCCAATCATCGCCACCTTGACCCTCTACTTTCACTTCCTTTATCTTATTTTTCTTTAATCCATCAATTACTTTTTCACTAATAGCCGTAATGTGTCTGTTGGAAGTTCCTGAAGCTATGATCATAAAATCAGTCAAAGAGCTTATGCTCTTAACATTAATTGCTACAGGGTTTACTGCCTTTATGTCTTCCAAACTTTCAATTATTTTATTCTTTAAAGATATAGTCATATTTTATTGGTATAAGTTCCCTTTATTTATGAGTTCATTGACCTCTTCTAAGAGAAATTCCGAAACATCTGATCCTTTATAGATCTTATTCCTTATGTCAGTAGAAGAAATTTCAATTGGTCTAATTTTTAATA
Organism: uncultured SAR86 cluster bacterium; assembly: GCA_902532675.1. Lineage (GTDB taxonomy): Bacteria > Pseudomonadota > Gammaproteobacteria > Magnimaribacterales > Magnimaribacteraceae. The sequence goes on from CACAIY010000008.1 coordinate 13,018, forward strand.
ATAATATCTTTTCTTTTCCTGAGCTTAGTGAGTCTTTATCTATCGTATGACTCTTCTGTAAAAGTTTATAAGCTTCACTTTCTATAGGTATCTCATGATTAGGTCGAACCATTACAATAATATTTATCATTTTTATAAAATCCTCCCATTGATACCAGCTGTCAATCTCGGCGAAGGCATCAGAACCCATAATCCAAACCAAAGAATGTTCTGGATTTTCTTCAATTATCTCTCTTAAAGTAGAAATTGCGTATGAGGGATCCTTTTTCTTAATCTCCCTGTTATCAATTACTACTTTTTCTGAACTTTTAAATGCTGAAGAAACCATCTTAAGTCTCTCTTCTGAACTCACAGATGCTTGTCTATGGGGAGGAATTCCATTAGGAATTACTATCACTTTATCTAATGGAATTAATTCAAATAAATTCTTTATGATTTCTGTATGGCCCTTATGCACAGGATCAAAAGTACCACCAAAGATACCAATAAATTCTGGTTTTGAATTACTCAAGATCCTCTAAGTTGAGAATTACCCTTTACTATGAACTTCTGCGAAGTGAGACCTTCTAATCCTACTGGTCCTCTCGCATGAATTTTGTCTGTAGATATTCCTACCTCAGCACCTAAACCATACTCGAAACCATCGGCCCAGCACGTAGGTAAATTATGCATTACAGAACTGGAATCAACTTGGTCAAAGAAAATTTTAACTTTCTCGTTATTTTCTGTAACTATAGAATCTGTATGGTTTGAACCATACTTATTAATATGTTCTATTGCTTCTTCTAACCCTTCTACAATCTTTAGTGACAAGATAGGTGCTAAATATTCAGTTTGCCAATCCTCTTCATTTGCTTCCTTTACTTCTATAATTTTTTTAGTAGCTTTACAGCCCCTCAACTCAACACCTTCGGAACTATATTTTTCTAAGAGCTTAGGTAGCACATTAGAAGCTACATCTTTATGAACAAGCAATGTTTCCATAGCGCCGCAAATACCGTATCTATAAGTTTTCGCGTTAAAGGCTATGTCTATAGCCTTATCCAACTCACAATCTTGATCTAGATAAACATGGCATATACCATCCAAATGTTTAATTACAGGTACCCTAGATTCTTCAGAAATTAGTTTCACCAATCCCTTCCCTCCTCTCGGTATAATGACATCAATCCATTTATCCATATGCAGCAAAGTTTTAACGGCCTCCCTATCAATAGTTTCTACTAACTGAACACTGTCTTTAGGAAGTCCTGACTCCTCAAGTCCTCTTTGTAAGCATTCCCAAATAATTTTGTTTGAAAGAATGGCCTCAGACCCTCCTCTAAGGATGCACGCATTCCCTGACTTTAAGCATAGTGCAGCTGCATCCGCAGTCACATTTGGTCTGGATTCATAGATAATTCCTACAACCCCTAAAGGAACTCTCATCTGGCTTACATCTATTCCCGAAGGAGTAGGTTTTAATTTAGTTATTTCTCCTACTGGGTCAGGTAGCTCTGAAACTACTTTCAATCCAGAAATCATTGAATCTATTCGTTCTTCAGTTAATTCCAATCTGTCAATTAGAGCGTCTCCTATTTGCTTTTTCTTTGCCTCTTCCAAGTCTTTGACGTTCTCTTCTAATATGTCTTGACGCTTTATATCTATTTTCTTAGCAATACTTAATAAGGCATTATTCTTTTGCTCTTCAGAAGCCTGAGCAAGAATTCTTGAAGCTTTCTTAGCCGAAGCTCCTAAAGAATCCATATAAATATTTATATCTTTACTGTTAGACATGATGCAATATTCTAATGAAACAATAGTTAAAATAAAGATTATAAAGTGTTTGAGTTCAATGAAGTAATTTTGTGGTTAAAGGATAATCCTGAATGGATTGCGCTTGGAGTGTTTGGTGCTGCCTTTATTGAATCTTTTGCCTTAATTGGAGTCGTCATACCTGGAGTTGTCCTGCTTGCAGTTATTTCAGGAATGGCAGTCTCAACCTTAAACGTATTTGAGCTTGTATTAATAGCTTATGTAGCAAGTTTTTTAGCAGACATTCTAAGCTTCCTGCTTGGAACAAGTATTAGTAAATCTATTGATAAATTATGGCCCTTTAATAAATACCCTAATTTATTAGTTCAAGGAAGGACTTTTGTGAAGCGTTTTGGAATATTAGGAGTATTCGTAGGTAAATTTATTGGACCGATCAGGCCATTACTTCCTCTTACTGCAGGATCTTTAGGAATGAACTTTAAATACTTCTTAATAGTAGAGATATTTTCTTCTTTTTTATGGGCTTTACTGTACACAGTTCCTGGTTATTACGCTGGAAAATCAATTCTAGATAGTGAATTTAATCTTAATTGGTTAATAGCAATTATAATTGGAGTTGTTATATTGATAATTATAGTAAGATATTTTAATCGTAAATATATTGAGGAATAGCCATGACAGAAGTTTACCCTAGCCATCCTAACCTTGAAGGTAATTACGCTCCATTAAGGATGGAATGCGATATACAAGATTTAATAATTGAAGGTGAAGTTCCTAAAGATTTGTTTGGAAGTTACTATAAGAATGGACCAGATCCACAGTTTCCTCCAATGGGAGGACAATACCACTGGTTTGCTGGAGATGGGATGATTCATGCCTTTCATTTTGAAAATGGCAAAATATCTTATAGAAATAGATGGTCACAAACCTCAAAATGGAAGCAAGAAAGAAAAGCCGGAAGATCTTTGGTCAATCCCTTAAATCCGATGGAACCAGATCCTATTTATGATTTTGAAAACAGTGACGGAACTGCGAATACGAGTATAATTTTTCATGCAAATAAACTTCTTGCCCTAGAAGAAGGCCATCCTCCCTTTGAGCTAGATCCAATAACCTTAGAGTCAAAAGGGTCTTGGAATTATGAAGGTAAATTGCATTCAGCGATGACGGCGCATCCTAAAATTGATCCCAAAACTGGTGAGATGTTTGGGTTTAGTTATGGATTTGGAGAAAATAAATTAACTTACTTTGTAATCAATGCTTCTGGTGAGCTAACAACTTATTCAGAATTTGAAACCCCTTATTCAAGTATGGTTCATGATTTTATTGTTACAACCGAGCATGTAATTTTTCCTATCTTCCCTTTAGTAATAGACTTTAATCTTTTATCAAAAGGACTATCGCCTATTGCTTGGGACTCAAATAGATTAAGCCAAATTGGAATTATGCCAAGAAATGGAACCGTCAAAGATATCAAGTGGATCGAAGATGATCCCTGCTTCGTATTCCATCCTATGAATGCATATACTGATGGAGACAGAATTGTCGCAGATATGATGCAATTTGAGGAGGCGCCCCTTTTCCCTCATCTAGATGGATCTACACCTGATAATAAAAAAGCAGAAGCGAAGTTGAATCGTTGGGAAATAGATCTTACTTCTAACTCTGGTTCTATAAAAAAAGATTACCTTGACGAACACAGAGGTGAATTCCCAAGATTGGATGAAAGATACAGTATGTCTAATTACCGTTATGGCATTTATGCTTCTAACGACGGAAATTCTTCTCAAGGAATTAGTTTTAATTCCATTACCAGATATGACCATGAGACCGGCAATAAAGAGGTTTTTTCTTTATCAAAACACGATGCAGTAGAAGAACCTATATTCGTACCTAAATCATCTGACTCTAGTGAAGGTGTTGGATATATTATAGCTTTGAGCTATTTAGGAGAAGAGAATCGTTCTGATTTAATGATATTTGATGCTGAGAATTTATCCTCAGGACCAATAGCTAGAGCAATGCTGCCCCACAGGGTTCCTTACGGGTTTCATGGAAATTGGCGACAAGGAACCTAGATTAGCCTCCTAATTTCTTAATGATGGACTTTAAGTAGTCAAGTTTCTCTTTACTGTTCTCAAATTCCAACATGGTTTGCTTTTCTAAAGGAGTCAGGGGAAGCAAGCTTCCAAGAATATAGCTAACATTTATAGCATTCTTAAGGTCTATTTCTAGATTTAATTTTTTGATTTCTGGATGGTCACTTATCTCAAGCAACATACTCCATATTTCTTTATAAGAAGGCTCTTCTGATAGGTCTTCACCAATTTCTTTTATTTTAGTAATTTTTGCGATTAACAATTCATCGTCTTGTTTCCATCTATCAGAAATCTTAGCTTTGCTTAATCCTTTAACTGTTATACCCAGAAGACCATTTTGTAGCTGATTAAAGTCTACAATCTCAACGTAAGTGCCTACATCATGGTGATCAGGAAGTCCTTTTACAGATATAGGATCTCCATTCTTAGTTAAAGCAATACAAAATCCTTCCTCTTTAGCCAAACTGGTCTTGACCATGTCCAAATATCTTGGTTCAAAGATCTGTAAAGGCAAATAAGCTCCTGGGAGAACATTAATTGATAGAGGAAAAACTGGGCAAGAGTTTATTGCTTCATTTTTATCCATCTTATGTTCTATCAATTAATTTTTGTGAAAGGCCTTCGAAGTCAGCGTTCGACATCACAACTACCAAAGTGTCTTGTTCTATACTTTCTAGTATCTCTTTAGAAGTTTCTTCAATTGAGTCAATTAATTTAGACCTATTTGAATCTAACTTTATCAATTTATCTAACTGCGCCTTATCTTCACTTTTCCAAAATACCACATCAGCTTCTTTAGTAGCCTTTACCAAAACATCATCGTGATAACCTGATTTCATGGTGTTAGACCTTAACTCTATAGCCGCAATAACCTTATGATCCTTATACTTCTGTCTTAAACCTGACAAAGTCATCTCAATAGCAGTTGGATGGTGAGCAAAATCTTCCATCACTATAAGATTCTCACTTTCTAAAAGAATATCTTGTCTTTTTGAAACACCTTTGAAATTTGATAAAGCTTCTAAAGATTGATTTAAGGATATTCCGTATTTATTTGTTGCCAAGATCGCACTCATGGCATTTCTAGCATTATGCTCTCCTAACATTTGCCATTCTAATTCACCTTCCTCACTTCCGATTTTAAATTTTAATTTTGAATAATCAGGCAAAATAGCTCTGTAAGTATTTTGAGCTTTATCTCCAAATCCGTAGCTTTCTTTTTTACTCCAACAGCCCATGTTTAAAACTTTAGCTATGTTTAAGTCATCAGTAGGAAAGATAATTTCTGCCTTCTCGGGCATTGATCGAATTAAATTATGAAACTCTCTATGAATAGCAGAAATATCTTTAAAAATATCAGCGTGATCAAATTCAATGTTATTAACAATCAGAGTGTCAGGATTGTAGTGAATGAATTTTGATCTTTTATCGAAAAAGGCCGTGTCGTACTCATCAGCTTCAAGAATAAAAATATCTTCCGAACCTTTTCGTGCAGATTTTTTGAAATCTTTTGGTTTTCCGGCAATTAAATAACCTACATCTTTATTTAAAAACTCAAAAATCCAAGCGATCATAGCTGTGGTGGTTGTTTTTCCGTGAGTGCCTGAAACGGCTATAACCTTCTTCTCTTTAAGTATGAAGTTATATAACCATTGTGGTCCTGAAATAAGATTAGCTTTTCTATTAAGTAATTCTTCTAAAGCAGCGTTTCCTCTTGAGATAGTGTTTCCAATGACATAAAAATCTGCTTCAGGGATATCAGAAGGATCATAACCAGAAATAATATCAATGCCCATTTCTGATAAATGGTCTGACATAGGAGGATAAATATTTGAATCACATCCGCTTATCTTAAGTCCTGCTTCTTTTCCTAAGATAGCCAATCCGCCCATAAAAGTTCCACATATTCCTAATATATGAATTTTCTCTTTTGCCATAAAATTGATTATACCTATCAAGAATGATTCCAAGATAGACTTGTTTTCAGTAACATCACACCCATGAAAGCAAAAAATGCCTTATATGCTCAATCTGGAGGTGTGACTTCCGTCATAAACGCTACTGCTTGTGCTGTTATAGAAACGGCCAGAAAGTCTAAAAAAATTAACAAAGTTTATGCAGGAAAAGACGGAATAATAGGTATCCTTAATGAAGATTTGATAGATACAAGCATTGAGGAAGTTAAGGAAGTTCAAAAATTAATGCATACTCCTGGAGGAACTTTCGGCTCATGCAGACATAAACTTCAAGATGCAGAACAAAATAAAAGAGAATATAAAAGGTTAATTGAGGTATTTAAAGCTCATGACATCGGTTATTTCTTTTATAACGGAGGTGGTGATTCACAGGATACTTCTAATAAAATAGCAGAATATACTAAAGAAGCTGGATTTCCTGTTACTTGTATAGGTATACCCAAAACTATAGATAATGATTTACCTTATACAGACAACTGCCCTGGATTTGGATCAGTTGCTAAATATATAGCTACTTCCACTAAAGAAGCTGCTTTGGACGTCAAAAGCATGTCCAGCAGTTCGACAAAAGTTTTCATTTTTGAGGTTATGGGAAGACACGCAGGCTGGTTAGCTGCTTCTTCAGGACTCGCGCAATCTAAAAACAGTCCTGCTCCACACATTATTTTACTTCCGGAAGTTCCTTTCAACGAAAATAAATTCTTGAAGAAAGTAAAAGATTCAGTAAACAAAGACGGTTATTGCGTGATAGTTGTGTCTGAGGGAACTAAATATAAAAACGGTAAATTTCTTGCTGATGCTGGAACAGTGGATTCTTTTGGTCATAAACAACTTGGAGGCGTCGCGCCTAGAATAGCTGAAATAATTAATAAAAAACTAGGACTCAAATACCATTGGGCAGTTTCGGACTACCTGCAACGATCTGCTAGACATATCTCTTCTCAAGTTGATTTGGATCAAGCTTACGCTGTAGGAAAAGCGGCTGTTGAATTTGCTACTGCAGGAGAAAATGCCATTATGCCAGTTGTTGTAAGGAAAAAGTCTAAGCCATATTCTTGGGTAATTGGAAAAGTCAGTTTATCCAAAGTGGCTAACGTAGAAAAGAAAATGCCAAAGAATTTCATATCAAAAGATGGATTTGGAATAACACAATCTTGCAAAAATTATCTTAGACCATTGATACAAGGCGAGGCATTGGTTCCTTTCGAAGAAGGAGTTATACAAACAGCTTCTTTAAAGAATAGATTAGTTAAGAAAAAGCTTAAAAGATTTAAAGTCTAATTAAGAACTTTAAAATCAATTTCAGCGTTCTTAAGTCTATCTATTAAAACTTCTCCCAATCCTACTGCAGAAGTTAGAACTCCACCGTATTCATTACCTCCAGGGAGATCATCAGACCTTGCTAAAGCTAGAGCTGATTCACAAACTAATTTTGCAGTTGATTTATATCCAGGATCCCCAGATCCATACATAGTGCAAATCTTCCTTTCTCCATCTTCAGATTCTGCAACAAAAGTTGATCTGAACCATCCATTATCTTGTTGTTCTTGACTTGGGCCTTCTCCAGGTTTTGGAAGAAAAGGCCTGACTAAATGCTTTATAGGGGTGCTAATGACCAGAAAAGCCATCAACAGACCGTAAGAAGCTAACCTTGCCATCCGTTTAGTCGAAAACAAACCATGTTCGGCAAAAGTAAAATTATTTCCATAGGGTTTTTGATTTTGTTCCATTAAGGCAGCGGATCGTCTTACAACTCTGGTATTTGCCACGGCCATTAACCCCATTCCAGTCCATCCATCAATTCCCTCTACTTTCTTGATACTGAAACCGTCTTTCGATTTTTCTCTTTGTTCTACAGAAACTGTTTCCTCTGGATTTAAGACAAAAGGGTCTCTCATTTCTTTATTTAGACCGTCCATCGTAAACATGGTTTCGGTCGTCCCACCTGAAGCCCCGCCTAGAGCCTCTTGATATACGTCTACTCTTGAAACAGGTTTATTAAACTGAGAGACGGTAAAGTAGGCCCCAATATCGGAAGGTATTGAGTCATAGCCGCATGAAGGAATAATTCTTGTTCCTTTTGATGCTGCCTCTTCATGATGTTTATCAATTAGACCTCTAACCCAATGATTTTCACCAGTTATATCTGTGTAATGAGTTCCATTTTCAACACAAGCCTGAACTAGCAAAGAACCATATCTAGCAAATGGTCCTGCAGTGGACAAGACAACTTTAGTTTGACTTGCTAAAGATCTTAAAGACTCTAAATCACCACCATCTGCAACAACAACATCGCATTCAAGGTTAAAATCAGATCTTACCTGAGCTAATTTTTCTTCATTTCTTCCAGCCATAGCCCAAACTAGATCTTTATAATTATCTCTTAAATACTTACAACAGATTTGGCCTGTGAAACCAGTAGCTCCGTACACAATTATTTCGTATTTTCTATCCATTATGCTTTTAGTATTTTTCCAACCCCTCCAAAAGTTATTATAGTCTCTCCTTCTACAGTTATATCACCTTCTACGAAACCTATAGATTTTCCTACTTTAGTAGGTTTGGCCCTTATAAGTAACATGCTACCTATAGGTGCCGGTGCTATAAACTCTGTATGAAAACTTACAGTTGTGACTAAACTATTTCTATCTTTCATCATTGCAGATGTCGTACAAAAATCAGCCAAGGCCATAAGCGCTCCTCCATGGGCTGATTCATAAAAATTACTATGTTCTTCTTTAGCGAAGAAGATCATAAATAATTGATCGTCCTCTTTTTTATAATATCCTGGGCCCATATTTTCAATGTGCTTTTGAGGAATTTTTAGCTCTTTAAAGCCTTCTGGTATTTTTTGGTCTATCATCTTTAAATTATAATCCTAGAATCATTTAATTAAATTATGAATATTAAAATTCTTCTTGGTCTAACTGTCTATTTATATTTATTAAGTTCAAATTTATGGACAGCAGAGTATTTATCTATAAAAAAGGATTGGGAAGGCATAGAGAGAGAATATTTAATTTATCTACCAGATAATTACGAAGAAAATAAGCTAAAGTCTTTCCCAGTCATATTTGGTCTGCATGGCTACACAGGAACTGCGAGCGGGTTCCAAAAAGAAACCACTAAAGGCATGAATCTGCTTGCGGAAAAGGAGAATATCATTGCCGTTTATCCTCAAGGTTCTCATTTCAATGCTGTTTTTCAAAATAGATCAACATTTGTAAGTTCTTGGAATGACCTCGTAAGTAATAAAGAGCAAGAACCAAGTAAACCGAAAAAATGTAAGTTGGACAGACCCAACTACCCAAAGCCTCCAGAGTGTTCGGAATTTAGTTTTTGTGCCTGGACTTCGTGCTATGACGATTTGGGTTTCTTAAAATCTGTAATCGAAGAGGTTTCTTCTAACTATCGAATTGATAAAACAAGAAGGTATATGATTGGAATGAGTAACGGAGGTGCTATGACTTATAGATTTTCCTGCTTACACCCTGAATTACTAACTGCATCAGTCGCGGTTGCAAGTTCTATAGCAATCTCTAATTCTTGTGAAAATAAAACTGATCTTCCTTTACTAATTATTTACGGGTCTTCTGACACAACAACCCCTCATGATGGCTCTTCTTCGTCGGATGGTTTTTTTTATGAACCTACGTCTGAGTTATTTAATAATTGGGCTAATGCCATGAATTGCAAAGATAATTTAGTTAACTCAGAATTAAGGTTTTCTAAGGCGAAAGGATTAATCTGCTTAAAAAGAAGTAAATGTGATTCTCCCAATCAAGAAGTCCAAATCTGCGAAATTCCTGAAGGAGGTCATTTTTGGCCAGGCCAGAATGAAAGTGTTGGATTTTGTAGAGACTCGTTACAGAATAACCATGTTCGATCTTATTATGAATGTAAAAAAGAATACAAAGATCTTAACTGGGGTAATGAACTAATCTGGGATTTTTTAAAGAAACATAAAAGGACATAAAACATGACAAGTATTTTAGAAGGGGTAAAAGTATTAGATTTTGGTAGATATATAGCGGGTCCTTTTTGTGGTGCTTTGCTTGCTGATTACGGAGCAGAAGTTATCAGAATAGAAAGGGTTGACGGTAGCGAGGACAGGTACCTAACTCCCGTAACTGAGGATGGCCAAGGTGCTATGTTTCTGCAACTAAATAGAAATAAGTTAGGAATGACACTTAACCCAACTAAGGAAAAAGGGAAAGAAATAGTAAAGAAACTCGTTAAGAATTCTGACATTGTAATTGCCAACCTTCCTGAATCTACTCTGAAATCAATGGGGCTTGACTATGAAAGTTTAAATAAAATAAATCCAAAGATAATTCTTACTTCCAACACAGCTTTTGGAACTACAGGTCCTTACGCCGAAAGAGTTGGCTTTGATGGAGTTGCCCAAGCTATGTCTGGGGCAATGGATATGACAGGTAATCCAGATGAACCTACCAAAGCTTATGCTCCATATGTGGATTTTTGTAGTGCGTCTTTAGCGGCCTTTGGAACACTTCTTGCTTATATGGATAGAGATAAAACGGGTAAAGGACAAAGAGTACAAACTTCGCTCTTGCAAACTGCATTAACAACAACGAATAGCTTACTAATTGAACAAGAACTTCTTAAGGTAAACCGGACAGCTACATTAAATAGGTCTCAGACTTCTGGGCCTTCAGATACTTTCAAAACCAAAGATGGATGGATTTTAGTACAAACGGTTGGGCAACCTCTGTTTGAAAGATGGGTGAATCTCGTAGGAGAAGAAAAGTGGATTGACGATCCAAGATTTAAAGATGACCTAATAAGGGGAGAGAATGGAACCATAATTAGTGAAAGAATGGCTAAATGGTGTAGCGAAAGAACAAATCAAGAAGCCATAAAAGAATTAGAAAAATCTAGAATACCTGTGGGCGAAGTTCTGAAAGCTGAAGAAACATTACAGGAACCTCATATCATTGAAAAAGAAGCATTTATAAAAATGCAATACCCTACTTTGGATAAAGATTATTCTGTAGCTGCACCAGCTGTAGAATTGTCTAAGAAACCTGGCAATATACGAACCCGATCTCCACAACTTGGAGAGCATAATAAACAAATACTTTCAGGGCTTGGGTATAGTGAAGACGAAATAGAAGAATTAAAAGAGAATAGAATAATTTAGGAGACAATATGGACTTTAAACTTTCAGAGCAGCAACAGGAGCTGCAAGATATAGCAAGGAATTTTGCTCAAAATGAAATGGTTGAGGTAGCTCTATCCATTGAAGAAACAGGAGAACCTTTATCTAAAGAATGGTTAAAGAAGTATTCTGAAATGGGTTTTTTGGGTATTAACGTTTCAGATAAGTATGGGGGTTTAGGGCTATCTAACCTAGATGCTTTGTTGGTTATGGAAGAGTTTGCGAAAGTTTCTTCTGCCGTAGCATTTCCCATATTTGAGAGTTGTGTAGGTCCTGTGAAAGCAATTGAACATTTTGCTTCAGAAGAGCTTAAGGAAAAAGTCATACCGGAAGTTTGTAAGGGTAATATTGTTGTGGCGGTGTCCATGTCTGAGCCAAATGCAGGATCAGCTTTAACAGACCTTACTACTAAAGCTGAGATTAAAGATGACAAAATTATTTTAAATGGAACTAAAAGATGGTGTTCCGGTGGAGGGCACTCAGAAGGATACGTAGTTTATTGCAAGATGACTGACGACCCTGGAGCGAAAGGCATTGGAGCAGTCTATGTAGAGAAAGACACTCCTGGTCTTAGTTTTGGGCAACAAGAAAAACTAATGGGATGGAGTGGGATACCTTCAGCCGATATCTTCTTCGATAACGTAGAAGTTCCTATGGGTAATATAATTGTTGAAGCAAATGGAGGTTTCCAAAAATTAATGGAAGCCTTTGATCTTGAGAGATGCGGTAACGCCACTATGTGTCTAGGCCAAGCTTCTGGAGCTTTAGAGAAAGCTTTAAAGTATGTACAAGAAAGAGAACAATTTGGAAAACCTATAGTTGAATTCCAAGCAGTACAGATGAAATTGGCTGAAATGGCCATGAAAGTTGAGGGCTCAAGATTGCTGATACACAGAGCTGCACACAATGCACAAGAAGGATTTCCAAGCATATTTGAATCTAGTGTGGGTAAATGTTTCTCGAACGAAACTGCGAGAGAGGTAGTTGCTTCTGCGATGCAACTAATGGGAGGTTATGGTTTCAACAAAGAGTATCCTATGGAAAGACATTACAGAGATGTCTGGGGTTGGGGAATAGCTGGAGGAACAATAGACATACAAAAAATTAATATTACTTCAGCTATGGTTGGAAAAAGATTTGATCAGAGAAAATAATTACTTCAAATCTTGAATAATATTCTCTAGGTTAGAAACTAACTCTTCCTTTTCTTGTTCATTTAGAAAATCACCTAAAGGAACCCTTTCGCCTTTAGAAGTTACGACTATATGTGCTGGGTACCAAGGATGCTGAGGTCTTTCAACAGAAATGTAAGACCAAAGACGAAAATATTCCCATACTTGATTAATCTTATAAGTGCCCTTCTCTATTTTTAGCTTTTCTTTAGATAGAGTTATAACTTCTTGTTGTGAAGTTTTGTTGAGCACTAAATACACACAAATGCCAACAAATAATACCTCTAAGCCAGCAAAAGGAAGTATTAAAGTAGCACCCACGTAAGCAAATCCTAATCCTATGGTTAAGCATGTAAAAGCAATAACCAATATAAAAACTATGCTTGATTTCCAGCTTATTGATTGGTTTGGTCTTATCAATATACGATAAAAATCCTTTTCCTTGTTACTTTCAATTTTGACCATAGGTTTAGGGTCTCTATAATACACCGCCCTAAACGTACAACGCTATATGAATAACGGTAACGATCAAAATACTAATCTCAAAAGCATTTACGAAGATGTAATGCTGCCTAATTATGCACCTGCAGATTTTATACCTGATAGAGCACAAGGTTCGCGAGTTTGGGATAAGAACAATAAAGAATATATCGATCTAGGTGGTGGAATAGCAGTAAATAGCCTTGGTCATTCAAACCCGATACTAATTAAAGCACTTAATGATCAAGCTAATAAGCTTTGGCACACAAGTAATTATATTTCGAACGAACCTGCGATAAGTCTAGCAAAGAAATTAACGGAGCTGACTTTTGCTGAAAAAGTTTACTTCAGCAACTCTGGCTCTGAAGCAAATGAAGCAGCTATAAAAATGGCAAGAAAATTTCATCATGATAGAGGAGAAAACAGAGATGAAATAATTGCATTTGAGAATTCTTTCCATGGCCGATCAATCTTGAACATATCTCTTGGAGGTTCGGAAATTCATAAACAAGGCTTCGAACCTTTATTAAGTGGCATTAAGCATGCCAAATATAATGATATTAAGTCCGTAGAAAATTTAATCTCAAATAAAACTGCAGCAGTAATTATCGAACCTGTCCAAGGCGAAGCAGGAGTTCATGAAGCCAATGAAAAATTTCTAAAATCACTGAGAGATTTATGTAATCAAACTGGAACCCTGCTAATTATGGATGAGGTACAAAGTGGCATTGGAAGAATGGGTTATCTATACGGTTACATGAAGTACGAAATAGAGCCAGATATTTTAACGTCAGCAAAAGGTCTAGGTGGAGGAATTCCAATTGGAGCAACTTTAACAAAGAACGACATAGCCTCTTCCCTCTCAACTGGCACTCATGGTTCTACTTTTGGTGGCAATCCTATGGCTTGCGCAGTTTCAAATAAAATAATTGAAATAGTTTCTGATCCTAAGTTCTTGATTGAAGTTCAGAAAAAGGAAGAACTAATGATGAACTTATTATTAGAAATCAATTCTGAGACAAAAACCTTCTCTGATTTAAGATCTTCTGGTTTATGGATTTGCTGCGATATAAAAAATGCAGATGCTTTTGATTTGTTAGATAAATGTTATAAAAATGGTTTAATCCTTGTTACTGCAGGAAATAAAGCTTTAAGATTTGCGCCAGCATTAAATATATCGGAAGATGATATTAAACAAGGCTTAGAAAACTTGACTAAAGCTTTAAATCAATTGTAAGGAAAGGTTATGGAATATAGAAATTTAGGTAAATCAGGACTAAAGGTATCTGAACTCTCTTTTGGGTCTTGGGTAACATTTAACAAGCAGGTTGACACGAAATTAGCTGAAAAAATGTTCGGTACTTGCTTGGATGCTGGGATTAACTTCTTCGATAACGCTGAAGGTTATGAAAGAGGACAGTCAGAAATTGTTATGGGGAAAGCTTTAAAAGCACTAGATAAACCAAGAGACTCTTATTGCGTATCTTCTAAAGTTTTTTTTGGAACCAAGGAAAAACCTCTACCTACTCAAATTGGATTAAGCAGGAAGCACGTTAGTGAAGCATGTGATCAAGCATTACAAAGACTCCAAGTTGATTACTTGGATCTTTATTTCTGTCACAGAGCTGATCCGGATACGCCTATTGGAGAAACTGTTTGGGCAATGCATAACCTAATAACGCAAGGTAAGGTGCTTTATTGGGGAACTTCTGAATGGACGGCAGAAGAAATTACGGAAGCATATGATTTTGCTGAAAAGCATCATTTAACTCCTCCAACAATGGAGCAACCTCAATATAACCTTTTAGATAGAAAAAGATTTGAAATTGAATATAAACCTATTTTTGAAAAATTTGGTATGGGTACTACTATTTGGTCCCCTTTGGCTTCAGGCGCTTTAACTGGAAAATATCTTGATGGCATACCTAAGGGCTCCAGAGCTTCTTTGGAAGGTTATGAATGGTTAAAAAAATACATGATAGATTCAGACAGAGGCAAGGCAAGGATGAAGAAAGTTGCTGAATTAGTGAATATTGCAGAAGAATTAGGAGAAAGCCTATCTAAAATTGCTATAGCTTGGTGCCTGCTAAACGAGAATGTTTCTACAATAATTTTAGGTGCTTCAAAGATTGAACAGCTTGAAGAAAATTTGAAAGCTCCAGAAGTCTTACCCTTGTTAACTGAAGCAGTGCAAAAGAAGTTAGAATCTATTTAATTTTTAATCTCAATTCGAAATCTATATCGCCTGTTTGATTGTGTTCCTCGAGCATACTTTGTAAAGGAGTATAAAACTTTTCAGGCATTATTGATGTCTTTCTTACATTCATATCAACATGAGCTAATATATTTTCCGTAAAGGCAGAAACTTCTCCGGACTCATCCAAAATAATGCCTGCATAATGAATTAATTTTTGATTAAGGTTCACAATTCTAAAGTATGGGTATGCTTTTTCCCCTTCTAATAATTCTTTCAAATAACGGATATCTGTTTCAAGAGTAAAACTAGAATAGCCCTCTTCAAAATATTCAGCAGTAAAGCCCATATCTGAAAAGAAACCATAACATCCATCTTCAAAAATATGTTGGTAATAAACCACGTTCATATGATTATTTAGATCACACATATCTTTAGTAACTACAGCCGATGGACCTTCAATAGGAAATTTATCTTTCATATATATCCTAATTTAAAAAATTAATTTTCTTCTTTATTATTATCTTTAGTTAAAACTACTTCTACACCGTCAACATTTCTAAAACCTTTTGGAAGCAGATTTCCTCTTCTCCCTCTGTTCCCTATAAAGTTTTCAATATCTTTTGGTTTGATGGTGAAATGTCTTTTTCCGCTAAGCAACTTTAACTCTCTGCCTTCACCTAGGACAACTATTTCTTTTAAATACTCTTCACCAGAATCAAAATTTGCCTTTGGGATGTTTATAATCTTATTTCCTTTCCCCTTTGCTAATTGTGGTAATTCAGTTAAAGGAAAAACCAGCATTCTGCCTTGATTTGTTATGGCCGCAAGAAGATCTTTTTCAAGATCTTTAATAGATCTGGGGTCTAAGACTTTTACATTGTCTTTTACTCTAATCGCGGCTTTACCAGATTTATTTTTTGTCTGAAGATCACCCAAATTTGCAACAAATCCATAACCTGCGCTTGAAGCCAGAACAACTTTAGATTCTAAGGTTCCCGAAACAACCCCTGCGAAGGTTTCTCCTGACTCCGCATTAATTTTTCCGCTTAAAGGCTCCCCTTGTCCTCTTGCAGAAGGAAGAGAATGGCATGCAACCGTATAAGCCTTACCTTTAGAGTCTAAAAAAACTGCATTCTGATTATTCCTCCCTTTAGCTGAAGCAAAGAAACTATCTCCTTCTCTGTAATTCAAAGATTGTGGCTCGACATCATGACCTTTTGCTGCCCTAACCCATCCCCTTTCAGACAGTATTACTGTGACAGGATCAGAAGAAATTAATTCAGATTCATCAAATGCCTCTGCCTCTTCCCTAAATACAATTTGACTGTTTCGTTTATCTCCGTAAATTTCTGCATCAGCTTTTAATTCTTTCTTAATGAGAGTTTTTAATCTTGCTTTCGAACCTAAGAGTTTTTCCAATTCTTTTCTTTCTGAATCTAGATTACCTTGCTCCTCTTTGATTTTGATTTCTTCTAATTTAGCAAGTTGACGCAATCGTATTTCTAAAATGGCATCGACCTGAATAACACTAAGTTTAAATTTCTTTTGTAAAACTTTTTTTGGTTCATCTTCATTTCTAATGATATTTATGACCTCATCTATATTTATAAAAACTGCCAACAAACCTTCTAATATATGTAATCTATCAAGCACCCAATCTAATCTGTACTGAAGCCTTCTAGTTACTGTCTTTGTTCTAAAAGACAACCATTCTTTAAGAACTAGCTTTATATCTCTGGTTTGAGGCTTGCCGTTTAACCCTATTAAATTCATGTTAACTCTGTAATTCTTTTGTAAATCAGTGGTAGCAAAAAGATGATTCATAACAGCCTCTTTATCCACACGGTTTGATTTAGGAACTAAAACTAATCTTGTAGGGTTTTGTTCATCACTTTCATCCCTTAAATCAACAATCATGGGAAGTTTTTTTGATTCCATCTGAGAAGCAATTTGTTCAAGAATTTTAGAGCTTGAAGTTTGGTGTGGGAGAGCAAGAATCACTATTTCTCCATCTTCAACCTCATAAGTAGCCCTCATCTTTACAGCCCCCCTTCCTGTCTTATAAATTTCTTTTAATTCTTCCTCAGAAGAAATAATCTCAGCTTCGGTGGGGTAATCAGGACCTGGAATTATTTTGTATAACTCTTCAAGACTGACTTTTGGTTCTTCAAGGATCTTAATACAAGCTTTTACAACTTCATTTAAATTGTGAGGGGGTATGTCGGTAGCCATACCTACAGCTATTCCGGTAGCCCCATTCAACAATAAATTGGGAAGCCTTGCTGGCAAGACTGATGGTTCCAGTAAAGTGCCGTCAAAATTGCTTGTCCAATCTACAGTACCTTGTCCTAATTCTTCTAAAAGGCTTTTTGCATAAGGCGATAATCGACATTCTGTATATCTCATGGCAGCAAAAGATTTTGGATCGTCTATAGAGCCCCAATTTCCTTGACCATCTATCAAAGGGTATCTAGTAGTGAAAGATTGAGACAATAGAACCATTGCCTCATAGGCTGCACTATCTCCATGAGGATGGAATTTGCCTATCACATCACCTACTGTTCTGGCGCTCTTTTTGTATTTGGCGGCAGCACTTAAACCTAACTCAGACATAGCGTAAATTATCCTTCTCTGAACCGGCTTTAAACCATCACCTATATGAGGCAATGCCCTGTCCAAAATTACATACATAGAATAATCTAGATATGCCCTTTCGCTGAATTGGCTTAAAGATAATTTTTCTAGTTTTTCAGACATTCGCTAAATTTCCCTTATCTTCTAACCATTCTTTTCTGTCTTGAGAGCGTTTCTTTGATAGCAGCATGTCAACTACTTGATTTGATTTATCTCCATTTTTTACAGTCAGTTGCACCAGTCTTCTGGCTCCAGGCAACATTGTGGTTTCTCTTAGTTGAGACGCGTTCATTTCTCCCAAACCTTTGAATCTTTGGACTTCAATTTTAGTTTTCTTATTTTTCTTTTGTAATTCAGAAACAAGCTTATCCTTTTCAGGGTCATCTAAAGCGTAATGAACATCCTTGCCCTGATCTACTCTGTAGAGAGGCGGCATAGACACATATACCCTTCCAGCTTCAACTAATGGCCTAAAGTGTTTTAAAAATAAAGCACACAGTAAAGTGGCTATATGCAAACCATCGGAATCAGCATCAGCCAAAATACAAACTTTTCCATACCTTAAGCCTTCTAAATTATTGCTGCCCGGATCAACCCCTAAAGCAACTGCAATATTATTTACTTCCTGAGAAGCTAAAAGTTCACTCACCTCTACTTCCCATGTGTTCATAATCTTCCCTTTTAGAGGAAGTATGGCCTGAAAGTTTCTATCTCTAGCTTTTATGGCCGATCCTCCGGCTGATTGACCTTCAACTAAAAATAATTCGCTTTCATCTGGGTCGTCGGAAGTGCAGTCAGTTAGCTTGCCCGGCAGAGCAAGGCCTGAACTAAATTTCTTTCTATCTACCTTTTTGCTATTTTTCTTTCTTGCTTGAGCATTAGATATGCTTATTTGAGCAATAGCTTCTCCTTCTTCAGTGTGTTGATTCAGCCACAAACTAAAAGCATCTTTAATGATTGCTGAAGCTACACCAGAAAACTCTTTAGAAGATAATCTTTCTTTGGTTTGGCCAGTAAATTGAGGGTCTCTTAATTTTGCGGAGAGTATAGAACTACAATTCAACCATACATCTTCTGCGGTTATCTTAACTCCCCTTGGAATTAAATTTCTGAATTCACAGAACTCTTTTAAAGCTTCTGTTAGCCCAGATCTTAAACCATTTACATGGGTACCCCCTTGGGTTGTGGGAATTAAATTGACATAACTTTCTGAAATGGGATCGGAAATTCCCTGTACCCATTGCAAGGCCCAAGTTAAGCCTCCTTCGTCATTAACATGCTCGCCCTCAAAAGGCTCAGCAGGAATTAAATCACCACCTTTATTACTGCTAGCTAGATAGGCAGCTAAACCATCAACAAAGCACCAAGTCTCGGATTTCCCTGACTCCTTATCCTTAAAAGATATCTTCAGACCAGGAGATAATACTGCTTTCGCTTTCAAAGCAGCCATAAGTTGAGATACAGAAAACTTAACGTTATCAAAATATTGAGGGTCAGGAAGAAAAGTTACCTTTGTCCCAGTATTCTTTTTACCGACTTTGTCTACCTTGGCTAACTCTTTCTTTTTTTCACTATTTTTAAACTCTAAGAAATACTTATGCCCTCCTCTTTTAATTTCAGCAGATAAGTTAAGTGATAGAGCATTGACTACGGATACACCCACTCCATGTAAGCCACCAGAGAATTTATAATCTTCATCAGAG
Source organism: uncultured SAR86 cluster bacterium (assembly GCA_902532675.1). Lineage (GTDB taxonomy): Bacteria > Pseudomonadota > Gammaproteobacteria > Magnimaribacterales > Magnimaribacteraceae. The sequence goes on from CACAIY010000008.1 coordinate 32,216, forward strand.
AATTTTGCTCCAGCATGCAACCTTGTAAATATTAGTTCCACTGCCGGAATACCTTCATCGGGATGTATACCTACCGGCATGCCTCTTCCGTCATCTTCAACACTTAAAGAACCATCTTTATGTAATTCAACATCAATAGTTGTAGCATGCCCTGCAAGAGCTTCATCGATACTGTTATCAATAACTTCTAATGCTAGGTGATTTGGTCTAGAGGTCTCGGTATACATACCCGGTCTTTTTTTAACCGGATCAAGTCCAGAGAGGACTTCTATTGATTCAGCATTGTATTCTCTAGCCATTGAGTTTTAGCTTATTATACCTTAATTAACAATAATTGATCCTTAAAAAGGCTTATTTCACATACTTTTCACAATATATTCATAATATTTATATACATATATAAATTATATTGATATAATATTCTTATAAATTTAACCGTATAGATAAATTAATGAAAAAAATAGAAAAGAAAGCAATCAAGTTTTATAAAGCAGCACTTCCTACTATATATCTGTCTCCAGCAGTATTCTGTGCTTATAGCTTTATAACTTTCTTTCAATGGAGCAGCTAAGAATCAGCTTGTTGAAGTAAGCCTATTAAGTCACTTACTTTCCTGTGACTATGCATTTCTCTTAATAAGTTTAATAATTCTTTTTTAAGTTCAATATCTTCCTTTAAATCTACTTCTTTGTGAGCTTTAACTAAGATAGCTCTGAGTAACTGATTCTGCTCGTCTAAAATAGTTTGTTCGGCACCCTCTTCCACTTGAATCTCATCAATCTCTTCTAATAAATCTTTGGTGTAAATTTGTTTCGTCTTTCTTAACCAATTAATAATGCTATCGTTTTCTTCAGCTAAGGAAGAATAGGACTGATTAAATTTCATTGCAGAAATTAAAATTAGCGCCCCCCAGGAGTTCAATCTAGATTGTTCATATTCGTCTTCAATTAGAGGTGAAAACCTCGTTAGGATTTCTTGAGCAGCATGCATAAGAGCTATATTTATTTCAGGTTTCATTCAAATCTTCCTCTAAGATGTCCAAAATAATCTCTAAATGGATGTCCCCGGGAATCCAGGGAGAGAAAAGATTGATAGGATCTACATTCTTTCCTGTTTTAAACTCATTACCTGCAGAAATCCATATTGCCATCCCTTTTACACAAGCAAATAGTTCCCACCATTTAAGATCATTCTTATCTATAGTTAATCCACTGGAACCCTCCCAAATAGACAAAGATGCTTGTCTATCTAACAGATAAGCTGGTTTATCACGATCTTGCCAACTCCATATAGGGGAAAGTGCCCAGCCTAAATCTTCTAAAGGATCTCCTATGTGTGCCATTTCCCAATCAAGAATTCCTGTTATTTTATTTTCTTTAAACAGGAAATTGCCATTTCTGTAATCTCCATGTACCAAACTCTTCTTTTTAGGTTCCTTAGGTGGGTTTTCATACAACTTTCTTATTCCTGCATCTAATATGGGTTCTATAGATATAGAATCTTCCTTTATAACTTTAATCCATTTATCCAATTCCTTTTTCCAACATGGATCTTCTGTTGCGTTGTCAAACTGATCGATAAAGTCATCGTTTATATCTTTCTTAGCAATCTCTCCAAGAATCGACCAAAACTGCTCGCCTAACTCTTCTTCATGAGGTGAATAAGCATCTGGCGTGAAAGGACTTGCAGCTGCTCCATCTAACTGCTGCATTAGCATAAAAGGAGCACCTAAAGTTCCTTCATCTTCATTTATGTCTATCATAGCCGGAACAGGAACCAAAGTTCCTTGGTAAGCAGAATATGCTAAATATTCAGTGGATTGGGATGTTTCTATTAAAGAGCTTTCTTGGGTTCTCCTAAGAATCAATTTTTCTTCAGACCCGGTCTCATCCTTAACTAGTATTCTAAAAGTTTCCCTACTAGCGCCTCCAAAAACTCTTTCAAAAGACAACAAGGATAATTTTTTATTTGTAAATTTAGAGTAGTAAGAAATGAACTGAGATGATAGTTCTTTGTTAGATTCCATAATTATTTAGAACCATCTAACAACTCTTCAAATCCACTTGGTGAATGCGGACCTATTAATAGCTCCTCTAATACTCCCAAACCTTCTTTTATTTTGTCATCTTCATTCAATGTAAATTTGCATATGGCTTGGATATGTAGAAAAGGAGGATCGTGAGGATCTTCATTTAAGTCATAGGAATCATATGTAGACTGATTCTCTCCCTTGAAATGACCGTGGCCCCATTCGGGGTGCATGTATCCTAAGCCGCACATATAAATATGATATTTAGGTTCTAGAATCCAAGAGACCTCAGAGCCATCACTTTTTTTCGCACTAAATTTAGCTTCACTAATCCTTCTAGACCCTTTTTTATAAGCAATCTCTTTTCTTAGATCAGATAACACATCAACTTCGCCATCATGTTGAATAACGCAGTGAGAATGAGTTGGATTTCCTAATGAATCATCTACAAAATATAGGTGAGATGTTAGGTCTTCAAAGTTTGCAGGCGCCCACAACCAATAAAATTGAGGTATTTGTAGAGGGGGTAAAAATTGGCTATCAGGAAGACCAACTGGTCTAACGCCCCACGATCTATCTCTAGAGCCTTTATATTCATCTTTTGAAACTTCGATCTCTCTGTTATTAAAGGAAATCTTACCAATCCAAGTACCATGCTGAGTCATTCGTGTTGAATCCATTGTAGTTCTAGGTCCATTTTTCATGACCATCCTAGGTTCTTGCATAGGCTCGAACCTGCCAACGAAATTTAAGTCAACGTTAAGACCTTTATCAGGATCAATTACTTGTACCTTTAACTCTTTAAGAGGTTCGATGACTTGAACTTTCAAAGATCCAACAGTCGTATCAAGTCTTTCTTGGTTCAAAATATCTGAATACCTAAAATTATGCTGAATTCCATCAAAGACTAAAACAAAACTGCCATCAATGAGATTAAGATTAGGATAAACACATAAAGCTGTAGCAAAAAAGATAGTCCCATCCTTGTTATATCCGTTAAAAAAGTACCTATCGTAAAAGTTTCTTTCAGTTCCTACTTCAGCAATAGGAATTGGTAATTGATGTATGGGGTAATCATCCCCCTTTGTGATCATTTAGATTGTTACTTTCAATTCTGAAATGCCAGCAAGAAAGTTAGAGGGTACCCTAACTGGGTCAGAAGTTGAGTGCATATTAGGATACCTTTGTAATAATTCTTCAAATAAAATTCTTATTTGCATATGCCCAAGCCTATTGCCCAAACAAAGGTGCTCTCCTGCACCAAAAGCTAGATGCTTCTTAGCGTTTGGTCGATCAACCTGGAAAAGGTGTCCATCTTCAAAAACATCCTCATCTCGATTTGCTGAACCATACCACATCACAACCTTGTCGCCTTTCTTTATATCCTGACCTCGGATTTGCGTGTCTTTAGTAGCTGTCCTTCTGAAATAAATAACAGAAGTAACCCATCTCAACATCTCATCGGTTGCATTGGCTATTAACGATGGATCTTTAATAAGTTTGTCTCTTTCTTCTGGGTTTTCTGTCAAGGCCATCAATCCACCTGTTATTGTGTTCCTTGTTGTTTCATTGCCTGCGATAACCATAAGTAAGAAAAACCCGTCTAATAACTCAGGTGGTAATTCACCTCCTTCTACTTTGGTATTAGCAACTACACTCATAAGGTCATCTGTAGGGTTCTTTCTTCTTTCTTCAATCATGTCCCTGCCCATTTTGAAAAGTTCCATATAGTTAAACCATACTTGCATAGACTTATCAGGATCTGCATTTATAGAAGCGTCAGTTAAATTATTCACCAAATCTCTAATTCTAGGCCTTTGAGAATCTTCAATTCCCATCATCTCACATAAAACCCATAAAGGGAGCTGTTCAGATATTTCAGTTACAAAATTGAATTCTCCTTTATCTGAAACGTTATCAAGCAATTCTCTAACTTTCAGTCTCATGTCGTCTTCTAAACTTCTGATTGCTTTAGGGGTAAAGCTTGGAGCTACCATCTTCCTATAAATTTGATGATCAGGTGGGTCCATGCCAATCATATTTCCAATAATTGCTGCTACTGCCGCAGGATCTACGACTTCAGGATCTCCCATTGTCATAAGATGTCCACCCACAGCTGAAGAAAATGTTAAAGGATCTTTAGATACTTTAATTATGTCTTCATGTTTTGTTAAAGCCCAGAACCCTGGTTCAAATTCAAGACTTTCTTCATGCCAATAAATAGGGGCCTCTTTCCTAAGTCTTTTAAAAGTATCGAAAGGCTGTCCATTGATAAAGGTTTCCCATTTATCTAACTCGCAAATTTGACCTATATCAAATATTGGCTTTGTCATATTTAGATTAATTCCAAAATTGATTCAGCTGAACTTACATCTAAACCTGGACCTGCCTCAACATTAAGAGCAGAAACTACACCATCATCTACTACCATTGCATATCTTTGAGATCTAGTTCCTAGACCAAAACCGCTTCCATCCATTTCTAAACCTATTGCAGAAGTAAATTCACAATTGCCATCAGAAAGCATCATAACTTCTTCACCTACTCCTCTATCTGCTCCCCATGCGCTCATAACAAATGGATCATTCACAGAAATACAGGCTACTACATCAGCACCTTTATCCTTTAAAGCTTGGCTATTTTCAATAAAGCCCGGTAAATGTTGAACGCTGCAAGTTGGTGTAAAGGCTCCTGGAACAGCGAAAAGAACAACCTTCTTTCCTGAACACAATTCATTAATTGCCATAGGTTTCGGCCCTTCATCTGTCATTGTAGTTACGTTTACTGAAGGCAAAGTATCTCCTACTTGTATAGTCATATTTTCTCCTAAATTTTAGGTTAAGTATAAAAACTCTTTTGCGGGTTAACAAATAAAATTTTGGAGAGTTAGAAATAGGTGTTATAGTATAGTAATACACCTAAAGGTAATTTATCCTATGAACTATAAAAATTTAACTAAATATATTATTTTTTCATTATCTCTTTCGTTTGTTTCTACCTTCTTAAAGGCAGAAAATCTTGAAGAAGTTTACGAGTTAGCACTTAAAAATGATCCTCTCTTAAAAGCTGCTGAGGCTTCTTACAGAGCTGGAAAAGAAAATAAAGTTCAAGGAAGATCTGGTTTGCTTCCTAATTTAAGCGTCTCTGGAAGCACTAATTGGAATGAATATAGAGTAATGGATCAAATAATTGATCAATACAATTCTAATAATTATTCAGCTAGATTAACTCAACCAGTATTTAGAATGGATAAATGGTTTCAATTTAGAAGAGGGAAAGCACTAACACAAAGCGCTGAAGCTGAATTTGCTTATCAACAACAAGAAACTATGATTAGAGTGGCCTCGGCTTATTTTAATGTCCTAAATTCAATCGATAGCCTAAATGCTGCTAAGGCAGAAGAAAAAGCTATAGGAAGACAAAAAGACCTTGCTAAAAAAAGATTTGAAGTTGGGTTGGCAGCGATAACTGAAGTACAAGAAACTCAAGCTGCATATGATTTGACTGTAGTATCAAGGATATCTAGAGAAGCTCAATTGGATTCTGCGAGAGAAGGATTAACTTCGATAGTTGGAAAAGATATTACTTTACTCTCTCCATTAATAGAGGACTTTGAGATTTCTCTTCCTGACCCTTTAGACAGAGAAAATTGGGTAACCTTAGGATTAAAAAATAACTTTCAATTAAAATCTGCTAGATTACAAAGAGATGCGGCTAAACATAGCGCAAGAGCAGCTACTTCAAACCACCTACCTCAGATAGATATCGTTGGTAGAGCAACTAAAAGCACTTCAAAACAAGGAAAATTTGGTGGTTTTATACAAAATCCATTATTTGGAATAGAACAAGACACTAGGCAATACGCTATACAAGTCAATATACCTCTATATGCTGGTGGATCTATCAGCTCATCAAGAAGACAGGCCTTTGCTAATTACGATAGAGCCAAAGAACAGACTGTTTATACCGAAAGATCTACTATAAGAGATATTAGATCTAACCACTTTGGAGTTCAAACTCAGGTTGCAAATGTAACTGCTAGAAAACAAGCTCTTGCTTCAGCTGAATCTGCATTAGAGGCAACCCAAATTGGTTATGAAGTTGGAAGTAGAAATACCGTAGATCTTCTTGATGCACAAAAAAGACTTTTTCAAGCTCAAAGAGATTATGCTAGTTCAAGATACGAATACATCATTGCCATGCTAAGACTTAAAGCTTCTGTAGGTTCATTAAATCCTGGAGATTTAATTTCAATAAGCAATAGAATGGAGTAAACAATGAAAATAGCTATTCGAATTGCAGTTGCTTCATCAATTCTTGGAATAGCATCCTTCGTTCTAATTCAAGTCCCTTCAATTCAAGACAGAATTATGATGTCAGTAGTCTCTGGCATGGTTAATGCTACTGATAATTTACCTAAAGAAGATGCATTAAGTGTTGCAGTGTGTGGATCAAGATCTCCCATTCCTAGCCCAGGTAGAGCCGAGACCTGTATGTTAGTTAAGGCTGGACATGAAATATTTATTGTAGATATAGGCGATGGCAGTAATGCTAACTTACAAAACTGGGGTATCGATTACGGTTCAATCAATGCTGTTTTGCTAACGCACTTACATTCAGATCACATATCAGATCTTCCTAATCTTCATCAAGGAGCTTGGATACTTACAGGAAGAAAGGACAAGTTGAAAGTATATGGACCAAAAGGTGTAGCTACTGTTACGCAAGGATTAGAAATGGCCTATGGCCTTGATTACGGATTTAGACATGAGCATCACGGTGATGGAATTGCCCCAAGAAAATATGCTGGCTTTGATACTCATACAATTGATCTAGATAAACCAGTGATATATGACAATGGAGAGCTGAAAATAACAGCCTTCAAGGTAATCCATGAACCCATTGAACCTTCGTTGGGCTATAAATTTGAATATAAAGGGAGGTCTTTAGTTATTACAGGTGATACTTCTTATGCACAGAGTGTTATTGATAATTCTATGGATGTGGATGTGCTGTTTCACGAAGCTCAAGCTAATCATATGGTAGATATTTTACAAAACTTTGCTGCAGAAAACGGAGCGCCTCTAAGAGCTAAAGTTATGACTGATATAAAAACCTATCACACAACCTTGTTAGAAGCTGCTGAAATAGCTAATAAAGCCAATGTAAAGCAATTGGTTTTTTATCATCTAACCCCTGCACCTAGAAATTATTTAACAGAGCTAATATTTGTAAGGGGAGTAGATAAAATTAGAGATGACTGGATATTAGCTGAAGATAACTTATTAATTATTTTGCCTGTAAATTCAGAAAAAATAATTCTTTCTAGTATGTAAATTTTAGGAATGACATTGAATAAAATTTTTAAGATTTGTTTGTTATTTTATTTTTTAACATTTAGTTTTACTGCTATATCAGAAGAAATAAGAGAGGGAGTATTAAGGACTCCGGACGAGAGGTTTGAAAATCTCGAAGGTTATCCTTTTAGACCTAACTACATGATGATAGATGATCTTAGGATCCACTACCTTGATGAAGGACCTAAGGATGCTAACCCAATAATTCTTTTCCATGGAGAACCAACCTGGAGTTATTTATTTAGAAAAATGATTCCAGTATTTACTGATGCCGGCCATAGAGTCATTGTTCCAGATATGATTGGTTTTGGTAAGTCAGATAAATTTGAATCTAAGCATGACTATAGTTATAAGCATCATGTTGATGTCATGAAAGAGCTTGTTGAAAGATTAGACTTAAAAAATGCTACCCACTTTGGGCAGGACTGGGGCGGACTTGTTGGTCTAAGGGTTGTTGCAGAAATGCCAGATAGATTTACGCAAGTTATTGTTTCAAATACAGGCATGGTTGCAGGTGAAGGTATAAGAGCATGGTTTACTCAGCGTATGGTGGAATTCACAGTCTGGTGGAACGGACCAATTACTTTTGAAGAGCTCAAAACGGCCGCTCAAGGTGCACTTAACTCCGACAACCCTTCCAGCAGTGATGGCATTTCCATGTTCACTAAATGGATAGCGTATTCTTATTATTCTAAAGATATGGATATAGTAGGAATTATTGAAAACTTTGGTCGATTAAATCTTTCCGAGGGAGAAAAGAAAGCTTACGAAGCACCCTATCCTTCTGGAAGATATAAAGCTGGAGCTCATGTCTGGCCTTATCTGATACCAACTCAACTCCAAGAAAATGAAAAATACTGGAAAGAGGTTTATGAAGAATGGGACAAACCTTTTCTTGTAGCTTTTGGAGGTGAAGAAAGAATAACCATCAGAATGAAAGATGATTTTGTAAATCGTATCCCAAATCCAACAGTAATAACCTTAGGTGGTGCTGGGCATTTTGTTCAAGAAGAAGTTGGGCCTGAATTAGCTCAAATCATTATTGACTTTATTGAAGGTAAAAAGGTTACTGATTTAATAGAATAATATTTTCTTATCCGCCCAATCCTCTTTTTAGAGAAGCTGTAAAATCTTCTCTATAACGTTTTGCCAACTCAGATGTTTCTATTTGTTGAAAAGCATGACATGCTCCAGGGTAAACAACTAAGTCGCAAGCTACGCCTGCTCTCATTAATTTCTGAGCATAATCAATATTTTCATCTCTAAATAGATCAAGCGATGCAGTAAACATCCATGCTGGAGGGAGTCCTTCAAAATTTTCTAATCTTCCGGGTGATTGAGGGGCTTCTCTTGGAGCATCGGCAAGGTAACAGTTCCAAGCATATTGATTAAATGCCCTTGTCCAAACAAATTCACCTACTAACGGATCTCCCGGATTTTCATCTGTTCCAGTCCTGTCATCTAACATAGGGTAAGTAAGTGATTGCCAGCATACTTGATACTCTCCTTCATCTCTTGCTTTGATTGCAAGAGCAGCTGCCAATCCCCCTCCGGCACTTTCTCCCCCTATCCCTATGCGAGACCGATCAATCCCAAGATCTTCTGAGTTTTCATGGAGCCATCCGAGAGCAATATAACAATCATCAAGAGGGGCTGGTATGGGGAATTCAGGAGCCAGGCGATAATCAACAGAAATAATTACAACACCTATCTCCGAAGCTAATAGTAGATTTTGAGTATCTGAACCTTCTGGCGAGCCTATGATATAACCGCCACCATGTATATGAAGATAACCGGGACCTGATAAGTCTTTCCTATCATCAGGGATATAAAGAAGACAGCGCACATCTGGAGCATTATCTTGAGGAATAAAAATCTCTTTTCTTGTTACTTTATAAGATTCTGCATCTTCCAAAGGAGGTTTTAAGCTATCGAGAGTTTGTCTTACACCCTCTAAGCTTTCATCGTTTATTTCTGTGATAATTGCCGCATCAGCCATTACTTGTAACTCTTGATGCAGTAAGTGTTTAGTTGATTTCATGACAATTGCTCCTATATGTATTGGATAATTTAAAAGAATATTGTTCTTACTTTATATATAAACTTTATGCATTTAAACTAACTTAATGCAATTCTCTTTAGAAACCTCTTTAAGTTAAAGGTATTTATCTGAAATGCCTGAATTACCAGAAGTAGAGACGACCCTTAGAGGAATTGAATCACATATCCTAAATAAGAAAATAACCTCGGTAATTGTGAGACAACCATCTCTAAGATGGCCTGTACCAGCCCGACAACTTAAAGAGAAGCTAGTTAATAAAAATTTTTCAGGGATTAAAAGACGCGGTAAGTATTTATTACTTGAGAGTTCTGGAGAGTTCTTAATTATACATTTAGGCATGTCAGGAAGCTTAAGAATCGCTCAAGAAGAAGATTTAAAGAAGCATGACCACATAGATATAGTGTTCGAAGATAAATCAATCCTTCGTTATTGCGATCCAAGACGATTTGGCTGTTTCTTATGGACGGACAATATAGATAATCATTTTTTATTAGAAAATCTAGGACCTGAGCCTTTGGGAAATTCATTCAATGGAGAATATTTATTTAATCTTTCAAGAAAGAGAAAAGTACCTATAAAAAATTTTATTATGAATTCAAAAAATGTAGTAGGAGTAGGTAATATCTATGCAAACGAAGCTCTTTTTAAATCTAAGATTAGACCGACGAGGCAAGCTGGAAAAGTTCCTTTAGGAAAATACGAAGTATTATCTAGAGAGATAGTCACGATACTTAAAAAATCTATTGATCAAGGCGGGACGACTTTAAGAGATTTTGTAGGAAGTGATAATAAGCCTGGTTATTTCAAGCAACAATTGGAAGTTTATGGAAGGCAGGGCGAAGAATGTAAAATCTGCTCTTCCATACTGAAGAATGTAACTATTGGTCAAAGAAGCAGCGTGTATTGCCCTAAATGTCAGAAATAATTATTTAAAGCGTTCTTTAAGAGCCTTTTCTATAATTGGATCCACAAAAGAGGAAATTTCTCCGCCCATCGAAGCTATTTCACGCACTAAAGTTGAAGATAAGAAAGAAAACTTGGCTTTAGGCGTTAAAAAAACGCTTTCTAAATCAGGAGACATTGCTCTATTCATATTTGCTAACTGGAATTCGTATTCAAAATCAGATACAGCCCTTAATCCACGGATAAGGATATTGGAATTTTCTTCCTTAGCTAAATCTACCACCAAACCTGTGAAACCAATCGCTTTGACTTTCTTGTTGCCCTTAAATATTTGCTCAACATGAGATATTCTTTCTTCTAAGGTAAATACTGGTTTTTTAGATTCACTTGTCGCTATGGCAATAGTTACTTCATCAAATAAATGAAGCGCTCTTTCTATTATGTCTATATGACCAAGTGTTATAGGATCAAATGTACCTGGGTATAAAGCTTTTGCCATAACTAACTCCTTATTTAATTATATTCTCTCACATATACCAAATTCGAATAAACATAAATTTTTGTATATATATTTTTATCTACGATATAAGGTAAATCTTATAGTAAACCATAGACTAGCTTGTTAATTTATGTAATATTTCATTAGCGCTCAAAAATTTTAGTTAAATATTAAAGAGGGAAATATAGATGACTGATAACAAAGATAATAAATGTCCTGTAATGCACGGTGCTCTTACAAGCAATAGTAGCGGTGGGACGTCTAATAAAGACTGGTGGCCTAACCAACTAAACTTATCCATTCTTCATCAACATGACAGAAAGTCTGATCCTATGGATGAAGGGTTTGATTATGGAGAAGAATTTAAGAAGCTAGATTATAAAGCTTTGAAGAAAGATCTAAATGATCTAATGACAGATTCACAAGACTGGTGGCCTGCAGATTACGGTCACTATGGCCCTTTCTTTATAAGGATGACTTGGCATGCTGCAGGTACTTATAGAACGGGTGATGGCCGAGGCGGAGGCGGAACAGGAAATCAAAGATTTGCACCACTTAACAGTTGGCCAGATAACGGAAATTTAGATAAAGCAAGAAGGTTACTATGGCCTGTTAAACAAAAATATGGGAATAAAATTAGTTGGGCTGATTTGTTAATACTTGCTGGCAATGTGGCCATTGAATCCATGGGCGGTAAGACTTTTGGTTTTGGAGGAGGACGTCCGGACATATGGGCTCCTGAGGAAGATATTGATTGGGGTGCTGAAAAAGAATGGCTAGCAAATGAAAGATATTCAGGAGAAAGAGATTTAGCTAACCCTCTTGGCGCAGTTCAGATGGGATTGATTTATGTTAATCCTCAAGGGCCTGATGGAGAGCCTGACCCAATTGCTAGCGGTAAAGATGTTAGAGAAACTTTTGCCAGAATGGCTATGAACGATGAAGAGACTGTTGCTCTTGTTGCTGGCGGGCATACTTTTGGTAAAGGACATGGTGCAGGTCCAGAAGAAAATGTTCAGGTAGAACCGGAAGGCGCTTCTTTAGAAAATATGGGTTTTGGTTGGATGAGTAATCATGCGTCAGGTCAGGGTAGTGACACGATCACAAGTGGCTTTGAAGGAGCTTGGACAGCAGATCCCATTAAATGGGATAACGGCTATTTTGATCTCTTATTTGGTTATGAATGGGAAAAAGTAGAAACGCCTGCAGGAAAAATTGTTTGGCACGCCATAGATCAGAAAGAAGAAGATATGGCACCTGATGCCGAAGATTCTTCTGTTCGTGTTCCCACTATGATGACAACTGCGGATATGTCTATGAGAGAAGATCCTGCTTATAAAAAAATCTCAAAACGTTTTCATGAAAACCCTGATGAATTTGCTGATGCGTTTGCAAGAGCATGGTTTAAATTGTTACATCGAGATATGGGTCCACGATCTCGTTACCTAGGCCCAGAAGTTCCTCAAGAGGAATTAATTTGGCAAGATCCAATCCCTGAAGGTAATGCTGATTATGATGTTGGAAGTGTCAAATCTAAAATAAATGAGAGCGGACTAACAATTCAACAAATGGTAGAAACTGCTTGGGCCAGTGCATCCACTTTCAGAGGCTCGGATCTCCGAGGTGGTGCAAATGGTGCCAGGATACGTCTTGCCCCACAAAAAGATTGGGAAGCAAATAAGCCAAAAGAACTATCGGAAGTTCTAAATGTTCTTGAGGGTATAGCAAATGACACAGGAGCTTCAATAGCTGATGTAATAGTTCTTGCTGGTAATGTTGGTATTGAAAAGGCGTCTGGAGTAGAAGTGCCTTTTACTCCGGGTAGAGGAGACGCTAGCATAGAGCAGACGGATGAAGAATCATTTGCAGTATTAGAACCTGTTTCAGACGCTTTCAGAAATTATCATCAATCTGGAATAAATATGCCTTCTGAAGAATTGATGTTAGATAAAGCTCAATTACTTGGTTTAACAGCTCCAGAAATGACAGTTCTCGTTGGAGGAATGAGGACTTTAGGAGTAAGTGCAGATGGTCATGGAGTATTTACAGATGATATCAATAATTTATCAAATGACTTCTTTGATACTCTGCTGGATATGTCTGTTGAATGGAAACCAAACGGAACCGGGAATTCCTACGAAGCAACCGATAGAGTCTCAGGAGAAAAAGTACGAACTGCTTCAAGATCGGATCTTGCGTTCGGTTCTAACTCTCAACTTAGAGCTATAGCTGAGGTTTATGCTAGTTCAGATGCTAAAGATAAATTCACTTCGGACTTTGTAGCTGCATGGAATAAAATTATGAATGCTGATTTAGTCTAATCTAAATAAACATAAAATTAAAAAGGCTATTGCGATCTGCAGTGGCCTTTTTTTATTTCCTTGCCTTGCTCCAAGACCTATAGCCAAAAAAGATAATTACAAGATAACCTGTGAATAATAAAGCGGTTAAATTTAAGTCTCTTGATATAAATAAGAATATAGAAATAGAATCAATAACGAACCAATAAATCCAATTCTCAATTAGCTTTTTGGCAACCATATAGGTTGCAATAATTGCCCCCCATGTTGTCAAAGCATCAAGAAATGGCAAGGCAGCTTCAGTATATGTATCAAGCAGATATCCTGACGATAATGTAAGCAGAAGAATCAAACTTATGGCTTTGAAATGACTTAAAGCGCTCCAATTATTTACAACAAATTCTGGTTGCTTAGATTTCCACTGAGACCACCCATATACCCCCATGAATATATAAAAAATTTGTAAAGAAGCCTCCATGTAAAGGCCTGCTGAATACATAATAAATAGGTATAGAAAAGAACTTAGAATCCCAGCAAGCCAACATAGAATATTCTGCTTAACTGCAAGCACCAGATAAAGTATGGCTAATAAGACTGCTAGAAATTCCATTTATTTAAGGCCTAAAGATTGTATTGAAGAGATAAGCCAAAGTGTCTGGGATCTCCATGTCTTTCATACAAAGTATTTTCAAAGTTTGGAGGTTCATTGCCAAAATAAAAACCTCTAACTGAATAATACCTGTTAAACGCATTGCGCATCCATAGAGAAACTTCCAATTGATCAAGCTGATATCCTAAACTTAAATTGGTTAATGAATATGACCTTGATTTGTTGTTATGTGAATCAGAATAATAAAAGTTACTTTTTCCTACAGTATCAATTCTTAAGAAAAAGTTTTGGTTTAGATTCCAATTTAAACCTGCAGCATAACTATTTCTTGGGGCATGTGCTTGATCTCGACCTTCCAGATCAGGCCTAGACTTCCAGTTTTTAATATCTGTTTCTAATAAACCAATTCTTGTGTAAATATTTAGAGAATCATTAATTTCATAATCAACATTTAGCTCAAATCCATAATTAACTCCTTCGGCTGCATTCTTCGTCAAGTAAGAAAAAGTATTTGGGTCTGAAGGGTCTACCTGAGTTGAGATAAGAACCTGTTGATCTTCTCTGTCAGAATAAAACAAAACTGCAGAAAGACGAATCCTGGAATCAAGACTTTTAGTATTTAGCCCTACTTCGTAATTTAAAAGGTATTCAGGGTTGTAAATTATATTTGCGTTAGATGAACCTAATCCTAGTCCTAGATTAAAGCCACCCTGTTTATAGCCTTTAGCAATACTGGCAAATAAATTAGAGTTTTCTGTATTCTTGATTAAAGAAATCTTTCCTCCATTCATCGTATTTGAAGGTCTAAATTCTTCTTCAAAGGTATCGTTATAATTTGCTTTCCAATCTTCTCTTCTAAGCCCTAAAGATAATTGGAGAGTATCTGTAAAAGAATAATCTAAACTTCCGAATAGAGAGACATTCTTAGATTGATAATAACTTGAAGAGGAAGATTGGCTAAAATAAGGCCCAAAAGGGTCACTGGGGTCGCCATAATTACCATCATCTTCCTTAAAATTAGTTTCCTTTATCTCAGAATAACTAATTCCTAATACCCATTGAATTTTTTTATTGGCCGCTTTCAGGTTCTCATTGGATAATAGTCTAAATTCTTGTGATTTAGTTTCCCGATTTCTGATCGTCTGAGAGAAATAATCATATACGTACGGATGCCAAGATTCTGCATTTCCCCAGTCCGCATCATAACTAAAAGTTACATCGGTATTAGTTGAGCTAGTCAAACTTTGAAAATTGAAATCATCAAGCTTACTAAAAATGTTTAATCCAAATGAATTGGTCTTTTGTGAATCCATGCCAGGTCTATCAGAAAGAGTATTTAAACTTCCATCAAGAGTCCATATATCGGCTGGATCATTTAAATTAACCCTAGAAAACAATAATTTAACTGAAGTCTTATTGTCTACTTCCCAATTAACCTTCAATCTACTTGTTAGCTCATCCTTTCTTGAAGTATCAGATTTATTTAGATAAATATTTTTTCTAAAACCATCCTCTTCATGTTTATGAAGAGCCAATCTGTAAGTAATATCATCACTAATTTGTAGAGGCCCGCCAACAGCAAGGCCTATACTCTTTCTTCCGTATGAACCTAAAACAACCCTTCCTGTAGATTCAAATTCTTTTGTGGGACCTTTAGTTCTAATATAAATCAGACCAGCTAGAGCGTTAGCTCCTATTCTAGAGCCTTGTGGACCTCTATGAATTTCAACTTGATCTAAATCAAAAGTAGTTGCTATTCCTCCTTGACCTGAATAATCAATGTCGTCAATTAAAAAACCGACAGATGAATTAGGCGTACCTTGATATCCTGACCTCTCTCCTATCCCTCTAATTTGAAAATATCGCGCCCTTGAGTCACTTGCTGCAAAATTTAAATTTGGTACGAGATAAGAAAGTTCCTCAAAGTGATTGACCGCCTGATTATCAATTTCTTTCGAGCCTAATAAAACAATACTTGCATCGTTCTTATCTGGGGATATTTCCTTCCAGTCCCCTAGAACAACTATCTCTTCGACACTAGCTAAAATAAAATTGCTACTGAAGAGACAAAGAAAAAAATATATTAAGAATGAAACTTTGCTTAGATTAATCATGTAATTCCTCCGCCATTATTAAATGGATCAGGTTCAAAGGGTTTCTTCTCAGATCTCAGGCTTAAGCCGCCCCTTCACATATTAGTCAATCTTATCTTCTTAATTGAAAAAGTCTATAAATGAAAGAATTAACTATTTATCTATTTTTATTTTAAAGAATCGTATTTTGAAAGCTCTTCTTTCGCTATGGTTCTTAAGTGAACTTCATCCGGACCATCGCCTATTCTTAAAAATCTGATAGAGCTATAAAGTCCGGCCAAAGGGGTATCTTGAGAAACGCCCGCCCCTCCATGTATCTGTACAGCCCTTTCTATAACTCTTACAGCCATACTAGGCACTTCAACCTTAGGTTGAGCTATCTCACTTTTTGCTTTTTTATTTCCTTGAGTATCCATCATGTAAGCTGCCTTTAATGTTAGAAGCCTACACATTTCTATCTCTATTCTACACTTAGCAATAACATCATAATTCCCTCCTAATTCAGCTATTGCTTTTCCAAAAGCTACTCTAGTTGATGCCCTTTCACATAATAATTTAAGTGCTGTCTCTGCTGCACCTATAATCTTCATGCAATGATGTATCCTGCCAGGCCCTAGACGACCTTGAGCTATCTCAAAACCTCTCCCCTCACCTAAAATCATATTCTCTTTCGGTACTCGAACATTTTCAAAGATTAAATGAGCGTGGCCGCTTGGTGCGTGATCAGCACCATAAACAGTTAACATTCTTTTAAGCTTTATTCCCTCAGTGTCTCGAGGAACAATTATCTGAGATTGCCTTTGATGCTTCGGTGCATCCGGATTTGAAACTCCCATAAATATCATAAAACCACAATCGGGTCTTCCATAACCGGAGGTCCACCATTTTTCTCCATTAATAACGTACTCATCACCATCAGCAACAATAGTGCTTGATATATTTGTTGCATCTGAAGAGGCTACATTAGGCTCTGTCATTGCAAATGCTGATCTCATGGTCCCATCTAGTAAAGGCTTTAGCCATTTCTCTTTTTGTTGTTCTGTTCCGTATTTATCTAATACCTCCATATTGCCGGCATCAGGAGCAGAAGAATTAAACACTTCAGAAGTCCAGCCAACTCCCATCATCTCAGCAAGAGGTGCGAACTCTAAATTAGTTAAACCGTATCCGAGATTGCCTGTTAAAGAAAAATTCCAAAGACCTGCGTCTTTGGCCTTATGTTTTAATTCATAAAGCACCTCAGGGACACGCCATGGGTCACCCTCAGCCCTAAAAGCTTCCATTTCTTCTGTATACCTTTTTTCAGATGGTCTTATATTTGTATTTATAAAATCTGAAACTAGTGCCATTAAATCCTTGGTCTTTTTTGTATGTTCAAAATCCATAATATTTCCTAACTAATAGTGACCTTCAATCAAACAATGATAATATAAGAAAAAACGGGGAAAGACATGGACTTTAGAGATCATTCAATTTCAGAGCTTGTAAAAAAGGTAAAAAATAAAGAGATTTCAGCAAAAGAACTTACTGAATCTGCTCTAAGCAATATCGAAAAATATGATGCCGCAATAAATGCATTTTGTGCTTTAAACACTGAAGATGCTATTAAACAAGCCGAAACATTAGATAAAAAAATCTCTGATGGTGAAGATATAGGTTTATTAGCTGGCATTCCTATAGGAGTTAAAGACCTTGAAGATGCAAAGGGTTTTGTAACAACTTATGGCTCAGAACTACACGTTAATGATAATCCTGCAGAGGAAGATTCTATCCTAGTTAAAAGACTAAGGGATCAAGGCTGTGTTGTTTTGGGAAAAACAAATACACCTGAATTTGGACATAAAGGTAAAACAGATAATGCTCCTTTCGGGTCTACTAAAAACCCTTGGAATCTTGAATATTCTCCAGGCGGCTCTTCTGGTGGAACGTCAGCTGCTCTATGTTCCGGAATGATACCTCTAGGTACTGGTTCTGATGGAGGTGGATCGATAAGGATTCCTTCTGTATTAGGTGGCTTAAGTGGTATTAAAACTTCACAAGGAAGAATTCCTAATGGAGGCCCTAAACCACCAGGATCAGGTTTATTAACAGTAAAAGGACCCATGGCAAATACTACTGCAGATACAGCACTTGCTTTAGATGCTTCTGTAGGAGCAGATCCAACAGATATTTTTTCCCTTGAAGGAAGTAATCCTAACTGGTCGAATCAATTGACCGGAAATTTACCAAAAACAGCTATATGGTCACCTACGATGGGATTTTCTACGGTAGATAAAGAAGTGCTAGAAATCTGTGAAAAAGCAGTCAAGTCACTAGAAGATGCTGGGGTGACTATCATTGAAAAGGATGTAATCTGGGATGAAAACCCTGTGGATGCTTGGATGGTTTTTTGGGCGTGTGCTTGCGCGAGAAGACAGCAACACCTTGTAGGAACAGATGAATATGAAAAAATTGACCCTCTTCTAAGAATGTTTATAGAAATGGGCATGAAAATGGACGGAGCGTCTTACGCTTCTTCAATAGATGCTTGTCATAAGTTTGGTCTTCAATTAGAAGAGTCCTTTAAAGTATCGCCTTTAATCATTACGCCAGGAACATGTGGCCAAGCACCTAAAATAGAAGGAGACGGAACTGTTAATGGAGAGGAAACTCCTTCATGGGTGGACTTTACAATGGGAATTAATATGACTCGTAATCCGGCAGGAACTATTCCTGTGGGGGTAAGTTCTACCTCTAACATTCCTGTTGCAATCCAAATTATTGGGGGTCAGCGCCAAGACTTAGACGTTCTAAATGCTATGCATGTCTTTGAAAGTGTAATTAACTTTTCTAATAGAGCCACAGACCATGAATCAAGCTAATGTACCTACAATAGATTTACAAAAGGCTCGAAACGATGCCTCACAACTAAAGCTTTTAGATTTAGCTTGCAGAGATCATGGATTTTTCCTTTTGAAGAATCACGGCATGCAAAAGGAAATAGATGCTATGTGGCAAATGTCTAAATGGTTCTTCAATCAACCGAGAGAAGAAAAAGTAAAGATTATAAGGACAAAGACCATTCCACTTGGTTATTACGATAGAGAATTAACTAAACAAAAAAGAGATTTAAAGGAAGTTTTTGATTTCATGTACCCCAAGTTAAGTGGAGAAGACCTAAATCAATGGCCAGAAAATAATGAGTTTAGATCTACGATGGAAATTTTCTTTTCAAAAGCATCTCAGATAGCTGAAGAAACACTTCAACTTATTTTCTTAAACTTAAATTCAAATAATTCTCAACTTCCTAATGGAGAAGGTTCAACTAGTAATGCTAGATTAAACTTCTATCCAGTAGATGATCCTTTGGAAGAAAGTACTAGAAATAAAATTACCAATCTAGGAGATATGGCCCTACACCATCATACCGATCCAGGAATACTTACTCTGTTACTTCAAGATATGACAGGTGGATTACAAACTAAATCGAAAGAATTTGGTTGGATTGATATAGAACCTGAAGCGGATACGATAGTAGTCAATTTAGGTGATGCTATGCAGGTTTGGACTAACGATAAGTATGTAGCTGCAATTCATAGAGTAACTAAGAGAACAAAAAAAGCTAGATATAGCACTCCGTATTTCTATAACCCCAAAAGAGATGCCGTAATCCGACCATTAGAGCAAATTTTAGATAAAGATCCTAAGTACATACCTTTCACTTGGAAAGAATACATACAAGGCAGAGTTGACGATAACTACACTGACTTAGGGGAAGAAGATATCCAAATAAGCAGGTTTAGAGCTTAGTCTTCAAGAATAGCAAGCGTACTGGCATGGTTCCACCAAGCTAGGTCTGAAAAAGCTCTCAAATCTATCTCATGAGTCCACGCAGATCGATGTTGCTGAGCTAGATGGAAATAGGTTTTAGCTATTTCTTTAGGAAGCAGCAAACCATCATGCTCCATACCTTTAGTTTCTCTTAATTGTTGATACATTTCAGGTCCAAGCATCTTTCCCAAAGTATCTGGCGCATCCACCGCGCCATCAACAACTATGTGAGCTACATGTATTCCTTTAGAAGCAAATTCAGCATTCAATGACTGACATAACATTCTTCTTGCTCCCATAGCAGCTGCATGAGAGTGTTGTGTAGCATTACCTCTCATCGCTGCTGTTGCAGAAGTTACTAAAAAGGTCCCTTTTCCTCTTTCAGCCATGAGCGGGCATAAAATCTTAGCAACCCTGAAAAGTCCGAAACTTGCCATTCTCCATCCCCATTCAAATTCTTTATGGGTAGTCTGACTCAGCAGTTTCATGCCAGTCTGGGCACCTAAGTTATAGACAAGAACTTCTATAGGGCCTACATCTGATTCTACTTTAGTAATTACTTCCTCTAGAGCATCTTCCTCTATTGCATTCATCAAAGAACCCGAAGCAGATCCCCCAGCATCTTCAATTCCTTTTATTAATTTATCTAATCCCTCTTGATCTGATCTTCTGCATAAATAAGAGTGGTATCCTTCGCTTGCAAACTTTGCCGCAACGGTTCCGCCTATTCCTGCTCCCGCTCCTAATACTAAACATACTGGTTTCATAATTACCTCTTATTTAAATCTTATATTATTGATTCGGTGCGTCAACAGGCTGAGCTGTGTGCAGCAATGTGGCTGCGAGCTTATTGTCTCTATTAAAAATCCTTCCTTCAGCCGTAGCACTTCTATTACCCAATTTAATTATTCTTACTTCTATTCTTGCATCCTCAAGCGGAAGTGGCCTATGAAACAAAACATGTAAATCAGTAGTCATAGGCGCTTTATTATTTTCATACCCTGAAATCATGGCGATCGAAGTGGCGTCGTCAAGGACAGCAGAAATCATACCTCCTTGTACAAATCCCATGGGGTTGGCGCAAGAACTGGGAAATGAACAAGAAAAAATAATACTATCCAGGTTTTTCTCGACAAACGTTAAATTAAAAAAATCCTTTGTTGCTCCAAAAAAATCTTTATTTAATTGTTTTAAATTATCTGCCATGATTTTTTACAAACCTCCATAAATTTAAGTTATATAAAATCTCACCTTCTTAAAAAGGCTATTTTTAACAAACCTAACTTCCTTGTATCTTTAACTAATATCGGTCTTCTGAGAAGCCATAATCTTTGTCGATTAAAGCAACAAGTTTCTCTTCCAACTCTTTAATATTATTTTTTTCCGTTTGTAATTCTTTTTTTAGATCTAGTATCTGCTTATATATAAACAGAAATAAAACTAAAGAAACTAAAGCTACTAACATTAAAGAATCCATAACAAGACTATATCAGAAAAAATTTATATAGATGAAAGAACTATATATTTCCCTTTTTTTCACATAGCTTTAATCTTTAAAAGCAATTAATATTCAAACTCCTTATACAAAAAAGATAAATAGATAATTATGGATATAGAACTCAGTTCAGAAGACTTGGATTTTAGGGATGAAGTCAGGACTTTCTTTGATGAAAATAAAATGAAAGATGGAGAAGACTACTTCTCTTGGCGATTAGGTTGGTTTAAGAAAGCTAGAGAAAAAGGTGGTTGGGATGTTCCTAAATGGCCTGCAAAATT
>CACAIY010000009.1 GCA_902532675.1 uncultured SAR86 cluster bacterium
TTAATAAAGAAACCGTCTCAGAACTTGGATTAATTTGGTCTAAAGATATGGGAACTAATAGAGCACTAGAGGCAACTCCTATAGTTGTAGATGGAATAATGTTTTTTACTAGTACTTGGAGCAGAGTATATGCTGTAGATGCCCTTTCAGGAGAAACCATATGGACATTTGACCCACAGGTACCTGGAGAATGGGCAAGAAAAGCTTGTTGCGATATTGTAAACAGAGGTGTTGCTGTTTATAACGGAAAAGTTTATTCAGCCAGCCTTGATGGAAGATTGTTTTCTTTGAATGCTGAGACTGGAGAAGTTGTTTGGGAAGTTGATACCATTATCGACCGAACCAGATCTTACACTATTACAGGTGCGCCCAGAGTTGCTAAAGGAAAAGTTTATATAGGAAATGGAGGTGCCGAATATGGTGTAAGGGGCTATGTAACAGCTTATGATACAGAAACAGGTAATCAGGTATGGCGCTTCTTCACTGTGCCTGGCAACCCAGATTTAGGTTTTGAAGATCCAGCCATGGAAATGGCTGCAGATACATGGAATGGCACAGATTGGTGGGAATTTGGTGGTGGAGGTACGGTCTGGAACTCAATAGTATATGATCCAGATTTCAATAATGTTTACCTCGGTGTAGGTAACGGATCTCCTTGGTCTAGGGATATTAGATCTCCTGGTGGTGGAGATAATTTATTCCTTTCTTCTATAGTTGCTGTTGATGCCGATACAGGTCTTTATAAATGGCACTATCAAACTACACCAGAAGATAATTGGGACTATACAGCAGTGCAAGATATGGCTTTGGCTGAGATGGAAATAGACGGTCAAATGAAAAAGGTTCTCTTACAAGCTCCAAAAAATGGATTTTTTTATGTAATAGATAGAGAAGACGGCAAAGTTTTAAGGGCCCATCCATTCGCAGCTGTAACTTGGGCCACCCATGTTGACCTTGAAACAGGAAGACCAGTAGAAAACCCTGCTGTTGATTGGACGGATAATGGAGCTTGGGTGCTTCCAGGTCCATTAGGAGCACATAATTGGCAAGCGATGTCTATAGACTTAGAAGCTGGTCTCGCATATATACCAACTCAAGAAAATCCATTCTTCTATGCAATGCAAGAAGATTACAAAAAAACAGGAATTTATAAATGGACTCCAGGTAAATGGAATATGGGCATAGAGATGAGTTCTCTTGCACAAAATATTCTTAATAATCTAGATTCACAACCCGCGCCTGGAGGCTTTTTAAAAGCATTTGATTTTCTTACTGGAGAAACAAAGTGGTCTGTGCCAATTCCTCATTATTGGAATGGAGGAGTATTAGCTACAGAAGGCGGTCTCGTTTTTCAAGGCAATGCTTTGGGTATGTTTTCTGCTTTTGACAAAGATACAGGAGAGACTCTATGGGAATTTAATACCTATACTTCTATGTTAGCACCTCCAATAACTTTTGAAGTCAATGGAGAACAATACGTATCCATATTAACGGGTTCTGGTGGAGGAGATTTATTTGGAGGAGAACCTTTACCGCCTATAGAAATACAGGCATCACTTACATATAACAATTTTGGAAGAATGCTTGTGTTTAAAATTGGCGGAAAAGAGAGTTTGCCTATTCCTAATGTAAGAGACAACACCATACCTGAACAAAAAATGGTTCAAGTAAGTGTTGAACAACTGCAGGACGGGGAAAGTAAATACAATCAAAATTGCGCTGTATGCCACGGTTTTGTAGTTAAATCAGGTGGTGCACTACCGGACCTAAGAAAAATGTCCGCCGGTGTACATGATGCTTTCAATCAAATTGTCTTAGAAGGATTGCTAGCTAGCAATGGTATGGCTTCTTTTGCAGATGTTTTAACAGAGCAGGAAGTGGAAAATATTCATCACTATGTAAGAGCAAGGGCATATGAGGATAGAGAGGTTGCCTTAGGCAATATGGAAGCACCTCAATATACTTGGTTTGGTGTTGAAGAATAATAATATTATATTTTCTTTTTAGCAGGTAATTCCGGAGGAAGGACTTCAACAAATTCAAATGAAGGCCTTCCTTCTTGTAGCTCCCCTTCTTGAGCTTCATATTGGTTGGCCTTATTGCCTTCATTGTCTTTGTCTATTACTCCGTAAGTTTTTGTTCCATTAAGTTTTTCACCCTCTTCTAGCTTGTGAAGTGCAGATTGAGCTATTTTATGATTTTCTTCATTCCAAACTAATTTATAGGATCTTGGCATGCCATATGGAATATTCACTTCATTTAAATGCCTTAGCCATAAATATAACCCTCCCTCTTTATTGTCACCTTTACTAGGCTCTTGGATGACAACCCAGCTTATTCTAAATCTATCTGGTAATTCTTCTGTAGAGGGCCAACCAAGAATATTGATGTAGTTATTCCAACTAACGAAATAAAATAAGGTCACGAACAATATACCTGCAAGTTTTACTTTTCTGGTAAATGAAGTAAAAAAACAGAAAATCATTAATAAACTGGCAATTAATAGGTAGGAGAGAATCAGTAAAAGACGTTCTTCTAACATTCTATTTTGAGTTATTTAGTGCTTTGGTAAGAAGCCTTTTAGGCATTTGATTGAGGCTTTTGATATTCTTTTCCCCATCTACTAAAAACCTTAAGGCTGTCTTTTCATCACCAACGCCATTTAGAAAATGTTCTCCATAATAGATTAATTCTACAGTTGGATTTAATTTCTCAACTTTTACGGTAACAGGCAGTGGATCTTTAAAATTAGACTTATAGTGGAGTAGATTTATTACGTATTCACCTGATTGCAGACCTCTTACAGTAACTGTTTCCTGATTAATGGGATTAGAAATAACTTCACCGCTTACATTAATATTATCTGCTAAGTTCCCCCTATCATCCCTATCGAGGTGCATTAGTCCTGAATCACGATTATGATACCAAACCAAACCTCCTTGAGGATCCTCCACAACTGCATCAACATCATCTGGATGTTCATCAGGCCATTGAACGGATATAAGCACTTCAGCTTTGGTATCTATATTGCCAGATTCATCTGAGCTATTAATCAACATAAAAGCTATTGCAAACATAAAAGCGAAACCTAGAAGAGCGTTAAAAAGAAGATCGGTAAAGACATCCTGCTCTTCGTATTTATGGAAAATCTTATTTTTCATCAATAAATTTAGACGCTAAATAATTTATGGTATTACTAAGATCAGAATCTAATAAAAAGTACTGAAACTTTAAAAGCATACTAGTGACTAGACCGGTTAAGGTGGTATATAAAGCAACAGCCATACCACCGCTCATCGTGCCTAATAATTTTTGTAAAATTTGGGGATCAAAATCTGTTATTTCACCAATTGGAAGTAACATTAATATAAAACCAATGACAGTTCCCGTTAATCCTAACTTAAGCAAAATATCTACAGCCAGATAACCTAAAGCATGTCTATTTGATAACTCATCTTGCAAAAGATCTAGGTTATTCTTGTAGTCATAAGAGCCTTCTTCAGAAGCTTTATCAACAAAGGACCTTATTAGAGTTGGGTTATTTGTATTCTCTAAACTAGAAATTTCTTTATCTAGATTTATTGATATATAAAACCAATGTGCACAAGCGAAAACATATATCGATAGAATTATTAGTGAAATCTTGCTTCTATCAGATTCTATAATTAATGAAAGAATACCCAAATCAACTACTAAGTAGGAACTAAACACTACTAGCGATAGCATTAAGCATGCTTTCAACAGAAGGTGGTTCTTTTTCTTTTTTATCAACATAATTAATTAATCGTGACTAGCTCCATCTATAAGATTGATCACTGTATTTTCCGGTATAAATATATCATCAACGCACATTAAATTTACACTAATCTGTTCAGGGTCCCTTCTTCTAACATGATGAGTGTACACACCACACTCTTTACAAAAGTAATGTTTAGCAATTTTTTTATTCCAAATATATTCTCTTAAAAGTTCTGGTGAAGATTCCAATATAAATGCACTTTTAGGAATTGATTTCATGATAATGGATTTTTTAACACAAAGAGTGCAATTACATTTATAAACTTCTTCTAAAATATTCGAAGAAGTAAAACTAAAAGTTACTTTCTTGCAGTGACAAGAACCTTTATATGAGTCCATTAAATGTGACCAGATTGACCTCCATCAACTTCTATAGAAGTTCCACTTATATAAGAAGCAGCATTTGAGCACAGAAAAGTAACTAGAGAAGCCACCTCTTCAGAGGTTCCATACCTACCTACAGGAACTGACTTGCCATTTCCCTTGATTACATCTTCCATTTTTCCACCAGTGGCTTCTGCTATCTCTGTGGCAGCTCTTTCCCACATAGCAGTATGAATCAAACCAGGTAAAACGGAATTAATTAGAACTCCATCTGAACCATACTTCTTAGCTAATGATTTAGAAATTGAAATCATAGCTGCTTTTGTTGCTCCATAATCAATTAAAGCTGCACTAGGGTATTTTCCTGCAGAACTTGAAATCATGACAACCCTTCCCCACTTATTCTCTCTCATATGAGGTAAAAAAGCTCTTGTACACCTTACTGCTGACAAGAGATTAAGTTCATGTAGTTCCTGCCAATCTTCATCTGTCATATATAAGAAATTTCTAGAAGGTGAAGCCCCTACATTATTAACTAATATGTCTACTGGCCCATCAGAAAGTACAGCATCTATGAAACCTTCTGTAGATTTCTTGTCGCCCATGTCTGCTTCGAAACCCTTTATTGAACCACTCTTAACTTTTTGTGCTGATAGAGCATCCACCGCTTCCTTACTTCTTGCACAAAAACTAACATTAGCACCATGGTCAGCTAACATTCTTACTGAAGCTTCTCCAATGCCAAGACTAGCTCCAGTCACTACAGCTCTCTTACCTTCCAAATTTAAATCCATAGCTCCCTCCTTATCAAAGTAATAGTTTCATTTTAGTATTACCTCTTTTATATCTATTATCATCATAATCTTCATCTAATTCAAAACCAGAAGATTTATAAAGCTCTAAAGCCGGAGCAAGTTTATCATTCGTGATTAAGAAAACTTCCTTAGTTCCCTTATTTTTTGCAAAATCAATACATCTATTTATAAGCTTTCTACCTATACCTAATCCTTGATAATTAATATCTACCGCCATCTTAGATAATTCAAATACCTTATCCTTAACGTGAACCATGGCAGCTGTACCTACAACTTTGTCATCTTCTAAGGCAAAAAATATCTCTCCTCCTTGTTTAAGAACATAACGCTGAGGATTTCCTAATATTTTTATATCCTCTTCTTCTATTTCAAAATATTCATTAATCCATTGAAGGTTCAGATATTCAAAATCCTTCGAATATTGCTCTTTAAAAGAGTCTATGAATACATGTAAATTTTCTTTCACTCTTCAATAAAACCATTTAAGTTATTAATTCAGGCCAAGTGAACAAACTATTGCATGCCTTTGTATAAATCTATCAAATCTTTTTGGGGAAGCTGAGATTGTGTTTTTTTTCCAAGAAAGAAAACGCCAGAGCTAGAATCATATAATGAAGACTTGTCCAAAAATTTATCTAAAAATCTTAAAAGTATTGTAAATGGCATAGAGACTATTGTAGCGAGCAATCTACTCCTAAAGAGCCCCCAAAAGAAATATCTTAATGACCAAGACAAAGCAACTCCTGCACCCTGATTGCCTCCCATTTTAATTAATTCAAATGACTTAAATAAGTATCTATGACCTATTAAAGTAAACCTCTGGAAATCAAAAGGCCCTTCATGCACTTGTTGCATAAAAGGTGTTTCCGCATAAACATATGCCTCATCCTTAAGGACTCTTATAATTTCAGAAACAACCTTATGAGGATCGACTACATGTTCTAGTACAGCTTGAATCCATACTCCGTCAAAACTCTGAGATTTAAATGGTAAGAAATGAGCATCTGATACGTAATCCACTGTATTAGATAAATAGATATCTGTTCCTAAGATTTCTATATCTTTGCTTTTATATAATTGCTCAGTGCCATTTCCAATTTCACCTGAACCAATTATAAGGACTTTAGATTTTTTATTTGCCTTTCTTAATAAGCTAACAAAATCAGAACAATTATCCTCTGTAACTTTAGGTTTTCCAGAAACAATTCGTCTTAAAGCTCTAACAGGTAAAGAGCTTTCACTTCTATCTACATAAGAGTCTATTTTATCTGCAGAACATAAAGTATCACATTCAACTTCTGAAATAATAATAGGACTTCCGTTAATTATTCTAAAACAATTACTTTCTTTAGAATGATGACAATTAACATTAGTACAAACTAAAATATCATTGATCATCTTAAGATCAGATCTTTGCTTGCAAACACAACACAATATATCAATATTCTTCATAATGTTGCTCTTCTAACCACGACTGAAACATCAGGATATTCCATAATTTATGCTCCCAATTTCCTTGTCCTGATAAATGCTCTTTCCAATATTTATTCACTTTCTTAGAGTCGAAAAATCCTTCTTTTTCTATTCTATCTTGATTTAATAAGTCTTCTGCCCATTCTTTTAAAGGACCTTTCAGCCAATCGCCTATTGGAACACTAAAGCCTTGCTTAGGTCTCTTGAGATTAATTTTAGGCATATGGCTTTTTAAAATATTTCTTAATACAACTTTACCAGTATTTTTATAAACCTTGTCTTGAATTCTTAATTTAGTTGAAGTTTTAAAAAGCCTATGGTCTAAGAAAGGCACTCTTGTCTCTAAACTAACGCTCATTGAAGCTCTGTCAACTTTTGTTAAAATATCATCAGTAAGGTATGTTTTAGCATCAAGAAACATCATTTTCTCTTCAAAAGTCATAGATTTAAACAATTGAGGATTAGTTAAAGTGAAATAATCCATTTTCTTTACTTCTTTAACTATTGCATCATCTTCATGCCACTCAGTTATTATCTGATTATATAAATCTGTTTGATTAGTAACTTTAATAAGTTTAATTAAAAGCTTATGAAGCTTATCTCCTAATAAATGGATAGAAATTCTCTTGGGTAATATGGAACCTATATTATTTAAAAAATCTTTAGGAATAAGCAGGACTACTTTAAAAAGAAATTTTCTAAGGAAATGGGGAATAAATCTAACGAAATTCCATAATATTGGTGCAAACCTATATCTATTGTAACCACCAAATAATTCATCTCCTGCATCACCAGAAAGTATTACAGTTACATGATCTTTAGCTAGTTTAGAGATTAGATAAGTTGGTATCTGAGAAACATCAGAAAAAGGCTCGTCATATATTTTGCATAATTTTGGTATAACCTTTAAGGCATCGTCTGCAGTTACAAACAACTCCTTATGATTTGACCCGATGTGATTTGCTATTTCTCTAGCATAAGTTGATTCATTATATTGCCCTTCCTTAAATCCCACTGTAAAAGTATTGATAGGTTTTTCAGATTCTTTCTGCATAAGAATAGCTATTAAAGAACTATCTATTCCGCCTGATAGAAAACATCCTATTGGTACATCTGATATTAATTGTAATCTTATTGATTCTCTCAATTCTTTTTCAACAAGCTCTTCAACATTCTCTTCTTCAGTAAACTTGTTACTATCTTCATAAATATTTTCTATAGACCACCACGTATTTAATTTAAAATTATCTGTATTTAGAGGTGAAGAGTAATCTTTAATCATTGAACGGTTAAATAAATAAGAATTAATTTCTAATAAAGTACCAGGTTGCAGTTTATATATGTTTTCAAAAATTGAGAAAGGTGTTGGTACATAACTATGTCTTACATATAGATTCAATGCTCTTTTATCAATTTTATTATTAAATCCTTCAAACCGCTTAATGGCCTTCAGTTCAGATGCAAAAACAAATGATTTATTGGTCCAGCCAAAATATAAGGGTTTTTCTCCAAACCTATCTCTAGTGAGAAACAGTTTGTTTTCTTTGCTGTCCCATACAGAAATAGCAAATTGACCAATAAACTTTTCTAAGCTGCCTCTAATGCCCCACAATTCAAAGGCGGATAATATTGTTTCTGTGTCTGAGGTTCCTTTCCATTCACATGAGTTGGACAAAGATTGATTTATCTCTTCTCTTATTTCTAAGTGATTATAAATTTCACCATTATAAGAAAGAATATATCTCCCAGAATTAGAAATCATAGGCTGTGAGCCCTTTTTAGAAAGGTCTTGGATAGCAAGTCTTTTATGCCCTAAAGCTATACCTCTTTCTTGATCTTGCCAATACCCTTCTGAATCAGGGCCTCTATGAGAAAGCTCTTGAGTCATATTAATGAGAATATCTTTAGGGCTGTTTAAATAATTGTAATTTGTATAAAATCCAGCTATACCACACATACGGTTCTTTTATTATAGTTAATCAAAATTAAATAACTGAAATGAGATTTGGGATTCTACCCAAAATCTCTCCTGAAATTGCAAGATCAACGATTTTATCTTCGTACAGGTTATATATAAGACTTAAATGTTCTGGTCTCCAGTCAGAGCCCTTAAATATTCTTCCTGAACTTTTCTGTATCTTTCCTTGAGGTATATTATCTAAGTCTAAAGTTTTTAATTTAACCCTTAATTCGTAACTATAATTCTGAACAGTCCTACAAGCTAACATGTGCAGGGTATCTCCTCTAGTTAAAGGAGCACAACTTTGAAAAATTAGAGCCCCGCCATCAATTTTATCTGTAGTTTCATGCAAAGTCATTCCGGTCATCTGCGGTTCTAGAAAATAACTAGGCCAAAAATGAGTTGTCACTCCTCTGTAATCAGGAGAAAGGCCACCATGACTATTCCAAAATTTTGCAGGGATATTTTCTATAAGACTACTTTCTAACTTATGACACCCATAAGAAATAACTAGTTTTGGGGCTTTCGAATTTATAAATTGAATAGTTTCATTTGAATTTAATGAGTCTTTGTTGACTTCTAGAGAACTTACAGAGGAAATGTCAGCGGAGCTAAAGAATTCATTTTCCCATTTAGCTCTTTGATCAAAATGGTATTTAAACAACTCTTTAGTTTTTTTATTTAAATTCATAGGTGTTTCGGGAATAAATTCTTCTCTGGACTCAGCAATCCATCCCGAAATTAAACCAGTTTCTAGCATTTCGTTAACAAAAAATTTATGTCTAGGGTGATCTCCAGTAATTAAAACAATGCTCATTTCTATCTCCGAGTTTAAGTAATATTAATTAAGCCTTTTTTTTCAAGTAAATCAATCAAAGGCACAATATTATCAATCGATGTTTCTAATTTCTTAGCTAATGCTGCGACATCCTTTGATCCGTCAGAGAGTGAAAGGATATTTAAAATATATTCTAATTGAGTTCTACCATCCTCCACTCCATCATTAGAGTGTTTAAAGGTCATTGGGCTATTCAATGAAGGGTAAAGGTCATATTTACTTAACTGAGGCTCGCCTCCTTGGATAGTTGAATTTATTTTTTTTTCTTGCCTCCCATGAGGCTCTACTCTTTTAAAGTCTGTAAATAGTTCATTTCGCTTTAATTCGAATAGTTTTAGCAATTTAAGGATTCCTTCGCTTGAATCAATAACTGATTTTATTCCCATTAAATCTTTTGTATCTAAACTGGTATGGTACTCTTTATATTCTCCATAAAAGAGTTTAGCAGCTTGAATTACAGGTAGATTTATTTTAGGAGAACAGTATTGCCTTTCATCAGAGCCTCCTGTAGGTGTAAATTCTCTAATAGAGTATTCTTCTGGATTTTTATTAGCAAGATATCTAGCTAATAAGTCTACTTCGCTTGGTTGCCCTAACCAGTCTCTTCGGGAAAGCTTAAAACTTAACTTCTCTTTTTTTCCACCTAAACATGTTAGTACTATGCCACCTGCAATATCTTTGGTAGCTGTTTGGTCTGTTGCCAAATAAGATATGGAGCCTATTGTTTCAGGAACAACTATAAATCTATAATTAAATTTCCTATTCTTTATTAAAGAAAGTTGCTTATAAATATGAAGCATTGCCAAAGGTCCTGATAACTCATTATTAGCCATGCTTGGGTGGCAAAGGTAGGTTGAAATAATGAAATTTTCTTCTGTATTGCCAGGTAATTCACATATACCATAATTTAAATGGCCGTCTTTCTTTTCAGTGTCAATAATGACTCTATAAGTGCCTGGTTCTAATTTCTTAAATTCATGATGGCTCATGCAAAGCCCCCATCTTTTTTGATAATAACTTGTCACATATGGAATGGCTGCCGGTAATTCTGGTATTGTATGTATATGTTCTTTTAAATGTTCTAAATCAATTTCACCATTAAATGATTCCGAGAAATTTACAACATGTAAATTATTATTTTTTGAATCGACAACTATTTTGCCTGAAGGAGAAATTAATCTGGCCCTGTTAAGAGACCATTCTTTAGGAACTTCCCAATCAAAAACTTTTGTTCCTGTTTTAATACTTCTAACTTCAAGTGGAATATGTTCAGAGAGAATATTTAAACTAGTTCGTATGCCTTCTCCTGTTATAGACCTACAAATAGGGAATAACTCATCAAATATTTTATCTAGATCCATTGAATACTATCTTTATATCAGTCCTAATCTTCTATTAGCTCAAATGAAGTAGGAGTTCCATAAACAACATCTTTTTTAATTTTCTTTCCTATTAAAGAGTCAAAATATTTAGTAGGTAAACCATAACCAGGTCTTACACTTCTGAGGCATTCTTCAGTGATTACTTCTCCTGCTTTTAGATCTTTAACAAAATATATTGATCTTCTAAATTTTACATTGCTCTCTTCACTAGACTTTAAATCGTAATTTATATTACCTATAGCTTCCCATGCATTATTTAAACTATCAGCCAGTATCTTTAATTCTCTAGGTTCAAGAGAGAAATCTGAATCAGGTCCTCCCAATTCTCTATCAAGAATAAAATGCTTCTCAACAATTGAAGATCCTAAAGCAATGCTAGCAATTGCAGTAACATTATCTAAAGTGTGATCAGATAGCCCTACTACTTTATTAAATTGTTTTGATAAATCTAGTAAAGTTGCTAGATTATAATCTGAAGAAGGTGCTGGATAGCCGCTGACACAGTGCAATATAGCTATCTGATCACAACCTGATTCATTAGCCACATCTATTGCTTCTTGAATTTCCTCTTTATTGGCCATTCCAGTTGATATTATTAATGGCTTGCGAGTTGAAGCTATATATTTGATAAGCCTTAGATCAGTAACTTCAAATGAAGCAATCTTATAAGCAGGTGTATTAAGGTCTTCTAGTAGATCTACTGCACTAAAATCAAAAGGAGAACTAAAGATTGTAATTCCTAATTCTTTTGCATAGTCAAATAGGTCTGAGTGCCACTCCCATGGCATATGCGCCTCCTTGTATAAATCAAATAAAGATCTTCCATCCCACAGGCCGCCCTTTAGAATAAAATCACTATTCTTTAAATCTAAAGTTATTGTTTCCGGCTTGTAAGTCTGAAGCTTAACTGCACTTGCACCAGACTCCTTAGCTGACTTTATAATCTCTTTAGCTGTATTAATATTTCCATTATGATTTGCTGACATCTCAGCAATCAAATAAGGTGGAAATTCTTTTCCTATCTTGGTACCTTCTATCTCTATATATCTTTTGTTTTTCATTATCTTTTTAAAGAATACCTACACTTATTGGCTAAACAAAGTTTTATTTAAAAATATACTTTCAATTTAAATTATGTGCCAAATAAATTTTAACCACATTATAATCTGTGTGTGGAATCTAAATCTGTTATTAATAAAGAATTAAAAATAAACTGTGAAATAGTACAAAGCACAGATCATTATAAAATATTATACGAACTTCTTAAAAACAGGAAACATTCTATAAGTCATAAAGAAATGCCTACTTATGAAGAACATGAAGAGTTCTGCAAAAACAACCCTTATAGACTTTGGTTCATACTCTTTAGTGGAGATTCTCCTATAGGTACTTTTTACCTTACGGAAGATAACCGTATTGGAATAAATCTAATTGATGGTCAGGTACAGGTATTTTCTACAGTTATTGAATATATTATTAACTCTTATAA
The DNA here is from genome assembly GCA_902532675.1 of uncultured SAR86 cluster bacterium. Lineage (GTDB taxonomy): Bacteria > Pseudomonadota > Gammaproteobacteria > Magnimaribacterales > Magnimaribacteraceae. The sequence goes on from CACAIY010000009.1 coordinate 12,080, forward strand.
GCCTCTTCCCTCTAAACCATCAGTTGTACCAAACGCATTCTTTTGTAATATTTCTCCAACTAATACAAAACTAATTGAAGCCTCTAAAGAACAAGGTGGAAGTATTACGCAACTCTCAGTAAAGTTTTAAAAATGGATAAAATTTACTTAGAAGAATTAAATGAAATTCATTTTGATGATGAATATGTTTCTTGGCATAAATCTGAACATGCGGTCTTTTATACTGCTTCAAGAAGAGTCTTTACTAAAGAAGATCTTTTATTAGAGTATGAAAGAGGAAAAGATCAAAATAATATTTATCACTACGGAATTTTCCACAAAAAAGATAAGAGATTGATAGGAGTTCTTAAACTTGGAGTGATTAACTGGAATGACAGAACCTCTGACATGATTGTATTTATAGGAAATAAAGACTATTTAGGTAAAGGATATGCCGAACAGGCTATAAATTTAGGTAATAATATTGCTTTTTCAAAACATAATTTACGTAAACTTTATGGAGGAATGTTTAAAGAAAACATTGGCAGTGTCAAAGCTTACCTGAAAACTGGTTGGATTATAGAAGGAGTGCTAAAAAATCAATATGTCCACAATGAAAGTGAGCAAGACAGGATCTTAGTAGCATGTTTTAATCCAGAACTTTATAAAGATTCTTATTATAAAAAAGGACTATACTCCTTTGAGGAGGTTTATAATACATAATAAGAATCAATCCTTTAGCACTTCATCTATATGAAAATCATACATAGAGCAAATACCTGCTTTTCTATCTTTTTTGGAGATAAGCACCTTTTAACTGATCCGTGGCTTGATGGCCCTGCTGTAGCTCAAGGTTGGACACCTTTCCCACCTGCTAAATCTAAGATTAAAGATATCCCTAAACCGGACCTTGTTTACATCTCACATATTCATGATGATCATTGTGAAGCAAAAACCATTGACGGCATAGATAAAGAAACTCCTATAATCTGCATGAATCTTGGTCCTAATTTTCTAAATAAGATGCTTCTAAAGCAGGGCTTTAGAAACATAAATTTGCTCAACGAGAAGGAACCAATAAAACTTGAAGGTTTCCCTGAAATGTTTGTAGAAGTTTTCGGCTCTTCTAGAGGGCACTTGACTTCAAATATTTTAGATAGCGGAGTTATTTTTAAAATTGGAAAAAAAGTTATTGTAAATTTTAACGATAATCATCCTACGAAAGATCAATGCAATTACATAAAAGAAAATTATAGAAGCATAGATTTAGCCTTTATACCTTGTGGTGGGGGAAGTGGTTACCCAGCTATGTATGAAAATTTAGATTTAAAAGAAAAGCAAGAAATAGTTTCTGAAACAATGCTGAAATTTGATCAAATGTTTTCGCATGCCGTAGATTTATTAGAACCAAATATTGCCGTCCCCGTTGCTGGCGGTTTCGCTATTAGAGGAAAACACCCTATAGAGGTTAACAGGCTCCAGATAAGACATATTGATGAAAACAAAACTATCAATTTTCACAAAAAAAATGGTTCTTATAAAAATTCTAAGTTAATTGCTATGCAGCCTGGCATGGAATTAGATTTAAATAATGAAAAGATCATAAAAGGTAAATATAAAGTTTGGACTGAGAAGGAACAAGACAAATTTTTTGAGAAGATCTCTAAAGAAAAGATTAATACAAGAATTAAGTCAAAAGGAAAAATACCAGGTCTTTTTAATTTAATTAAAGTTGCAAGAAATAATATGTGGGAAGGACAAAATAGAAATAATATGATTTTTGACTATAATTTATATATTGAAAATAGCACTTCAAAAGAGATATTTGAGATTCCGACTAATAAAAATGAGGTCAATGAAGTTGATAAACTTAATAAACAAAAACCTTTTCTAAAACTCAAACTTGATCAGGATACATTGTTAGAATGGCTTCTAGGTTATGAAGATTTTAATATGCTTGACTCTGGACATCGTATTTCTTTTTTGAGAAAACCAAATGATTATAAGGTTGAAGCATATTTTATATTGTCATTATTTAGGCTCTGATACTAAGTTTTCTCCAAATTTATTCTTTTAGCTATAGGCAATAGCCAAAAACCCAACCAGGTATTAATTATCAACTTTAAAGTTACCATTATTGCTGCAGGCAAAGACCATAAAAGATTAAGAAAATCATTCCAGAACCATGAATAGAACCAGGTCTTTATAGGTTTAAGAAAAGTAATATCCATAAATTCAGCAGTACTAAAGGAAAGAAGACTGTATTCTGCAGAAAATAAAAAAGAATATACCCAGAAACAGAAGAAAAGTTGTATGGGCGTTGTGTATATCAAGAAGTAAGCAAACCAAAGAAGTGTTTTTTTCATATTATCTACCCAATAAATTTTGAAATTCCTTTGCTCCTTTTGATACATTATTTTTCCAGTCCTCGGCCGCCTCATCATTTGCGTTATCACTAACAAACTTATAACAATAAAACTCTAATTCATTAAGAAGACAGAATTTGGCAATCGCATAAGCTTCCATATCAAATAAATCAGTATCAATGTTTTGGGTTGAAGATACGAAGTTATCTCCCGTTCCGCAACTTAATCCAGACCTTCCTAAACTAATATCATTAATATCATCATAAGGCGTTTCTCCAACTTTAAAACCAAGAGGACGGACATCCATATCCCTTTGTTTAAAGGTAGTTACTTCTTTTAAACCTTGTAAACTTGGATCAGTTGATCCAGCTGTTCCAAAGTTAATAACCGTCTTTGGTCTCTCTTCTGAAATAGCCCTACTAAGGCTAATAAGAGAGTTTACTTTACCAACCCCAGAGTAAACTACCCTCCAATCTTCTATTAAATCTTTAGGACATTCATCTTCCAAAGCAACAATAATGAGCGTTTCAGACTTATTAAATTTAACTTTCATAAGATACAAGACTAACAACTGGACACTCTAAAATCTCCGAACCTCCTAAGAAACTGAGCTCTACCACAACAGCGCATCCGCAAACCAATGCGCCTTGTGATTCAATTAGATCTTTTGCACACTTCATAGTGCCTCCAGTGGCAAGTAAATCATCAATAATTAAGACATTTTTTCCCTTAAGATTATCTATCTTTTGCATTGCAAGAGTATTGGACCCATATTCAAGATCATAACTTTTCTCTACGACCCCTCCAGGTAACTTACCTGACTTTCTAATCATTAGAGTTCCTATGTTCATTGCTTCACCAATCAAGGAAGAAAAAAGAAATCCTCTAGCATCTATTCCCGCTATTAAATCTGGTTTAAAGTCTAAAATCAGTTTTACGAATTCTTTCTTTAACAAACCCATGCCCTCTGGGCTTGCCAATAAAGGACTTATGTCTCTGAACAATATGCCCTTTTTAGGGAAATCAGGATAACCTTCTATCCATTTATCAAATTTATTCATTAACAATCTTAAGCATCTGATTTGAAAACGTTTCGTAGACCTCTGTTTAAGGTTGCAGATACTGCTGAACAATGGGTTTCATCTTCAAATATTGCTGTTTCAAGATCTAACCCCTTGTAGTTTCTGCTTAATAGAGTATTTGATAGAGCTTTCATATTAGAAATCATTTTAAAATTATCACCTCCCTCTTCTTCAAGATCACCTGTAGACATAAAAACTTTTGCAGATAAGTTTTTATTCTTTTTTGCATATTCCTCTTCAACCTTAAGTATGTGCCTATCATCCCACCAAATTGAAGGGCTACCTATAACATATCTTTTAAATGAATCTGAAGAATTAAATAAGGTATATAAACCAAAAAGACCACCTAAAGAGAAACCACAATAAGTCTGGTCTGTCGTATCTACGTAGTATTTGTTATTTATAAAAGGCTTAATATCGTCATTGATAAAATCCAAGAAATATTTTGCTCCACCTGCCTCTACTTGAGGCAAATCTTCTCCAAATATTTTATACATATCTTTTTGTGCAGCCATCCAAATCTTATCGTTTGTTGGAGTTAAATCTCTATTCCGTAGACTCATAGAGTCCATAGAGTTTGGACTTTTATAATCAATCCCAACCAGCACAAAACTGGGTAAATCATTTACAAACTGCATCAAAGGTAAAGAACCCATTAAACCAATGAAATTAGAACCTGCATCAGTAACATACACGACAGGATATTTATCATGATCTTTAGAATAATTAGGCGGTAAGCCTATATTAATAATAAATTCTTGATTGATATCTTTACTAAAGATCTCAAATTGCTCTGTATTCTCTATTGTAAATTGATTCAAATATTTTTTTCCTTATACCAATCTAAGTAAGTACCCATAACAGAAGCAAATTCTTCTTTGGCACTCAACGTAAATAAATGGTTAAAACATAAAGGGTAATCATCTTTAAAATCCTTAGAGATTAAATCAAGGTCTTTCTTTTTTATCTCAGATTCATAGTGCCCTTCTCTAAGAAATTGTGAGAACTCACAAACAAATGATATGTCTGCTATCGTTAAATTATCTCCCGCTAAATAATCATTTTTTGAAAGAGAAGCTTCCACTCCATCTAAATAAAATCTATATGCTGAAGAGGTTCTAGAGTGGGTATATTTATTCAGGTCTTCTAGTTCTAAGATATAAACTTGAAATTCTCTTGAAAATACCAAGTTAGCATCTAAGAAGCTATCAATTCTTGATTTTATATGGATATCATCTCCTCCATATAAAGTTTTGTGCCCACTTAATCTTGCCACCTCCCTTAAGATGCTATTAGATTCAAATATACCTATTTTTTCTTCTCCTCCAAAGGCTGCTGGTACAGTTCCGAAAGGATGAGCTTCTAGAAATGTATTAGTTTTATATAACTCTCCAGCAAAACCTCTTTTTCCTACCTTCTTTAAGTCTTTATAATTTTCTTTTTCAGAATCAGTTAGTAATTTTGCATCATAATCCCATAGCCAATTAGTAAGGTTCTTAGGTTTATCGCCTATAACCTCTATCTCAATGCCGCCATAATTAGCTGCAATAATTGATTTCCAAACTCTAGGGTTAGGAAGATACGAGAATATTCTTACCTTATCTTTCAAGCTAAATTATTGTGTTTCTATTGCCTTCTTAAATGCAGGCCTACTTTCAATTCTTTCAACGTAAGATTTGATATTACTCATTTCATCTGAAACACAGCCCAATCGGTTGCTCATAAAACAGGAATGTCCGAGCATAATATCAGCAGCAGAGAATTCTCCAATTAGGTAATCTTTTCCTTCAAGAGTTTCATTAACTGGTTTTAATGCATTACTTAGAAGTCTTTGTGCTTGTCCTAATACAGTTTCATCTCTTCTTTCAGGTGGAAGAAGAAGTGTATGAACAACAATCGTATTCATAGGCGGCATCACCATTCCTTCACAATAGTGAAACCACTGAAGATACATTGGAAAATCTTCTGAGTCGACTGCTGGTTTCAGCCCTCCATTCTTGTGCCTTTCTAGAATATAGTCAGTGATAGCTCCAGATTCCCAGATTTGTATTTCCCCATCATCCAATACTGGAACTCTTCCTAAAGGATGCCTAGCCCTATGTTCATCTGATTTAAGATCAGTGGGGCTAAATTGCATCTTATTCAATTCATAAGGAAGATCTAACTCTTCTAATAACCAAAGAATCCTTCCCGCTCTAGAATTTGGTGCGAAATGTAGTTTTAACATAATTTTCTCCTTAAATTTGTTACTTAATTTATAACCCAATTGGGTAGTTGTCTAACCCTATTTTGGCTTTATACTTTGAAGTAACTCTAAAGCTTCTTTGCTTAATGATTTCTGTACAAATAAGTGGTCGTGAAAGTACCCTGAAAACACATTACAACTTATACCTTTTTCAGAAAGCAGCGTTGAAATAGTTGCAATTAAGCCCACGCTGTTAAGACTTGAATGAGCTCCTAATGAAATGCACTTAAAAAGTGAATTGTATTTAAAATTTTCTCGTTTAGCCCTTTCTTCTGATATGACAAGCGTCAGGCCTTCTTCCTCTTTGAATGTTGCTATTGGATGTAAAAGATTAAAAAAATCGAAAGAATAATCCTCTAAGGTAATAAATACGTAATCTTCATTTAAAAGATTAGGTTGTAAATTATTGAGTAGATTTGAAAGATTTTCATCACCAGAATCCATTAATGGCACTCCACATTATATTTTTTTAACCTGAAGTAGTTATAAGGAAGAGGTGTTATAAATCCAGCTAGTAACATTGGAGGAATGACCCACCAAACAATAATACCTCCAGTTAAAACTACATCAACGGTATTCATAGCGACTTCCATTGCTATCATGGAGATCAAAGACATTCCTATTGCTGTATTAAAAGCTTCTTTTAGTCTCATCTGTCTTGATAATATAAAGGTTTCTAAAAGAATAGATGTTATCAATCCATTTATTATGGCTAAAATCATAATGCCCATTAAAGGAAATTGAATTTCCATAACTTGAAAATATAAGATTGTTCCAAAGTCACCTATTGAGCAGCCTAATAAGCACCATAATGTATTTATAGAGGACCGCTTCCAAGTCTTTCTACAGGCCCAGGAGAAATCATCAGATTTATTATTAATAATTTGTGAATTAGACATAATTAAGCTGTGCTACCACCATCAGCCAAATATACAGAACCAGTAACAAAGCTGCTGTCATCGCTGGATAAGAAAAGCATAAGTTTTGCAATTTCCTCTGGTTGAGCATATCTTCCAAGGGGAATACTCTCTTCGATTTTAGCTTTTGGATTATCTTCTTCACTTGCACTGTCCATGCCGTCTTCGATTATTCTCATCATATCAGTCTCTACTGGAGCAGGATTAACAGTATTAACTCTTATGTTCAAAGGAGCGCATTCCTTCGAAGCTGATTTCATTAATCCTACAACGGCATGCTTACTCATCACATAGGGAGATAATAATGAAGCACCTATAACACCGGCAACGCTTGACGTAATTACGAAGCTGCCGCCTCCTCTCTCTGCCATTGCAGGAATAGCGGCTTTCAATCCCAAAAATGGACCTTTGGCATTAACCTCCATAACCTTATCGAACCTACTCTCTTCATACTCTTCTATAGAAGCAACATCACCTCCAATGCCTGCATTGGCTATAAACACATCTAAACCACCATATCTTTCTGTTGCTAACTTAACCGCTTCAAAGTTGTCTGAGGATTGTGTTACATCACCAACAAAGTAACTAACCTTATTTGAATTCATCTCATTACATGCGGAACTAAGCTCATCCTCATTTAAGTCCACCATCAACACATCAGCGCCCTCTTCAATAAAAAGTTTAGCCGCAGATTTCCCTATGCCACCCGATGCACCAGTAATAATTGCTACCTTTCCTTCAAGTCTATTCATAAGATTATTTTAAATTAAAAACTAAAGAGTAATTAAATAAATTGCCCTGGCTATCATTATAGCGCCTACAGTTAACATAATTCTCTGCGTCCATGAGAAGAAAGTTTTATCATTTATTTTATCCAGAACCCTTTTTCCGAGAGTTGTACCTATAACAGATACCACTATGGCTATTATTAATAGCCAAAATGCGGGCCAATTATCGCTAGACGATGAAGCAGCCAATCCGCCAAAAAATATAACTTTAGATACATGCCCTAAGAACTGAGCAACTGCCTTTGTTGCTACCACCTGATGTCTGGTCATTTCCACTCTTTGGAAAAACACATCAAGTAAAGGTCCTCCAACTCCAGCTAATAGGTTAGTTCCAACAACTACGATACCTGCCAATATACCTGTAGGTGTTTTGGTTACATCAAAAGCAAGGTTACTAGGCATCGCCCAAGCAATGTAAGGCAACATACCTAAAGCTAATAAGACGGTTATTCGATCAGGGACAAAAGCTATAAAAAATAACGTCGCCATGGCAAGAACATTTCCTATAAATAAAGTACTTACGATTTTCCAATTAATATCCTTTTGATTAAGCCAAGCTCTATAACCATTTGAAGTCATTTGTATTAGCCCATGCAGAATCATTGCTGGCCCTACCTGCATTAGGCTTACTAATATCCCCATCAAAATAAGACCGCCAAGCATTCCAAAAATGGAAGACAAAAATGCAGTGCTAAAGGAAGCAAGAATAATAATTAAAAATATAAGATCCACTATAGAAAATTTTAGTTTATTCTATTTATTCTTACGAGTTGTTCTCAAAGATCTGCTCTAGTAATAAATTTAACTTATGAGATCCGAGAATAGATAAATGGTCATCGTCATAATAATAACTATACTTTTCATTTCCAAATTCACAGTAATTATCATTACAAAATAACTCTAAAATATGATGATAAGTTATCTTGTCTGAGTTATGAGCAAATAATTTATGTGAAAAACTTTCTAACCTTTCAAAATCTTTTTTCTTTACTGAAAAATCTTTTATATTTCCAAAATTCTTAGCAACTTTAAAATAAGAGGACTCTGCAGTACGGTATTGTAAGGGAGGTTGTGAAATTATATGCAAAGGGATCTTTAAATTATTAAATTCTTTAATAGTCTTATGGAATGTATTAGTGAAGGCAGATGATCTATTTTCATTTAAAAAAGGACCATCTCTGTTTTCAGAAATAAGTATTCCTTCTGAGCCTGAATAATCTCCAGACAAATACAGAGCCCATTTAGCCGAAAGTACTAATCCTTTAACATTGTCTCTTTTGGCTATAGTTAAAATCATTTTGTTCAATAAATTGCAGTTCCCTCTTAATTCCATATATATTCCTTGGAAAGGAAGGCAACTACTTAATCCAGCATAGAAAACATTAATTCTCCTTTCCTTAGCTATAGATGAGATTCTATCTTTTAAAGATAAAGAGTGAGAATCACCAAAAAAAATATAATCAATACTTTCCTTCTTTTCTCCTAAGAAACACCCCCATTCACGTTCTTGAAAATTATCTAAATTTATTTCATCAAAAGAAAAGTCAAAACAGTTCTCAACTGAAGGTCTTTCAAAAGATTGCTGTAATTCAGTGCTAAAATTTACTCTTTCAGGGGCTCCATTGAGATTTATGAAGATACCACCAACTAAGGAAAAGAAAATAATCCCAGCGAAGGAAAAAATAAAAATTGTCTTTCGTGTAGTAATTTTCTTATTTCTAAAGGGTTTTTCTACCCATCTCCAGCTGACATAAGCCAGAATAAAAGATCCAAGAATTAATAACAAAGTCATGAGTTTTGGCGTTTCATCAAAGAATCTATGTCTAGCAAAAGCTAAAATAGGTTGGTGCCATAAATATGCGCTATATGAAATTAAACCAACTCCTACTATAGGAGATAACCCTAAGAATCTATTCATTAAAGTATTAGGAACAGCAGTTAAAATTAAGATACCTGTACCCAAGGTTGGTATTAGCGCGTACAAACTTGGAAACGGGGTTGACTCATTAAAATAGAATATGGAATAAACAATTAATCCAAACCCAAATAAGCTAAGTGACTCGTTTAATTTAGAAGATTTAAAAAATTTATTATCCTTAAGATAAAAAGCTATAAATACACCTATTAGTAATTCCCACCCTCTTGTGGGCAATAAATAAAAACTAGCTATGGGGTAATTGAATGAACTCCAGTGGGCTAAAGTTAAACTTAATAAAAAAATAAAAAATAAAGATAAAAGAATTAATTTAAGTTTAGCCTTCCAAAGAAGCATAAGAAAAAGGGGGAAAATAATATAATACTGTTCTTCAACTGCTAAACTCCAGGTATGTAGTAATGGCTTTAATTCAGAAACTGCCCCGAAATAACCGCTCTCTCTCCAAAATAATATATTTGAAGAAAAAGTAGAAACTGCTATCAAACTTTTTCCAAAACCTTCTAAATCACTAGGAGTAAGCCAGAACCAAGCAAAGGGAATAGATAATAGCATTACAAAAAATAGTGCAGGCAATATCCTTCGGGCCCTTCTTTCGTAAAAATTTATTAAGCTAAAATTATTTGATGACATTTCGTTAATAATGATAGTGGTTATAAGATAACCGCTGATCACAAAGAAAATATCAACCCCTACAAAACCTCCACTAAATATATCGAAACCTGCATGAAAGAAAATAACAGGTAGGACGGCCAATGCCCTCAAACCATCAATTTCTTTCCTATATTCCAAGTTAATCTATTAATTAAGTCTTAAACCTTCTTAAACTGAACTATTTTCATGTAAGAAGTTTCCATTAATCATTTCTTTTAAAATCCCTAGAGTTTGAATTTCCCTTTTTTGCAAGATCAACTCTACCTTTATCATTATCTTTTATAGAAACAGTTTGTTTGAAATATAATTCTTTAATTCTTATATCTAATTCTTTTTGTTTCATTCTTACTATTCTATAACCTTTTGTTGATATTTTTTAGTATATAAAGGTCCTAGAAGTTTCGCTAAAAATGTCATTTCTTGCTTAGCATGAAGTTGTAAATCTTCTGCACTTTCTTTATCTAAAGCAAAAAATCTAACAATAGCAATATTTCCTAAAAGTCCGATTATTGAATTAACTGTTTTATTTCCTTTCCTGCTGGCAATGTGACCTAACCAAAACCTAGACCTCATTTCAGAACCATTCTCATTGTTTTTAACAATGTGGCACATCTTTGCTATGTTGATTTCTGTATCAAGCATTCCTGCTCTTGCACAAATAACAAAAGTATTCTCGTCGTTAGGGTTGTATCCAAAAAATTCAGCAGGGTTCACAAACTGGATTCTAAGCTTAGATAATTCTCCTCCTATATATTCGTGAACCAAGTGGCTTGCTCCAATAATCTCACCAGGAATCTTATTTTCCCAATCCATCCAAACATGATCAGAAGGATGCCACCATTTATAGTGTTCAGTGGTTTTAAGAAATTCTGCAAACCACCAGCGCACCATTTCTGCTTTAACAGAAGGCATCGATGTTCTGACAGCAACTAAATAGCTACCATCTGCAAGTCTTCTTGTTTCAGATTTATAAGATTCTAGTTCTTCAATTAATGTAACTTCTGGATCTAAACTGTCTTTAAACGGTTTATAACCAAAAATTAATAAAGATATTAATAATAAAAGAATTAAGAGTTTAATTATTAAACTGCCAGACAAAACTCTCATCAATTTCTTCTCTTTTGAAATTTAAAGTGAAATAACCACCTTTAAGCCAAGTTGGGTAATGATTCAGACAGAATTGGCTATCTACTCTACCTCCATTTCCTCCTGCTATAACAAATTTTGCGTGTTCAGGATCATTTAAATCGACTACTAGTCTGTAAGCCGGTCCATGGTAAACCCTACAAGGAATTTCATTTTCCTCCACTTTGCCTGGACCTTTGCCCATATGCATTGCCATTCCCAAAGTAGTTGGGCTTCCTCCTATCTCATCTGGTCCTAATTGCAACTCTTGCCAATGATTAAATTTATTTAAACTATGCTTAAATTGAATTTTATGTAGATCTCCCCACCTCCATTTAGACGGATCATCCCCCAGAGAATTCTTAACTCTATCAACCACTGTCTTAACCTCTTCTTCAATAATGCTCTGTAAAGATGATTCATGCTCTTTCCAAAATTTATCTTTTAAAAAAGAACCAATATCAAAGCGATTTAAGCCTGGTGCACCTAGGGGCAAAGTGTTGATCAAATCATCACCTAAAACTTCGTGCATAAATTTTCTTTGCCAAAACCTATCCAAAAAGGGATAAAAAATACAGGCACCTACGGAATCTTTAGTAGCTTCACAATTCCATTCTTCAAGTATCTTTATCGCTAACTTAACTTCTTTGTCTTCGCTATAACTTAATACTTTAATGAGGTCAGGTAGTAATGATTTGGCACGTAGGTCTTTTAAATCCAATTGCATTGCGCAAAAATCATTAACTTCAAATTTTTTACTTTTATCTAAAAGTTCTTTAATTCTTTCTGCTCTCGAATTGTGTGTAGGGAAATTATGTATATAAAACCCTCCCTCTTCTCCCATAGTGTCATTATTAGCTGTTAAAGAATAACCCTCTGCAGGATTGTTCTCTACCAATAACTGGTTAGCTTTAGCTAATGAGAAATCATATTTATCGTGCCAGCCGCTTAAAGGAACTGAACCGGTAACTGCCTTTCTGACTGGCATCGTAGTGGCAATATATCTTTGTAAATTACTATCTTTGTCTACACATATAATATTGTTTACCAGAGGGCATATATCGTCTTCAAACAAGTAATTTCTGAACTCCTCTGCAGATTTAGCAAGAGGTAGTCTAGACAAGCTCCCTGCTGAAGTAGGAACATCTTGTAAAGACCAATACAAACTAGTTTGGTAAGCAGAATTAGTCATCTCACTTATGCCCAGTTCTTGCATTAAAGGCTCCAAAAGAACACCATGATGAGTCTTTTTAATTTCTATTTCCTTACTGGATTGGTCTTTTATTTCAATAGTCTCCGTTCTAGAGCTTATCTGCTTTAATCCCGATTGTGTTTGATATTCATCCCCCTTTATTTTTTCTATAAATAAATCATAGCAATCAATAAATCCAGTTGTTAATCCCCAAGCAACATCTTTGGTATAGCCCATCATGAAATAAGGGACTCCAGGAAAGGCAGCTCCAAAGGCGTCCCACGAATCTACGTGAAGATGGACGTAAAAGAAAGTACTTGGAATGGTGAAAGGTTGGTGAGGGTCTGTAGCTAAAATAGGTTTACCAGAAGCTGATAGCTCTCCGGTTATTGCCCAGTTATTACTTCCAGAAAACGAAGGAACTTTTACATGAGGGTAAGCTAACTCTATTATCTTTGGATCTATTTGTTTTAATGGTTCATTTAATTCTTCAACAAGATTTCTATCTTCTTCCGAGAAATGCAGAACATGATTTGAAAAGGTATCTACTCCATGCGTGGCCATTAACCTCCCCAATACTAACTTTTCAGTCCAACTTTTATGCTGAAACCATGAAGTAAATCTATATCTTGCAGCAATATCTGACATGGTGAATTCTCTAGGCAGTGCACCTGCATGTTTAAATTCAATCGGCACCTCTTCTAATGATCTTACATAAGAATTAAGTCCTTGAAGGTAAGCCTCTGCTATAGAATCTCCATCACTAGTTGGAAGTTCTGTTAATTTTCCATGGACATTAAAAGATTTTTGTAAAGCATCCTGGGCAAGGAATCGTTCTCCTAATAAAGCTGAAGCTTCTCCATTAGCATACGCACAACTCAAATGAATTTGCCAAAGCCTCTCATATCCAGCTGCGTAACCCATTCCTCTATAAGCATCTTCAATGGTTTTGGCATAAATATGCGGAATACCTAATTTATCCCATATTATTTCAAAAGGAGAATCGGCTTCACTTACCTTAAACTTCAAAATTTATTGTGTATTGTCTTCTAGAGCCTCAAAAGCTTGTCTAGCAATATCAGTTATTGCGCCTAAATCTTGGTCTGTATGGCAAGTTGATACGAAATGATTGTGATAGCCCAGCATGTACACTCCTCGCCTGACGCATTCATCTATCCATTTAAAATGCGTTCTTACGTCAACGCTGTCTAGTCTGTAGTAAGGCATTGCAGGAACACCGGAAGCAACTAAATCGTATCCGCTTTCCTTTGCAACTTTTATTAAAGATTTATTTAAGCGCTCTCCATAATCAGTCATCTTATTAGCTGCATCTATTTTCTTAAGCTCATTCAGAGTTGCCATTGCTGCTGCCATGGGTGAAGCACTAAAAAATTGAGTTCCTGTAAAATACACCTTCTCAGCTGCATCTTTCATTCCATTAGTTCCTACAAGAGCTGATAAAGGATGTCCATTAGCAATTGCTTTTCCAAAGCATATTAGATCAGGTGTAAATCCATAAGCCACGTTTGATCCAGAAAGATTAATTCTAAAACCTGCCCTAACATCATCAATAATTAAAATTACATCATGTTTCTTACACAAATTTGATATACCTTGCCAATATCCGTCTTCAGGCAACGCATTATCTCTAGAAGTTGGGTGGTCGTATGGCGAAGAAATAAAACAGGCTATTTCATTCGATTTCTCATTCAGTACCTTCTCAAAAGATTCAAGATCATTCCACTCAACATTTATCACATGATTATCATCAGAATCAATTATTCCAGGTCTACCCTTTCCTTGCATCCAAGGAGAGACTCCATGATACCCATCTTGGATCTTTACAATCTTCCCTTTTCCAGTTGCTTCTCTTGCTATCATCACCGCTAGACTTGTGCTGTCACCACCGTTCTTACCGAAAAGGGCCCAATCTGCTGCATCTACCATATCTACTAAAGTTGTAGCTAAATCAACCATAATTGGAGAGGCTAAACTGACTGTATTTCCTTCAGAGTCTTGAGAATTAGCTGCCTCTTCAATCTCAGGATGTTTGTAACCTAGTATAGAAGGTCCGTAGGCACACATTAGATCTATGTATTTGTTGTCATCAACATCCCAAAAATAAGCTCCTTCAGCATGAGAGAAGAATTTAGGACCGGTATCTCTTATAGCATATTTATAGTGACCGAATATACCTCCTGGTATTACTTCTTTTGCTTTCTTTAGCAAAGCTTCTGATTTCTTAACTTCGTAAGTAGTATTTTTCATTTTTATATATATGACTTAGTAAAAGGATGCAAAATGTTCTTCTCTTTCCTAACGCTATCTTAGCATCGAAGAAGGGGGAAGCTAGAGCTTTGGTGTAATTTTATCGACTAGATCTCTCAACTCAGGTTTGTTCTTAATAATCTCTTCTGAGGATAGACCTTCTAATTCGTGAGGGAAAACAAGCCATTTATCAGTTTCATGAAGATAGTAATCAGGTTTACGTTCAGTTTTGTTTTGAGATGGTTTAAAAAAAGGAGTTGCTATACGAATTTCTGGGGTATTTTTTTTACACGCTGTTTTTAAATCTTCGATAATCTGATCAATTGATTTTCCTGTATCAAATACATCATCAACTATTAGCAAAGAGTCTTCTGATTCTAATTTTTTAATTAGATAACTTAAGCCATAAACTTGTACGCTATTGTTTCTTTCACCCATACTTGAGTAATAAGAAGTTCTAATAGCGATATGATCAGATTCAACTCCTAAAACATCAAACAGTTCTTGAACAGCAATACCAATTGGAGCTCCACCTCTCCAAACACCTACAATGTAATTTGGCCGATACCCACTTTCAAAAATTTTCCACGCGAGCTTAAAAGAATCTTCTAATAATTCTGTCGCTCCAATGTAATACTTTTCCATAATTTATTTTCTACAGAAAGAGATAATACATTAACTACTTTAAATTGGGACTAATCGTAAGCCTTCTTCATTACTTTCAATGAAGAAGGCTTTTAAAGATACTAGAAGTTGTAACTTAATCTACCCATGTATTGTCTTGGTGGTATGTATTCTATTCCTGTACCAGCCACACCGAATACATCCGTCATACTAGAATTCATACCATCTTTATCACCCGCATTAAGTATCATGAAATCAATACCCCATTGGTCTCCGGTTAGATCCAAACTAGCGGTTAGATTAAGAACAGTATAAGAGTCTACTTGGTCTACAAAAGGGCTATTAAAAACTCTTTGTTGGAAATCCCCACGATATATAACTTCGGCAGTGGTAGTTAGATCGCCGTAAGCAGTTTGGGTATTATATTCAATGCCTACATTGGCAGTAAACTCTGGGCTTTTAGCCAAGCTATTCCCTTTTATATCTTCTCTTAATGAATAACGAGTAGGTTCTTCTCCAAAGAAGTAAAGTTCTGCTTTTAAATTATCCAGAGCTTCATATGATGAAGTTATTTCTGTATCTAAGTAAGCCAACCTAATATCAAAAGATAAAGATTCAGAAACTAAACCTATTAACTCAAGCTCTAATCCCTTCATTTCTGATTCAGGTATGTTTGCAACACCTCCCCTATAAATATCTGGGTCAGTAGATTGGAATTGAAGATTTTCGTAGTCATAAGTAAAAGCAGAAACATTTGCTCTCATTCTGCCATCCAAAAAGTCAGTTTTTAAACCTACCTCATAAGCATCAATCATTTCGCTTTCGAAAAAAGGGAAGATCAATTGAGGGGCAGGAGCTGCACCAAAACCTTCCGCGTCCATTGGATATCCGAAAGTCAAATTACTTCCACCAGGCTTGAAACCTTTTGTATACGATGCGTAAACCATCGTATCTTGATTTATATCATGTTCGTAAGCCAGTCTACCGGTAGTTTCATCAAGATCATCTTGTATGAGGTACTTTTGCAGTCCAAAGAAATTTGTTACGTCGCTAGCAAACTCATCTTCTGTATATCTTATTCCAAAGACAATACGATTCTCTTCGTTAACATTAACAGTAGCTTGACCATATAAAGATTGTGACTCTCTTGAAGGATAAGCCTCAGACACAAAGCCTAGTTCTGCATCAAATGCAGCAAAACAAATACCCGCAAAAGGATCATTTGTACATATCGGAGCATGAGTATATGGAGTAAATTGACCATCCATTAAATCAGCTTGCTTATTGTTATTAACATCTTTCACTTCATAAATTCTATTTGCAATTTCATGATCAAAATAAAATGCTCCTAGTATCCAGTCGGTATTTCCGAAAAGGGGTTCGTTAGAAATTAAATTAATTTCAAAGGTTGATGTTTCTACTACTGAAGTCTCTGGTCTGTACTCTGCTCTGTTATAAGGAAATCCAGCCATAGGGCCACTAGCATGAACATCACCAAAGTTGTGTCTATCATTATCTCTACTGACATAAATATCATCTTCCTGCACGCTGGCAAGAATCTTAAGATTAGCAAAACCTAGATCTTTGTTAAATATTCCAGCAAATATCTCAGAGGTAAGTTCGTAGACTGAAGCAGAGTCTTGCCTTAACTGCCTAGGGTCTGGAGTTGGATCATCTAGACCTTTCATAGCGGCTCCATTGTTATCAGCTTCAAAATACTGAGCAAATAGTCTTAAGCTTGAAGTATCACTTATATCAAAAAGCCAATCAGACCTTAACGTAGTGTGATTTGTATCGTCTAGATCCTGACCATTGACTAGATTTTCTGAAAAACCATCTTGGTCAGTTGTAACCCAAGAAAAACGGGTTGCTACTGTATCAGAAAGAGGTAGATTGATTCCGCCTCTAACTTTAGTTAAGTCATAGTCTCCAAGAGTTAGGTCAACTTTTCCACTCATAGCATCAAATGAAGGTAATGTATTTATAACGTTTACCGTTCCACCTGTAGAGTTTTGTCCGAATAGAGTTCCCTGCGGGCCCCTTAAAACTTCAATTCTATCTAAATCTATAAAATCTGTTCTTAAAGAGAATTTAGAAGCAATGAAAATACCATCCATGTGCAATGCAACAGACGGAGCTGCTATAGCATTCTGATTAGTTTCATCACCTACACCACGAATAGATATTATCGTTTTGTATCCTTCGTTCTTAGCAACTGTAACTCCTGGCGCTATTGCGCTTAAACCTACAAAATCAACTATATTCTTTCTCTCTATCTCATCACTGCTTAATGCAGTAACCGCTTTAGAGACATCTTGTAAACTTTCTACTCTTTTCTCTGCGGTAACAATAACTTCATCGATGACTAACTCATTTGAGTAGACATTTGAACTAATGGAGATTATTGAGAGCGCAAGCGAAATTGAGAGGAAAGACCTGAAAAGGGAATTTGATAATTTCATTTATAATCCTTGTCTTGCAACCAAAAATATATTCTACCGTCGAATATTTGCCATGCAAGAGATCCTTAAAATAAAGGTAAAAAAATATGTATTTTTTCCCTCAAAGCTACTTTTCTTTACTTAATCTACTATTTTTTGAAAAATTCTGTAGTAACAAATCAATAAATCTTTAAAGTATCTAATAAGGAGTTTTTCACAAATTATGAAATCAAAATTAGATCAATTTTTTGCAATCCAAGCACACCAGACAAGCCTACAAAAAGAAGTATTAGCCGGTGTAACCACCTTCATTACTATGGCCTATATCATATTTGTTAATCCCCAAATGATGGCCCAATCAGGAATGGATCATGGAGCTATATTTGTTGGGACGTGTTTAGCCGCTGCTTTTGCATGCCTATTTATGGGACTTTATGCAAATTGGCCCGTTGGTCTAGCTCCCGGCATGGGATTGAATGCTTTTTTTACTTATACAGTGGTAGGTGAAATGGGTTATTCCTGGGAAGTAGCTTTAGGTGCTGTATTTATAGCAGGTATTTTATTTTTCATAATGAGTATTACTCCTTTAAGAAGATGGATGTTAGATAGCATTCCATTAAACCTTAGAATAGCTATGGGGGCTGGAGTTGGATTATTTATAGGTTTTATAGGACTTAAGAATGGTGGCATTATTGTTGCAAATGGGGCAACCTTTTTAAGCTTAGGAGACTTTACAAATCCGAGCACCTTATTGGCTGGTCTTAGTTTTTTGCTTATTTCAATACTCTCCATAAGAAAAATACCTGGGGCAATTATTATTGGAATATTGACCGTTACCTTAATTAGTATTTTTCTAAATCTAGTAGAGTTTGAGGGTGTTTTTGCTCTACCTCCTGATGTGACTCCTGTGTTTATAGAACTAGATATTATTGGAGCTTTAGATGTTGCAATGATCAGTGTGATTGTATCTTTTCTTTTTGTTAATTTATTCGATACAGCGGGCACACTTTTTGGGGTTGCAACTAGAGCAAATCTAGTACAAGAGTCAGGCAATATTGTAGATTTAGATAAAGCACTAAAAGTTGATAGTAGTTCAAGTGTTTTTGGTTCTTTCTTGGGTTGTGCTCCGGTAACAAGCTATGTTGAAAGTTCGGCAGGAATTGAAGCAGGAGGAAGAACTGGATTGACAGCTGTAGTTGTTGGGGTGTTATTTCTTCTAGCTACTTTTCTTTCTCCTCTAGCTGCAGCCGTTCCTGCGTTTGCAACTGCAGGAGCATTAATTTATGTTGCTATCTTAATGCTAAGCGGCATGGAAAATCTAAATTGGGATGAGCAATCAGAACTATTACCCGCTCTAATAATGATAGTCATGATTCCACTGACGTTCTCAATAGCAAACGGAATAGCATTAGGATTTTTAGCTTATGTTTCTATAAAAGTATTTGTGGGTGATATTAGTAAAATTTCTTCTGGAGCCTGGTTCCTTACTCTAATATTTGTGACTAAATTTATCTTTCTATAAAACTAAAGTTTTAGCCATTTATCTTTGCTAATTCTTCATGAATAGCAACAACTCCCTTTTTATTTGCACTAATAATTGTTTCCATTGCAGGAGCTTCTTTACTTATATCTCCTAATTCATAAAGAGCAACGTGAATTACGTCATGGTGATCAACCTTCTGCATGTCTTTTAGCCACCTACTTATGTTAGGAAATGGCTCAAAATCATAAATATTAGTAAATAAACTCTGTAATTGGCCTATTTCTACATAAGCAGCCATGTCTGCTATTGTTAAGGTTTCCCCTACAAGATAACGAGACTTAGAAAGCCATCCATCTTCAATGGCTTTAAATGCTTTTTCTATATTTGCCTGTGACATCTTGAGGAAATCTTCTGGAAAATTTAAATCTTTCCTTACTTTCGGTGCAACTAAACCAATCGAGGCCTCTCTTACGTTCCTGTGATGTAAATGTAAATACGAATCAACTTTAGCTCTTTCTTCAAGATCACTAGGGTATAAATCAGTCCAGTCGTATTTATTGCACAGATAACACATGATCGCATGCGATTCTGATAAAACAAAGCCTGCCTCTTTGTCTTCTAAACTAGGTATGGTTCCTGTCGGGAATTTGGCTAAATAGTCAGGATGGCGGCTACCTTTCTCAGAAGAAGAACCAGGGTTAACGAGGGATAACTCAAAATCCATTTGCTTAAATAGCATTAACCATAAGACAGCTCTAACTGGTTGAGAAAAGGGAACACCATAAATTATTATTGGACTAGACAATCTTTACTCCTTAAATATTCTTAAATCTTTGAATCTAAACTGAATTAGAGACAGTAGCTAATAACACAAAGGAGTTGGCAAACATAAGTTCTTCAGCCGGTTCAGGAAATGAAGAAAATTTCACTATTACAACCCCAGTATTTCTATTTATATGTATAGTCTGACCATAAATACCAATACACATCATCTCTTCCGGATTAGCCACCCACATATAATTTTTGTAATGACCACCTGGAAGCATCTCGCCGTGATCTGATCTTGCAAAACGCTCTTTATAACCATCGTCTCCTTTCCTTGTGGAATCAATCCACTGTTTGGGGACTATTTGTTCACCTTCATGTGCTCCATCATTCAATATCATTTGGCCAAATCTTGCTAAATCCCTTGCACATGCATTCATTCCAGCTCCCGCAAAAGGAAGACCTACTTTATCCACAACTATTACTGCATCTTGTTCAGTTTTTAATTTTTGCCAAATATGCTTCTCCAATAAATCTTCAAGCTTTTCATTGGTCGCTCGTTCTATAACCATTCCAATGACATTCGTTAACACAGAACGATAGTGGTAACCTCCAACCTCGTCTTGTTCCTTGTCTTGTAAAGACAAAGCAAAATCTAGGAGTGAAGAAGGAGAGTTCTCATCAACTAAATCAGGTCGCCATCCAACCACCGCTGATTCTTTCCAAAAATCGCATAAAGGATCATCGTAATCTTCTTTAAACTTGACAGCTGAAGACATATCTAATGCACTTTGAATAGTTGTATCAGAAAAACTACCTTCACTAAGTTCAGGGATGTATGTAGTAACCTTTTCCGCAATGTTCAAAATACCTTTATCAGCCAGAACTCCAACAAGCATGCCAACGAATGACTTGGTAATAGAATTCATTAAATGAAAACTATCCGGTTTCATCCCATTAAAATACTCTTCAAATAGGATTTCTCCGTCTTTTAAGACTATAAATGCATCCGTATGTGTGGAAATCAACATTTCCTGAAATGTTTGGCTTTGTCCTTCCATGTCTTGGATTTGAATTGAGTCCAAAGATTTAAGGTTCTGTGATAATTTTGAAGGCTCTTGAGAGTTTCTTCTTATTCTTACGCTTTCAAATAAAGATTCAACCATTTGGAAACTTTCCTTGTTATTAGGTTCTTCAAGCCAATTTTCTGTATTAATTTTACTCATAATCTCTTATCTTTAGTTTTAGTGTATTGTAGAGTTAACTTATGAGAAAGCTTTTAAGCATATTTTGTGCATTCATTTTTATAAACTTACTAACCTTAACTCATGTGAGTGCTTCTGAAGTTCCAATTATCCAACCTGGAGCTCCTGGAAGTACTCCTAAAGAAGTAGATGCAGAGACTGCAATAGATATTGCAAACACTTCACATACTGCTGCTGATGTAAAGTTTATGCAAGGTATGATCATTCATCATAACCAAGCTCTAATGATGTCTAGACTTGCGGTCCCAAGTACTAATAATCAAGAAATTCTTGATCTCGCAGGAAGGATAGACGTTTCTCAAGAAGATGAAATTAGTTTTATGCAGGACTGGTTAAAAGAAAGAGAAGAAAAAGCTCCAAACCCAGAAGCAGAACATAGTAAACACGAGCATCACAAAATGGCAGGAATGGCCTCTCCAGAAGAGATGGATCAACTTGCTAATTCAAGAGGTACTGACTTTGACAGGCTTTTCTTACAATTAATGATTTCTCATCATGACGGCGCATTAGAAATGGTCAAAGATCTCAAAGAACAACCTGGATCAGCTTATGACCCTGTTTTAAATGAATTTGTTTCAGATATAGTCAATGATCAATCAGTAGAAATAGAAAGGATGAATTCTTTATTAATTGGTCTATCAAATGATCCTCGTGCTGGCTTAGCTGCTGGTCTTTATGACGCAGAAGAAGCTATCTTAAATTTAGAATTATTAGAGGCACAACGAAAACCTATAGGATTCTATGACCCAAATAATCCAGCGGGTGGTGGAGTTAAGAAGACAAAGAAAACCAAAGACATAAATGAAGATGAATCTGAAAATAAAAATAAGACAATTGAAGGCGATGCTAAGAATAGACTTTACCCTATGCTCAGTTTTTCCAATACTGATATGGCTTTTCGAGATGATATCTTAGTCGCAGGAAGCTATCACGGATTTAATATATATAGATTAAATGAAAGGGGCTTGCCTAGATTAATCTCTTCAGTTATTTGCCCTGGTGGACAAGGTGATGTCTCAATTGTAGGTGACCTACTTATTTATTCAGTTGAACAAACTAGAGGGAGAGTTGATTGCGGAAGGCAAGGTGTAAGCTCAGACTCTAGTCCAGATCGTTTTAGAGGAATAAGAATATTTGATATTTCTGATTTGGATAAACCAAAGCAAGTGGGTGCTGTTCAATCTTGTCGAGGTTCTCACACTCATTCAGTAGTTTCAGGACCTGATCAAGACGGAAAAATTCTAGTATACAACTCAGGGATTGGAGGTATTCGTGAGGAAGAAGAACTGGAAGGATGTATTGAAGATATTGCTGGTGATGACCGCACAGCCCTATTCCGTATCGATGTAATTGAAATACCTGTTGATAATCCTTCTCAATCTAGAATTATTAATAGCCCTGCAGTCTTTGCTGATGCAGAAACAGGTACTTTAGCAGGCCTCTGGCGAGGTGGGGATCACGGAGAAGATACACAAGAAACTAGTATTACTGATCAATGTCACGATATAACAGTTTTTCCTTCTGCCAACGTTGCGGCTGGTGCTTGTTCAGGTAACGGTATCCTATTTGATATAACGAATCCCTCTGAGCCTACTAGAATCGATGCTGTAACAGACACTGGATTTGCCTATTGGCACTCTGCTACTTTTAATAATGAAGGGACTAAAATTCTTTTCACAGATGAATGGGGCGGAGGTGGAAGAGCAAGGTGTAGAGCATGGGACCCTTTAAATTGGGGTGCTGATGCTATTTACGATGTTGTTGACAAGAAACTTGAATTTAGAAGTCATTACAAGATGCCTGCCCCACAATTAGAAACAGAAAATTGTGTTGCGCATAATGGGTCTATCATTCCTGTGCCCGGTAGAGATATATTTGTTCAAGCCTGGTATCAAGGAGGTATTTCAATAATAGACTTTACTGATTCATCTAAGCCAGTAGAGATTGCCTACTTTGACAGAGGGCCTATTAAGGAGAACCAATTGATAACTGGCGGGTATTGGTCAGTGTATTATTATGAAGGGTCGATATACGGTACTGAAATAACTCGTGGTTTAGATACTTTTAAACTTATACCAAGTGAATATTTAACAAAAAATGAGATAGCAGCTGCAGAATTGGCTTATCCATCGTTTGGCTCTCGTCGACTTTTTAACCCTCAACAGCAAATACCTTTGACATGGCCATCTGAGCCTAAAGTTGCACTTGCTTATTTAGACCAATTGAACAGAGATAATATATTAGAAGATAAAACCATTGATAATATAACCAAAATCTTAGACCGTGTTGATTCAGCAATGAAAAGAGGTGGTAATAATCGACTTTCTAGGCAAATAGAGAGAATTGAATTAAATATGGATGATCCTAAATTTAATGGGATAACGAAAAATAGAATTCAGAAATTGAATTCCATTTTAAAAGATATAGCTCAGAAACTTAAAAGGTAATAAATTAGAATTTCTTTACTTAGGGTCCCAACTTACAAGAAACATACTTTCATTTCTTCTAAAACGAGGAAGTGTGAAAGGTCCATTATAGGTAGCCTTGATTGATGGGCCTATTATTTCAATTTTTTCCTTTACTAATTCTTTTTTAAGGATTTCTGAATGTTTATTGAAATTCTTTTCTTTTGACCTTCCTGAAAACTTCATCACAGCATAATAACCCGCATCTATAGTAGAAATTTCTAAAGATTCATCATCAGGATTGGGTGTGCTCTCCTTATCAAATTTTGAAGGAAGATAAAATTGCATAACCATGCCCTCTCCTGGATCTGATTGCGTTACAGGTATTGTCATAGCAATCTTTTCAGAGCTGTCGTTCGAACCTGATATGTAATTGAAGAGTTTCCTGAAACCTCCATCTTGATCACCATAACTAGTTTGAACTACCAATCTTTCTCCATAGAAGCGGACATCAAACTGTTCTGTTTGATATACAGTTTCATAATCAGCTTCTTCGTAGGCCATGATTGAATTAGTTGTAAATAAACTTACTCCAAAAATCAGTATCAAAAAACGTAAATAAATAATGTTCATGTAATATTTTATATCTAATAATCCCTTTTAAATCAACTAACTATCTATAACTTAACTTCTACAGCTTTTTGTTATATAACTTGGAGTTTTCTAAATAAGCTTCCCAAGCTATTCTCTGTAAAAAGATCCTATCTTCATCCGATATTCTATCTAAATAATTAAAGTCGAGCCCTTCAGGAGATTTATTAGTTATTACAGCAAAGACTGTACAAGCTGCCAAATAAGTGCCTAATTGTCCTGGGTGTGTTCCATCCGGATGATGAAGCTTGATATCAGGGTTTTGTTGGTATGCAATCTCGTAAGCTAAACCAACCGGTATAACTAAAGAATCGCTTTTCTTTCCAGCCTCATAATAAGTCTTTTTTATTTTTTCTATTAAATTTGGTTCGTACCTTCTGTAATTCTTAAGATATGCATGAGTCATGTATAAGGCTGTTTTTATCCCTAATCTTTGAGCTTTAGTACTATATTCCGTAGCAGTTTCAGCAAATTTTGCTCTCGACTTTTCGCTTATTACCTCATAACTCCCCCCTTGCATGATTAACAAGTCTATCTGCTCGTCTAATTGCAGATTCTTATAATTAAGTAAGTGATCTATATTGTGATTGCGCAGTTTCGAGCCACCAATGGTTGCAGACTTAGTGACAATTTCTTCGTCTTCATAATATTCTATCAGCAATCTTTCAATGTAATTATGGACACTATCGTTGTAATAAAGGTAGCTGTTGCCAACAAAAAGTATTCTTTTGATATCATCTGCAATTGCAAAATTAGAAAAGAGAATAAGAAGAAGAATAAATTTGAATGGCGTTCTAATATTTATCATATTTATATACTATAAGCTTAAAAGTACATTTACCTCAAAATATTTATTTTGAATTTCCGAACTTCTTTTAGAAAATTCTATACTATAAAATCTGGGTCCCAGCCGTCAGGTTTAAAAGCCACTATCTTTAGGTCCGAACAATGCATTTTTAAAGCTGGTCTAAATTCCCAACTTTTTAGTAACGCACCAAAGTAAGTTTCATCTTCATAGATAGTTAATGAATCAGTTGCTTGATCCCAAGGAAAGAAATACATAGTTGCAGCAAAAGCTTGTTGGTAACGAGTCTGTTTAGCTACAAAACTTGCTTTTAACGGGTTCTGTTTGGGAGTAATACAAGACCCTTTAGGAGTCACTAGGTCTATATCTGCCAAAACATGTTCCTTAATATTTTCTGGGCATTTAATTTTTAATGAAATAACTTTATTGCCTTGTAAAGACCCTTCAAACGTCGCAGTTTCTTCATCAGGATATTCGAAACTCAGATTAGCTAAGCCAGGATGCTTTGGAAAACCCCATATCTCACGTCCTCCTGCAATGGCTGCTATAGCACCAAGGTCATAACCCTCTTTAGTAGGTCCACAAAGAACTCGATGGCACCAAGTGAGGGTATCAGGGGCATTCACGTTATAGGAATATGCATTCTCATATGGAAGGTCAATTGATATAGATTTAGGTGTAACAGGAAATGAGTACCAGATCTCAATATATGGATTAACGTTATCTGAAGGTCCGCAATCTGTATCTATAAAGTTATTACACCATAATTGTACGGGTACTTTCCCCCCTACTGTTACTGGATGGTAGTCTTCGTGCACAAACTCTTTAAGAACTTCTGATAAAGTGGCTTCTCCATAAATTACTATATTGCTGCTAGTTAAACGAAGCGGAATACGATTTATATGGTTGTCAGAAGCCAAATATGAATCAGTTTGAATCCACTGATCAAACCATTTATCTGACAATTTTTTTTCTTTATTTCCCAAGTGCTCTAGTTATTTATATTAGATAAGAAACCCTTCTTTGGTTTCTCTGGTTCTTTATACTCGTAAGGAAGTGTATCTGGAGTTACTCGCACTGGTGTAGTTAGTTTTAAGTCTAACCCAAAAGGTGTCTCATAAGTCATTTCTACAAAATAAGCCTTCCAGCCATCTTTAGGTATTGAAGGTAATGCTATGTATAAACCGTCTTCATTCTGGTTTAAGATCTCAGAAACCCAACTATTTCCTATCGTGTCCTTTCTAAAATCTCTACCTTTATCGTTTGTGGCACTCCACATCATCACTTCTTTAACCGGACTTTCTGAAAGGACTTCTATGCTTCCATCTTCATTTAAGTTCCAAGAAAATTCGGGTCTTGGTACTTTGTTTAGGATACTTGCGTAAAAAGCTAAAATAGTTTCTAACGCATCGGTACCGTCCGAAACATTATGATCTGCATTAGGTACATACCTTAGATACTTTTCTCCAGGTAACTCATCGAAATAAAACTGAGAAGAGGTAGGTATAAAAAATTGATCACCTGCAGCATTTACTAATAACTTTGGCATTTCAAATCTTTCTTTTACATTAAATGGGTCAACTAATTCAAATAAAGATTCCATCTCTTTTGTTCCCCACCAATCCATGATCTCCATGTCAACGTAATCTTGAATTGCTGGTGCCCAAAACCCGTAAGCACTCCAATGATGTTCAAAAGAAGGTTCAAGATTTAGAACGTCTATAACAACAGGAATTATGGCTTCAACTCTGTCATCAACTCCACCTGTAGTCCATGTAGTCCAACCCCTTTTTGAAGCTCCTGAAACAACAAATTTTTCAATTTTTGTTCCATTTATATCTTCAATGATTAATTGGATTGCATCCATAGCAGAGACTGCACTTTTAGTCATGGCCATTCTAAGAGGCCATCTATCTTCTCCTGTTGTGAAGTACTTGTCCCAAGTGTAAGCAATTATCGCATCTTCCCAACGCGGTTCACTTTCACCTGAAAATGTTAATGGTTGATTAGGAACCATTCCTAAGCTAGCCACAACAGAATTAGTTGCTTTCGCATACTCTACGCTTAATTGGTCTGGTCCTTGTGGTATTTTTCCATCATTATCCCCTGCTCCAATGACCAACATCCCAGTCTGATGTTTTATGACATCAGGACTCACTATAATCAGCCAGTGTTTCCATTCTGTCCTGTCAATATCGTTTTTTGTTAAATAACTTTGAGAAGTTAAATCTACTATATAAGTTTTATATCCTTCTCCAGAAATGGTTTCAATTAACTTGTATTCAAAAGACTCATCAATTGAATGAACATATTCATCCAATGCGGTCTGATCAAATTCTAAACGCGGGTCAGCAAATAAAAAATTTGCAAAACATAAAATGAATAATAATATTTTTTTCACGCGCTTCCTCCTTGCTGAACTAGAATCTTTAAAGTTTTAATTTACAACCTATCTCTGTAGCTATCTTCTTAAATCCTAACATCAAATTTATTTGAAACATTGGATTATTTTCTTCGTTTCCAGTAAATACTTTTTTAAAACCCTTTTTCTTTATATCACTTAAAGCAAATACTTTTAATGCAGTGCAAATGCTTTTTCTACGATATTCAGGAAGAACTCCAGTTAATTCAGTAGAAATTACTTCACTTTCTATATCGCCTCGACTGTAAGTAGATAAAGCAACCCATTTGTTTCCATCCAAAGCTATGTAAAAATCTTCCGGTTTAAACCAGGGAGTTAAATGATGTGCTCTCCATTCTTCAATATTCTTTTGTGGTTCAACTACATCAGTAGGAACGTCTACTTCCACTCCATGCCACAAATCATATAATTCACTTTCCCAATCTTCGTTAATTGCTTGCAGCCCCTTTAAAGTATTAATCTCAAAACCATTTGAATTAAATTTTTTGAAACTATCTTGAAATTTAGATTCATCGAAATCTTTTAAATCGATTATGGATACAAATTCAACTTGAGATATTTCAAAACCGTTCTTTGTATAGAAATCAATCATAAAATCATTTCCTTGAAATAACCAAGCTCGAAAAGTTTCTACTCCGCTTGAATTTCTAGCATGGTTTATCTGGTATTCCAAATATTCTTGTGCAGATGCCAAGTATCTTTCTTCGCAAGGAAAAGAAAGGTTTGAATCTAATAAGGTTTCATCAAAAGCCCAAGATTGATGAGCTGTATAACCATATCCAAATATCTTGTTATCAAGTTCAAGAAAATTGTTAATAGGTTTGCACTTTTCTGGTATCAAGCTGGCATGGTATTTAAGTAATTCGATAGAACCGAAATCTTTTACGTGATAATCAATTGATTGTTCTAATTTATAAAGTATCTCGTAATCTTCATCAGAACTAGAAAAAGGAATAATTTTTAAGCCTGTCTTATTCAATGAAGGTCTACTAACCAATAACTCATACTACGGATTGTACCACTTAGGTATTGATCTATTTTTCCATTTACTAAAGTGAGCTTTTTCTCCCATATAAAACCTTTGATATGCTATTACAGAATCTTCGCATTTATACTCATCTGGCATACACTGAGGAGGTTGATTGAAAACCTTATTTTTTGGAATATTTAAGGGAGGCGTTTTTAATGTCTCTCTTAAGAGTAAATCAGTTGAATGCACTTTTTCGTATCTATAAGTGTACTCATTTGATAAAGCTACAAATAATTTATATAACCATTTATATTGTTTTTCATTTTCTCTGGTCCACACGGTGCTAGGGTGATTTAAGTGAGCTCTTTTATACATTTTTAAAGAATCCGCTCTTTCATCTCCATCCCTTTCTCTGTGAGCGGTGGAAAGCATTTGTGCATATTCTAAAATCATTTTTACACAATGTTTATCATTGTGCTCAATGGCAGCTATTTTTGGATCTTTATTTAAATAAAATATATTCATTCAAGGTAAGTGATATAAAGAAAAAAAGAGGACCTAAGTCCTCTTTTTCGTTTGTTTAGCATTACGCTGTTTGTTTATCGTCTATAGCAGCTTTCCAAATCACAACACCAAATAGTATTTTATTTACAAAATCTGCTAAGTTATAAATTAAATTCAATGAACTAGAATCAACTGTGCCTAGGAGGTAACCAAAAACATATCCTGCGGGATAAATTGCCCAACCAACTATTATGATCCACATCATAGTGTTATAAGCTGTTTGAACAGAAGCGCTAGTTTTATTAACTGCTGTCTTTCCTTCACCAAACCACAAGACATAAATCATATATAACCAGGCTAAGCAGCCTATTATGAAAGCAGGCAAAGGACTCATAAGGCCAGCTTCTCCCATGTAACCAAAGATGAGCATAACTAAAGCGCCTACAAAGAGCTTCCAGAAAAGTGAAGCGGCAACTACAGTGACTGCTGCTAAGATTAAATAGAACTCGACCATTTGAAGTGGGACAGTTAAAAGCCAATCTATGTATCTAAAGACAGTAGGAGTTTCACCTGTTTCTATCCACACACCTCTCATATACAGATAATGCCAAAACGCAATACCGCAAATTAAGCCGGCTATTGTCAAAGAAGTTTTCCACTTGCCTTCTACGCTACTTCTTTCCATAAAGAAGAAGACTGTTGCAGCTAGCATAGCTGCAGTAACAAGCCAGAAAGAAATACCTACGTAATCATTGGCATCTAGATCTCCTCCACTAGCTGCAAATATTGGTGTAGCTACTAAACTACAAAGAATTAAAATTGATTTCATGTCACACCCTTTTATATATTAAATAAACGACCATTAGGTCATAAATCTGGGCGTCAGAATCTTCATCCTTGAAAACCGTGTCCGGTTATTTCGTCTGATTCAGCAAGACAGATATGAAAAATATACTATTTTGTGAATATGATTTCAATCCTGATAATCATAAATATCAGGATTTAAAAAATATCTTACTTATTGGTTACTTTATTGACGACTCTTACTAATGCTTCAGCTATTTCTGTTGGTACTTCTTCTTGAAGAAAATGACCAGCAGAAGTTTCTGTAACTGGAGCTTCTGGAAAGTTATTTTTCATCATAGGTAATGTTTTGGCGAGTATTGGATCTTTCATGCCCCAAACTATTTCAGCAGGTATATCCAATTGTTTTACATAACTCTCAATCATTTTTAGTGCAGGAGTACTAGGGTGCTCCGGTCCATCAGTCACCATCCTCATTAAAGCTAACGGAGCTTTGGCATTACCGCTTTCATACACAGGTCTACCATAAATCTCAATGACATCTTCTGTCCAAGAACTAGGATCCCCTTGAACCCCCCCTAATCGTTCAAACATAGAGAAAACAACTTCTAAAATGAATTCACCGACCACGGGAGTCTTAACGAGGGCATGGGCCGGAGAAATGTCAGTGTTTAAGCTTGGAGCATTAAATCCAGTATTCAGAATGACAGCCCCTTTCAGTACATCAGGAGAAAGAGCCAAAGCACCCATTCCTATAGGCCCCCCCCAATCTTGTCCTGCGTAAACAGCTTCAGAAATTTGTAGTTTTTTTAAAACTTCATTTATCCAACGAATATGATTATCAAGGGTATGTTGACTAGCGGGAACTTTGGTAGAGAACCCTAATCCAATACTTGTAGGCATTATTACCCTTACTCTGTCCAAAGGTAAATTATCAACTACCTTTCTATATAGAAATCCTGAAGTAGGATTACCATGCATTAAAAAAACCGGTAAGCCCTGTCCAACATCAAGTACATGGACTTTAATGCCAGGTTCTACTTCTACGAAATAACTCTTATAGTCAGAGTTGATCATATTGAGAGCATAATCAGGCAAAGGAAATGCTTCAAAATCTCCTACATCTATACTAACCACTCCTTCACCTTCAGGAGTAACCATTTCTCCATCGCTGGTTATGAAAATAACAAAAACAAAGCAAATAACGATTATGATCGATATTACTTTTATAAATTTTTTCATTTTCTTATCGGTTAAATATAGGTTTTCTTTTTTCCATAAAAGCTGCCATTCCTTCTTGGGAGTCTTTTGTCCCACTATTATCTTTGACTGCTTGACGCTCAGCTTTTAATAATTCCTCTAATTCACGATCAGAACTATTAACAAGCACTTTCATCATACTTTCCACAGCTTTGGCTGGTTGTGCTGCCAGTTCATGCGCAAGAGAGAGAGCTGCTGGTTTAAGTTCTTCTAATGGCCAAACTTCATGAACCAAACCGATTTCTAAAGCTCTTGGTCCAGAAACTTTCTTTGATCTAAGAATCATATCCAATGCATGTTGCTCACCGACACATTTGGTAAGTCTAGCGCTTCCACCCCAAGCAGGAACTGCACCAAGATCCAATTCTGGTAATCCTATTTGAGCATTTTCTTTAGCTGCAAGGCGAAAATGACACCCCAAAGGTATTTCTAAACCTCCCCCAAGGCAATAGCCAAACATAGTAACGATCCAGGGCTTATTCATACTTTCTATTTCTGAGATGACTTTTAAACGTTGATCAAACAGGGCATCTGCACTGCCCATTTTCTTAACACCCTCTGGAAACTGTTTTAAATTCATGCCTACTGAAAAGTTTTCTAGACCCGCTGAAGTAAGTACAACAGCTCTTATGTCTTTATTAGAAGCTATCTCTTTTACGGCACTTTCTAATTGATCCATAAAATCCAAAGACATCCGGTTATACGGTTCATCATTAATGGTTAAGACAGCTACAGCTTTATCTACATCAAATAATAAGCTTTCATTCATAATCGCCTCCAAAAAAGTAGTTTAACTCGCATCTATTTTCATATTCAAAAATTTTGAATGAGTTTTATCAAAATCTTTACACGATTTGTCATAAGATTGACCAATTATTCCGCCGCGAACCATTGCTGACCCTACTGATCGGTAAAAATCTCTCCAACTTTCAGGTAACTCTATTGAATCTGGGGGAGCTAGCCAAAGCCTATATAAGCAACGTTTTTGTAAATCATTTTCATAATCTACATATCCTGTCCTTGAGTGAAATATTCTGTAGTTATTAATGATTTGCATATCACCAGGTTCAAGATACATCGTGTACATTAATTCTGGACGGATAAGAATTTCGTCCAAAGCATCCATGGTTTCTTGTTGAAGTTTAGATAATTTTGGAACTCCTTTCAGGTTTTGTGCTGACTGAACCCTGTTTCTATTCCAATTACAAAACAAGTTACCATTCATTTCTTCAAACAAAGGAAGGCTGTAAAAAGGTTTTTCATCAGCGGCTTGCTCTTCTTGGCGACTGAAATAAAAGAATTGATAAGCTGCCTCGGCCAAGTCTGGACGTTCTTTAAAAAGATAATTATGAGCGGTTACACCACTAGAAATCAAACTTTGCCCACCTGATTTGGCTTGGTTATAGCACGTTAAGATTGTTAAATCAGCTACATCCACATGGAAATCAAGTTCTGCATTCGAAGAATAACCTCTACCGTTTGCTGCACGGTAATCCGTTCCAATGTCGCGGACAGCAGAAATATATTGTGAAGCTAATCCTTGTGGTCTTGCTACACCCGTTCTGAGCCCAATAGCCCAGCTAAGAAGCCTGAATTCCTTGTGATTTAAGTCTTCGCGAGGCAAGCCTTTTACTATTGAAAGACCTTTTCCATGGTGTGCTTCCTTAATAGCACTTTCAATGATTTTCCAACTTGAGCCGAAATCAAATTCGTCAGGTGAATAATCAAATAAATCTCTATCCTTATCAAAAACAGTTTTAATTGAATTTGTAAGTTGCTTTCTATCTGTATCAGCTACTTCAAAACACCAATTATTGTCAGATTTTAAATCTTCAATTTCCCATGCTGAAGGGGAGTTAAAAAGGTTCAATCTATTGGATCGCCACCTAATACGGCAGGAGTTTCACAATAAGTAGTCAAAATATACTGTTGATGTTCTGCTATTCTTTCAGTGAGAACAGAAGCAATCTCTGGAATTTTTGAATTCATTTCAAAAAATCCTAGCATCCCTTGATTTTGTTGTGTTTTAGGCATTATGTCTAAAGGAACTGGAAGAATAGTCATGCTCATGGTAGCCCAATAGATATCTAGGGCCGTCAAAGAATCACCTATTAAATAACGAGATCCATTCCTTTCTTGTGCTTTAAGACGATCATCAATCAATGTTATCACTTCACCTATCTTGCCTGGAGCTGCTGCACTTGCTTCTTCACTGTACCCATACTTTTGTGCCAATGGGCTATCCATCATAATTCTCATATTCCAAACTAAGCCATCTTCGCCCAATACAACAGCACAAATACCAAACATCTCAACGCGTTGCTCAAAATTATCTGGAATAAGATTAGGACTATCTTTCGTTCCAATTCTTTCGGCCAAAGCTAATTGCTCAGTCCAAACGCTTCTAGGACGTTCCTTATCATGAAACATTGTGGGTAAGCTTGTTTGGCTCGTAAATTCGTATAGCTTAGCTTGCCTGTCTTCTCCCGTTTCCTTATCAACCCCCATCAATGGGTGCAATACACGGATTAAAGGAATATTTTTTACATAACATATATTCTTAAGAGCTTCAGCATACATAGCCTGAACGCCTGGAACGAAAGTTACTCTAGTTCCTTTATCCATGGATGCTGCTTCTTCAAGAGTAATAAACTCTGGATTTGTTTCTTTTGTTTTTGAATTCATAATAAATTTAGGATACCACTACTTTTCCTTCTTTGATTAACTTACTTTGAGTAGAACTAGAATAACCAAGTTTTGTAAGAATTTCTTGACCATGCTCGCCTAATTTAGGAGCTGGTCTTGCTATTTCGCTCGGAGTTTCCTCAAAACGTGCTGCGGGACGAGCTTGTCGAACCTCTCCAAAACCTTTGTAATCTTGAATCCATATGGATTCATTCGCAAGCACCTGCTCATGCTCCATTAACTCCATGCGATTTAATAGAGGAGCGCAAGGAACCCCTTCTTCTTGAAAACGAGCTAAAATCTCCTTGCTGTTCCATTTAGATATTTCTTCACCCGTTAATTGTTTTCTCTCTCCAGCATTAGAAACTCTAGCTGCGGAAGTTGAAAAACGTTCATCTTCCAAGAGGTCTTCTCTTTTTAAAGCTCTGCACATTCCGCCCCATTCTGCATCGGAAACAGCACCAGCCGTAATATATCCATCTTTAGCTTTATAAATTAGATCTTGGCTTCCCTGTAACTTTCTAACATCAAATTCATTCTCTCCATAAACTAGACCTGCCATCCCTTCAGGCCAGAAAAAGGCAAGCATGGATTCAAGCATAGAAAGTTGAATATGCTGACCAACCCCGGATTTTTCTCTTTGGTACAAGGCAGAAGACACTGCTTGAGCAGTAGTTATAGCAGTAACTTTGTCAGCAACTATAACCCTAAACATTTGTGGCCTTCCTGTTTCTCTATCTGCCTGAATATCAGTAGCTCCTGATAAGGCCTGTATGACCGGGTCATAAACTCTAGAATTTGAATAAGGTCCTTCAGTTCCAAATCCGCTAATAGAAACGTAAATTAATCTTTTGTTTAATTTGCGTAAATCAGTTTCTCCGAACCCCATTCTATCAATGGCACCGGGTCGAAAGTTTTGCATAAAAACATCTGCTTCTTGAACTAGCTTTAATAAAATTTCTTTACCTTCCTCCGATTTAAGGTCAACAGCTAAAGATTTTTTTCCTCTATTACAAGAGAAAAAGGCAGGGTTAACTCCATTATGAGGTGCAGCCATATGGCGAAGTTGCTCTCCATTAGTAGGCTCTACCTTTATAACTTCTGCACCTTGATCAGCTAAAATCATCGCGCCCATAGGTCCGGAAACCATAGAAGTTAGGTCTAAAACTTTAAGTCCTTCAAGTGGTCCCACTAAATCTTCCTTTAGGCATAATTAATATCTCTTGCTTTAAGATAATCGGATCTATTTACCATACGATTATGATAATCCATTGTTATTTTAGGTAAATCAAATTTATAAAATTTAGCCCAGTCTAAGCATGAAACCAACATAATATCTGCTACACCAAAGCCCATTTCCATAATGGTTTCATTATCTTCTAGATGTTTATCAACCACTTTTAAATGTTTATCTAAATACTCTCTACAAGCTTTAACCACAATAGGTGATTCGCCATATATTTCAGTTAAGTCGTAGTGACGACGCATTACATAAAGCGCTGTTTCATCCATCTCACCATAAATATAATTGCACCATTCATCTTCCTTTGCTCTTTCTTCCTTTGTTGAAGGTAAAGGCATTGAATCAGAAGGATATTTATTCTGTAAATATCTGCAAATACTTAAACTTTCAGACAATACAAAATCTCCATCCTCCATCAAAGGTATTTTTTGTTTTGGGTTTAGAAGAGAAAATTCTTCTGTTCGAGTTTCACCTGTACGCGGACCTATTGGGAATAATTTGTAATCTAAACCAAGCTCTTCTGCCATCCAAATTGGACGTAAAGTTCTGGCCGTTCCTGCACCCCATAATTTTAAATTCATATAGGAATTAGACCACTTTCTTTATAACCTTAAAAGAACGTTATGTATCATCTGGGTATTGGCAGATTCTCTTAGTGCTGGTTTCGATACCATCTATAAATGTAAAAATCATCTCTTCACCACGCATTTTTCTAAAAACAGTATCGAAAAGATTGAACAATCTGAAGACCATGACGCCTTCATCATTAAAGTGTATGGCACTTTGGAAGTTGTTGCATGCCATACCCACATCTCTAGCGCCATTCTTCAAGCTACCATCAGCTCGAAAGTCATGGATAATGCCATACGCCGTCACGACCACCCGATTACCACACTGTTCTATGCGTTCAAGATGACCAACTCGACCTGAAACTCCCAGCCAAAGTCCTCGCATGTCTACAACTCCCTCTGCAAGAGGTTCGGTACACTGAGCTAAAATTGGCATTGGTATAGTTGTGTAGCTACAACCTGGCGTATACGCCTTAGGAATATCGTTAGCTAATTTTCCTGAGCCATCAAGCAGAGGTAGATCGCAATAGTCTATGGATCTTCCGTCCTCCAAGAATACAGCAGGGTCTGTTGTATCAAGAGGTCTTAGCACTAAAAAAGCATAGAACAATAAACCAATCACAAGAAAGGCTAAGAATGCGAATAACCATTTTGTAATTCTTAGGATCATTCCTTAGATTCCGCAATCACGAAATGCTCTAACTTAAATATTTCATTTTCAGAAAGAATTCTGCCAACTGGACCAAAGTAAAGAGAGTTGAGGTCTTCTAAAGTAACATTTTCTTTTATCGAATAACCGTTTTCTGAAAGCAAGCCTTCTATTTCTTCAACGCTATAAAATGATATCCAAGGTTCGCCAGCAGCTTTTGCAGATAGTTTTTTAATCAAATTAGCTTTTTTTTCAGGATTTAGGTAACCCCTACCAAAGCAATCTTCAGGATTCTTATTGAGAAGTTCGTTAACAAAAGATAAGGCAAAAATTGAACTAGTTTTTTGACAAAGCCTAGACATTTCTTTCATTGTCGAATTAAAAGCTTCTTTGGAGATGTATTGCGTAACACCTTCAAGAGTAAATACAGTGGATTTGGTTCTATCAAAACCAGCATTTAAAAGTCTTTCA
>CACAIY010000010.1 GCA_902532675.1 uncultured SAR86 cluster bacterium
TCCCAAAAATAGCTATCAAAAATAATTGCAAATGCTGCTTCTATCCCTCCTGCAACTGAGGCCAGGAGACCACAAAAGAATAAAAATTTGTAAGACCTATTAATCGTTAAAGTCTCGGCCACTTCTTTAGCTAGGCTTCTTAAAAAGAATTCAACCTTTGTAATAGAAATAATGATAGTTTCAGGAAGTACATGAATGAGTAAGAAGCCAGTTAATCTCATGACGTTGGCTAGAATCCATACGAAGATAAGATGAAATATAAAAATAGAAATGTTAGATAATAGTCTCAGTAATGAACTATCTTGAGCAGACCAGTTTGGAAAAACTGTATTTAATCTTAATTTTTTTTGAAAAATACTATTAGAATTTATAAA
This sequence comes from uncultured SAR86 cluster bacterium, assembly GCA_902532675.1. Classification (GTDB taxonomy): domain Bacteria; phylum Pseudomonadota; class Gammaproteobacteria; order Magnimaribacterales; family Magnimaribacteraceae. Next base: position 375 of record CACAIY010000010.1, read on the forward strand.
GTCTTCCGGGACATCTGTTTTTTTTGTTTCTGGAGGTTCAATTAAATCTGGTATATGACGGTGAGTTCCTAAACTAGTTACTATTATTCCAATGAATATTAGTATCGCTGCTATTAAGCCATACTCAGCCCATAGTTCTGGATTAGTTCTTCCACCTTCGTATTTATCTTCAAAAACCCACCATACTAAGTTGTAAGTTGTAAGCCCTCCAAACCAACCAAAGAAATACCTATAGGACATCAAAGAAGTTCTGTCTACATAGTTGTCAGTTAATTCCGGCCCCAATGCAACAGAAGGAACTTCATAGAATGTTATAAATACTCTAATGATAGTTGCACACACCAATAAATAAGTAAAAAGCTGCCATTGAGTTAGATCATCTGGTGGAACCCATAAATAATAATAAGATAAAGTTACTGGTATTGCGGCAGCATACATAAAAGGATGTCTTCTTCCCCATTTTGATCTCAATCTATCTGAATAATAACCAACCATAGGGTCTGTGATTGCATCGGCTACTAATATTAAATTTAGTGCTAAACCGGCCATCCATGGCTCAAGCCCAAAAGCTATACTGTAGACAAAAAGAACAAAGAAACTAAAGCCATTATTTTTTATACCAAAAGAGATTGATCCAAAACCATAGAAGAATTTTGTACCGAAGCTTAATTTAGATTTAGAATTTTCTTCCATGATTATTTCGATAATATTAAAGCGTTTAACTATTGATCTTATAGATTAAACATTAAAGATTATAGTAATTTAGATAAATAGGTGAGGACCAGGCTCGCTCTTCCGACATAACTAAACAATCATCGTCTTTCGAAGTTCTATTATCTCCGTAACAAATATTTACTTCTATGCAATTGCCTTCATCATCATAAGTACATCTTAAACTTCCTGCATTAACCGCCGGAGAAGGTTCTTGTATTGCTCTAACGTAATAACTTGCATCTCTTGAAGCACTATTAAACTCTTCATCTGAGAATTCAACCTCACAGCCTTGTTGATTTGGTTCACAATTAAAAACCTTCCATGGGTCAGAAATTAAACCATCGACTTGTTCACCTTTGAATGCTTGAGGTGTAACCTTTATAACTTCTATCCTAGTTATTATCTTTCTTTCATCAGAGGGGTTGTAACACTCGTTTTTACATATCCTTTCTATTTCTTCATTAGTGATATTAGTTGAAGAATAGTCAGGGCAACCTGGTTTTTGTTTAAAAGCACCTACTGCTTTCACTTTAAAAATAGGATTTATAGCTGTTTCAGCAGCTCCACCCATAGGGATGTCAGAGGACTCAGAAATTAAATCAAACCAAAGTAATATTCTGTCTCCACTCGTACCGTATGTTTCTTTTCTCTGTAAGCCATTCCAAATAGAATCTCTATCTCTTCCTGTAGAATGAACTGCAGCTAAGCCTCCCGTAGAAAAGAATGAAGCCTCCCTTTCTGCTTCAAAGGCTCCGAAACCTGCCCTAAGTCCCAGTAACTCGCCTTCTCTTAAATCAATTGATTGTGGCTGAGAATCTTCTTTTGGATATAAGGTATCTGCAACAAATTCTGAAGACGGTCCATTGGCTTCTGTAGTTACAAATCGGTCTATTTCTTTATACCCTGTCCCAGGTCTAGCTCTGTGATTATCACTAGAAGCAATAAACCCAAAGTTAAATCTTTTTGGCTCTCCTTCATCAAAATTGGATATCGCCATTCCATATTGGGCTGATCCGCCCGGTCTATAATTAAAAGAAGGGAGAAAACAATCACGGCATTGACCAGAATCTAACCAATCCTCTATTTCGACACCAGGTATCGTTAAATGACCAGCTACACCCATTACAGCATAATTCTCTCTTGCCTCTTCTGCTCTAGATAAACATATTTGTTCTTCTATATCTGCATTGACGCATCTTTCATAAATAATTTCTCCTGCTCTCCAACAGCTTGGTAAATAGTTATTCGATGGCTCAGGACAAGTTAAATTTCCATCTAGATCATTTTCAAGGGCTCTCCATGGTCTGTATTCCTCTGAATTTCCATGCCCTGACATGACTTCAAATAAAATTTGTAAGTTTTCATCATTAAAATCAGATTCTAGTTGTTTGTCTAAGGTAATTGTTGGGGGACTATAGAAACCCCAAGTATTACCATGAGGTATTACGATAGCAGGCAAATCGAGCTCATTTAATTTTCTAAATAAATCTTGAGGAGTATCAGCTGATTCATAACAATCTTCATCAAGCAAATCAGAACTTACTCCTTCTTCACAAAATTTTCCCCCTTGTAATTCTTGAGCAAAACTAATGAAATTAAAATACCTATGCCTATTTTCAAAATCTAGAAAAGCTGCTGGTCGTAGCATCGTTGCCTGACCTGGTAGAGTATTTCTCATTCCATTAGTTGCAACTCCTCCTGCACCAATTGCCCTTTTAGGTGTTTTGTTTTCCTCTATATCAAGAAACATAACGTTTTTATGTCCGTAATGACTTTCAGCATTTGTTCCTACTTGGGTCCATTCGTACCCTAGGAAAGTTACTAAATCAGGATCTGTTGTATCTGTTGGCGCGTTGCAACTTCTTACTGCTTCCTTTATAGATTTCCATTTTCTTGGAGTTAACGCTTCAGCATGATCCGTACTGACCCAAAAATCTAAATTGGCACAGAATCTAGCAAAATCACAAGCATCCGATATAGGATGTGGACCTTCTCCATTCATAATCGGTAAACTCCAAAAGAAAGCATCAGTTGAATAGGTTGTATGAACGTGGGTATCGCCAAATAATATTTGTTTTGTTTTACCAAAGGGTTCTTGAGCAATTAGTTTATTTTGGACTAAGTTTTTTGGTATTTCAGAATTTACTGAGACTCCAGGCTCTTCCAGCTCCCCATATAAATTCATATAGACACCGGCCACATAAACACCAAGAACTAAAACTATAGCCCCTAAAAAAATAGTCACATATCGCATTTCTTAATTCTTATCTTTTTTGTTAGCGGTGTCGATAAAATCTTGCATAAAATTATCACTACTATTCTTTGATCTTAAATTACTAAAGTCAAAGTTAGCCGATTGAAAGGCTTGTGAATGTGACTCTTGAAACAAGCTAATATTTTCTCTCTTAAAAAATGGAATTAATATCATTCCTGCTACAAAACCCCCTATGTGAGCAAAATATGCTACTCCCCCTTCAGCACCAAAAGATGCGTTAAAAAACTGACTAATTATCCAAAATCCTAAAACGATAAATGCAGGAATTCGTATAACTGATATAAATATAATAATCCACATCAATACATTCACATTAGCTTTAGGATGCAATAAAAGATATCCTCCCAACACTCCAGCAATGGCGCCGCTTGCTCCAATCATTGGAATACTGGAACTAGGGTCGATAACTACCTGAAGATAGGCTGCTCCAATTCCTGATAATAAATAAAAAATAATAAATTTACTCCTTCCCATGCTGTCTTCGATATTGTCACCAAATATCCATAAAAAAACCATGTTTCCAATTAGATGCATCCAGCTTCCATGCATAAACATTGACGTAAAAATAGACAAGGAAGGGGCGATATAACTTTCTTGGTCGCCTAGCAAAGCGGCTGGTACAACTCCAAAGTTATAAACTGCTTCGTTACTTAAATTAGTGGGCAAAGAGCTTTGCCATAAGAAGACAAAAACACATATTGCAATAAGACAATAACAAACATATGGCCTATCGGTAGTTGGATTGTCATCTGAAAAGGGAAAGAAAAACATTATTTTTTTTCTACATAACCTAAATCAGATATATGAGTATTGTGTTTACCTCTGTCAATGTCGTACATTAAAACAAGCAAAGTAGAAACAAAAGGTAACGTCATACTTATTATTAGATGAATTAAGGCAAATCTATTTATAACTTCTCCGCCATACAGTTCTCCAGCCATTTCAGGATTATCAAATCCTGCAACTGTTAATATAATTCCAGATACTAATACACCTCCTGCACCTACAAGCTTATGCACAAACGAACTTACTGTGCCCAACAAGCCCTCTTCTCTTCTTCCGGTTTTATTCTCTACTTGTTCTGTAATATCCATCACCATTGATCCAATAAATACAAAACCAAGAGCTCCGAGAGAAGCCATAGATGCGCCATGTATAGCTAATAAATACCAAAGACCATCTGAACCATTAGCAGGAATGATATTTGTACCGTAATAAATATCTATTAACCTAAAGGCTATTGGCATTGGCCCAACAATTACAGTTGTTAGAAAGATTCCAACCGTTATCCTTTTTTTATTCCTGCCATAAGCTATTCTAGGAGCAAAGCCTACTAAAGCTATTACGCAAATAGGTGTTATTAAAGACCAAGCCGCTATCGTCTGTGGTTTCCATTGCCACAGGTATTCATTGTAGTAAGTTCCTACTCCAGACTCTAAACCTACTAATAAAGAATAGAAGCAACCTGAAGCAAACAATACAAGCCATGATTTATTAGAAAGTGTTTGTATTAACTCTGAAGAAAATGAACGTAAATCAAGAGATCTGGGTGGTGGTTTGTGTAGTTCAGATATATTTCTATGTGTACCAATAGTAGTTACGGCGGTTCCAATAAATATCCCTATACCTCCCCAAAAAGCTAAAATTTGATATCCATTAAAATCTACAAATGAATCTAACCAATAATATCGAGCTATAAAATCTATACCTGCCCCTCCAAACCAACCAAACATCATTGATAGGGAAGCAAGAGTATTTCTTTGGTCATAATCCTTAGAGAGTTCAGGCGCCAATGCACCTCTTGGAACTTCAAATAAAGTCATGGAAATTCTTAAAATCATTAACAGAAATACTAATCTCCAAAAAAGGTTGCCGTCGTCCATTTCACCTGGAGCTGGGCCAGCGATTAAAAAATAATAAGCTAAAGAAAAAGGAATAATTGAAAAATACAAGAAAGGATGTCTTCTTCCATATTTGCTATTTGTTCGATCAGACCAAATCCCTATTATGGGATCAGATACTGCATCTATTATTAAAGCTAGAAAAAAAGCAGTGGATACAGTCCATGCATCTAAACCTAAAACCTGGTTGTAATAAATGAGCAGAAAAGTTCCTAATAAATTATTCTTTATTCCGACTGCAATAGATCCAAAACCATAAAAGAATTGGGTAGATCGATTTGCTCTGTGCGCCTGTTGGGTGCTTTCCATAACGTTTTATTATTATCCCTCTAAATATCTATTTATATAGTAAATAAGTAAAAATAAATAGCTGTATTTTTATATAAAACCACTTATTCTTAACTCTTCATTAACTTTAAAAAAGAATTAATTATGGGAAGACTAAATAATAAAGTGGCCATCATCACAGGTGCGGGAAGAGGAATAGGTAAAGAAATCTGCCTATACCTAGCTAAAGAGGGAGCAAAAATAGTAGTTAATGACCTTGGTGGGGACAGAGACGGATCTGGAGGTGGCAAGATTGCGGATGAAGTTGTCAATGAAATCAATGATTTAGGATCAGAAGCTGTAGCGAATTATGATTCAGTTGGTACGGTTGAAGGAGGTAAGAATATCTTTAATTCTGCCATGGATGCTTTTGGTCAAGCTGATATTCTAGTCAATAATGCGGGCATCCTGAGAGATAGAACTCTTTACAATATGGAAGAGTCAGATTGGGATGTCATTATGGAAGTTCACCTTAAGGGACACTACAACTGTACAAGACCTCTGGTTAGATACATTAGAGATACTAATAGAAGTGACTGCAGAATTATTAATATGTCTTCGGTGTCTGGTTTATTTGGAAATTTTGGTCAAGTCAATTACGGGGCTGCCAAGGAAGGAATAGCTGGATTTACAAGATCGCTTGCTTTAGAGGTTGCTAAATATAAATGCACTGTAAATACCATATCTCCAGGTGCAGCAACTAGACTAACAATAGATCTTATAGAGGCAGCTGGAAGAAAATATGATGAAAATGACTGGACTCAAGGACCGGGGCAAATAGCACCTGTTGTTGCATGGCTTTGTACAGACGCAGCTAAAGACATCACATCACAAATAATACATTCACAAGGGGGCATTCTTGGAATAATGCAACAACCAGCTATTATCAAATCATTTACAACTGATAACTTATGGTCTCTTGATCAACTGGATAGTTTAATTCCTGAACTAGTTGAAACCAGAAAATTTCATGATGAAGAGGTTGCCGAGAAAGGTGCACCTAAGAAAGTCTAATTTATCCTAACCAAACTTCTGCAGATTCACGAATGTCTGCAGAAGAAGAACCAAACTCAAAAATATATTGTGCAGGCTCTACTTGCCAAGTTTTTGTTTCTGTATTCCAATAAGATAAATCTCTTTCATTTACTTCAAATGTTATTTTCTTAGATTCGCCAGGAGTTAAATTTACTTTCTGGAATTTTTTTAATTCTTTTAAAGGTCTATCTATCTTTGAGTTTTGAATAGATGAATAGCATTGAACAACCTCCTTGCCTTCTATTTCACCTGTATTAGTTATTTCAAGTTCAAATGCTGCAACTGAACTAGTGCCCTTAGGAGGAATTGCTCTAGCGTTAGAATAAGTAAAAGAAGTATAAGAAAGCCCATGTCCAAAGGGATATAAAGGGGTAATATTTTCTTTTTCGTACCACCTATAGCCTATATAAAGACCTTCTTTGTAATCCATCTGTAGGTCTTTTCCTGGGTAAGTGTTATATGCAGGAGTATCCTCTAATTTAATTGGAAAAGTTGTTGGTAGTTTTCCTGATGGATTAACTTTACCAAAAATAATATCCGCTAATGAATTTCCAAATTCTTGACCTGGAAACCAACATTGAAGGATGGCATTAGCTTCATCATTCCATGGCATCTCACAAGGAGCTCCTGTGTTAAGAACTACTACCGTATTTTTGTTCGCTTTACATACCTTTTCTATTAATTCATTTTGTCTTAAAGGCAATAATAAAGAATCTCTATCATTTCCTTCAGTTTCCCAATCAGAATTTGTACCTACTAAAAGGATGGTTGCGTCAGATTCTTTTGCCAAATTTACAGCTGCTTCCATAAGGTCATGATCATCAGGTGCTAACATTCCTATCTGCACAGCAGGAAACCTTCCTTCCCATTTGTATTCGACTTGAAAGGAGTACTCTTTTCCTGATTCAAGTATTTTTTTCCCTCGTTTCGCTTTACTTCCCATACCGAAGAAAGCATCTCCAGGGTCTTGTGAAGACCAGTTATCAATTAAATCTTCATCATCAATAAACAATCTAGAAGGACCGATACTAAATATTTCAAAATCATATTCTCCACTTATTTCAGGCTTGATTATTCCACTAAAACGAACACTTAAAGAAGGTTTTTTAGAGCTAGAAACTATATCTAATCCAAAGCCACCTAAAGCCCAGAATTTTCCTCCTTCTAAGTATTTTGTTTCTACTGGAGATCCCGCAAATTCCTGACCATCAAAGAACTCAACTTTATAACCCTTTCCTTCATTCAATAATTCTTTTGGAATAGAAGGTAGGAATTTATGCGTATGACAACCTTTAGCGAAGGAGACTTCAACATCACTGACGGCATTATTTATTCCTTCTAGCGGATGAACTACATAATGCGGATTTAAAGCTGCACTCCCTCCACCAAGGTATTGTCCTTTTAAAGCATTAGGGCCAATAACGGCTAGTTTCTTTAGTTTATCGACTTGAAATGGTAAAACTGAAATATTTTTTAAGAGAACCATGCCTTCAGCACCTGATCGTCTTATTAAAGCATGATCTTCTTCTAAATCATTTGTTTTTTCTGGTTGTTCTTCTGGGTTATCTAATCGACCAGTAAATTCAGCAACTCTAAGAATTCTTCTCACTTTATCGTTTACTATCTCTTCATCAACCTTGCCATCGTTCACTTCCTTAACTAGATTATCTCCCCAACTTTTAGCAGGTCCTGGCATTTCACAATCCAATCCACCATTGGCATTTCCCACTGTATCTAATGCAGCTCCCCAGTCACTTACAACGTAACCAGGAAAATTCCACTCTTCTTTTAAGATATCTATTAATAATTCTTTATGGGAAGAGCAAAAAGTATTATTCAATTGATTGTAAGCCGACATGACTGACATTGATCCTGCTTTAACTCCCATCTCAAAAGGCAGTAAGTACAACTCCCGCAAAGTCCTTTCATCAATGTTTGAGCTTACAAAATGTCTTTGGAATTCTGTATCATTGCCTATGAAATGCTTTAAGCACGCTGAAACTCCTACAGACTGAACTCCTTTTACATAACTAGAAGCTAATTCACCAGTTAATAAAGGATCTTCGGAGTAACACTCGAAGTGCCTTCCTCCCAAAGGATGCCTGTGTAAATTTATTGTTGGACCTAAGAGAACATCTGCATCTTTACTTTTAGCTTCTATTCCAATAGCTCTAGCAATTTCTTCAATGTTATCTAAGTCCCAAGAAGAAGAAAGACAAGAGGCGCTTGGGAAACAAGCAGAAGTTTCTCCTGATACAGAATCACCTCTGGCTCCAATAGGACCATCGGTCATCTTTATTCTTGGAATGCCTAATCTAGGAACAGCTGTGGTGTGCCAAGCACTTGAACCAGAAAGTATTGAAACTTTTTCTTCAAGAGTTAAATCCTTGATTAAAGACTCAATTCTTTCCATAGAATTAATATTTAAGCGTAGTCTCTTTTCTTATAAATAGAATTTCTTGGTTGAGCGAAAACTCTTCTAACCATTGGCTCAAATTCTTCTATGCTCATTGAATCATAATTGGGATCAAAAGAATTTTGGTCATACTTTGAGCAAAACTCAGCACAAGCATGCCAGTTTTCATTGTCTTTGTATTCATCTCTCATATTCTTGTCTAAACCCAAGTAATCAAAGAAATAATATCCTTGAAATATTCCGTGATGTTTTACTATCCAGTAATTTTCTTCAGATACAAAAGGTTGCAACATGGTAGCTGCTAAGTCTGCATGGTTGGCAGATGCTATAGTGTCGCCAATATCATGCAGTAAAGCACAAACTACGTATTCCTCGTCTTTTCCATCCCTATAAGCACGAGTTGCAGTTTGTAGACTGTGTTCATATCTATCAACAGCAAAACCTGCTGTCTCACCTTTTAAAATATCTAAATGCTCTAAGATTCTATCAGGTAGCTGTGTAGCTAGCTTTGCACCCTCTTCGGCAATGATTGCATAATCCTCAGCCGTTCCATGAAGCATTTCTGTAAATGTAGCTTGTTTTGACATAAAAATTCCCCTCTATACTTTAAATTATGCCAGTTATGGTTAATTTTTGCATTCTCATAACTATTTTAACCAATTATAGATATTTTTGTTCTCTGGATCTATTAAGACACCAGGATTCATAATTCCATTAGGATCAACCTTAAATTTTGCAGACGTTAAGATGTCTTTAAATAAATCCGGCCTTTGATTATCGTAACCATTTGGACGATGATCTCTGCCTACGGCATGGTGATGTGTAACCGTTCCTCCTTTAGAAATACATATTTCATTAGTGGCTAGTTTTATCTCTCTCCAAATATCAATCATTGTGGCAGGTTTAGCAAAGGCACCAAATGTAAAGTAAGGAGCCAGTCCATCAGGGTAGCTATGGGTTATCCTGCAGGTTACTAAAGAAGGCTTTCCGGAAATCTTTTCTATCGTTTTAGAAATATCACTTTTTATTTCTGTTATAAACGAATGTGCCCTTTCCCAGGTAATCGAAGTCTCAAAAGTATCTTGAATAATTCCTCTTCTAGTAAAGCTTTCCCTGAAGTAAGGCGCTTTAATAAAACTACTTCTCCAATTTCCAGAAGATCCAGTTCTATGTGCATCTTTCTTATTGCTGTCTGGCTCTTCATATAATCCGTTGTTGTCTGAACAAATTTCTAATGCTCTGTTCAATGAAGATGTTTTATCATGATCTGCAGATTCAAACGCAAGTATAAGAATGTGCTTTGATCCATCACCTGCACCGTTCATTACTGCTTCACTGCTATCCAGCAATCTGCAATTAGCAGGAAACAGTCCCGATTGGCTTATCTGTCTCAAGGCATTCAATGCATCCTTGTAATCAGTAAATTCAACACTCGTTGAAGCCCTAAAGGTAGGTCGATCTTGTAGTCGCATTGAAGCTTCAGTTATTACTCCTAATATTCCTTCAGACCCTATAGTTAATCTATCCGGGCTTGGTCCAGCACCAGAGCCTGGTAATCTTCGACTTTCTAGAACTCCCGATGGAGTTACCATTCTCGTTGATTCAACGAAATCATCTATATGTGTATACAGAGTTGCATAATGTCCTCCTGAACGGGTAGCTATCCACCCACCTAATGTAGAGAATTCAAAACTTTGAGGATAGTGCCTCATCGTAAGATTTTCTTTCTTTAAATTAGATTCCAAGTCTGGTCCTAAGATACCTGCTTGTATTCTCGCACTTCTGCTTTCCTTATCTATTTCTATAATTTTATTTAGATTTCTTAAATCAAGAGAAACAACCCCTGAATAAGAATCGCCCACTTGAGTTTCTACGCCCCCACAAACACTTGAACCACCGCCATAAGGAATGACTGCAATATTACTTTCGTCACACCAGTCCATAACATTAACAAGTTCATCTTCCGTATTAGGAAAAGCAACTAAATCAGGAGGTGAAGAAAAATCTTTTAATAAAGATCTAGCAGCGTCAGGAAAAGATTTCCCATAAGTATGATTAAGTCTTTCTTCTTTATCATCAGATAGAAATTTTGAAAGTGCTGATGGAGCACCTAGACGAGGTTTTGGTAAGTCTATGTCTTCAACTTTAGGTATAGGCAAAGTTTCTATATCATCCAACTGAAAGGTTTTAGCTATCCTAGAATCAATATTTTTTTCTTCCTCTGCAGAAAGTAACTCATCAGCATAACCCCATCCCCAGAATTTTCTTTTCCTCACAAATCCCCCCTTTTCAATATATTTTCATCTTATATTGCATCTTAGTAAACAGTAAAGTCGAAGTGATGATAGAATCCTTTTTTTTAAATAATAATTATGGCAAAAAAATACGAAAACTTTTCTGTTGGAGATAGTCTTTATAAAGAGAATGAAGGTTATTCGGCTTGGACAAATGACTTATTAAGAAAATTAGTTGCTGGTAAAACAGTAATTAAGCCTGGAGGCTCAACTGGAGGCCATAGGTTAATTGAGTCAGAAGTAGTTTATGTCTTTCTTTCTGGTATAGGTCAGATGGAAGTAATCGAATACTCAAATCATGAAGCTGGTCATGGCACCAATCCTAGTTTTGGTATCGAGCATAAAGCTGAATTAAATATAGTTTCTGGAGATATCGTTTTAGCTGAAGAAGGGGACTATATAAAAGTGAAGAATAGCTCTGATCATGAACAGCTTACCTACCTAAGAATTTTCGATAGCGAAGGAGCTAGGCAATAAAAAAATCCCCACACTTGGCGGGGATTTCCGAAAAGCGTATCTCAACTACTTTTCAACTGACTGTTCTAAGACCGTCAGCCGGAACCGGCTTAACCCGTGTCAGAAGGCTACTCCTGTTGTTCCTGAATTATAATAAATACTAATTTTGATCACCTCCTGTAAAGGGTAACAAAGAAACCGAACATTCAATCCCCCTCGTATTAAATTGAATGCGGGACACCTGCATAGAAGATTAACAAGATTTAATAAAAGATAAAATACCTATTTTTATTTTAGTTATCCTTTAGATCTAACCACTTCACCTCTTGATCTGAAAGGTTTATATTTAAAGCTTTTAAAGAACTTTCAGTTTCAAAAAAATTTCTTGGGCCTATCAATGGAAAAGAAGGAAAAGTCTGATTTAAAACAAAAGCTAAAGCAATTTCTATTGGTTCATAACCTTTTTGATTAGCCAATTTAAAACATCTCTCTTTTCGTTTTAAATTATCTTGATTTGACCAAACCCTATTCTGCTCTTCTGAATTAGGATTGGCTACATGCATAGCTCCTTCAAATTCTTGGGATCTTAAGAAAAAACCTCTAGCCTGGCTGGACCAAGGAAATATTGCTATATTATTTTCAGTTAAATACTCTTTATAATCATCTTCGGAGCAACTAAAGCATCCAGGCCAAACTGGTTCTAACATCTTTGCTAAGCTAAAATTATTACTTAATACACCAAAAGAGGAAATATTTTTTGAAGTCGAATAGGCATTTGCTTCTTTAAATCTATCTAATGACCAATTAGAAGCTCCCAAAACATCAATTAAACCTTTGTCTTTTAATTCATTTAAAGAATCTATAAATTCTGCTACAGGAACATCTGGGTTATCTCTATGCAAGCAATAAATATCTAATTTATCTGTATTTAATTTATCTAAAGTTTCTTCCAGTTGGGGTTTAATTTTCTCAGGAAAGCAATGCGGAGTGTGTGCTCCTTTTCCTAAAATAACTATCTCATCTCTATTATTTCTTGCTTTAATCCACTCTCCTAAGTACTTATCACTTTTGCCGTTGTTATAGATATAGGCGGTATCAAATACATTGCCCCCCTTATTATAAAAATAATCAAACATAGCAAATGCATGATTGCTATCGGATTGATTGTCGCAACCAAAAACTATTCTAGATAAATTCTTATTAATGCCTTTTATTGAAGAAGAAGGCATTTCTTGCCTTTCTTTATAAAATGAAACCATTTGGTTTTCTCTTTTATGGGGACGATCTTCTGCATAGAATACTCCTATAGATTTTCTCCAAGCATCTAGCCAGATCATATTTCCATGAGAATCAGAATGAGACACAAGATTAGACTCCAATGAGTCGTTTAATAAAACTTCAGAGAAATGGTCTATCTCGAAAGTAAATATACCAATAGACTCATTGAAATTAATTTCTTCTTTTGTTCCTTCATGGGTTAATGTCATTAAAGATGTTCTCCCTACATCCTCACCGCACCTCCAAGGTTCCAAGATTTCCAACTTATTCTTCTGATTTTTTATGATCACTTTATTTGGAAGAACTTTATTGATAGAAGAGCTGATATGAGCCTTACTTCCATTACTAAAATCTAACTTAGCTTTGGCATAAAGGTCGATATTATTTTTAGATAAAACTCCTTCAGAATCTAAATTAATTGGGTTAGAGAAGCTCTTTCCTTCTTGTATGCCCACTATCATCCTAGACATAGACATGGGATAACAACCTATATCTAAGATTGATCCTCCTCCTAATTCAGGATTAACTAATCTGTGCTCCTCTGGTACGTCAGCTTCAAAACCAAAGGACGCTTCTATTTCCAAAGGCTCTTCTGAAAAATAATCTTTAATTATCTCTCTAATTTTTTGTGTTTGTGGATGAGTTCGGTACATAAAAGCCTCCATAAAAAGAGTATTATTCTTTCTTGCTGCTTCTATAAGTATCATTGCCTCCGTAGAGTTCATTGTCATAGGCTTTTCACAAAGGACGGCCTTTCCTTTCTGCAAAGAGTTAAGTGCTAGTTCAAAATGTTGAGGATGCGGAGTTGCTATATATATAGCATCGCAATCATCTAAGTTTAATAAGTTTTGATACCCTTTTACGGCCTCACAGTCATACTTCTTTGCAAATCTAGAAGAATTTTCTTCTGATCTACTTGCAACATATTTTAATTTAGAATTTTTACTATCTTTTATTGAAGCAGCAAAAGCTCTGGCTATCATGCCTGTTCCTGCAATTCCCCATTTAGTCATTGTATTTCCTATTTGTTTTCTAATTGTTCTAAAAGTTCTTTATGTTTTTCAGAATCAATAGGGTAAAAATAAATTATAACGAAGCTTATTGCTACTCCCAATGCAGGAATTAAACTCATAATCGATTTCATAGAACTTATCGTTTGTTCACTTTGTGATTCATTTGGTTCAAATCCAATAAGATTCAGAGTAAACCCTAATATACCAATAGCTATTGCTATAGAGCCCTTCTGAGCAAATGTCATAAAGCCATACAAAGAAGATTCACTTCTGATACCTGTTTTTACTTCACCATACTCAATGGTATCAGGCAACATGGACCAAAATAAGATGCCGCCTGCACCTGATCCTGCTCCTATTAAAGCGACGATAATTAAAAGTTCTATAAGAGTTCGAATCGGATAAAAAAAGAATAGCAATAAACAAAAGAAAGTAATAGTAGATGAGACTAACCAGGTTTTCCTCTTGCCAATTCTATTAGATACCCACCACCAGATAGGTATAGAAGCAAAGGAAATTATGCCGCTTGTAAATAAGATAGTCCCTTGATATTGATGAAGATCTAAAGCATATTTTGTAAAGTAAACTAAGTTATTTCCGAAGAAAATAGTAGTAACACCGACTATAAGCGTAGCAGAAAAAACTAGCCAAAAAGGCTTATTCTTTCCAATAGATTTAGCAGTGTCTATCAAGCTTCCGCTAACTCGATCAATGCCTTGACTGGTGCTTGGCTCTCTAACAGTATAAAGAGTTACAGCATGAATCATCATGGCAACTACTCCAGCAATTAAAGCCAAGTAGATGAATCCTTTCGCTTCATCCCCTTCACCAAACATAAAAATAATGGGAAAGGCACATAAAGCCATTAAGTTCGTACCCGTTTGAGCTCCAAGCATTCTAAATCCAGTAAGATTTGTTCTTTCTTCGCTATCGGCAGTTATCCTTGGAGTTAATGATGAAAAAGGAACACTAACAATAGTAAAGCAAGTTCGGTGAAATAAATTTATTAATAGAAGTGCTACGAAAAGAGCAGTCCCTTCATATGGGGGTACCCAAAATAAAAGAAAAAAAGAAATAGCTAAAGGCAAATTACCAAAAAGAATGTAAGGTCTATAAACACCCCACTTCGTTCGTGTCCTCTCCGCTAAATACCCCATGAACGGATCTGTAAAGGCATCCCACATCATGCCAATCCCATATATAACACCTGCTAACGCAGGTGAAATACCTACTACATCCGTATAAAAATAAAGAAGGTATAGACCCACTCCACTCCAATAAAGACAAATAGATATATCGCCTATTCCGTAACCTATACGAGTTTTAAGAGTTAGCTTTTGTGTAATCAAAATTATTTAGTCATTAAGAGAAGCCAATCCATCTTCCTGAAGCTGCTACCACTGTCCAGATAGAGAATGATACAAAACCTATAAGAATCAAAATTGTTCCTTCTTTTTTAACAATTAAAGGGTTGCGTACAAAGTAAACAAAAAGAACCCCTATTACAAGACCGATCATCTTTATCCAAAATGCGCGACTGTAATAACATTTAACTGCTTCTGAGAGAAAAAGCGGTACTCCAGTTAAGATTAAGAGGGAGAGGCCTAAAATAAAAAAATTTTTAGTTTGTTCTAATACGTAAATTCTATTGGTGCCTCTAAATATTAATTTCATTAGCTTAAAGTCCATTATGACAATAGACCCACCTAATATACCTAAGCCGATTAAATGGAAACTTTCTATAACTGGAAATAGCCATATAGAGCTTCTTACATACTCACCTATAAAGGTATCTTCTAATGCATAGAAAATATCTATTAACTCTTTAGAAACCATCTATTCCCTCAAAAAGACTGTAATCAACTTCACAGCTAGTCAATTCATTAATCCATCTAGGCTGCGGCTGTCTGTCGCAATCAAACCAATTATATGCGATCATTCTTCCGCTAATTATCACCAAAGACCATAAGACTAAAGAAGTTATAGCGCTATTCTTCATGGATCTAGGTATAGAAGAATCTTTATCCCAAACTAGCGCTTCTTTAGACATTCTTCTATGGAAGAAAAAAGCATTTATTCCTGCAACAACTATTAGAATCATTTTTATTCTGAAGAATATATTTTGGTAGTTCCTAACTGGAATCGCATAAAATAATAGCAGCCCCGTTACGGACATTACTAAAAATCCAAATACAGTTAACGGTAAAACTTTTCTATTCATTTCAGAGATAGAAAGATTATTGAATACTTTGTCAGTTAACCTTAAATCAACAAATAGTAACGTTCCGAAGAACAAACAAATGGATAAAACGTGAGTTGATTCTATCCAAGGGTAAAGGTACAAGGATTCATGTAATGCTATGCTCCATTCTGTTTCAGATAACCAAAAGGCGAAATCAAGCATATTTCTTACTCATTCATATAAACCTGATGACAAGCCACGCATACTTGATAAAGTTCAGCTCCTATCTCAAATAAAGCATCAACGTCTTTTCTTTCTGCCGCCTCAAAAGCTTTCTGCCCCACTCCTTCAAGAAGACCAGCAAAAACAATCCATTCATTTCTATTTTTAGATCTTGAAGGGATACTAAGCAAGGATGCGCTCTCTGTTATAACCTTTGCACCATATAAAACTCTTTCCCATTCTTCTTCATTGGTTGGTTCTAGACTAAACTCACCTTCTTCCGTTATAACGTAACCAGAAGACTCCCAAATGGCCTCCGAAGCAGGGGTCAATAGATGAGCCATAAAATCATGCATATCGCTATGCTCATCTTCGGTTGCTACATTAAAAGAAGAGAAAGTTAATGTGAAAAGCAATAAAGCTAAATTCTTCACCTTTCCTTTGGATCCGAACCATCTCTGGGAGCTCCAGTTCCCGAAGAACCCATAAACACTTTTCGGCCATCAGGAAAAGTAATATCTCTCCCATTAGCTATACACCTAGGAAGACAAAGTTTTCCTTTGCTTTGATAGCCTCTAACATTGATAAGAGTTCCTGGTTTAATAGAATTTTTAGTAAGTCCATTTCTTATCAGGGTATTAGGAGTGCCTCCTTCTATCATCCATATAGTTGTTTTTGATTCTATTTGAACTTCAACATGAACCCATGCGTGAGGGTTAATCCATTCAACCTTTACTACCTTTCCTGTGATATTAATAGGTGCATTAGCATCAAATTCTGCTGTAAAAGCATGATGACTATTAATTGTATGACTAAATGCAAAGAGAATTAAAAAAACAATGTAACCTAGTATATTTCTCATAATTATTGCTCCTCTTCAGCCCTTGCACCCGCCAAGATATTGGCCATAGCATAATTTCCTTCATGGCACGCGTATTCATAAATTCTTTCTTGAGAAGCTCTTAATGGCATTTCACCTTTCCATACATCTTTGTAAGCTTCTTCATCATTAATTTCAAATTGATAAAGAATTTCATTATTCGCTACTCTAGTAAACCTTTCAGTAATTTCCGCCCCTTCAGAGATTAAGATTTGATGCCTTATTGCTGCTCTAAATTTCTGTTGAGGATGATGGTTTTTTGTTTTCACTACTAAAGTATTTCCTTCCCAACGACCCACAGAATCTCCTAGCCATCTCCTCATACTATCTGGATTAAATTCTGAGTTGAGTCGAATAATACGAGCATCATGATTCATCTCCACCATAATCATTACGTAACCTGGAGATTGGACTATCTGATAATTGTTATTATAAAGAACGTTAAGCATAGGCGGTCCTCCACTCGAACCAAAACCAACAATGCACCTTTCGCCTAAAGATCTAAGCTCAGGGTGATTAGCCTGTCTAAACATTCTAGCTATCCCTATAGCTTCCTTTCCCCAGCCTATCCATCTTCTTGGAAGTTTTCCATCTTCCGGGTATGTGATAATCGAACTTCGATATTCTCCATTTATTTGAAACAGTTCTGTTCCAAAATCCATCCAAGCCGTGTTATAGCCTCCTACGTCCGCACCAGCTTGAGGTGTCTCTCCAGGTTCTAAGTAATTATCTTGGGCATCAATAAATTCTTTGGTCATTCTCTTTGCAATTAATGCATCTCTTTTACTTACTATTAGGGATTTATATTCATCTGGCCTTTCAAGTGTTGTAAGGCTGGCATTAGTCCAAGTTCCTTGTAAATCTGGATCTCCAAACCACGTTTTAGGAACTTCGTAAGATTCTCCAAGCAAGACTAAAGGAAAACTTAAGGAAATAATTAAAAGTAGTTTCATGCGATTAATCTTTTGCTCTCCATTGTCCATAAATAAGCTCTTCAACAAATTCTACACACTTAAATTGCTGTAATTCAGCATCTTTTCCAACCCTTTTGTACAAGATCATTTGTATTTTCCATGGTCGTGTAAAAATTTCTGGGTCATCTAAAGTTGCCTCATATTGCATGGTATGACTATTCAATAAAAGATACTTCTCCGTAACCTTTAGTTTGTCGCTATGGAAGTTTCCTGATCTATCCAACCAAGTCTCCCCGTTAAAGCCGCTAGTTTTTACAATGAAAGCATCCTCTTCCCAATAACCCCAAGATTGACCCATCCATGAATCAACAGGTGGCTCTCCCGGGTCTTCCAAGTAAATATTTCGAGTTGCCCCTGCAAACTCGTAGGCAATAAAGAAAGCTGATTCACTTTGAAAAATCTGAAAAGGATAAGGCATATAAGTTGCCCTAGGAACTCCTGGTAAATAACACTTTATTTCGGGATCTCTATCTAGCCAATTCTTTTTATTATCTTCTCTAATTTTTAAGGCTTTCTTGGAATAAGGTATTTCTCCACCTACGACAACACTTAATCCAGCAGGAACCGAACCAACAGCCCCCAAAGCTACTATGCTAGGATGAGGAATAGGTACTACAGGTCCTTCAACTAGATGCATTGCTGCGCTTGCAGGATGAGCCTCTAAATTATAATTTGCCCTATTTAAAACTTGCCAAACTCCATTTAAGTCAGGTTTACCGTTTGGACCTCTAGGTAAATCTTCAGATAACCCTTGTAAAGAAAAACTAAGTATTAATGTAACAATAAATGTATTTAAAATTCTCATTATTAAAAATTAATCCTTTTCTGGAACGTCTATCTTACCTAAATTCTTTAGATAATCATCGTTTATAGTTTCCTTACTAAAAGGCTGAGGATTATCTCTAAAACTCTTAAGTGGCTGACCTAGTCCTTTGATGCCTCTTTTTCTTACCCTATCTACTTTATCAGTGTCTACTTCAATTAAAACTACCTCTTCGCCTGTACTTGATTCATTTAAAATTTCTCCTTCAGGTCCTAAAGCTATAGAAAGTCCCCTACCTTGTTTGCCTCCTGCATTAACATCAATGTAGTAGGATTGTTGCTGTATAGCAGCAGCTCTAGCCATTATTTTTTCTTCCTCCCTATCGCAAGTATCCGTTAAGCTCGGATGTAGTATTACTTGAGCACCATTCATAGCAAGTGCTCTACTTGTTTCAGGAAACCATAAGTCATAACAGATATGCATGCCAAAAATGCCAACTTCTGGAACTTGAAAAATGCATGGTTCTAATCCAGGCGTTATTCCTTTTTCATAAGGTAAGAAAGGATAGATCTTTGTACAGGTAGTTACTAAATTTCCTTGAGGAGATATCACGGGTGCTACGTTTTTAACTTCATCATTAACGTGGTCATAAAAAGAACCTGGTACGTACCATACGTTTAATTCTTTAGCTATTTCTTGAAATTTAGGCAACTGTTTCTCTAGAGAAAATTCTAAAGATCGACTAGAACCGCCTACAGCTAATTCGCTAAGAACGATCATCTGAACCCAAGGATATCTCTTACAAGCCTCATAGGTCTTTTCTACAACTATGTCAAAATTCTTTGAATAGTTAAGATCAAGCTGTAGGGCTGCTATTGAGAAAGGTTTCATAATAAAACTTTACCATAAAAAAACAGGTCCCAAAGGACCTGTTTTTAATAAACTAACTAGATTAGAACTTGTATCTAAGGTCTATTCCCATCGTTCTTGGGGACAGAGCTCCAACAGTTTTGGCGTAGTTACTTTCCGCATCGCCAGTACCTAATGAGTAATATTGATCATTATCCATTAAGTTGTTGACGTAAGCTCTAACACTAACTTTACCGTCTTCACTCCACCAAGAGGCACTTATGTTGGTAGTGTCTCTTGCTTCAATTTCATCAAGCTCACGTTGAATACCAGAAGCAGAAAATTCTCCTGTGTAAGAATGGCTAACTAATAGCCAAACCGGACCCCATCTAGACTCCATTTCATAAGTAGCCCTTAGAGTGTACTTAAGTTCTGGAATACCTTTCAAAGGTCCACCTTTCAAGTTTACTGTGTACTGAGCTGCTTGTTCAGGAGTAGTAACACTACAACTAATATAATCTTGAGTACATTCACCGAAGACAGGTACTGGGTTAATCGGATCATCAATCATAAATACGTTGTAATCTTCACCGTATTCAGTCTCAGTCCAACTGAAGTTACCTGCAAGAGTTAATCTATCGGTAGCAGCGTAATTCATTTCAATTTCAAAACCTTCGTTGGTTATACCGTTAGCATTTGAAACGAAATTAGCACCGGATCCTCTAATAGGATCGAATTGCTCTAATTCATCTTGATAACCGTCATAGTCATAGTGGTAAATTGAAGCAAAGATCTGTAACGTGTCGTCAAGGTGAAGTCCTTTATAACCAAATTCAACTGCTTCTACTTCTTCCTTATCATAAGAAACTAAGGCTTGACCTGTTCCAGTCGGAACACCGTATTGATCTCTAGCATCATCACGCTGACCTGAAACACCCAGAGCATAACCACCTGATCTGTAACCTGTAGTTACTGAGAAATAATATAGTTGATAGTCATTTGGAGAATAGTCTAAATTAATTCTGAAGTTAGTGTCACTCCACGTATCTTCTCCATCAATTTTTCTTGTGTAACTATAAGGAATACCTTGTCCTAACCTCAAAGGAGCAGCACAAGTTTCAGCAGTCATAGCACAAGCTGGTGTTAAAGGGTTTGCTGTATCTAAAGACAATGGGTAAACAGCTCCTGCTGGAACTAAACCTAAACCTGCGTATTGAGTATATAAAGCTACTAGTGCAGGATCAAAATTCCATGTCGCATTACCCATAGCAACGTTAGCCTGCGCTGAAGGAGTGGCATCTGGTCCCACTGGAATATAAGGTTGACCCGCTAGAAGATTTATTACCGGTAAATATCCAGCTAATGCACTTGCATAAAGCTCTGCATAACCGCCGGTGATTTCCATTGCTTCTTTATCATCTTCAGCGTACCTAGCACCTAGAGTTAAAGCGAACTCATCGTTTATCTGCCAAGTACCTTGAGTAAAATAAGCAACAGCATCGGTTTGTACTTCATTTTCATGCCCATAAACACGACCAAGTGAGTCACCCTGCCACCTTCCACTAATTGTTGTTCCTAAAGGAGCATCACCTGCCCTTACATGAGGAGTTGTTTCATTTGAAGGCCATCCTAATATAGACATTAGACTTTGATATTGAGTGTAAAAATCAAAAGGCGCTCCAGGAAGGTCTAACTGAATACCAGTTAAAGCTTTTACAGTGCCAAAAGTAGTATCCAGTAATCCATAATTAGCTGCATTTAAAATGTAAGGTGCATTGTTATGCAATCCGTAAGTTTGTTGTCTGTTTTCATCCATAAAGAACACACCAGACGTTACTTCAATATCTTCTGCAAGTTTCCAGTTGATGTTGATCTCATGAGTCGTCATGTGAACATCTTCTAAAACTGTAGATCTGTATTGAGAGAAAGTAGTGTTATTTGTATCGTCTATGTCATAGTTGAACATGTATTCAAAATCAACAAGTCCGTAAAGATAAGTAATAGTAGTATCTTCATTCATATCCCACTCAAACTTTCCTTGCATACCTCTTTGGTCAAATTTAACGTGCTGAGAATCGCAAGCTGGAGGTCCGTAAGGGAAATCTCCACAATTTGTGTCATGGTTGTTGTCCACATGATAGGTGCCTACGTTGTTAGGTGCATCTGATCTGCCGTACATAGGATTGTATCTCCATGGAAAACCTACAGGATCTACACCTGCTCTTCTTGGAGCACCGTAAGCAACCGCACCTGTAATGGAATTTGTAAACTTAATCGCGCCAGGAGTGGATGAAGTTGCCTTTCTAAGTCCATAAACGGGGTTTGTAGTATCTCTTTGACCTCTAAATTGAGCATAACCTTCATTAAGAAGCACTCTACTGTTTATAACACGATCAGAGATTCTGTCATTCGCTCTGATTTGAAAACTCATGTCATCAGCAATATTCCAAAGTAGAGTTAAAACTATATTTTCATCGTCTAAGGAGTTGGCATCTGGTCCAGTTCCAGGGTTTTTCTGAACACCGTCTCTTTCTACAGATATGGCATTAAATCTATAAGCTAAGTTATCTGTTATAGGAGCAGAACTTAACAAATAATATTGTTCCATGCCGTAATCACCTAGTACAGTTCTAACTTCTCCTTCTCCAGTGAAGCTAGGCTTCTTAGTTAAGTAGTTAATTGCACCACCGATTGAATTACGTCCGTATAGAGTTCCTTGAGGTCCTCTTAAAACCTCAATACGCTCAACGTCGTAAAGGTAGTTTTCAGAAGCAGCAATACCAAAATCTGGTGAATAAACACCGTTATAATAAGTCGCTACACCTGGGTCTCCACCTAAAGCCCTAAAGTTTCTACCAACACCTCTAATCCTTACGTCATAAGCATCTCTTGTGGTAGCAGGCAATTGATCCATAAGATCATCAGCGCCTTGCATACCTAAATCTTCTAGCAACGAAGAGTCAAATGCAGTAATTGACATCGAAGTATCAGAAACAGTAGAAGTTCTTTTTTCGGCAGTTACAGTTATTTCTTCAATACCGCCTCTATCTCTAGCATTTTCTTCTTCTTCATCAGCTAAAAAGAAATTGCTAGATAACAGTAGTGAAGAACCAAAAATAATGTATAAAATTGATTTTATTTTCATGTTTTACCCCAGAAACCTCTTGGTCTTAAATACCAAGCGGTTATTTTGTTATAAAAGTTACTTTTCTGAAGCTACTATGCCCAATTTAAAGGATTTAAGCAAATCTTTTGTAAAGCAAATAAAGAGGTAAAAGTCTTATTTTATGCTTTGGTTTTGTCTGATTTAGAGGTTGAAGTGTTATCTTCAGGTAAACTTGAAAAAATATAGTATCCAACTATTCCAAATAATAAAATGTTGTAAATAGTTGCTCCATAAAATTTAAAATTAATCCATAAGTCCATATCCCCTGTTCTAATAAAATATAGATTTAAAAACCCTAAAAGGATCAATCCTAAAGCCATAAAATAATTCGCTCTTTTCCAAATTGTATCTTCAACTTTTTTCATTTGTGGACCAGCTAAGGAAAGCATGCTTTTTAAGATATCTTTTTTGCCCACGATTCTAGCAATTACAAGAATTAAACCAAAAAGCCAATAAACAACAGAAAATTTCCATTGTAAGAATAAGGGATCTCTAAAAAATAAGGTCATAGAGCCTAAGGGAATTAGCAAGCACCAAGATCCAAATAGAAAATCTGGTATTTTCCCATTAACTATCTTTTCAAATACAACTTGCAAGGTCACAAAAATCATAATCACAGTTGTAAGAGCTAAAAAATCACGAGTGGGATACCAAGTAACTGCCATAACAACTAATAGAGTTAGAGGATTGTTTAGTATTTTTAATAATGAAGTCATCTGATTAATATCTAAAGTGCTGTATTTGCTCACCACTCTTGCTGATTTCAGTCATAGCATTTATGCCTAACTCGAGATGCTGTTCTGACCATTGCTCAGTTACTTCTTTATCAGATTCTTCCGTCTTAACTCCATCTGGCTCTACAGGAACGTCTGAAACTAATAATAAGGCACCTCTAGAGATCTCGTTATAATGTCCAACAATGAATATTGTTGCCGTTTCCATGTCTATACCTATACAGGTTGTAGTTTTTAAGTGCTCCAAGAAGGGCTGATCATGCTCCCATAATCTTCTATTGGTTGTGTGAACAACACCCGTTCTATAGTCATATCCTTTTTCAATAATCTTTTCTGAAACAAACTTATGCAGTTTGAAAGATGGTAACGCAGGCACTTCAGAAGGAAAGTAGTTGTCACTAGTGCCCTCTCCTCTAATCGCAGCTATTGGTAATACAAAATTACCTATTTCACTAGAATCCTTTAACCCCCCGCATTTTCCTAAGAATAAAACTCCGTTAGGCTCTGAGGCAGAAAGTAAATCCATGATTGTTGCAGCATTAGGTGACCCTATTCCAAAATTAATGATTGTTAGGCCATCAGAATTAGTGCATGCCTGCATAGGTCTTTTCTCTCCATACACATCTGCACTAAAACGATTAGAAAAATTCTCAACATAATCCGAAAAATTAGTAAGCAATATGTTTTCTCCAAACTTATCTAGCGGCATTCCTGTGTATCTTGGAAGCCAATCTTTAGCTATATCTAACTTATTTAACATAATTTCACCTAAAACAATCTTACTCTTATCTTAAGATTGTGCAATTTAACTGTATTTAATGGATCAATAAAGGCTTAAGTTGACGATAAACATAATCAGCTATTAAAGGTTGTGCTGAAGCTTTCGGATGAATACCATCTGGAAGCATTAACTCTTCATTTAGGGCTACTTCTTCAAGCATAAAAGGTATAAGTGTTGCACTGGTTTCATTAGCTGTACTTGAGTAAATAGATTCAAAAGCCTTCTGATATCTTGATCCATAATTTGGTGGAATCTTTATTTGCATCAAAAAGACCTTAGCATTGGCTAAGTCTGCTATTTTAATCATTTCAACTAGATTGGCAGCAATCTGCTTAGGAGGATAACCTCTTAGAGCATCATTCCCTCCCAATTCAAGTAATAAATAATCTGGTTTAATTGATTCAATTGTTTGGCTTATTCTTGCAAGGCCTCCACTGGTAGTCTCTCCAGAAATACTTGAGTTAATAATTTTGATCTTAAGGTTTTCCTTGTTTATTTTTTCTTGAAGTATTACTGACCATTGCTTTTCTTTAGACATACCATATCCAGCACTTATGCTGTCACCATATATCAATAAAACTTCAGTCTTAGAATTTGCATAGGTTGATAACGAAAATATTAATATCATTGAAATTGATAAATATTTCATAGCCTACAGAAAAGTTTTAGATTTTTTATTCATTGTAAGTTGAGAATAAATTTTCTTTCGTAATTAAGGGGTGTTATAGTTATATAATACACCTATTTAATCACAAAAATGATTTTAAAAGTAAATAATCTCAGGAAAGAGGTATCTTCTGGTGACTCTTCATTAGTAATATTAGATGATGTTTCTTTTAGCCTGGAAGAAGGCCAATCTCTAGCCATAACAGGGCCATCTGGTTCTGGAAAATCGACACTATTAGGATTATTAGCTGGTTTAGATAGTGCATCAAGTGGAACAATTTTTTTAGACAACATACCCATCCATGACCAAGATGAAGAAGAAAGAGCTTTGATTAGAAAAGAAAAGGTTGGATTTGTATTCCAATCTTTCGAACTTCTTCCAAGCTTAACTGCTCTTGAGAACGTCATGCTCCCTTCTGAGTTAAAATCTGAAGCAGACCCTAAAAGCAACGCTGAATTCTTTCTGGAAAGAGTTGGCTTGAAAGATAGACAACATCACTACCCTAATCAATTATCAGGCGGTGAACAACAAAGGGTTGCTATCGCTAGAGCTTTCGCATGTTCATCAAAAATATTATTTGCTGATGAGCCAACAGGTAACCTAGATTCAAAAAACGGAAAGCTAATATCAGATTTATTATTTGAAGTGAATTCAGAAACAGACAATGCCTTAGTCGTTGTTACTCACGACCACGATTTAGCAAAAAAATGTGACAAAACTATTAGCCTTCAACTAGGGAAAATAGTCGAATAATGCTTTTAGGTTTATCTATAAAACTCATCATTAGAGAAATCAGATCGGGTTATCTAACTTCTATGTTAGTTTCCCTAACTCTTGCAATTACTATCGTTTCAGGGATTTCTCTTTTTACTGATCGACTAGAACAGGCTCTAAGTACACAAACGGAGGAATTTCTAGGTGGGAATCTTAAGTTTGAATCTAATAAAAATAAATTACAGCCTTTATTAAAAGATTTAGAAATAAAGGATTCCCAGTTCATGGAAATGGCCTTATTTGCATCTGTAATATTTTCTAATGAAGAGATGCAGTTAAGCTCTGTCAAAGCTGTCGACAATTCCTATCCCTTAATAGGTTTGCTCGAATTAGAAAATTCAGAAGGTGTTTATTTAACTAAGAGTAATCCTAAACCAGGGACGGTCTGGATGGACGAACGTCTTCAAAATTTATTAAAAGTTAAATATGGAGATGAGGTATATATTGGAGATAAAAGCTTTATATTTACTGACACTATAAATTACGAACCTGATCGAGCTTCAGGGAATTTTTCTTTTGCGCCTAAAACTATAATGAATATGTCTGATCTTGAATCAACTCAGATTATTCAGCCAGGAAGCCGTGTGGAGTATAACTATTTATTTGCTGGTCCAGAAAATGAAATTCTTTATATTAGAAATTTTCTTGAAGAGATAAAAGAAAGCGGAGATGAAATTGAAATGCTGGATGAGGATTCTAGTTCTCTTGGCAGAGCAGTTGATAGATCAGAAAACTTTTTTCTTCTTGGTGGTCTTATAGCGGTTCTCTTATCGGCATGTACCATAAGCATAGCCTCTCAAAGATTCACAAGGCGTCATATCAGTTATGTAGCAATTTTGAAGACCTTGGGAATGAAGACTCTCCATATAAGAGCTTTATATTTTCTAATCTTCTTTTATACAATCATATTAACTTTAATCTTTGGACTTTTCTTTGGTTGGTTGCTACAGAATAATTTTATTAACATAATGTCATCATATTTCCCCACAGAGCTACCTGCACCAGGGCTTTACCCGCTGGTTGTTACCTGCTTAACAGCATTTATTTGTCAATTTGGTTTTATATATCCTCATATTTTGAAACTACTATCTATCTCACCAATGAGAGTTTTAAAAGATGACATTGGTTTAAATCAAGGATCTATATCAGTTATATCTGCTGGATTACTTGCATTTTTTGTACTTCTATACCTCTATACAAATCAAATAACCTTATCCCTAATAATCTTTTTGGGTGTAATTAGTTTTTCTTTTGTAGGTATAGGGTCTATATATCTACTACTTGGAAGAAAAAACCTTGGATTAGGAGCTTCCAATGCTTTTAATCTTGCTCTATCAGAACTGAGAAGACGTAAATTAGGAAACTCTTTTCAAATTTTTGCGTTTACTGTTGCAATAGGACTGAGTTTGATTACTTTTTCTGCCAGTAAGAATTTATTAGGGTCTTGGCAAAATTCAATTCCAGAAGATGCATCAAATAACTTTGCTATAAATATTACCAAAGAAGATAAAGACCAGATGGGGTTGTTCCTAAAAGAAAACAATATAAAGTCTACTACTTTTTTTCCTGTAGCAAATGCCAGCATTGCAAGAATTGAAGATGACGAAGAAATTCAGATTGACAGAAACTTCAATATTACATGGATATATAACTTGCCTGAGCAAAATCAAATTTTAGAAGGCGAATGGTTTTCTGGTGAAAATAGAAATGGAATTTCAATATCGAATGAAATTGCTGAAAGATATGACTTAAGAGTTGGGGATTTGGTTTATCTTAAAGTTGAAGACAAAGAAATTAAGACTTTTGTACAGAGCACAAGAACAGTTAATTGGGATAATTTTTCCCCTAACTTTTTTGTAATTGGCCACCCTTCACTATTTGAAGATATCCCGTCAACTTTCATTACGTCTTTTTACATACCTAAAGAGAAACAAGAAATCGCTGCAGAGCTTATGAGAGAGTTTAGAACTGTTTCAGTATTTTCTATTGAAGAATTGATTAAACAAGTAAAAGAAATTATTGATCAGGTCACTAAAGCTCTAAATTCCATTTTATTACTTACCTGTTTAAGCGCTATCTTCCTAGCTCTATCAGCTCTCCAAGATGGCTTTAGTGTAAGAAGACATCAATCAGCTATTCTAAGAACTTTAGGCGCTTCCAATTCTTTAATTAAAAATTCATCTCTCATTGAATTTGCACTACTTGGCCTGATTTCAGGAATCTTGGGTGCTTTAATGTCATATTCAGGTGTTTATTTTATTGAAACAAAAGTGTTTCAAGCTACAGCTAACTTTTATCCAGAACTATTTATATTAGGCCCGTCCATTGGCCTCATAGTTGTGTCAGGCCTTTGTTTCTATCTGATCAATGGAATAGTTAAGAAATCTCCTAAAGAATTATTTACTTAATGGATAAAAAAAACCTGCGATTAAGCAGGTTTTTTTTAGTCAAGATTAAGTGATTAACCTCCGAACCTCTTAGTGAAGGATATGCCTCCCATTCTAGGTAAAGTTGGAGTAAGTGACCTTAAGAAACCTTGAGTTTCATCATCACTAGACATGTTTCTAACACCAATCTTGTCAGTAACGTTATTAATGAAGAACATTATGTCCATATCACCTTCATTATTTTTCCATGTAGCTTTTAGATCAAGTCTAGTAAAAGCTGGAGAGATATCCATAGCCAAACCACTATCGTTCCATAGAATCTCGTCAGTCCAAGAGAATCCTACTAAATAGTCAATTGTTCCTCCTGATACTTCTTGAGTGTAATTAGAATAAAAGGACATCTTGTTATCAGGTATCCTCTCTAATTTTCTATTCATGATTGGTACCTCTCTTTCTTTAATTGTATAAAGAGATCCGGGCGCCTCTGGATTATCAACATCAATGTTTCCAATATTACCAAAAGCATCAACCATTTCTTTGGAGTACCTTGCATCTGTGTAACTATAATTACCTCCGATTAACCAATTAGGTCTAGGCATGTAAATAACCTCTAACTCAAATCCGTCTGTTTGAGCTTCAGGATAAGGAATTACAGAGGTGCTTGTTCCGCCCAAGAAACTTTGAGCTTGGAATTGACCATGGATATTTTCATACAAGTAGTGATACATAGAAGCATTAATTTGTAATGTATTATCTAAATGAGATCCTTTATAACCAAGTTCTGTAGACTCTACTCTCTCGGAGTCATAGCTTGGGAAAGCAGAGAAGTATCCTAAGTTAAATCCACCTGCCCTATGTCCTGTGGTCTGGGACAAATACCAAAGTGCATTATCTGAAGGAGAGTAATCTATGTTAACTCTGTAGTTAGACTCTTCAAAGTCCCTTTCCATAGATCTATAGAAAGATCTTGAGTAAGGAATACCTTTAAATCTTATAACTCCAGTTCCTGTAGGTGTACCATCTGCATTTAATGCACCAGTAGCTACGTTATAAGCCAAAAGATTAGCGGAAGTAAGCTCTACTTCATTGTATTGAACTAAGTTTTCTTCGGCGACTTTTTCATCTTCACTGTAAGATCCACCAAGCGTTATAGCCCAAGTATCATTGATTTGATATTCGGTTTGGAAATAAACTGCATAAGCATCCGTTTTATTTTCAGTTTGCCAAACAAAAGTTGTTCCTATTGAAGGATCAGGTCCATTTTTAAGTACGGCATTCTCTCCTGACCAAGGTCCAGAAATAATACATACTTGTGTCAAAGCAGGGTCTGCAAAGTCTGGAACACCATACAATCCTAATAAACTTGCTACACCACAGCCAACATCTCTAGCTGTGTAAGGTCCAGCCGTCCCTGCTGAATATGCTGGAACGGTTGGGTTTTCTCCACCGTAAACTGCTACGGCAGTTAACATTTTCATATAATCAGAAGCGTCAGCACCAGCTACAGCATCTACGGTAGCACCGTAATTAGCAGCTGTTGCGTATCTCGGATCACCATTTGGGTTAAAGAAATCTAAGTCTTGATCAATTTCTTCATGATACTCAAATAAACCACCTACGAAGCTCCAATTGTCACTAATGTCCCAAAATACTTGGATTTCATTTTGCCAATTTTCATTTTCTTGCATAGCGTGAAATTGTTCGTCATAAATAGGATTTCCTGTTCTGTCATCATCAGTTACCCTCGTGTAAAGATAATCCGTGTAAGCACCTATGTACTTAAGCGTTAAGTTATCTTGAACATCCCAAACGTAATTGATAAGTCCGCCTTGGTGATCAAAATACTCATCGTTCATTCCATTAGTTGAAGTGACTAGATCGTCTCCACTTAGTGAAGGAACACTTTTACCGTCACCCTTCATGGTTGCATTAAGTATGTCTTGGTCATATCCAAATGCAAAGTTAGGACTAACACCTGTTCCCGCAAACAAAGCAGGGTCTACACCAGGCACTAAGAATTGACCGTATCTTGTTAAACCTTTGTGATTAAAAGTATGAACTTGGTAACCAGGAGTTGAACAATTAGGAATAGTTCTATCTGTTAAGCTAGAACACTGGATGTTAGGGTCAACAGGTCTATAACCATGAACCATAAGATCGTTTACTCTTACCCCAGATCCATACTCACTGGTTGTTATAAGGCCAGCTCCCTGTGCTGAACTTAAAACTCTACCGTAGCTTCTTTCGTTACCTCTGATATCGAAAGTATGGTTATCATTCTCCCATCTTATGGATAAGGTGTAGTTTTCGTCTTGATAACTATCTAAATCATCTCCAGCACCTAAATCTTTAATAGTACCGTCTCTTCCTCTATTAACAGCAATAACTCTTGCGCTTAGGTGATCAGTTAAAGGCATGTTTACAAAACCATAACCTTCAGCCATACCATAGCTACCAGTTATTGTTCTAATTTCAGCTTCATACTCTCTAGAAGGCTTTTTAGTGATGAAGTTTACAGCTCCACCAATACTGTTTCTTCCGTAAAGAGTACCTTGAGGTCCTCTAAGAATCTCAATTCTTTCTACGTCATATAAGCCGTTATCTGTAGAAGCAATACCAAAGTCAACAGAATAAGCACCGTCAACATAAGTTCCAACACCAGGATCTCCACCTAATGCCCTAAACATCCTTCCAATACCTCTAATCGAGATATCATAAGGTTGGATGGTTGTTGCAGGTATGTAATTCTGCAAGTCTTCTTGGTTTCTAAGGTTTAAATCTTCGATTAGGTTTTCATCGAAAGCCGTAATAGAGATAGCAGTGTCTTGAATAGAAGACTGTTGTCTCTCAGCTGTTACGATAACCTCTTCTATTCCACCTGTTTCTTCATCTGCTGAAAAGGCAAATAGAGAAACCAAAGAAAGAGAAATGATATAAGTTAACTTTTTCATTAAAACTCCCCAAAGTTGCGTAAAACATCAATCCTTTAGTTTTACATTTTTTTATAAATTTTTAGCGATCTCTCCCTAGATCGACTGGATATAACTAACAAAGTACCTGTATTTTACTAATGTTTCAAGAAAAAAATGAATTTAAGCTAAAGGTTCGATACAAGGTTAAGTAACACGTGAAAATTAGTTAGATTGAGCTGTAATGCCTTCCACTAATTAATCAATATAAGCCATAACCTTAATCTCAAGCTTATATTCAGGTTGAACTAAAGCACTAGTGCCAACTAAAGTTTGACTCACTTCGGGTTTACACCCGTAAATATTCTCTCTCTCATTGAATATTTCAGAGACATTTTGCATGCACTCATTAACATCAGTAACAAACCAAGTTTCATCAATAACATTGTCTAAAGATGCATCAAATTCTGATAGAACATTCTTAATATTTCTATAACAATTTATCATTTGATCTTTAATTTCAGCAGGGACACTTCCGTCTTCATTATCACCTAATTGACCTGCCAAAGTTAATACATTGCCAGCTTGCACGCCTTGCGAAAAGAAATCTGCATAAGGCCCCACTCTATATAATTTTTTATCCACAATTAAACTTCTCCTATAAAGTTAATTAATGCGACTGCCCAATAATTCTTTAGAGTTATTACTATAAAATTTCTTCTTGGTATCTGCATCATAAATATCATCTCTGTGAGAATATTTTATAATTGCACTATATCAATTCAAAGAAGTATTGAAAAAGAGTTTAAAAATTAAAAACTGTTAGTTAAAACAACTAATTTTTGTAAGCATAAATCTATATCTCCATCATTGATAACAACGTGATCGGCGTATTTTTTATACAAACCCAGTCTTTCATCATAAGTTTCTTGCAAACTTTGGTTTGGCTCTCTTACTAGGCCTCTTTCTGAGAGATTTAAAATACGTTTAGATATATTCTCATAAGTCACATCCAAGAAAATTACTTCAGATTCATTTCTAAGAAATCTCATCGCGGTATCAGATAAAACAGCACTGCCGCCCGTTGCTAAAATAGTTTTATTGAAATTAATTGAAAGCAAAACTTCTTCTTCAATTTTAGTGAATTCTTTTCCTCCTTGTTGATCCAGAAAGTTTTGAATTGACTGATTGATCCTTTCTTCAATAATTAAATCTCCATCTAAGAAATTAAAATCCAACAATTTAGCTAGTTGTTTTCCTATGGTGCTCTTTCCAGCTCCAGCCATTCCTATTAATGTTATCGATTTATTCATTTTAGATTAAAGATCTCGAAAGAATTCCCTGATATCTGTAGCAGTCCTAATAGGGTCTTCATACATAGGTAAATGCCCTATTTCTGGATAGATTTTAAGTTTTACCTTATTCATATTCTCTTTGAAAATAAGAGATCTTTTAACATTAATAATATTATCTTCTTCGCCGTGAATAACTAATGTAGGCGCTACTATTTCTGATAGCGCCTCCGGTCCATACATAGCCCTCCTGCCACCCATGGTCATGGAAAGAATAGCATTTCTTGATCCTTCTAATAAAACTAGGTCATGGAATTGCATAGCGTGTTCATAATTAGCAAACTTTTGATCGAAAACTGATCTTTTAAGAGCTTCGGTTGCAAAAAACTTTGGCGTGTAATAATGAAGAAATTTCTTTAATGCTGCTGAATCCAGTAATCTCCATACAAAAGGTTGATTTTTTTCCCTTTCTTCAAATTTTTCTCTATCTTCTTTAGTCCCTACTCCACTAGAAGCAAGC
Organism: uncultured SAR86 cluster bacterium; assembly: GCA_902532675.1. GTDB lineage: Bacteria > Pseudomonadota > Gammaproteobacteria > Magnimaribacterales > Magnimaribacteraceae. The sequence continues at coordinate 33,184 of CACAIY010000010.1, forward strand.
AGTATTAAACTTTCTATCTTGTTTGGATTTTGTAAAGCATATCGCCAGGCTACTCCGCCTCCCATGGAATTTCCTGCTATAGAAAATTTATTTATCCTAAGCTCTTCAGTTAATTTAGTTACTACCTCCATAAAGCCTTCGGTGGTGTAATTAGAGGAGGCAGTAGCCCCTGTGAGCCCAAAACCCGGAAGATCAATACTGATAAGTCTAAAATCATCAGCTAATAATGGAACTAACTTTTCAAAATTAAACAAAGATCCATTAAACCCATGCAACAGAACAATTACTGGCTTTTCAAAATTTCCTTCGTCTCTAAAGTGAATTCTTGTGTTATCTGACAACTCAAAAAACTGAGAAGAATCATTGGCGTACTTAGCTTCTAATTCTTCTCTAGGAATATCTAGATAAATACCTGAATACACTAGAACAGCGATAGTAGTAATTATAAGAATTCCTATCCATTTCAAAATCTTCTTCATGACTCTTAAGGCCTTGTTGAGCTGGTTATTAAAGAGAATCGAGTCTCGTAATTTGGAGAGGGTGTCTTAGGAATAAACTGAGCTGCTATTAAAGACAATAAAGCAAATAACGCACCTATATAGAAAACTAGAGAATGGGACCATATCCATACAAGCCCAAGAATTGCAGGAATAATTACTGCGGCAATATGATTTATTGAAAATGATACGCCAGCGCTACTTGCCATGTCTTTTGGGTCAGCAATCTTCTGAAAATAAGTACTTATTGCAATAGCCATTGCAAAAAACATATGATCTAGAATATATAGGAAAGCTGCTATCGTAGCATTTTGAACGAGGCCATAAGCAATAAAAACCATGATTAAACCTATGTATTCAAAAGTAAGAGCCCTTCTTTCTCCAAATCTTCCAATAAGACGCCCTATTCTTTCTGCAAACACCCAATTAAAAGCATAATTAATTAAAAAGAGTAAGGTAACTTGAGAGGCACTATAACCAAATTTTTCAACCATCAAAAAAGCTGCAAAAACAACGAAAATTTGTCTCCTGGCACCCGAAAGAAAAGTTAGTAAGTAATAAAGCCAATACCTCTTTCTAAGAACTAAATTTTGATTTTGTTCTACTTTAGAGGGGAAGGAAGGAAATCCTATATGCATGACAAATGCCAATAAAATACAAATGCCTCCAGCTATAAGAAAGTTTATGAAATAAGGCAACTGGAAGACCTCCAAAAGAACCCACAAGCACCCATAAACAACTAAAGAAGTTAAAGAACCAACAGCCAAAAGTCTCCCTAACACCATTGGAGCTTCTTCTTTAGATAACCATTGCAAACTTAATGATTGTTTTACGGCTTCAAAGTAATGAAACCCTGTACTCATTAATATAGTTGTGAAATAGAGACCATAAACAGTTGGAAAAAATCCTGTCATACATACACCTAACCCTAATAGTGCCAAAGCAAAAACTGCAAAGGTCTGTTCCTTGATGATAAGAAGAACAAATATTAGGGTAAATGATAAAAATCCAGGAACTTCCCTAAGACTTTGTAAAATTCCAATTTCAACTCCAGTAAAGGCAGCCTTTTCTACAACAAAATTATTTAACATTGCGGACCAAGCATTAAAAGCTACAGGCATGGCTATAGACATTAGGATTAATAAAGAAATCGGAGTAATTAGTCCTTTTTTAAAAACCATCTCTTTTATATTCGGGCCAAGGTATTGAGAAAAGAGAGGTCGGTTATTGGTACCGACCTCGTGACTTTTATTAGTCCGCGTAATCTAGTCCTTTTGCCTTTTGGACTTCTCGTTTGTTTGGAGTAACAGACTCTCTAAACGGTACATCAACAACTTCAGCTTCTACTGGAACTCCAGACGACTCAGAGTATTCATCAGGTAATCTGACTTGTAATTTAGTTCCAATCTCGGATGAAGCATGCGGTACCCAGCCAAGTGCAATATTTGTATTTAGTTCTGGCGACCACCACGGAGAAGTTACGTAACCCATATCATTACCATCGGTATCAGCGATTAGCCAAAAATCAGGGGCATAGTCTGTAATTTCTTTTCCGCCTAGAGTTAGTCCAACCATACGCATTTTGAATGGGAAATCTCCTGCATCTATAACAGTACGTTGTCTTTCGAGTTCCTCCTTGCCAATGTAATCAGCTTCTTTATTTCGTGGGACTTGATAACTCAGATTAACTTGAAAAGGTGAAGTTTCGAAGTCTAGATCTTGGCCCCAAGATAGAATCCCAGCTGCAATTCTTCTATGGTGAGCAGGTGCAATAACCATTAAACCAAATTCTTCACCAGCTTCAAGAACAGCATTCCATACAATCTCAGCATTTTCATGTGCATCACGTACATATATTTCATAACCCTTTTCTCCAGTAAATCCAGTTTGACTTATGACTACATCCGCACCTTCAATATTCGTTTCCATAAGGCCGTAATACGGAATATCTCTAAGCTCATCACCGGCAAGCTTAGCCATGAGATCTTCTGAAAGAGGGCCTTGAATTTGTACAGGGCAGACATCTATCTCATCTATCTCGACATCAAATTTCTTAGAGATGTTTACGCCTTGAAGCCAAAGCATAAGATCACTGTCTGAAAGAGAAAACCAAAATTCATCTTGAGCTAACCTCAATAAAACAGGGTCATTAAGAATTCCTCCTTTTTCGTTACACAAGATTGCGTATTTCCCATTTCCAGGTACGATTTTTGTTGCGTCACGAGTAATTACATAATCTGTAAAAGCTTCTGCATCTGGACCTTTAACTCTTATTTGCCTCTCAACAGCAACGTTCCACATAGTTACTCTATTAACTAAGGCATCGTATTCCACCATAGCTCCTCCATCTTCAGGTTTAACATAACCTCTAGGATGATAGATACGATTGTAGATTGTAGCCCTCCAACAACCCGCTTCATGAGACAAATGCCAAAAAGGTGATTTCCTAACTCTTGTAGAAATCAATAGCTCAGTAGGCGTACGTCCACTTTGTCTTAGATTGTAAGGAACAACTCTATCGCTTTGATCCACACTTGGATGGTTTGGATGTTTTTTCATTTTTTTCTCCCCCTATTTTTGTGAAATTATAATGTAAATTGTTAAGAACGCACCCTTTCATTTTTAGGATCATAAAGAGATCCTTTACCGACTATTTGAACTGTCATAGGGTAAATTCCATCACCATTCTCGTTGAAATAATGAAGTTCAAGTGACTTCCCTGGAATAGCAATATTTTTAGGTAAATAACCCATAACTACATGTTTTTTAAGTGACGGGCAGTAAGACATACTGGTGCTATAAGACCTTCGACCTTTACTATCTATAGGTACTTCTCCTGTATCAGGATCAATAATTGGAGAAATCCCTACCGGATAACGCGATCCAGAACCTGATACATTTATTTCATCCAGCGTCATGGTGCATAGAATTGCACTAGGTTCTTCTTCTCGATGAGCTAGATGAGCTGCTTTGCCATGAAAGTCCGCTTCTTTAACCTTTGGTCTTTCTACAGCAGATTCACAAGCGTTATATTCAGTTTCTAGATCTGCACCTTGAAGTCTAAAACTCTTCTCAAGACGTCGACTATTGGCGTAAGTTTCAATTCCAACTGGCACTACTCCAACCTCAAGTAAGGAGTCATAAAGTGCTAGTCCTTCTTCTTTGTCATTGTTTAAATATATTTCCCAGCCGCTCTCTCCAACGTAAGAAATACGTGCTGCCCAGACATCTATCTTCTTTCCGCCAGATAAATTAAGAGTTAATTTTTTTGTACTTACAAAAGGAAAGTTCTCAATATTTAATTCATTAGGATCAATAAAATTACCAAGGGCTTCTTTTGCTTTAGGTCCCCATAGACCTAAGGTAGATATGTCATGAGTACGAATATTAATTTCTGCATCTAGTCCCATATCATCGCGATAATTACGTATGGTAACCCAGTCTCTGTTACCATCAGCCCCACCAGTTATTACGCGGTAACTATCTGAATCTAAGCGAGCAATAGTTAGATCAGCATGAACGCCACCATCCTCATCTAGAAAATTAGTATAGATAATTTTATCTTCAGCAGTTTCTCCGCCAACCTTTGCTACTGAGAGGTGTTCCAACATACGCTCTGTATCTGGGCCCTTTATATCCATGATTGCAAAGTGGGATAGATTAATCATCCCAACCGAATCACTCATAGCCAGGTGTTCTGCATTAGCTATCTCATAGGGTACGTGACGTCGATCCCATTCATTTTTACGAATGGGGACCTCTTCTAAATAATTACTTAGTTTTTGTTTGTTACTCTCATATGCTAGAGCACGCTCCCAACCTGCGATTTCATTATCAAAATAGCCCCCAAGTTCTTTTTCTCTTGAATAAAAAGGACTAACAAACATCTCTCTTTGACTAATGTAAGGCTCTCTTGGGTGGACAGCAGGAGTATATATAGTTTGTGCATTTTCAAAAGATCGAGTTTTAACAAACTCCTTTTCTTTTTGCGAAGGATAAAATCTTGATATATCAAAAGAATGCATGTCTACTTGTGTTTTACCATTAACCATCTGTTCAGCACATAGTCTTGCACAGCCAGGACCATCTTTTACCCACACTGCTTCACATAGCCAAAATCCTCTGACTTCAGGGCTTTCTCCTATCAAAGAACCAGCGTCAGGAGTAACTGATAACAGACCATTGAATGAACTTCTTTCATCCCAACCCAATTCATTAAGTATAGGCGTTGTTTCGAACGCTTTCTCAAGAGGCTCTGCTATTTCTTCAAGACTAAGATGTCTCATTGAATCAGAGGTCATTGTCTTCTCAGGATTACCAATATCTTCAGGGTCAACAAGTCGAGGTTCTTTATCTTCATAATAGCCCCATTCAAGCATCCCTCCATGGAGCCTCCCTGTATCTCTCACATAAGCCGAATTGCCTTGATCACGAAGTAAAGGATAAACAAGAAAATCTTCAGCTCCTTGTGCTTGAGGTAATGGTCCAAAAAATAATAACGGGTGCTCCACAGGAGCTAGTGGGACTGGAACTCCAGCCATATCCCCTAGTAAAGGTCCCCAAATTCCAGACGAAATTACAACTTTATCGGTTTTAATTGTCCCTTTATCTGTTTTTACTCCAGTAATGCGTCCATTATCAATTTCAAAACCTAGAGCCGGAGTGTCAGTGTGCGTAGTTAACGCTCCTTTTTCTTTGGCATTTTCAATGGCAAAGTTAACTACATCCTGTGAGCGAGGCACCACCAGACCGGCATCTGGATCCCACATTGCACCCTTTATTGAGCTTTCATCTAATAAAGGAAATTTTTCTTTAGCTTCAGATGCAGAAATCAACCTAACGTTAGTTCCAAAGGACTTACCCGATTCGACTTTCCGTTTAAGCTCTTCCCATCTGGCGTCATCGTCTTTACGGCAAATTTCAAGACCCCCTTTTTTTAAAAAGAAGCCATTATCTTCATAAAATTTTCTACTAAAGGCAGTCGTCCAATTGCCTAACTTGTCATGGGTTGTGTTGTAAACAAAATCTGAAGCATGAGCAGTTGATGCGATGTCAGAAGGAATTACGGTTGATTTTTCTAGGCCTACAATATTTTTTTGACCAAGTTCTCCAAGCCAATAAGCAAGCATCGATCCAACTATGCCTCCAACACCTACTATTACTATTTCTGCTTCAGTAGGAAATTTGGAGGATTTCATCGAAGCATTATAATTCAATAATTTATCTTTGATTAATCATTTTTTTACAAAAAATTTAAAAATTTATTGCTGATCATATAACTCTATGTATACACCTCTTAGTAAACTTATGGTGGCTGCAATTAGTATAAAAACAAAAGGTAAAGCCATTGATATTGACCCAGATTGTATAGCTGATAACGCATATGAACCACCTGCCACTAATAAAACAGTTGCAACTAACCCTTGAATAATAGCCCACATAACTCTTTGTATTCTGGGGGTATTATCTTTTCCGCCAGAGGTTATAGTATCAATGACTAGTGACCCTGAATCAGATGAAGTCACAAAAAATAATACCAGCATAAATAAAGAAAAAATACTTGATACGATAGGAAATAAGAGATTATCTAGCATGTAAAAAAGTATAAGAGAAATGTCTCCAACAGGTTCACTTAGCTTACCTATTCCTTCTTGGAATTGAAAAATCGCAGTTTCCCCGAAAGAAGTAAACCATATTGTGCAAAATATAAGAGGCACGAACATTACGACAGTAAGGAATTCCCTGATAGTTCTACCTTTAGATATTCTCGCTATGAACATACCTACAAATGGGGACCAAGAAATAAACCAAGCCCAATAGAAAATTGTCCAGTCACGATACCATTGCAAGTCTTCTGGTCTGTTCCAATTGCTCAAACGAACAATATCTTGAAAATAAAAAATAAGATTCTCTCCATAAGCCATAATGATCTTGAATGTTGGCCCAGCAAGCACAACAAAGGTCAGTAAAACGAAGGCAAGACCTATATTTATGTTACTAAGGACCTTTACACCTTTATCTAAACCCCTATAAACAGAAAAAATTACTACTGAGGTTATAAACATTATTACTAGAGATTGAGTTAAAAGATTATTTGGAAGATCAAATAAATAAAATAAACCTGAAGAAGCTTGCCTTGCCCCCAATCCTAAAGATGTAGTTAAACCAAAAAGGGTAGCTAATACAGCAATGATATCTATAACGTCTCCCTGCCATCCCCAAATTCGTTTGCCTAATAAAGGATAAAAAATAGATCGTATTGTTAAAGGCAATTTCCAGTTATAACAAAAAAAGGCTAGAGATAATCCTATGATTGCATACACGGACCAAGCGTTAAGACCCCAATGAAAAATAGTTGCGCTAAAGGCTAATCGATAAGCTTCTTCGGACTCAGGAGAAACATTTAAAGGGGTACCAAATACTCCTGTGTAATAAGAAAGAGGTTCTGCTGCTCCATAGAAAGTCATACCTATGCCAACTCCAGCTGCGAATAACATGCAGACCCAAGAAGCAAATCCAAATTCAGGAACCGAATCCTTTCCTCCAAGTCTTATTTTCCCAAAAGGGGAAACGATTAAGAAGAAGATAATCAATGTAATGGCAGACATTGATACAGTAAATAATGTACCGAACCATGCCACTACAAAGTTCTTAGCATTAGTTAGCAGCTCATAAGACATCTCTGGATAGATCAATACTAGGACAGAAAAAATAATGGCTAAGCCAGAACTGATAGAAAATACTGGTAAATTTACATCCAATGCGAACAAGTTGGTATTAGGCCTTCTACCTTCTTCTGATAATGAAGTGTTGTCATCCATTTAACTTCCTATTATTTTATTAAGGCTATATCTTCCGGTTTGACCAAATCTTCACCCAAATGATTTAGTAATGGTTTTAAGTTTCTTGAATAAGGCTTCCAACGCTCCATGCCTTCTTTGTTGATTGGTCTTCTTACTTGTTCAGAGCTAGCTGTTCTAACAGATCTGTCTGTTTCATAAAATGAAATACATTCTTCTTCAAAAGGTAGCTCCAAGAATTCAAGCATTCCTCTAACTTGACCCTCAAGATCTTCAATGACATCTTCGTTATTAACTCTTAGTATCTTATTAGGTAAAACTCTATTCCAGTGATCCATCAACCTTACATAGCTTTTGTAATAACTTCCTGCCTCGGCTAAACCATACGAAAACTCTTGTCCTTGAGCAAAAAGTTGCTTAAACATACTAAAACAACAGTCCAAAGAGTATCTTCTAGCATCAATAATTTTAGCGTTTGGCATTATGAGATGGATTAAACCAATGTGTCTGAAGTTATTAGGCATTTTATCTGTAAACATTGGAGCATCTTTTCTATGCATTCGAGTATCTTCAACATATCCTCTTCCTAGAGCTTCTCTCTGTTCGAGCGTAAATGATTCCAAGCTTTTAGGGTAGTTTCCTAACTTACCGTAAATATCGTCCCCTCTCAGGCTTTGAGCAATAGAAAGAATATTTGGAAGTTCTAGTGTTCCATCGATCATAGAGTGAGATGCTAAGATCTGCTCTATAAGCGTTGAACCTGCTCTAGGCAAACCAAGAATGAATATTGGATCTTTTGTTTCATGACCTCCATTACCTAAATCTTCAAAGAAAGTTTCATTACAAACATCTATTTGTGCTTGTAGTTCTTTTTCCATTCTTTCAATCGAGTATTGGCTTTGATCATTTTTTATTCTGTTTCCTCTTTCTAAATGAAAAAAGGCTTCATCGTATTCGCCTTTAACTTCGCAACCCTGAGCGAGTGCAAAATGAAAATATGCCTTATCTCTTAATGATAAGTCTACTCTCCCCACCTGTTCTCGCATACTGTCCAGTTCACTGTCACTAAAAGAATATGTTTTAAGGTTGGCTAAAGAAAAGAAAGCCTCTCCATGGTCTGGTTTTATTTGGTAGGCGGATTGATAGCTTTCGATGGCCTGGTCTGTTCTTCCTAGAGTTTTTTGTGCGTGGCCTTTTGAAGTAAGGGTACTGAAGTTATATGGGTTCTTACTAAGAATATCGTCCAATAATGCAATCGCCTCCTCATGATCACCATTTTGCATAATTTCACTAGCTTTTTGAGCTTGATAATTAAGATTTTCAGGATATTTATCACACAATATATTTACTTGCTCCATGGTCTTTGCAAATTTTTGTTTCTTTCTAAGAATAGACGCGTATTTCATTCTTAAATCACCATCATCTGGTTTAAACTCGACTGCTTTTTCTAATAAGAATTCAGCATCATCAAAATAGCCTAATCTATTAGCAATTTCAGAAAGCAATGACATTGCATAGGTATGCGTGGGGTGCTCTTTAAGAAAAGCTCTGCACTTCGCTTCCGCCATGCCTAGCCTGCCTTCATTTAGAATTTGGTCTATATACAAAAGCACGCCAGGAAGAGATTTTAATTTATTAATTTGTTCTAGTGCATGATCAGCAGCTGGCTTGTTGTTATTTTTTACAAAGTACTGATAAAGAAAGTTCCAACCAGCTATCAGTGCTGGATTAAGTTCACAGGCTTGTCTGTAATGCACTACTGCTTTTTCTTCGTCCCCCATATCTCTATTAAGGTGACCTAGCTCTTGGTAAGCACGACCCATATCAGGAGCAATAATCAATAATTGCTCAATATATTTCTTTGAATCGTCAAATTGTTTTAAATATCTTGATGAAACAGCAGCCAGGTATAAGCTGTCTATATGCTCAGGATGATCTTTAAGGATTATCTTTAATAAATTAAATGCATGTTCAAAGCTACCGTCTCTTACGGCATCCGTGGCTTCACTTAAATCCACTGAAAGAGTGGTTTCATCTATATTTAATTCATCTTTTTCCATTTCAATCTGATTCTAACAAGTATATTAGAGTCTAATCTCTAAATAAATTAAAAAGGGAGCCTGAGCTCCCTTTTTAAAGATTCTTAACTTTATCGAAAGTTAAAACTTCATTTTATACCTAAGACCTACAGTCATTGGTCTTATAACAGCTATACGTTGCCTATCAAAGACGAAAGTGTTACTTATTTCAGCTCTTTCATCCGTAACGTTATCGACATACATTTCTGCTGTCCAATCATCGGTGCTGATACCAGCTCTAACATTGGTTAGGTTATAGCTATCTTGCTTAGCCCTGTTAGGTTGCATGATGTCAGAATAACTTTTATCTGACATATTGAATTGGACTTGCCAGAAGCCTGTATTGCCACCTTCCATTGTCCATTCTTTTCTACCGCTCAAGTTAGCTTGGTAACCAGGAGCAAAAGCCAAATCCTGACCAACAACAATGTCGCCGGTTGGTATTAAGCTCTTAGTTATTTCAGTATCTAATAGTGAAAACGCACCTGATAATATTAAGCCGCCTTCAGTATAGTAAATAAAGTCTCCTTCAACTCCTTTTATTTCGGCATCTGCTGCGTTATCAGAGAAGAATAAGTTAACGATACTAGGATCAAAAATAGTACTTTGCAGTCCGCTTACGTCAACCCTAAAAATACTACCATTGAATCTAAGTCGACCATCTTGAAGTACGTTTTTCCAACCAAACTCCATGTTGGTGATTTCATCAGAATCAACTGAGGGAGGTACAGAGTAGGATCCATCTGCACTCGTTCTGCCGACAGGTCTATTGAGTAGACCAGGCCTAAAACCTTCAGACCAAGTGACATAATACATTTTATCCTCACTAGGCTTCCATGAATATGTTACCTTTCCAATCACGCCATCAGTTTCTGCTTTATCGGGATAACCATTTGCATTACCTGGCGCATATTGCGCAGATAGATTAGATCCAAATTGTTGTGTATCAGGATTACCAAACCCATTATAAAATGATGAATTTGCACTACCTTCAAAATCAACTGCAATATCATACCAACGAGCACCTATTGAAAGTTCCGTTGTGTCGGTCATTGCAAAACTTACTTCACCAAAAACACCTCTTTGCTCATCAGTCCTCTTAATGTCATTAAAGAAGATGACAGGTTCTGAGTAAGGCCCTGCCGAATACCAACCAGGACTAGCATTATTAATGGATCCCGTTACAGATGTATCAGTCAATGCATAGTTCGCGGCGTAGGTAATATCATTGCCTACAGAACCTGGATAGTTAAATAAATTCAACTCAGTAAGCTCAGTATCACTCATGAAAACACCAGCTGTAAGTGACGTAGTGTCATTTATATCTGCATTTATACGGAATTCGTGAGATTTAACTTCTAAATTTGTTGTTGAATCAACTAGTAAGTTAGGTGCGCCACATGTTCCTGTTGGTACATTGCCAGGTGCAAACTTAGTGTACGTTACATAGTAATCACAGATGTAGTAAGGAAGATATTGACCAACAAATAAGTAGTCAGTGTAATCAACCATTTGTTCAGTTGTTCTGTCTGTGTATGCTCCAGCATAAACTACTTCAAGATCGCCCAATGAACCCTCAAGAGTTAAACTCATATTGTCATATTCATCATCAATCTTATCTGCAGTGTATCTTTGGATTTCTAGATCACCTAAATTCGGGTCTACAAAAAACACACCGTCAGCTTCAACACTTTGCTGTGCTACAGTAGCTAACGCATCCCAATTTTCATTAATTTCAGAAGCAACACTTAACCTAAAACCTGTATAAGTTAATTCGTTAGCATCATCCTTAATAATTGAACCTGCTGGAGTTAAGGTAGCTCCCGAAAGATCAGCTCCTGCTTGGAAACCTCCTCTAGAAGAATTAACAGAAACACCATTTTGTCTCACCGTGCCTGCTGATCTAAAACGTGCAGATCCACTTGCGTCAATATTTCCTGCAACTTGATCAATATAACCACCTTTTGTATCACTGTAAGCAACAATTCTAGCTGCAGATGAATCACCAAGAGGCATATTGCCTACAACTTCTACTTTAGCTCCCATATCGCCTTCTGGCATAAACCTAGATTCAACTTCTACGTTACCAGACGATTCACCAATTACTGGCTTGTTAGTTATCATTCTAACCACACCTGCCTGTGAACTTGCACCAAAAAGTGTCCCTTGTGGGCCTGCTAGAACCTCAATACGCGCCATATCTGCTGCATAAACATCTAAGTTTCTTCCTGGTTGCGCTAATGGCTGCTCATCTAAATAGAAAGATACATTCGGAGCTAATCCTGCTACACCAGCTGTAGTAAGGTTAGGTGTCGTTGAGGCAAGACCTCTAATATATATTGTACTCGTTCCTGGTCCTGCACCTCCTGCAGTAACACTTGGAAGCTGTAGTAAATAATCTTCAAATACACTTATTCCCTTGTCTTCTAAAGAGCTCTCACGAAGAGCTGATACAGACAATGGTACGTCTTGTAAACTTTCAGTTTTCTTACGAGCGGTTACAACAACCTCTTCTACTTCTGACATCAAAAATCCACTAAAAGCAGATAAATTTAATAAGGCAAATGCAGTGAATAAGTAAGTTAAGCGTTCTCTAATTCTTTCAAACATTAAATTTCCCCAGTTTTTTATAAAAATTCAGTTAAAACAGTACGCAAACTGATCATGAATGTCAAATGCAAACCTTGATTTAATATACCTTTCTCTTCCATTGAGGTAAAAGTTTATACGATTCGTTTAAGAGTCTTTTCCGGGATGTCTCTATAAGCTATAGAAATCATTGTATTTTATAATGATTATATATAGTGTGAGCGGTCCTATTTTATAAATGAGAGTTTATTTTGAAAACAGATATAGAAATTGCTAGAGAAGCAGAACCAAAAAAAATTAATGAAATTGCTGATCAATTAGGTATAAGTGACGAATATCTAGAACTTTATGGTAAATACAAGTGTAAGGTTGACCTTTCTATTAATAATGAAAAGCTAAAAGACAAAAAAAACGGTAAATTAATTTTAGTTACTGCAATATCCCCGACCCCTGCAGGAGAAGGTAAAACCACTACAAGTGTTGGTCTAGTTGATGGTCTGTGTCATATAGGTAAAAATGCAATGATTTGCCTAAGAGAGCCGAGTTTAGGACCATGTTTTGGGATGAAAGGTGGTGCTGCTGGAGGTGGAAAAGCTCAAGTTATACCTATGACAGATATTAACTTGCATTTTACGGGAGACTTTCATGCAATCGGAGCAGCACACAATCTACTCTCTGCATTAATTGATAACCATATACATTGGGATAATGAACTAGATATAGATCCA
>CACAIY010000011.1 GCA_902532675.1 uncultured SAR86 cluster bacterium
GCTGAAATCTGAAGCTGCCGTACCCATCAATGAGTTCAATAATGAATCAGGTGAAATGGATCTTAAAGTTGGTGATGAAGTCCAGCTTACTCTAGAAGCCATTGAGGATGGTCATGGGAATACAAGAGTTTCCCGAGAGAAGGCAATCAAACAAGAGGTTTGGAAAAGAATAGAAGATTGTTTAGACCAAGACACTTCTCTGAAGGGACTGATAACTGGTTCAGTAAAAGGAGGAATGACTGTAGATGTACAGGGTATTAAATCTTTTTTACCAGGATCTTTAGCAGAAGTGATTCCTACAAAAGACTTAGAGCATTTAGTAGGGAATTATGAAGAATTTAAAGTAATAAAGTTAGATAAAGAAAAAAACAATGTAGTTCTTTCTCGTAAAGCCGTCCTTCAAGATGCTAACTCTGAAGAAAGAAAAAAATTGCTTTCAACTCTCTCTGAAGGACAGATAATTAAAGGGGTGGTAAAAAATCTAACTGACTATGGAGCTTTTGTAGATTTAGGAGGCATAGATGGTCTTTTACATATTACAGATATTTCATGGAGCAGAATCAACCATCCATCAGAAACTATAAAGATAGGTGAAGAGCTAGAAGTAAAAGTTATTAAGTATGATGCAGAAGAACAGAAAGTATCTTTAGGGGTTAAACAGCTTATTGAAGATCCTTGGATTGGAATTGAATCTAAATTCCCTCTTAATACCTCTGTAATGGGAACAGTTACCAACTTAACCGACTATGGTTTTTTTGCTGAAATTGAAGATGGAGTAGAAGGCTTAGTTCATGTTTCTGAGATAGATTGGACTAATAAGAATATCCACCCCTCCAAAGTAGTTCAATTGAAAGATACAGTTGAAGTTATGATCTTAGAGGTTGATGAAGAGAAAAGAAGAATTTCTTTAGGGTTAAAACAACTCACTGAGAATCCTTGGCAGCTTTTTGAGCACACCCATAAAGAAGGAGATAAAGTTTCAGGTGCTATAAAATCTATAACTGATTTTGGTGTTTTTATAGAGCTTGATGGTGGTATAGATGGCCTAGTACATTTATCTGATATTGATTGGGATGAAAATGATGAGTCTATTAGGAAGCTTTCTAAAGGGGATGTTGTTGAAGCACTAATACTTTCTATTGAAGCTGAAAGAGAAAGAATTTCCTTAGGAATAAAACAATTAATTTCAGACTCTTTTGGAGATTTTGTAGAAATAAATAAAAAAGGATCTAGAGTCTCAGGGAAGGTTGTAATGTTCGATGATGAGAAAATAGAAATGTTATTGTCTGAAGGCGTAACAGGCTATTTAACTCAAAAGGATTTTATTAACTCAGCAACAGAAACATCTCTTGAAGAAGGCATGGAATTAGAAGTTGTGGTGGCAAATATTAACAGAAAAGACAGAGAGGTTATTCTTTCTCTTAGAGCGTTAGAGAAACAAGAAGAGAGGAGCGCTTTAAAAGACAATGCTGCTAAGAATAAAGAAATAGAAGAAGCAAATAAGTCCAATATAGGGGATCTTATCAAGGCAGAGATGGGGGACTCGAAGACCGAGGATGAATAGATCTAAATTGATAAGTAATTTAATAGAGAAGAATAAATTTTTATCAAAAAATGATGTAGAGGATTCTGTAAGCTTAATGCTTGGTACCGTAAGTGATACTTTAGCCCAAGGTGGTAGAGTTGAATTAAGAGGTTTTGGTAGCTTTTCTACTAGAAAAAGAAATAGAAGAATCTCAAGAAATCCTAAAACTGGAAAATCAATTTTAGTCCAAGAAAAGAAGCATCCTTATTTTAGAGCTTCTAAAAGATTAAAAGAGGCCCTAAATAATTAAGTTTTCTATATCATATGATATTCTTCTAGTGGCGAAGACTCATGTCCAAAGATATTACAACTACTATTAAGAGTTCTTTTGAAGATTCTATATCTGTCAAAGCCAAGATAATTGACCAAAAAATATATGAGGTTTTGATTGAAGCAGGAGACGCTATTGCCAAGTCAATATCGCAAGGAGGGAAGTTAATGATCTGTGGTAATGGAGGGTCTGCTGCTGATGCCCAACACTTGGTTGCCGAATTTCTAATTAGATTAACCTCAGATGTTAATAGAGAAGGGATACCGGCAATATCTCTTGCGCAAGATTCATCCACCTTAACTGCATGCTTAAATGATTATGGGCCTGATGTTATTTTTAAAAGAGTCATGTCAGCATTGGCCCAAGAAGGAGATGTTTTACTGGCAATTTCTACTTCTGGGAACTCTAAGAATATTATTGAAGCCTTAAAGTATGCAAAGTCTAGAGGGATATATTCATTAGGATTTTTAGGAGGGAATGGAGGAAAGGCTCTTCAGTACTGTGATACTTCCTTCATAGTTCCAAGTTCTTTGACTGCAAGAATTCAAGAAAGCCATATTACAGCTGGTCATACCTTGTTACAGTATGTAGAAGATATTCTTATAGAACAAGGCAATCTTAAGAAGGAATAATTGTAGATGCGTTGGTCTGTACTTTTACTGGTTTTATTAACCTCTATCATTTTCTTATTTTCTTTTTTAATTTTAAATTTAAATCCTGATATAGTGCTTTTCGATTTTTTATTCAATGAAATACAAGTAAGCTTGGGTATCCTACTGTTGTCTTTCTTCTTATTAGGTTTTTTAGTTTGTTTAACGTTAGAGATGATATATTTTTTCAAGAGGAGAAAAAATGACTAGTCCTATTCTTGTTGCACTAGACGCTAATTATGAAAGGTCTATAAATCTTTCTAATAGTGTCATGAATCTTTCTAGGCTTGCAAAGGATAATGGGTCAGATTATTTAGTTATCGGAAGACCTGTTACTGAGAGTACAAACCCTATAAAATCGCTAGAGGAAATACTTAAAGATATAGAAATATGAAACTGAATATATTAGATATAGGTGGCAAAGTAGTTAAAGATGACGATAAATATGTAGTAAAAGATAATTCTGCATTGAATAATCTTGTTGTTAGTAGTACTGATTTAAAGCCCGGAAAATCAACATCTGGACACTCTCATCCTGGACAGGAGGAAGTTTATCATTTTGTAAAAGGTTCAGGCATGATGAAGGTTGATGATGAAGTTTTTCCAGTTAAACAAGGAGATGTTATTTTGATTGAAGATGGACAATTTCATCAAGTAATAAACGACTCTGATAAGAACTTTTACTTTGTTTGCGTATTTGATGGCTCTAGAAGCCATTAAGGTTTTTTAATCTAATTTCTTTTTTAAAGAATCTTTTAATTTGTGCTTTAATCCAAGCTTGTAATTTAGTCGTGAAAATAAAAAAAATAAGATCGATAGTCTTAGCACATAGATTCGACAAGAGGCTTTGGACATTTTCTATAAAAGAGGAACTAAAACAATTCACCTCTTCTTTTTGTGAAGATGACATAATTAGATAAAAAAATTCCTATGGAAGAACAGACCTTCACTGATTCATATTTAGAGGTTCCTTCTTCAAAAGAAAAATTAAAAAAACTTCTAAAGGGTCTGCCAAAGAATCCTGGAGTGTATATATTTTTTGATGGATCCAAGAATCCAATCTATATTGGGAAAGCTAAGAACCTCAGAAATAGAGTATCTTCCTACTTTAGTGATTCTCCTGATAAACCAAAAAAAACTAGAAAGCTTTTAAATACTCTAAAAAGAATAGAAATTACACTTACAAGCAGCGAACTAGAAGCTTTACTTATGGAGCAATACTTAATTAAGGATAAGAAACCTAAATTTAATGTCCAGTTTAAAGATGATAAAGGATATCCTTGGATAAAAATTGAGAGCACAAAAGATTTTCCATCGGCTAAATCTTTTTTAGGAAATAAAGATAATCAAAATAAATATTATGGTCCATTTCCTAGTTCGTATGCAGTTCAAGATTCCTTAAAACTTTTGCAGAAAATATTTAAAATTAGGAACTGCTCAGACTCTTTCTTTAAAAACCGTTCTAGACCTTGCATTCAGTATGAAATTGGACGTTGTTCAGCACCTTGTGTTGGTCTGATTACTAGAAAAGAATACATGCAGGATGTGCATTCAGCAGAGTTACTTCTTTCAGGCAAGTCAGAAAAACTTATTTCTAGCTTTTATAATTTAATGGACAAGCACACGAAAACTAAATCTTATGAAAAGGCTGCTATTTATAGGGATAAGATATCTTCTTTAAGGGATATTCAGAGATCTCAGAGCGTAGTTGGTTTTTCTAAGGAAAGAGATGCAATTACAGTATCTAGTGTAAATGGTCAGATTAAAGCAGGAATAACACATGTTAGAGAAGGTTGGGTTACAGGACATGAGAATTTCATTCAACAAAATAACCTCCTAGAAGGCTCTTCTATTGAATATTTCATACTTACTTATTATTTAAATGAAGTTTATTGTCCTTCTACTCTAGTGATTGGCGAACCTATCAAAGATAAACAAGTCATAGAAAGAGCTTTGACTGGACATCATAATAAAAGTATCAAGATCATACATAGATTGGGGAAAAGGGATAAAGGGCTTATTAAGATTTGTGAAAATAATACAAAATTTTCTTTTAACAAAAGAAACGGTACCAAGAAAACTTTACCTGCTTTTGACTCTTTAAAAGAGGAACTTGATCTTCAGGATGAAATTAAATTTATCGAATCTTATGACATCAGTCATCATTCTGGTTCAGCGGCTATTGGAGGATGTGTTGTATTCTCAGAAAGAGGAAAACTGAGAGAAAAATATAGGCTTTTTAATATCAGTAAGGGCAATTCAGGAGATGATATATCTTCTATGGTGGAAGTTCTTGAGAGGAGGTTTAAGGATAAGGACTTGGATCTCGAGATCCCTAGCTTAATATTATTAGATGGAGGAAGAGTTCATTTATCTCATGTAATAAGTAAATTAAAAGAATTAGGCTTAGATAAGATTCCAGTAATTT
The DNA here is from genome assembly GCA_902532675.1 of uncultured SAR86 cluster bacterium. Taxonomy (GTDB): domain Bacteria; phylum Pseudomonadota; class Gammaproteobacteria; order Magnimaribacterales; family Magnimaribacteraceae. The sequence goes on from CACAIY010000011.1 coordinate 4,935, forward strand.
CTATATCTAAAGGTGTAAGAAGAAAAGCAAATATGGATTTAATTCATACAGAATATGGCACAAAAATAATAAGTAAGAGTAGTTTAGCTCATCAATTTATACAAGAAATTAGAGATGAAACCCATAGGTTTGCAATTAGTAATCAAAAAAATAAGCAGAGAAAGATATTCGTAAGCTCTGCTTTAGATAATGTAACGGGAGTTGGCCCTAAAAGAAAAAAAATTCTAATTAGATATTTTGGTAGCATAGATCAAATTAAAAGAGCAAGCTCTGATGATTTAACAAAAGTTCCTGGACTTGGAAAGAAAACAGCTGCGTCAATTTATAATCAGTTAAAATAACATAATGACAATTGCGTCCTACGTAACAGTATTAAGAATTGTTTTAATTTTTCCTATAGTTTACTTCACCAGTCAATCTGAAGAATATTTAGCCCTTCTTTTATTCATAATTGCTGGTTTAACAGATTACCTTGATGGGTATATAGCGAGAAAAACAGGCAAGTTAACTTCTATGGGAGCTCTTCTAGACTTACTTGCAGATAAATTGTTAGTCTGTTTAATCTTGATTTGGTGTGTTTTTTTATCTAATTCAATTCTTATTTCTATTCCGGCAATTTTAATTATATCGAGAGAGCTGATCATTTCATCTATACGTCAATTTTTAGTAGAACAGAATGGGGAGAACCCAATAAAAGTAACTTACATAGCAAAAAGTAAAACAACGATCCAAATGATAGCTATATCTTTCTTAATCTTAAGCCCAGAAATGGGAGCTATTTTTAATACGATAACAATTTTATTAATATGGATTGCAGCTTTAGTTTCTATATATAGTTTGTTTAATTATTTCCAGAGTTACAGAAATTATTTTTAACAAGTCTGCTTAAATTTTTGTAGCCAATTTTAACTAGAAGAATAGAATGCTTCTTATGGCTGAGTAGCAAAGTGGTTATGCAGCGGATTGCAAATCCGTCTACGCCGGTTCGATTCCGACCTCAGCCTTCATTTTCTTATAAATACTAGTATGTTATATAGAATTTTATATACTGCTCGCATAAAAGAAGATAAACATGAAAAAATATAATATTGGGATAATCGGAAAAGGTTTTGTTGGTAGTGCTGTTGCTTTCGGCTTTTCTGCTTCTACAGGCTATGATTCAACCATAAGAATATTTGATAAGGATCCTGATAAGGCCACTCATTCATTAGAGCAAGTTGTTGTCGAATCTGATTTTATATTCATTTCCGTACCAACCCCTTCCAATAAAGATGGATCAATTAATGTAACTTCTTTAGAGTCAGTAATCTCTGACATTAACAAGATAAATAAAAAGAAGCCTACCAATGCAATTATATTAGTTAGGTCTACTGTAGTGCCTGGAACAACAAGGAAATTAAGTAATGATTTTCCTGCTTTAAAAATCGTCTTTAATCCTGAGTTTTTAACTGAAAGATCAGCTAATTTTGATTTCATAAGTCAAACAAGATTTATACTAGGAGGTGAAAAAGAATTAACTGGTCAAGTTGCTGCTCTATATAAAGATAGGTTTGGCAGCAGCCTTTCTTGTATAGAAACTGATCTAGAATCTTCTGAACTTATAAAGTACGTGTGCAATACATTTTTTGCAACAAAAGTCTCATTTTTAAATGAAATGAGACTTATTTCAGATAAAGTTGGAGCCAATTGGGAAGATGTTATAGAAGGTTTTGTTAGAGATGGGAGGGTTGGAAATTCACATTCTTCAGTCCCAGGGCATGACGGAAAATTTGGATTTGGAGGCAGTTGTTTCCCTAAAGATGTACAAGCTTTAATAGAATTTGCAGATGGTTTGGATATAGATCTAGCTGTAGTTAAAGGTAGCTGGAAAACAAACTTAAATGTAAGGCCTGAAAAGGATTGGGAGAAATTATTGGGAAGAGCCATTATCGAAGACTAAAGTAAAGCCCAGGTGGTGGAATTGGTAGACACAAGGGACTTAAAATCCCTCGAAGGAAACTTCGTGACGGTTCGAGTCCGTCCCTGGGCACCATAAATGATATAATTTATTTTATGACAAAAAATGAAGACATTTTAGACCCCAAAACTACATCAAATGATGATGGTTACGTAATAGATATTGTTGATATATTTAATTCTCTTTGGAGACAAAAATTTATAATTGCCTCTCTTTCTATAGCTTCAGGCATTCTTTCTATAATACTTGCTCTTCAGCTTCCAATTATTTATAAAACAGAATCTCTCTTATATCCAAGCGATTCATCGAATAGCGGTTTAAATTCTCAATTAGGCGGTTTTGCAAGTCTTGCTGGTATAGGTATGGAAAAGACCACAGTAAGTCAAACCGACTTGGCTATAGCCGTAGCCACTTCTTTAGATTTCTTTAAAAGAAATCTTTATGAAGATATTGTTTTAGAAATTTCAAGCGAAGGTTGGGATCAAGAACTTAACCAGCTCATATATGATCCTTCAGTATATGACCAAGGATCAAAAACTTGGGTTTCTGATAAACCTACATTCCAGCAGGCACATGGTAACTTTATGGATAGAGTTTTGATTAGAGAAGAGCCTCTAACTGGCTTGATAAAGGTTTCTATAGAGCATTTTTCTCCTATAGTTAGTAAGAGGTGGTCAGATTTGATAATTAAGAAGATAAATGCAGAAATGAGAAATAAAGAAATCAAAGAGGTAAATTTAGCTTTGGAACATTTCGGTAGAGAATTAGAAAAAACTTCTATCATCAGCATGCAAAAAGTCTTTTCTGAATTAATGAAAGATCAGCACACTAAATTGATGTTAGCAAATGTAAAAGAGGACTATATTTTTGAAGTTGTGGAACCAGCAATAATACCTGAAAAAAGATTTAAACCACAAAGAACAAGGTATGTTATTGTTTTTACCTTCATTGGAACCTTATTTTCTTTACTCTTTGGTTATGTTTTCGATAAATCATCAAGATTTTTTAAATAAAAGTATTTAAGCCCCATGATGAAAAATAAAACAGTACTAGTAACTGGAGGGACAGGTTCATTCGGAAAGAAATTTATCAAGACAATTTTAGAACAATACAATCCTAAGCGGGTTATTGTTTATAGCAGGGATGAATTGAAGCAATTCGAGATGCAGGAAAATTTACCATCTTCAAGAGTTTTAAGGTATTTTATTGGAGATGTTAGAGACTTAGGAAGACTTACAATGGCCATGGAAGGCGTAGATATAGTGATTCACGCTGCTGCTCTTAAGCAGGTCCCTGTTGCAGAATATAATCCATTTGAAGCAGTTAAAACTAATATCATCGGTGGCCAGAATATTATTGACTCAGCACTTAAATGTGGCGTTAAAAAAGTAATTGCTTTAAGTACCGATAAAGCTTGCTCACCAATTAATCTTTATGGAGCTACTAAACTAACCTCTGATAAATTATTTATAGCAGCAAATAACTATAAAGGTAAAAACGATATTAAATTTTCTATTGTTAGATATGGCAATGTAATGGGTAGCAGAGGTTCAGTTATACCGTTCTTTTTAAAGCAAAAGGATAAAGGGTATTTACCGATTACAGATGAAAGAATGACTCGCTTTAACATTACTCTGGAAGAGGGAGTTAACTTTGTTCTTAATTCTTTAGAGGTTATGTGGGGAGGTGAAATTTTTGTACCCAAGATTCCTAGTTACAATATAGTTGACGTGGCTAAGGCAGTTTCTTCTGAAATTCCAATCAAGATTATTGGTATTAGGCCTGGAGAAAAATTGCATGAAGAGATGATTTCTGAAGATGATGCAATTAATACAGTAGAGTTTAAAGATTACTATGCGATTACACCTGTATCTGATTATTTATCTTGGAAACTAGAAGATTTTATTAAAATAAATGAGGGCGGCAGCGTTTGTATGGAAGGTTTTCAATACAATAGCGCAACAAATAAAGAATTTCTAACAATCAAGCAGTTACAAAATTTGATTGAAAACCATATTTAAGATGATTTCTTATGGTAAGCAGACTATAGATAAAGAAGATTTACTAGCGGTCACTAATAGTCTTCAAGGTGACTGGTTAACTCAAGGCCCTCAAACTGAAATCTTTGAAGACAACTTAAAAAGATATTTTGGGGCAAAAAACTGTTCAGTTGTCTCAAATGGAACTGCTGCATTACATTTAAGCGGATTAGCTCTAGGGTGGAAATCAGGTGATATTATTCTTACGAGTCCCTTATCTTTTGTTGCTACTGCTAATTGTGTTCTTTATGCAGGGGCTTCTGTTGATTTTGTAGATATTAATATGTCTACGTATCAAATAGATATTGAAAGCTTAGAGTCTAAGTTAAGAACTCTTAAGTCTCATGGAAAAAAAGTAAAAGCCCTCATAGCTGTTGACTATGCAGGAAATCCTTGTGAGTGGATTAAATTACGTGAGTTAGCAGATAATTATGAATTTCAATTAGTAAATGATAATTGCCATGCCATGGGTGCCCAATATCATCATGAAAAGAAATACGCCGTTAAATATGCCGATATAGTTACTCATAGTTACCATCCAGTTAAAAATATCACTACCGGAGAAGGAGGCTCTGTTTTAACTAATAGTGATTCGCTGCATCAAAAGATCTGTGATCTTAGATCTCATGGGATAACAAAAGATGGTTCTAGATTATCTCATTCTGAGGAGCCTTGGTATTACGAAATGCAAGAGCTAGGTTTTAATTACAGAATAACAGACATGCAATGTGCTTTAGGTTCTAGTCAATTAAAAAAATTAGATTCTTTTATTAAGAAAAGAAATGACATTGCTTCTTATTACGACAACTGTCTATTAGATTCTGATTTGATACAGAAACCTCAGATCGCAAAGAAATCTGTTTGTGCATACCATCTATACCCTTTGCTAATTGATTTTAAGAATTTAGGGATTCAGAAACACGATTTTTTTAAAAATTTTTACAATAAAGGTATAAATTTTCAAGTTCACTATATTCCTATACATCTTCAGCCCTTCTATAAAAAAAAGTTTAACTATAAAAGTGGAGATTTTCCTAATTCAGAAGAGTTCTACTCTAAGCAAATTTCTTTGCCTATATATCCAAGTCTTAAAGATTCTGAACTTCAATACGTAGTTGAAGAATTAAATAAATTTCTATCAGAATGAAGGTTGCAATAATTCTAGCAAGAGAAGGCAGCAAGAGGATTCCGAAGAAGAATATTAAGGAATTTTGTGGCAAGCCCATAATTTATTGGACTATCACTAAAATAAAAGAGTCTAATTTATTTGATAAGATTATTGTTTCAACGGATAGTAAAGAGATATCTTCTTTAGCTCTAGAGAATGGAGCGGAAGTTCCCTTTATAAGGCCAAAAGCATTATCTGATAGTCATTCATCAACTTTAGATGTTATGCAACATGCTGTTAGCTGGTTAATAAAAGAGAAGTTTGAGCTAGAGCTAGTTTGTTGCGCATACGCAACATCAGTATTCCAAGATTTGGACTTGTTAAAAGTTGGAATGGATAAAATAAAAGAAGAAAAATGGGAAGCTTCTATGTCAGTCACAGAGTTTAATTACTCGGTTTTTAGATCTTTTTATGCATCTCAATCAGACGGATTAGAAATGGTATTCCCTGATCAATACGAAGAACGTTCACAAGATTTGCCTAAGACTTACCATGATGCAGCCCAATTTTATTTAGCTGCACCAGAATTTTGGTTAGCAAAAAAAGTTTTTTATTCAAATAAAACATACCCAGTTGAATTTCCTTCATCAACTTTAATAGATATAGATACAATTGAAGACTGGGCATTAGCTGAATTAATTTTTAAGACCCACCATATGTCTTGAATCTATTAATGGATTATTAAATTAAGGGGTTATGAAGAAAGTTTTTATAGTTTATCGAAATAATTATTATCGATATCTTTCTACAATCATAGAGGCCTGTCTAGATCAAAACGATAGGATCGAGATTTGGTTCCATAATTCGTTAGATCGTAAAGATTCTCCTTTCTTTAAAAACATTAATAATAATCTAAAATTTGTAGAGTTCTTAGACGACAAAGACCTCATTGGCCAAATCAAAAGATCATCTCAAGTAGATAATTTTTTTAGCTTACACCCTTTTCCAGGAGATTTAGATAAAGAAATTTCTCTTAAAATAGATAATAAATGGATGATAATAATGCATGGCATTGATTCTTATCTAGAAATTAGGGATTGGCATTTTAAACATCAAAATAGTTTCTTAGCACAAGACTATAGGAGGCACTTCTTTGCTTATTCGAATTATTTACATCAAAAAGGTATTAATTGGTTAGAAAATTTTAAGTTAGATAATTCTGGAAATAATTGTAACTTTTTTTCTTCAGAAAAAACTTCAACTCATTTTTCTAGAGCTCCTTTTATTGGTATGAACTCATTTAAATTGGACCCTATAAAGATCAAAAAAAAATATTCTTTAGACCCTAATAAGAAAGTATTAGTATATTTGCCTTTCCCTTATTCTAGTGGCCGTTATGAGAAAGCAGAGTCAAATGCAGTCCATGTAGCCTTTTCAGGAATAAAGCATAAATGGGAGGACAATATTTATTATTTAAATAAATATGGAGTAACTCGCCCCTTGCTTTCCCTTTTAAAAAGAATTTATGATTTTTTATTAATATTTAGATTCAATAAGTCTAGAAAAATACACTTCAATAAGCAAAATGAAGAATCTGTTATTAAGGAGATTCGTAATTTTTGTAACAAGAATAATTTTATGTTTGTTGTTAAGGCTAGAAAGAAGTTAGGAATTCCAAGAATCTTAGATAGCCTGGCAGATTTAATTGTGCTGGGTGATGAAAACGTTCAACATCCTTCAGAATACCAAGAATTGAGCGCAGTCTCTGATCTAACTATTGGGTACACAAGTACAGCGGTAATAGAATCAGTTTTTTATAAAACACATTTTATAAATATTGGATTTCCAAAAGAATTTTATGGCTATGGAGATCATAGCAGAGAGATGCATAATACAAGACAAGGCTTCTTATATAACCAACCTGGGGTAGTAACCAACTTTTTGTATACCGATTTTATTAAAACCTTTATAACTCTTGATCCCAGCCTCTTTACCCTTAATAAGGAGTCGGAAAAAGAATATATAAAAAGATTTATTGGTGAAGACTTCCTGTTCGACAATAGAAATTACTTTAGAGGAATAACAGAAGAATCAAGATGAAATTAGCTGTCTGTATACTAGCCCATCATAAACCTTGGCTCATAATGTCAACCATAGCTACTTTATTCTTACAGGAAAATAAAGAGTTTGATCTTCATATTATTTATATTAAAGGCGATGGAGATAATAGAGATAAGAAAAGCTATGAGAAATTTTATGAAATAGCTGATAAAGATGGTGATTTCAATCCTCAGATGTCTCCTGATGATAATAGAATTATTGAGCTTTTAGATGACTTAGGTGTAGATATAAAGTTCCATGAAGTAAGAAACGATCATGGTCTAGATTCTAGTGCATGGTATAAATTTATACAAAAAGGTGTCTGGAAAGACTATGACCATTCCATGTTTCTTATGGAGGGCTCTATTTTTACAAGTGACAAAGTTCTATCTGCTATTAATTCTTTCCAGAAAGAGATTGATTTAGATTTCCTCAGTGTGGGACACGAGAAGCGTTTTCTTCCTTATTCTATATTTACTAATTTTAAGAAAAGAAACGTAGAAAAGTCTTCTGAGATGGATATTTATCACACTAAGAGCATGAATCTTTTATTAGAAGAATTCTGTAAATGTAGAGAATTTAAATCTCTTTTAGATGACTGGTCTTCTCCGAATTCGCAATATACTCCAGAAGTACCTATTACTCAGCATCACGTTCCTTCTTCCATATACTCCTCACAACTAAAAATAAAATTTTTTATAAAATCTTTAATTAGAAAGAAAAAGATTTTAGGTTCATTTAAGACAAGTTTATTAGAGGTTTCTGATGGAGAAGCTAATTTCAAATCTATTAATTCAATTTCTAATAATATTAGAATCCACAGTGATGTGATCTTTCACGAAGAAGTCTCGCCTTATTTCTTTGGATGTTCTTGCCAGCATGTGTTTTCTAGGAGGTTTTTAGAATCATTGAATAATAAATTACAGGAATTTAATTTATACGAAGCAATAGATAGGCCTTTTTCTGGAACTTCTTTAGAGCTAATTTGGGGTTTTATGCCCAAATGGTTAGGTTATAAGAAATGGTTTTTTAACGGTATCCACAGGCCAAGAAAAGACTTTTTAACTTACATGCGTAATGATGACATTCATGGTGTTTCAGATCATCTTAATTCTTATTACAAAAAAAGTATCAAAGTAATGCCTAAAGGTGATTTCTTAAGTTTAGTGGCATTGAAGGAATCTTTCAAATCATTAGAAAAGCAATTCTCAAGAGACTAGTTAAATGCAAAAACTTAAAGGAGCGCATTCAGGTAAAGACGCTATATTAATTACAGCCGGCCCTTCGGTGGTAAATAAGATTAAGCACTTAAAGAAAATTGATAGAAAGAAGTATGTAATCTTCTTAGAGGCCACTGCACTCACTAAAAGATATATTCTAGAAGGAATAGAGCCAGATTATTATCTAATGCCATATGCTTCAAAATTTAAAGTTAACACATTAATTAATTTCATATATCAAAGCATAAAAGTAGATGTTAATCCAAAATATTTCCTAAGAGAGGATCATCATGGTGTAGTGAATAAAATTTTAAATAACAAAGAGAAGCTATTACAGGAGTGGAATCCTAAAAAAGGAATTCATAAGAGAATCAAGTTCAAATCAGACACATATTTGGAAGACTCTCATTATGAGAGAGTAAAGTCTTTTCCAAGATGCAAGATTATTGCCAGGGAACAGGATATGAATTTAGAATATCCAAACTTAGATTTACCAAATGAGATCCATTATTTTGAATTTTCAGATCAACCAGCTACTACTTTTTCTGAATACTTAGAAGTAACTGTGAAAAATGGGAAAAGTATCCTCAATCCAGGCTTATCTACTAATACGTCAGCAATTTCTACTTTCCCTATTATGAATTTTATGGGTATCAAAGACATCTATCTTTTTGGGTTTGACGGTACACTCTTTGGAAATTTTGAAGATAATGTTCAAAATTTGTTTAAGTCTAAATTACACTTTTATATATTTTATTTTTTGCTGAGAAAAGCTTTTGATTTTAGTTTTAAGCTAAATTTCCCACTTTATTTGAGGCCTAAATTTGATTTAGAGAGTACAGACCTATTATGCAAACAATTCCCATCAAAAATTTATAGAATTGTAGGAAACGATAGCCCAACTTATAGCTTTAAAAATATGGAAGACGTGGAAATTGATAGATTGCTTTGAATTTGTTTATAATTGAATAAATTAAAAAAATGATTGCGTTAAAAAATTTCATAAAAAACTTCATCGTTTACACAACTTGGAAAGATAACGATCAATATCCTTCTTTAATATACAACAACTCAATCTTTCAGCGGATATCTGAATGGTCAGGTTTTTCTTGGTTAAGAGTAAAATTTTGGAATTTTATTGCAAAAAAAAATAAGGCTTTCAAGGGATTTTATTCTGATGGTATAAACCCTACTGGAAATAAACGACTTGACGAATTATTTTCAATAGGATTTTTGATAGAAGAAAATTTTCTTACCGAAGAAACATTTATTAAGTATCAAGATATATTTCAGAACAAGGTGGATAATTACTTAAATTCAAATGAATACTTAGATAGTAATAAAAAACAGATCAGGATACAGCTGGATTTCAGACCTAATGAAGTTAAGGAGTTTGAAGACGAGATGACAAGGTTAATGCACCCCCTTGTTCATGAATTTTACGGAAATACGCGACCAATCTTTAGATATGAGATAGACGCATCCAAAGACGGAACTGATTATAGATCTGCTTTTTCTAAATGGCATATAGACAGACCCTTGCCTTCACTTAAAGTTTTATATTTCCCTCTTGGTGTAAATGCCGCACCTTTTTCTTACATAAAAGGTTCACATTTAATTAACAAACAATGGCAGGGTTTTGAGTCTTTTTTTAGAAGTATCAAAAACTATTCAAAGAAAGGTAACTCTAAGAAAACTTTGATGCTCGCTGATAATGTTGAGCTTCCTTTAACCGATAAATTAAAAGACAATATAGTGGAATTAAACAACCTCCATCCAAATACTTTATATCTAGGTGCTCACCAAGGACTTCATAGGAAGAAACCTTTTGAAGAAAGAGGTTACAGGTTTCATCTTTCTATAGAATTTACCCATGGGTTTTCTAAATATAATTTAATTTCTTCCGCCTTAAACCGACAATCCAGATCTTGATGTCTTTTATTAATTCTAAATAAATATACAATGCAAGAATTGCTAGATGATAGATTCTTTATAAGAGTATTTAAAAGAGATTAATTTAAGTTTTAGGCATGAATAGAATAAAAATAGGTAATAAGCATATTGGTAAAGACGATCCATGCTTAATAATGGTCGATGCTGGCGTTAATCATAATAATGATACGGATAGGGCAATAGACCTGGTAAACAAGTCTGCTGATGCTGGTGCAGATGTGGTTAAGTTTCAAACTTACAAAGCTAACTCTATAACCACAAAGACTGCTCCAAGATATTGGAATCCAAAATTGGATACAGATGGAGGCGGAACTCAACATGATACATTTTCTAGGATAGATGACCTTCCTATTGAAGCTTATGCTGAAATGAAAAAAGTTGCCGAAAGTAGGGGGATCATATTTAGCTCAACTCCTTTTAACTTAGATGACGTATCATTTCTTTATGATCTGGGAATGGATTTATTTAAAGTGTCGTCCTCTGACTTGATTTACCATGAATTAATAAGAGAGGTCTCTAAAACTGGTAAGCCCATTATTCTATCTACCGGAACTGCATCTATTGCTGAAATGGAGCAAGCAATCGAAGTTATATTGAAAGAGAATAATGATCAAATAGCTCTTCAGCACTGTATGTTAAGTTATCCATGTGAATTTAAGGATGCAAATCTTCTTAAAATGGTAAGGATGCAAGATATTTTTTCAGATATTCCTATAGGATACTCTGATCATACATATGGAGATGAGATTCCTTCTGCAGCAGTAGCTTTAGGAGCGAGGTCTATAGAAAAGCACTTCACATTAGATAATTCCTTACCAGATAGCCCTGATCATGGGTTTGCTTTAGATCCACAAGCCTTAAAGGCTATGGTGCAGAGAATAAGACGAACAGAAGAAGGAATCGGAGAATTTGTAAGTGGACCTTATGAAAGTGAAAAATCTGCTTACCATTTGGCAAGAAAAAGTCTTACTTCACTTGGAAAGATAGAAAAAGGAACTTTAATATCCGATGAAATGCTTACTTGCAAGAGACCAGGTACAGGATATTATCCCCATGAAATTGACAAGGTAGTTGGCAAAACAGCTATGATAGACATTGAAGATGATCAGACAATTACACCTGAAATGATCATGTAAAGATGCCTGAATCTTTTTATTTCCTTTTTAGGTTAAATGGATCACATCAAATAGGTTTAGGCCATGTCTTTAGGTGTAGGGAGTTAGCAAATCAACTTAAGAAAGAAGGAAAGGAATCTGTCTTTATTGTCAATACAGATTCTGTTGTAGAAAGTCTACTAGGTGATTTTGAAACTATACAATTACCTCAACAATATAATGCAGAAGAAGAGCTATCGCTAATTAAAAAAACAGTACAAGACTTTAATGTAGTCAGTATTGTTAGTGATTTATTAGACTATCCAGATTATTACACTAGATACTTGAGAGGAACTAAGTTAGAAATAATCTCTTTTCATGAAACACAAATTAAAGACAATTTTTCTAACAAAATAATAAATTACAATTCTTTCCAAGATTCATTAGCATTACCTATAGATATCAGTGGTTCATGCCTAGGCCCAAAATTCTGTATATTGCCATATGATTTAATAAAAAAATCTCCTATAACAGTAAAACCCAAGGTTAAAAGAATATTGTTATCTTTTGGAGGAAGTGATCCCGCCAATTACTCTACTTATTTCTTAAATTTGCTAGGTAATCTTAATATTCTTTATAAACACAGCATAGAGATAGTAGTGCACTTAGGACCTTCCAACACACAACTAACTCAAATTGAAGCACTAGCTGATGAATCTAATTTGAACTTAACAATTAGGACTAATGTTAAAAGTTTAACAGATCTAATGATAGAAAGTGATTTGGCAGTATGTTCTGGTGGCAATACAATGTATGAGTTGTGTTTTTTAGGAGTGCCTTCAATAATTTTGCCTCAAAACCAGCACCAGCAATATTTTTCTTCAGAATTAGAAAAAAATAACATTTTGAAGTTAATCTCTTTAGATAAAATAGAATCAAAAGACCTAATAATTAAAACCCTGCTTGAAATGATAGAAAATTTTGAATTAAGGAGAAGTTTTAATAAGGAATCAACCCAAGTATTCGATGGAAATGGCTTAAATCGAGTAGTAGATTCAATTTTAAGCTTATAATACAAATTTGTTATGGAAATTTATGAATCTTCAAGGTAAGTCAGTTCTAGTCACAGGTGCTTGTGGTTTCATCGGAAGTCATTTAGTTGAGGAGTTGGTAGAGCAGGGTGCAAAAGTAAAAGCCTTTGTGTACTACAACTCATTTGGAAACTGGGGATGGTTAGATACATTAGACCCAAGGATCAGAGAGAGTATTGAAGTTTTTAGTGGTGATGTTTGTTCACAAGATAGTTTAAAGAGTGCCTTTAAGGGCACTGAAGTGGTTTTTAACTTGGCGGCATTAATAGCTATTCCTTATTCTTATTTATCTCCATCTTCTTATCTTAAAACAAATGTAGAAGGAACGTTGAATGTTCTACAACTATCTTTAGATTTTGGTTTAAATAAAATAATTCAAGTATCTACAAGTGAAACTTATGGGACTGCCAAATATGTACCAATAGATGAAGGGCATCCGATGCAGGCTCAATCCCCTTATTCGGCTTCTAAAATAGCGTCAGATGCTATAACCAACAGCTTCATTGCTTCTTTCAATTTACCTGTAACTATTGCAAGACCATTTAATGTTTATGGTCCTCGTCAATCAGCTAGGGCAGTAATACCCACAATCATTTCTCAAATATTCGCTGGAAAAGAAGAAATAAACCTAGGCTCTCCTGATCCTACAAGAGATTTTACATTTGCTAAAGATACCGTCAGCGGTTTGAGAAGATTAGCAGAGTCGGATAAGGCTATAGGTAAAACAATTAATATAGGTTTTGGTAAGGAAATTAGCATAAGAGATTTAGCCTTATTAATTAAAGAAATTTCAAATTCAACAATAAATATTAATTTTGAATCCGCTGAAAGGATGAGACCTGAAAATAGTGAGGTGAATAGATTGCTTTGTGATAATACCTTATTAAAAGATCTAACAGACTGGAATCCAAATACCTCATTAGAAAAAGGTTTAACTGAAACATTGGAATGGTTTGAAAGAAATATAGATCTATACAAAGCAGACCACTTCAATATATGAAAGCAGTAATAATGGCAGGCGGATTAGGCCAGCGGCTTAGACCTTTTACTTACGTAACGCCGAAGCCACTGCTTCCTGTGAATAATATGTGTTCTATAGAATTTCTGATAAAGGAATTGAAAAATTATAATGTTGAAGAGGTTTTTATTTCTGTCAACTACCTAAAAGAGAAATTTGATGTCTGCTACTCCTACGAAAAAAAATATGGTGTAAAAATTACTTTGATAGAAGAGGAAGAGAGAATGGGAACAGTTGGATCTTTAAGTTTGATGAAGAATTTTTTAGATGATAATTTCATTGTACTAAATGGAGATTTATTCACTTCTATCAACTATAAAAAAATGCTGAATAAGTTTAACAAAACAGCAGCAGATGCAATGATTTGCGTGAAGAAAGAGGCAACCACTTCTCCTTACGGAGTTGTTAGCTACGATGAAAAGGATCAATTGATTGCAATAACTGAAAAGCCAACCTATTTTGATTGGATCAATGCAGGTATTTACCTATTTAGCCCAGGCATCATAAGCCATATAAAGAAAGAATTTTTTGATATGCCCGATCTATTGAGGACTTTAAAAAAAGAAAATAAAAAAATAATTATATTTGATATAGGGGAAAAGTGGTTAGATATTGGAAAAGTAGAGGATTATGAAGAAGCTAGTACAATAATCAATAATTGGTAAAAGGTTATCATGAGAGTAATTATCACTGGGGGAAATGGTTTTATAGGCTGCCATTTAATACGACATCTTTTTTCTCAAGGTCTCGATATTAAAAATCTATCTAGACAAGAAGGGTATGATTTATCAGATGATTGTTTACAAGATGTTGGTTCGGCAGATGCTGTAATACATCTAGCAGCAAAAACTTTTGTACCTGATTCTAGGATTGATCCAAAAAATCTATATAAAGAAAATTTTATATCCACTTTGAATTTACTGGAACATTCAAGACAGAAAGGAATAAAGAAATTTGTATACCTTAGCTCTTACGTATATGGAAAACCAACCTATCTTCCTATAAACGAAGATCACCCATTAAATATAAATAACCCATATGGAAGGAGTAAGCTTTTATGTGAAAGTTTATGCAAATCTTACGCTGAAGATTTCGGAATGAATATTATTATAGTTAGGCCATTCAATGTCTATGGATGGGGTCAAGATAGTAGGTTTTTATTACCAACAATAATTAATCAGGCTATGGATATTCATTCAGACAAAATAATGCTCCATGATTTAAAACCAAAGAGAGATTTTCTATATATTAAAGACTTAGTTATTATTTTAGATAAAATTTTAAAAGAACCTTCCAACCAGTCACCGTCAGTTCTAAACTTAGGGCTTGGTAAGAGTTATTCTGTAAAGGATATTGCAACAAAATTACTCGACGTTTTTAATATTCAGAAAAACCTTATCCAAAAAGGTTCAAAAAGAGAAAATGAAATAGACGACTGTTATGCAGATATATCTTATGTAAAAGAAAGATTTAGTTGGTCACCAGCATTTGATATAGATGAAGGGCTAAAAGATATGTATCTTTCTTTAGGAGAAAACCAAGTAAATGTTTCAAAATAAAAAGATTATTTCCATAATTCCTGCTAAAAAAGACAATAATAATATTGATCAATTGAACTTAAAAGACCTTGGAGGCAAGCCATTAATAAGCTACACAATTAAGGCAGCGCAGAAGTCTAAATTTATTGACGAAATTTATCTATCCACTGAAGACAGCAAGATAGCATCACTTGCAGAGAATTACGGTATAGAAGTTCCTTCTCTAAGACCAGACAAGTTGAACAAAAAAAACACAAGTTCTTTAGATGTAGCTTCTTTTGTTTTAAGGGCTATAAATAAAAGTTTCGATTTTGTTTTAATACTTTTACCGAATGCCCCTTTTAGAGATTCTAATATTATCGATCAAGCAATAGAATTTATGATTGAGAATTCATATGAAAAAGTTCGAGGTGTTAAACTTATTGAAGACTATTTTCTTTATAAAGATTCTTATGAATCTGTAGATGAAAGAAATTTTGAAAATGGATATGGGTTACCAAGATTGCATGAACAGACAATTGTAGGAGGAGGAATGTATTTATATAGTTCAGATAGACTTTTAAGTTCCGAAGACAACCTTCCTTGGACTAATTTTATAATACCAGAACACAATGCAATTTTAATTAAATCCTTGTATGATCTCTTGGTTACTGAAAGGCTTGTTAATCTAAATCAATCATTAATCGATTCTTTAATCAAATCAACGTAAAAAATGAGAATTCTAATCACAGGAGGAGGAGGTTTTGTTGGATCGCACTTAGTAGATTTATTAAGTGAAGAGGGTCATGAAATCTTAATTCTTGATTTTATATCAAATCATAAAAACCTTGATCACCTTATAAAAAGAAAAAATATAACGCACTACTTTGCTGATATTTCCGAACCAGACATTCTGCCTAAATTAATTCAGAAGGATGAAGTATATGGGTCAGTAGAAACTATTGATGATGTTCACAGTTTAAATCCAACTAATCCATACAGTGCCTCAAAAGCTGCAGCAGATATGATTGCAAACTCTTTCAAGCATATGTATCCCAATTTACATATTAATACCCTAAGATCCAACAACATAGCTGGTCCTAGGCAATATATCAGAAATATAATTCCTAGATTTAGTTGTTTAGGGATATTAGGAAAGAAAATGACCCTACATGGTGATGGTTCTTCAAGAAGAAGATATCTTTGGGTTAAAGATGCAGCTTTAGCTATATCTTTGATAATTAAAGGCGGTAAACCAGGAAAAATTTATCATACAAGTCATCCTGAATCTTATTCTAATCTCGAGGTTGCTAATAAGATAGGTTCTTATCTAGGACTGAAAGACTTCGTCGAACTTGTGGACGACAGAGTCTACAATGATACTACCTACCCAGCTTTTGACCAACTAGATATTAAAACTGATTTAGGCTGGGAGGTTACTAAAGACATAGACGATTTTTTACCAGAGACAATAGATTGGTATAAGAAGAATATCAATTTGTTCAAGGAATATTTGACCTAAGAAAATGATAGAAGATAGTGAAGTTGCTGTTTTTTCCTGCGCAAGACTTGCTAGCCAAAGATGTAAAAATAAGATGGTTAGGAAGTTTGGTGACACTACATTGCTTGATATATTACTCTCTAAATTAAAATCCATCTCTTCGAATACATTTTTTTCTGGTCATGAATCTATCTTTGAAGAAAGGTCTAAATTTTACAAAGTAGATTTTATCCCTAGATCTTTCGAGTCCGGGAATTCTGAGGTAGCTTCGGAGATATATAATTTTCTTGAGGATGTCGACTATAAATATCTTTTGTGTATAAATGGGTGCCAACCATTCTTGAAAAGAAAAACAATAGAAGACTTTCTATCTAAGTGCATTAAAACAAAAAGACCAACTTTTGCAGTTTTTAAAAGAAATAATTACTTTATGGATATGAATAACAATCCATTTAATTATGATCCTCAAATCAAAACAATAAACACTAAATTTGTACAACCTGTAAGAGAATTTGCACACGTATTTTATTTTTATGAAAGAGACTATTTTCTCAAGAATGGCGTTTATTGGGATTGGAAAGAAGTTGATTATGTTGAGATTCCTCATGGAATAGAAAGTTTAGACATAGATTCTGAAGAAGACTTTGATATGGCTAGACTTTTATGGGAAAACAAAGAGGTAAGAGAAAGATATATTGATTATTAATCTGCTATGAAAACTTTAATTACAGGAGGATCAGGTTACATTGGTAGCCATATGGCAGTAAAACTTATAGAAGAAGGGCATGAGGTTGTACTCTTTGATAATCTTTCAAACTCTTATTTAAATTCCATTGATGCTATAAAGGAAATAACAAAATATAAACCTCTGTTCATTAAAGGAGATATTAAATCAACATTAAATCTAGATGATCTTTTCAGTAAAAATAGTTTTGATAATGTAATCCACTTCGCTGCCTATAAAGCAATAGGTGAGTCTGTCAAATACCCTTTGAAATATTATGAAAATAATATTTTAGGCTCTATAAATCTTCTAAAGGTAATGCAAAAGTACGGTGTTAAAGATTTAGTTTTCAGTTCATCAGCTTCGGTTTATGGAGAGGCTGATAAAATTCCCATTACTGAAGAATGTATCAAAAATCCAACAAACCCTTATGGGAAAAGTAAGTTAGCTTTTGAGGAAATTTTAGAAGATATAGTCACTTCTGAAAATATCTTTAATGTAGCTTCTTTAAGGTATTTTAACCCTATTGGTGCTCATGAAACTGGAATTTTGGGAGAAAGCCCCGTTGTTCCATACAATATTATGCCAGTAATTGCGGATGTACTTATGGGTAGAAAAAAATCTCTAGAGATATTTGGTAATGATTACCCAACAGATGACGGAACTTGCGTCAGAGATTATCTTCATGTGCAGGACCTAGTTGAAGGTCATTTAGCTGCTCTTTCATATATCAAAGAAAATAAAGGAATTTCAACTTTTAATCTTGGTACTGGAGTAGGTACTTCAGTAATGGAGTTAATAAGAAAATTTGAAGAAATAACATACAAAAAAATAGATATTGAATTCTCTCCTAGAAGGATGGGCGACGTGCCGGTATTATATACTTGTCCCAATAAGGCCTTAAAAGTATTGAATTGGGAAACTAAAAGAAGCCTGAATGATATGTGTGAGGATACTTGGAGATGGTTGAAGAACAATCCCAATGGTTTCAATTTTTAACAAGAAATGAATCTTTTTTTTAGATACCTTAAAACAGTCTGGGGACTTCTGGCTTTAATAATTGTATTAACTCTTATAGCAACTATATTTACTACGGCAAGACCTTTAGCGGCTGCTGGAGTTATTGAAATTACTCTAGAAACTATTGGCTATTCTCAAACTACTGCGGAAATCTCTTCTACTGAATCAGGAGAGGACAATATATTTGATCTTAATCAGGCCGGTTCAATTATTACAAATCTTTTCATAGATAAAGAAAAAGGCATATCAATTCAAGATTCCCTTCCTTCATTTATTTTGGCTTTAGTGGGACTTAGCTTTCTAGGAGGTTTATTTAAATATTTTGGTTATGTGGTGAATTCTTTCGCTCGTAAGTTAGTAATGCGGGAAGCCAGAGTTGAACTGGTATCTAAGATCTTAAATATGAGTTTAGAATTTTTTGATAGAAATAAATCAGGAGAGTTTGTTTCTAGAGTTGTAAACGATGCTGCAGCTTTTGGTAGAGGTATTGTGTCTGTTACTCATCATCTTTTTACCAGCAGTATAATGATTTTAGTATATTTTAATTTCTTAGTTAATACAGACCCAAGGCTTACTATTGCAATCATCGTAATTTTATTACTACACTATGGGATCACTAGTGTCTTAAAAAAACCTACAAAAAAATATGAGACTCTAAATTTTTCTGCTCAAGCTAATTTGACCTCTAGCCTTTCAGAGATGTTCTCAAATCTTAGACTAATAAAATCATTTTCAAGTCATAAATATGAAATAGAAAAAAGTACGAAAGTTATTGACAGTTCTAACCAAGCTGAATTCATGCAATCAATAGTAGGTGTAGCTGAACCTCAGGCCAGGTATATACTTGATGGAGTTGTTGAAGCATTAATACTATTCATTGCAGTTTTGCAGCTTTTTTCTGGTGCTTTGACTATAGAGGGCTTTCTACTCTATATATATGTTGCTAGATTGATGCTAGGTCCTCTTAATGAGATTTCAACATATTATTTATGGGTTCAAAGAATAATGGTTGCACACAAAAGAGTGGATGAATATATCTCTTTAGAACCAAAAATTACGAGTGGCTTAAAAGAAGTAAGAGAAATCAAAACTTCAATACAATTTAAGGATGTTTCTTTTCGATACGAATCAGATTTAGTGCTTTCAAATATAAATTTAAATCTCGAAATTAATAAAGTTATTGCAATAGTAGGTCCAAGCGGTTCAGGGAAATCTACATTATTAGATCTTATTTTAAGATTTTATGAACCAACAAGCGGAAATATTTACATTGATGGAATTAAGCTTAAGGATGTAGAGTTAGATTCATATAGAAGAATTTTTGGAATTGTTCCTCAAGATGCTTTGCTTATAAATGATTCCGTAAAAAATAATATAATTTATGGTAGAGAGGTAACCAAAAAAGACCTGACTCATGCAATTGATGTTTCAAATTCCCATGCTTTTATAAATGAATTACCCAATGGAATTGAAACGATGATAGGTGAGAGGGGCGTTAAGCTTTCAGGTGGTCAGAAACAGAGACTTTCTATAGCTCGAGCAATAGTCGCTAACCCGAAAATATTGATTTTCGATGAAGCAACAAGCTCATTAGATTCTGATTCTGAACTAAAGGTGCAAAACGCTATTGAAAGAGTTTTAAAAAACAAATCAGCATTTATCGTTGCTCACAGATTGTCAACCATAAAGAATGCTGACAAAATAATAGTAATGCACGAAAAAGGCATTGAGTCTATAGGAAGTCATGACGATTTAATGATTTCTTCCAAAACGTATCAAAAGCTATATCGAACTCAGTTTGATATTAATGAATAAGTAAAATAAAGAACTCTTTAAGGCTTATCCAAGTTTTCCAAAAAAATTTCGACAAGAAAATAGTTTTGAATCATAGTAAAATATGAAAAGTTAATTCAAATTTTATTTGCAAAACCTAATTTACCTAAAGTAATCTAAGTCCTAATACATATCAACTCATTAAATTGAAAATTAAATATATATATTCTGCTTGTCTAGAAGTAGAAACAGAAGATTTAAGAATCCTTATGGACCCATGGTTTACTGATGGAATCTATGAAGGTTCTTGGTATCAGTTTCCAAAAATAGATCCTTTCAAATATATTTCAAAACCTGATGCAATTTATATTTCTCATATTCATCCAGATCATTATGATCCGATATTCTTGAGAAAGCTTTTTAAAAAATTTGGTGAAATTCCAATATATATACCTGATTTAAAACAAAACTTCCTTAAACTTAGAGCACAGTTTGACGGGTTTAATACAATTCCGATTAAAGAAAAATGTTTTGGGGGAACAAGATTAGTAATACAACCAAATTACACTGATAGTCTATCTGACATAGATTCTTCTCTTTACATTTTTGATAAAAGTTCAAATAAAAGCTTTTTAAATCTTAATGATTGTATTTATCAAGAAAGTTTAACCGACATTCTTAAAGACCTAATAGCTCAGGACACAAAGAATTTAGATTGCTTAGCTCTAGGATATATGGGGGCCGGACCATATCCCCAAACATTTTATGATATCAATGACAGAGATAGGTTGATTTCTGAGGCTGAAAAGAAGAAAAATAAATTCTTTGAAAGTTATAAAAAATTCACAAAGCATTTTGATGCTGAGTTTAACTTACCATTTGCTGGCGAATATTTTCTAGGCTCTAACTTAACTCATCTAAATAATTACAGAGGCAATCCAGATGCTATAGAGGTAAAGAATTTTGACGAAAGGGCCTTAGTGTTAAATCCTGGAGGTTCAATTGACTTAGTTAATAAATATATTGATGACGAGAGAACTATAGGCCTTAATCAAGAAGAACTCGACAAATTTTTGATCGAGATACGTGGTAAAAGAATGAAATATGAAAATGATATTAATATTCCATTTACTGATATCAATTTTCTTCGTCTGCTTAAATCAGCTCTGATTAAAGCTTCCTCCAAGTCTGAGTATCAAGGAGAATATTCGTTTTTATTTTCTATTAAGGAAAATGAAAACATTAAGAAGCGATATTTATGCAATATAAATAATCTAGTTATAGAAGAAATATCTCTTAATGAGGAATTAAATATAAAAAAATATTCTGAGATTATTATAGATTATAGATATCTTTTTGGCTTGCTAACGACAATTTATCACTGGGATAATGCAGCTATAGGTTCACATTATGATACTAGAAAATATCCAAAAGATTTTTATAGTAGAGAAATAATAAATTACCTTAATTTTTTTAGTGCCATTTAATTAGGAATTTTTGAATTTTGAGTCGAATCGTATTAAGAATGGATGATGTTGGTGCAAGCACTAAGCACTTTGAGGTTTATTCAAAAAAAATATTTGGTAACTTCTTATTCCTTAAATATCTTCCTTATTTTAGAGCTTGGGGAGTGTATGAAGAAATAGGAGGAGATGAATGGTCTGAAATCATAGAATTTTTAGATAAACATGACGCTAAGATGACTGTAGGCATCACTGCCTCATGGGTTGAAAAAGATGGTTCTATGACACCATTTCCTGAGAAGTATCCTGAACAGTCCGATATTCTAAAAGAAGCACATAATCTCGGAGTGATAGAAATTGCTAACCACGGCTTGACCCATTGTGTAGTCGGTAAACATTTACCTAAACTTTTTTCTTCAAACAGGAAGTTTCATAGAGAATTTTGGGACTGGCTTCCTCAGTCTGAACACGACTTTCATGTTGCAACATCTCAATCTATATTGAAGGAATGGCTGGGATATCCATGCGATATTCTAATTCCACCTGGCAATGTTTATTCGATGAAAACAGTCAAAGCATGTCAAGAAAATGGAATTTCAGCAATAAATAGTTCTATTAATCTAGAACAAAATCACAATATTAAATATATAGAAGATAAGAATGTAGATGCATTTCATGATAGGGAGATTGTGTTGTACGGAAAATCCTGGCTTTTTGATAAGATCAAAAAATATAAAGAAATGGAAACAAGTTTTTGTTTCTTGAAAGAACTGTAATAGGAAGCAATAGAAATGAAACCAAATAAAGTCCTACAACTAATTTTGAACATTGACTATAATGAAAACATCAAATTAGTATCTTTACAGGTCGTTTAAATAAGGTAATAGTCAATTGTAAAACACTACTAGGAACCCTAAGAAAACAAGGTACATTCAATTATGGAAGAAAATAACAGGCCTCAGCTTATCTCGAAAGAGGATTTCCTGTCTATCATGGACAGTGAACTCAATGATGAAAATAGTTACCTAGCTGGTTGGTATCCCAATAAAATTATTGAAGGCAAGGGCATTGGCTCTATCAGGCCCTGGACTAAAGAAGGAAGGAAGCATCATAATTTCACCCATGATTTTTATACTGCACTAGTTTGGCTTAAATTATGGAAATTAAAAAGATTTGAAAATACTGCCTGGAATTTAGATGAGAATATAATTAAAAAAGTTTCTCAGCATTTGAAAACATTAATAAATGTTGCAATAGATGAGATAGATGAGATAGAAGAAGTATTAGTTGATAAAGGCGATGTTAAAGACTTTTTTGTCAATTATGATCCTCAAATAGTTGCTAAATATACCGCTACGGATTATCTATTTCAAAATATTACAAATAGAAAGATAAAAAACGTACTTGATTTCGGTTCTGGTCTTGGCAGACAAGCTATGCAATGGGATACAGGAGTAAACCTTTTTAGTATTGATGCAATTCAAAGCCTATATCTTTTGCAAAATAGAATCTATTCCATTTTATTTCCTGATAGATTGATTGAATATTGTGCTAATAAAGAAGCTTTTTCAAATATTGATCTTTCAGAAGACAAAAATAATATTTATCACATGCCTACATGGAATATGGACTTAATACCAGACAATTCAATGGATTTAATTATTTGTGTTCAAGTTTTGAATGAAATTGATGAGAAAACAGTTAGATTTGCTCTAAATCAATTTAAAAGAATTGCAAGGAAAGATTGTGTATTATTTGTTAGAGATCATGAAAATTACACACCGGCACTGAAAACAAGAGTTGGAAAGATACTATTAGAGCATGGTTTCGAATGCGTATATCGATATCAGGGGCTAGCCTCTGATATGGAAGGAGTACCAAGAGTTTGGTCTAATAGTGGTTATAAAAGCAGTTTAAAGAACCGTGTCAAGAGGACGATTGACTATCCTAATACTTATGGTGACTTTCTTCCCAAAGCAATTATTAAATCGATTTACTATAAGCTTCGGGATATAGGTTTACCAATTTAAGATAAAACCTTTGAAGGTTTTATCTATGCAACTTATCTTATAAATGATGCATAGTTTGAGGAGAGATAGCTTAGATAGGCTTTTGGAGGCCAATAGAGAACTTTTTAAAGGTAAGATTCTAGATTTAGGTGGAAAAAAAGAAGGGAAAAGAGGGAGCTTTGATATATCTAAATACAGTAAAGATGTTACATATTTAAATATAGATATCTCATCAAATCCTGATATACATTCCTCGGCTGATAAAATTCCTGTAGAAGATTTTTATTATGATTGTGTAATAGCAACAGAGTTATTGGAATATATATCAGATCCGAAGAAGGTAATGGGTGAGATTCATAGAGTTACAAAGAAAAATGGTCGAGTTTTTATTTCAGTACCTCTTCTCCATCCAATACACGGAGATTTTGAATTTGATAGATTAAGATTTACAGAAGGTTATCTTGTTAACTTATTTAAAGAGGTAGGATTTGCAGACCAAGAAATCCATATTATGGGCTCCGTAGGATCTGTAATATTTGATATCTTAAAGGTAAGTTTTGGATATGCAGGAAGTTCTAGGTTTAGAGGGCTTGCTAGTTATTTATTATTTTTATTTAAACCTTTCTTTAGCTTATTAGATAGAATGACTGAAAATCATAAGAGTTTCATCAATACAGGTTATTTTGTAGTCCTCAAGAAATAAAAAATTATGAATAATACACCCAATAAATACAATAATATTTCTGTCGATATAGACAGATTATTTGAGATTGAGCCTGAGGCGATAAGGCTTAAGCCCAGAAGAAAGATCTATAGACTAGTTGTTAGATATTCATCAGCTATTCTTATTAAGTTGGGTTTGTATGAAGTGCTTGTTGAAATAGGTTTTATTAGAAAATGGTTTCTTGATTTTAAAGAATATTGGTATAACTGTCTGAATGGTAGACCGTTATACCTCCACGATTTCTATTATTTACTTGGTTCATATAGATCAAAGTTCGCTAGTGTAGAAACACCCGATCACGCTACTAACGAGGAATTTCTTGAATCTTGGCAAAGCAGTGAAACTGTCTACATGCTTTTTGGGGCAGTAAGGAGATTCTCTAGAACCCCTCTAATTTCTAGACAATTTGAAAAATACATCAGAAATAATGATGCAGTCCTTGAATATGGCTGTGGTATTGCACCAATAACAACATCCCTTTTGAAAGTTGGGAAAAAAAGAAACTTAGATCTTACTATAGCTGACATAAGACAACTAAATTTTCATTACGCGAAATATAATCTTAGTTCTCTAGTTAAATCATTTGAGATAGTACCAAATAGTGTTGAGGACTTACCTCAAAAATATAATGTAATAATCATGATTACTGTAATGGAACATTTACCCAATCCTTTAGAGACCATTAGAAATATTACAAAGTTTCTAGAACCAGGTGGAATCCTATTTTTTGATTATCATGCTGATGATGGCGATGGACAGGATACCATTGAAGCCATAGAACAGAAGAAGGATGTTCTTGACTATATATCCAATAATTATTCAATCACTAAGGGATCAATTGATTATGAAAATACTATGGGTATAACTGTAGTAAAGAAGAATTAACCAAACTCCGGTAAAAATACTTTATCCAAAATGAAATTAAATATCCTGACGGAGTTAAAAAGTGAACCTTGGGGAGGAGGAAATCAGTTCTTAAAGGCACTACGAGATGAATCCAAAAGATCTAATACTTATTCTGAAAATATTGAGAATGCCCAGATAATTCTCTTTAATAGTCACCACAATCCAAATAGAGTCTTAGAATTAAGGAAAAAGTTTAAAAAACATATATTTGTTCATAGAGTAGATGGACCAATGTCTTACAGAGGTAGAAGTGGCGTAAAGCTAGATAGAAAAATTTTTTATCTAAATAGTTTAGTCGCTGATGGTACTGTTTTTCAGTCTGATTGGAGCCGCAATCAAACAATTAATGAGAATCTAAATTTCTCTTCGAATAATGCCGTAATTCATAATGCTCCAGATCCAAGAATATTTCATAAGAAGAAAGAAAAATTAAATCAACCCGAAAACCGGAAGATTAAATTAATATCCAGCTCTTGGTCTAACAACCCACAAAAAGGTTTTAATTTTTATCATTATTTAGATAAACACCTTGATTTTGATAAATACTCTATGTCATTTGCTGGAAACGCAGATAAATCTTTTAATAGGATAAGAATGTTAGGGAAGCTAGATTCAACAGAGTTAGCAGAACAGCTAAGAGAGCATGATATTTTTATATTTGCTAGTGAAAGGGAAGCCTGTTCTAATAGTCTATTAGAGGCCTTGCACTGTGGTTTACCCGTAGTGTGCAGAGACTCATCCAGCAATCCAGAAGTGGTTAAAAAGGGAGGTATTTTCTTTGATGATAAGCATGAAATGTTAAGAAAAATAGATATTCTCGCAAAAGATAATCTGAAATTTAAAGAGAATATTAGAGTGAAAGGTATTTCTGAAGTGCTTGAAGATTATACGAAGTTCTTCTCAACATTGAAGGTAGATAATAATAAAAGAAAACTAACTTTTAATAATAAAATAAGATATAGACTAGGATTAGTATGAAAACTGCAATAATTTCTGGAATCTGCGGACAGGATGGGGCTTATTTAGCTCAATTACTTCTATCTAAAGGATATAAAGTTGTTGGCGCAGAGAGAAGAAGTGCGAGCGGATCGGCCTGGAGACTAGAAAAGTTAGGAATAGATGATGAAGTAACTATAGAAGAGTTTGAATTAATTGAATCTTCAACTGCATTAAAAATATTAGATAAACACAAACCTGATGAATTTTACAATCTAGCTGCTCAGTCATTTGTTAAGGCTTCTTTTGATATTCCTGTTTTTACTGGAAACACAACCGGACTAGGTGTTACTAGAATGCTTGAGGCGATAAGGTCATATAATGACCGGATTAAATTTTATCAGGCCTCTAGTTCTGAAATGTTTGGTAAAGTAATAGAAACTCCTCAAACAGAAAATACTCCTTTTTATCCTAGAAGTCCTTATGCAGTAGCAAAGGCTTATGGACATTGGATGACTGTTAATTACAGAGAGTCTTACGATATGTTCTGTTGTTCAGGGATATTGTTCAATCATGAATCTCCATTAAGAGGAGAAGAGTTTGTAACTAGAAAAATAACTTCTCAACTTAGTAAGATTAAGTTAGGTTTAATAGATACACTTGAATTGGGAAACCTTGAAGCTAGAAGGGATTGGGGCTTTGCAGGAGATTATGTTAAGGCTATGAACATGATGTTATTACAAGAAAAGCCTGACGACTATGTTGTAGCTACAGGAGAGACGCATTCCGTTGCTGAATTTGTAGAAAGAGCTGCTTCATATCTAGGTATAGATTTAGTTTGGGAAGGAGAAGGAAAGAATCAACAAGGATTAGATAAAAATAATAATAATGTCATTGTTAAGGTGAATGAAGATTTTTACAGACCGGCTGAAGTAGACACTCTAATAGGAGATTCATCGAAAGCTAACAAAGTTTTGAATTGGAAACCAGAATGCTCCTTTGATAACTTAGTAGAAATGATGGTCAAAGAAGATTTAGATGGTCTAGAAAATAAATAGTGCTAAGAAATTTCTTAAGAGGCATCTTGTACAACCTTAGTGGTTTTAAAACCCCAAGCAGTTGGCTGCCTCATTCAAAGCTCTATATAAAATCTGAGAATTCCAATTGGGTCTTAGATACTATTAAAGAAGAAATGTTGGGCGTTTGTCAGGAACTGTCTATTCCAGTAGTGCAAGAGAAGTTTGGATATAAGCTTAAGGACCAAAGTATTTTTTATACCAGTAAATATGAAGTTCTAGAAAATTTTAAAAGACAGAATAATAAAATAGCTTTTCCTTATTATCATGGCGACCCTTCGTTAGACAATAAATTTAAAAAATTAGTCGAGTCTATAGAAATGAATCACCAATGGATAGATAGGATCCAGGTAAGTCATAGTCAAATAGAACAATTAATTTTAAATACAGGAATAGAAGAATCAAAGATTCATAAAATACCTATTAGCATAGATATTAATAAATTTGATCTTCGCGGAGATCAGGAAAAAGAGAGAATAAGAGAGGTTTTAAATATTCCAACTTCAGAAATCTTGATTGGCTCATTTCAAAAGGATGGGAATGGATGGGGAGAAGGAAAAGAACCTAAACTGATTAAAGGGCCTGATATTTTCTTAACGGTAGCAAAAGCTTTAAAGGATAAATATGATAACTTGAGTGTTCTTCTAACTGGTCCAGCTAGAGGCTATATGAAGAAAGGATTGTCTGAATTAGGCATACCTTATTATCATTATTTCTTAAAAGATTATTCTGACATATCTGATTTTTATAAGGCATTAGATTTATATCTAATAACATCTAGAGAAGAGGGCGGACCAAGAGCTATTTTGGAATCAATGGCTTCTGGAGTTCCCTTAGTAACAACAAAGGTTGGCCAGGCCATTGATCTAGTTAGGCATAATAAAAATGCTTGGATGGCGGAATCAAATAATACAGATGAACTCGTACATTGGTGTGAGCATGTAATTGATGGTTTTAACTCGTATGAAGAAATTCTTTATAATGCAAGAAAAACTGCAGAGGAAAATTCATACGATCAGCAAATAATTCTATGGAGGCAATTCATGAATGGTTTTGTAAATAAAAATGTTTAAGTCAATTAAAAGAAAATTTAAGAAATTGTTACAACTTATAGGCTATTGGTTAGTAGACTTAGGTAAACCAGACTCCCCATTTTCTAAGACCAATTTATCTTTTGATACTTATATAAGATTAGCAAAAGAAGCTAGTAACGAGAAATATGATGAAATAGATAGTTATGAAGCTTTATTAGGCTTTAAAGTAGATAAATCATGGTTAGATGAATTGGCTTTGCATACACAAATAGTTATAAAAGACTCTAAACTTTGCTATGCGCATGGGAGAGTACTTTATTCATCTCTTTCTTCCTATCTAACTAATTTAAACCAAAAGAATGTAGACGAAGAAATAACTATCCTAGAAACAGGCACAGCTAGAGGATATTCTGCTATATGTATGGCTAAGGCATTAAAGGACAACGGGTTTGGAGGAAAAATTTTAACTTTTGACTTAATACCTAATGAAAAAAAGATGTTTTGGAACTGTATAGATGACCAAGATGGAGCCAAAACTAGGCTAGAATTATTAAATCCTTGGAAAGAATTACTAGATGAACATATTATATTTATAGAAGGTGACACAAGACATACGTTAAAATCCTGTTCATTGGGAAGAGTAAATTTTGCTTTCTTAGATGGAGCCCATACTTACGAAGATGTAATGTTTGAGTTCTTTCAAATCAAGGATAAACAATTGGAAGGTGATGTAATTGTTTATGATGATTACTCAAACAACTTATTTCCTGGCATTGTTAAAGCCGTTGATCATATCTGTAAAGAGTATAAATATGAAAGGAAAGATATTTTTGCAGCAGACAACAGGGCTTACGTAATAGCAACAAAGAAATAGTATGAAAATATTCTTTAAACAAAATTTAAATTGACTATTTTTTATTGATAGAGAGGCCATAAATAAGTGACTAATATTGACAATAAATTTGAAGGCCATTGGTATTTAAGAACTAATGAATCTTTTACCCTGATATTCCTTTCTGTAATTTTTGCTTTAGCCGTAGTTTTATTTCCATGGGACGCAATTAATAAAGTTGGATTTTTTGAAGACTTTCTGGTGTATGAAATAAATCTTGAACAGAGGATGGAGGACCCAAGATCAATAATAGAAAGATATGGTATAGATGGACCTCTTGCGTTTTTTACTTTCGAGGCGTTATGGGATATGACCCTTGTGAGATTGATGTATTTAACTGATAACAATGCTTTTGTTAGCTTAAAAATAATTTCATTTTTAACTCTCTTAGCTTGGGGTTTAATAACTTTTAGGAGGTTGCCTTTTTGGTGGGGAGTGCTTTTTTTAATAAACCCCACTTCTATAGATGTCGCATTGTCAGGATTAAGAAATGGGTTTGCCTGGTCTATCTTTGCTTTAGCAATATTTTATTTACCATTTGTAGCAAGAAACTTATTAATGTGGACTGCTCCTTTTATTCACTCAACCTCAATAGTACTTATTGGTTTCTATTACTCTACAAGGATATGGTTTAACTTTAATTTAATCAAAGGTAAAAGGTTCTTTTCGAAGAAATCTAATGCAGTAATCATGGCATTTCTTCCAGGAACCGTTATAGGAATATTATTGGCATTTCTATCTGAAATTATTTTATTATCTATAGGAGACCGAAGAGCTTTAATAGCTCAACAAAGTTACGACCCAAGTTTATTGCAAGCAATGTTTTGGTGGATCTTACTATTTACACAATTAAGCTGTTCTTCTGATTATTTGAGAAAGAACTCTCTTCAAACCAATTTAATATCTTGGTATTGTTTTATGAATTTGTCCATTTCTTGGTCGTCAAGAGTTTGGGCAGCAGCTATTCCTTTCATAGCAATTTCTATTTGGAATTTACCTAAGAATAAAAGAGATTTTATATTAGCTCTTTGGGTTGGATATCTCGTCTTATGGTACTTTTACTGGACAAATCTTTTTTACTGGTGGAACCAATAAAGTATGAAAATACTCTTTATTGCTCCTCGTTTTCATACAAATCAAGTCCATTGGATGAATTCACTTATAGAAAATGGACATCAAGTAGAGTTTCATTCTCAAATAAAAGGCAAGATAGAGAATTATAAAAATTTAACACCAAAATTGTTTCAACCATGCCTTTTTTCTGAAAGTATTATGAAAGTGTTTGGAGAAGGGGGTGTCAATCGTCCAAGAGGATTTCCAAACCCCTTTAGTTATTACAAAGAGATGAAAAAATATAATCCAGAAATAGTAGTTGTAAGAGACATAACTAGATGGTTTTCTTTTTTAGGAGCTCTTATTGGAAGACTGATGGGAAAGAGAATAATTATATATTCGCAAACATATTTACATAAGCACTATAGTTTATTAAGGATTACGCTTATAAGAATTATACTTTTATTATTTGGAGCTAAGTGGATAACTCCCATTAAAGGAGATGAATCTAAATACAAAAAACACCCTAAGAAATTATTTTATGTTCCTTTTACTGTAAAAATTAAGAAGAAGCTTCAAAAAAAAAGTAGAACAGATTTAAATATTTTGACTGTCGGTAAATTTGAAGATAGGAAGAATCATTTAATGCTCCTTAAGGTATTTAAGAAACTTCTAGAACAGGACTTATCCTTAAAATTAACTGTGATAGGAGAGGTTACTAAGGAAATTCATAAAAAGAATTTTGAAATTTGTATGAATTTTATTAAAAAAAATAATCTAGAGAATGAAGTAAAAACAAAAGTGAATATTCCCCATACAAGAATGCAAGACTATTATCAAGATCATGACTTGTTTGTTTTACCGGCTACAGCTGAACCAGCTTCTATTTCTGTTTTAGAGTCAGTTGGATTAGGTACTCCATCAATCTGCTCTGATACTAACGGGACTAAATTTTACCTATTGGAGAATAATTTCGGGTTAACTTTTAAGGATAATAATGAAGATGATCTGTTAGATAAAATTAAATTAATTCTAACAAATGAAAAATTGAAATTCTTTGAAGAAGAAATTGCTGTGAAAAATGAAGCAGTGCTAGGAAAAGAAAATTTTTATAAAGCCTTTATGGCATTATAGAAGAATGAAAGAAAATAAAGTTATATCATTCTTTATACCAAATTTATCTGGTGGAGGAGCTGAACGATTTATAGTTGATTTGGCTAATGAATTTTCTAAAAGAGGCTTGAAGGTTTATTTATTGACTTGTTCTATAAAAGGCCCATATGCTTCAGAAGTTTATCAAGATGTAGAATTGATAGATCTAAATACCACAAGAACCATATTTGCCCTTCCTAAGATTGCTATGTTTCTGAGAACTTTTAGGCCTTCAGTGCTTGTTTCTACTATTTATCACGCAAATATGGTGTCGATTCTAGCTGGAATGGTTTCTCGTGCTAAAACAAAAATAATAGTAAGAGAATCAAATATGCATAAGACACTTAAAGATTCATCATCTTCTTATTTAGCCTATAAGATGACCTTCTTTTTTCTAAAATTTTTGTACAGAAGATGTCATGCAATCGTTGCAGTATCAGAAGCTATGAAACATGAATTAAACCAATTGATATCTGGAATAAGTGAAAAGTTACACCTTGTCCATAATTTTATTGATGTAGATGAAATTGATAAACTAGTTAAGGAGGATGTTGATCACCCATGGTTAGATAAGAATTCAAAGATACCAGTATTGCTTAGTATAGGAAGACTTTCTAATCAAAAGAATTGGCCATTACTCCTTAAAGGATTTTCTGAATTAGTTAAAACTAAAGAAGTGAGACTAGTTATTCTTGGAGAAGGCCCAAAAAGAAAAGAGATAGAATCAATGCTTATTGAGCTTGATATTCAAGATCATGTTTCTTTACCAGGTTTTAAACAAAACCCATTTTCTTGGATGCAAAAATCTGATGGCTTTGTTTTATCCTCAGATGCAGAAGGGTTTCCAAATGTTTTAGTTCAAGCATTATATTGTGAATGTAAAATAATTTCGTCAGATTGTGAGAGTGGGCCAAGGGAAATATTAGAAGAAGGGAAGTGGGGTCGTTTATTTAAAGTTGGAGACGTGGATGATCTAATATTAAAATTAGAAGAATCTCTTGAAAGCCCTCCATTACTAAATTTAAAAGAAAGGGCCATATTCTTTTCCAAAGTCTTTTCCAAAGATAAATGCTTAGACCTTTATGAGAATATTATCTATCATGGTGCTGCCTTAACGGCAGAAGGTTATTCAAATGAAATTGGTGGTTTTGAAAAAGAGTTTAATTTCTCTAGCAGTAGCCTCAATTCGATTACTTTTCCTCCATCACAGAATGTAGTCTCTCTTTTCACCCCTTCACTTGGAGGAGGCGGGGCAGAAAGATTCATGGTTAATCTTGCTAATGAGTTTTCTGCAAAAGGAAATAAGGTTTATTTGCTAGCCTGTTCTTTAGGATCTTATACTTCTGATGTAAGAGAGGATGTAGAGATTATTGATTTACAATCCTCTAGAGTGCTGTTTTCATTGCCAAAATTAGTAGCCTTTTTAAGTATAATTAGACCCTCAACTCTTATATCCACCATTTATCACACAAACATGGTTGCAGTTACGGCTGGTTATATTTCTAGATCAAAAACAAAAATAATTGTTAGAGAAGATAACATGAATCAGTCTCATAGGAGTAAATCATCATCATTTATTGCTTATAAAGTTACTTTTTCTTTAAAAAAGATTTTATACAAGATGTCCCATGCAGTAGTAGTTCTGCAATCGGCTATGGAGGAAGAATTAAAAGTGATGATTCCAGGAATAGAAAATAAGGTAAAGACCATTAACAATTTTATAGATGTAGAGCGTATTGGTTCTCTTGCAAAAGAGCCTGTAAACCACCCTTGGCTTCAAGATGATTATGCCGTTCCAGTTATCATAGGTGCTGGACGGCTTTCTAATCAGAAAAATTGGCCTCTTCTTTTAAAAGCTTTTTCAAAAACTTTAAAAGAAAGAAAACTTAAGTTAATTATCATAGGGGAGGGTACTTTAAGAGGTGAAATTGAAGATCTTATAAAAGAACTTAAAATTGAAAAAGATGTTTCTTTACCAGGATTCGTAACTAACCCATATTCATGGATGGCAAGATCCGAAATATTTATTTTGTCTTCTGATTTTGAAGGCTTCCCTAACGTTCTTTTAGAAGCTCTTTGCTGCGATTGCTCTATTATCTCTTCTGATTGTGATAGTGGCCCTAGAGAAATTCTAGAAGAAGGTAAATGGGGACAATTGTTTAAAGTAGGCGATGTTAATGATCTATCTGTAAAAATACTATCCGCCTTAGATAATAATATTGAATATGACACAAAAAGTAGAGCGAGATATTTTTCAAGCTCTAGGTGTGTTGAACAGTATGAAAAACTATTCGTTGAGTCTTAATTTTTTATTAAAATAAATACTTTAAAAGAATGAAAAAAATTGTTCATATAATTACTGGTTTGGGAGATGGCGGTGCTGAAGCTGTTCTATATAGGATGGTTTCATCAAATGATAGTCCTCAAGAGCATATTGTAATTTGTTTACAAAATAAATCTAAATATGGAATTGCATTAGAAAATAAAAAAATAAAGGTCTTCTACATGAATATGTCTCCGAATTTAAAAATCTTTTCCAAGATTTATAAGTTGTTTTTAATACTAAAGAATTTAAAGCCTGATGCAATCCAGACCTGGATGTACCATTCAGATTTAATAGGCGGTATCACTGGGAGATTAAGTGGATGCAAAAATATAGTTTGGGGAGTCTACTGCTCTAACTTTGTTTTTGGTCAGACAAAAAATTCTACTATTTTAATCATCTTTATAAATGCTCTTATTTCTTGGTTTTTACCAAAAAAAATAATTTCCTGTTCTGATGAAGGTAAGGACACACACAAGAGATATGGATTTGCAGGAAAAAAACTTGTTTATGTTCCTAATGGTTTACCTCATGAGGATTTCATAATAGATAAAACAAATAATCTTAATCTTAGACAAAGTTTAAACATAAACAATAAAGAAGTTATTATTGGAATAGTAGGTAGATATAGCCCTATGAAAGACCATTTAAATTTTATTAAGGCTTTATCTATTCTTAAAACAGAAATTAACGACTTTGTAGCATTATTCATAGGGGAGAATTTGGATACCTCCAATAAAACTCTTATGAATCACTTGGAGCAATATGACTTAATAGATAAAGTTCGTTTGCTTGGAAAGCAAAACAATATTCAAGAGTTTATGAATTTAATTGATATAAATGTCTTAAGCAGCTCTTTTGGCGAAGGTCAGCCTAACGTTTTATGTGAAAGTATGCTATGCGGCACGCCATGTGTAACTACAGATGTAGGAGATGCTAGTTTAATAGTTCAGGATTATGGGTGGGTTGTTCCTCCGAAAAGCCCTAAACTTTTATTTGACGCTATACTCAATGCCAAAGATTTAATGAATGATGCCTCTTCTTGGGAAAGAAGAATAATTGAAGGAAGAATTAATATAATTAATAGATTCTCAATGGATAGAATGACTGAGTCATATAGAGAGATCTGGCAACAATAAATTAAAGTCTTGAAAAAATTACTTATTGTAGTTAACAGCGCGAAATTTTTTATTTCTCATAGGCTTGTTCTAGCAGAAAATGCATTAAGTGAAGGATATAAAGTTCAAATTGCTTTTCCTGAGACTGAAGAAGAGAATCTAAGCATTATTAGATCAAAGAATTTAAATTACAGAATATTGCAAATGACAAGATCAGGAAGAAATATTTTTAAAGAATTTCTTTCTTTTTTTTCGCTTTTAAGCGTAATACTCAAAGAAAAGCCTGATATTTTACATTTAGTTACAATTAAACCAGTCTTATATGGGGGCCTGATAGCTAAGTTCCTTAAAATACCAACTATATTTGCTATAAGTGGGATGGGCCATCTTTATAAAAAGGAAGAAAACAACATTTTAAGGATAGCTTCAAACTTTATATACAAGATTATCCTTTCGAATAAAAAGATTAGAGTAATTATTCAAAATAAGAGAGATAAAGAAGTGTTAAAATCTCTTGGAACTCTCCAAGATAGCAAGATTACTCTTTTACCAGGATCAGGAGTAGATTTAAAAGAATTTTCGCAATCTACACCTGATACTAAAGTCGTAACTTTCTTAATGCCTTGTAGAATGTTATGGGATAAAGGCGTAAGGGAGTTTGTCGAGGCTTCAAAAGAGATAAAGAAGCAACATCCAACGGCCAATTTTATTTTAGCTGGTCCTTATGATCCTGAGAATCCTGCAAGAGTTCCAATAGAGTATTTAGATAGTCTAAATCAAGGCAGTACAGTGAAGTGGCTAGGAGACTTTACAGACATGCCCAAATTATATAAAGAAGCTTCGGTGGTTGTAGTTCCTACTTTTTACAATGAGGGTTTACCTAAAGTTATTTTAGAAGCTTCAGCAAGTGCCAGACCCATAATAACAACTAATATCCCAGGATGTGTGGATTCAGTTGATGATAAAATTACTGGCTTGATAGTACCTATAAAAGATCCTTCTTCTTTAAGTAAAGCTATGGAAGAATTTATTCATCAAAAGCAAAAAATCATTGAAATGGGAAAATCAGCAAGAATAAAGGCCCAAAAGGAATTTGATATTAATTTAGTTAGTTCTGCTCATATGAGTCTGTACAATACTCTTTCAAATATTTCTAAAGATGGTTAAAAATAGAAGCCAAATCTACGGCGATGAAATTGATAATAAGATAATCGAATATTATAAGGATTACTATAAAACAACTCTTGGTTTACCAAACTGGGATTTTCTTTCGAAACAAAGATTAAACGAAGAAGAGATATATTGTTCTAGATATATAAATCGAATAAAACAATGGATAGATATAGATTTTAAAGGCTTGAGGGTACTTGTTGTTGGGTCTGGTACAGGTGGTGAATTAGTTAACTTTCATAATGAAGGAGCTGAAGTTTATGGAATTGAACCTTATTCCCAGGCTATGGATATTTGTAAACTTAAAGCTGAAGTAGCTGGAATATCTAATAAGAGTTTAAAGATTTGCTCGGCAGAAGATATAGATTTTGAAGATAGTTTCTTTGATCTCGTATATTGCTTTACAGTAATAGAGCATGTAGAAGATGTTA
>CACAIY010000012.1 GCA_902532675.1 uncultured SAR86 cluster bacterium
CAGTTACCATTGATTATCGAGAAAAAGCACCTTCTGCAGCTCATAGAGATCTATTTCTAGATAAAGAAGGTAACTACGATAAACAGAAAGCTCAGTTTTCTTTACTTTCAGCAGGAGTGCCCGGAACTGTGGCTGGTCTCCATCAAGCTTTAATTAAATATGGAACAATGACTTGGAAAGAAGTACTAGAGCCTT
Organism: uncultured SAR86 cluster bacterium; assembly: GCA_902532675.1. GTDB lineage: Bacteria > Pseudomonadota > Gammaproteobacteria > Magnimaribacterales > Magnimaribacteraceae. Next base: position 196 of record CACAIY010000012.1, read on the forward strand.
CTATCAAGTTAGCGGAGGAAGGTTTTGCTGTTACTCATGACTTAGCAAATATATTGGCTTCACCGCGTTATAAGAAAAGGCTTTCTTCTAATGAAGCAGCAGCTAAATCTTATTATAAGAGTGATAAGAGTAATTATCAGGCTGGAGCAATATTAAAATTACCTGATTTAGCTTGGACTCTTAAACAATTATCCAACAACGGACCGGACGCTTTTTATAAAGGAGAGATCGCTAAAAAGATTGTCAAAGAGATGGAAAGGAACGGCGGTTTAATTAGCGCAGAAGATCTTAAGAATTATATGCCCATTGAAAGACCGCCTGTAGAAGGAACTTACAAAGAATTTAAGATTGTTTCTATGCCGCCTGCCAGCTCTGGAGGTATTCACTTAATTCAAATGCTTAATATGATCGAAGAATTTCCTATTAAAGATATGGGTTTTGGGAGCGCAGGTAGTATTCATATATTAGCTGAAGTCATGAAAAGAGCATACGCGGATAGAAGTAAGCATTTAGGCGACATGGACTTTTACAATGTACCCTTTAGTTTAATGTCTAAAGAATACTCTAGTTTCTTAAATGAAGGCATTTCAGTTAATTCTAGAACCGCTTCGAAAGATGTTTTTGCAGGCGACCCTTACCCATACGAAGGTCCTGATACAACACATTTTTCAGTAATGGATCAATACGGAAATGCTGTTTCTAATACTTATACTTTAAATTTTTCTTATGGATCAGGAATTATGATTCCTGGAACAGGAATGTTAATGAATAATGAAATGGATGATTTTTCTTCAAAACCAGGTGTTCCCAATGGATATGGACTATTAGGTTCTGAAGCTAACTCCATTCAAGCTAATAAAAGACCTTTGAGCTCAATGACTCCAACAATTATATTTAAAGATAACAAGCCTTATCTAGTGCTAGGAAGTCCTGGGGGAAGCAGAATAATTACCACTGTATTGCAGGTAGCGCTTAACGTTATGGAGCATGATATGAATGTAGCGCAAGCGGTTAATAGCCCTAGAATTCATCATCAATGGTTACCGGAGGTTCTAATGATGGAAAAAGGGTTTGGACCAGATACAGAAAAACTTTTACGAGAAAAGGGCTATAAATTATATTCTTCAAGCACCATGGGAAGTGTTCAAGCTATTATCAAAGACGGAGAGTATTTTTATGGAGCAGCTGATCCAAGAAGGCCTAGTGCTGGAGCTGTAGCTCCTTAGAACAATTATGAAAAAATTTCTGATACTCTCCTTTTTAAATTGTTTATTTATAAACAGTGCTTTATTTGCTAGAACCCAAACCACTCTAGATTATCAAGACCGAATTCATGCTGAGTCTTCGGAGAACTTTATGGTTGTATCTCAGAATACTCATGCCACTGAAGCTGGCTATGAGGTCTTAACTAAAGGAGGAAATGCTGTTGATGCTGCTGTAGCCGTTGGTTTTGCCTTAGCTGTGACTTTACCTAGAGCTGGCAACTTAGGTGGTGGCGGCTTTATGCTCATTTACGATAAAGAAAAAAATAAAGTGGAAACTATAGACTACCGATCTGCAGCCCCTAAATCAGCTAAGAGTGAAATGTTTATAGAGGGTTCAAGCGTAGTTAGATTTGGTCATCTGGTTAATGCTGTACCTGGATCGGTAGCAGGTTTAATAAAAGCTCATGAAGAGCATGGCAAGTTGAGCCTTAGTGATGTAATGAAACCATCCATAAGATTAGCTAAGAATGGAATACCTGTAACTAAGGACTTAAATTACGCTTTGGAATGGTCTAAGGAATCTCTTTTAGAAAACTCTATTTCCAAAAACAAGTTTTATGATAAGAAAGAAAACCCTATTGCTGTATCTAATTTATTTAAACAGCCTAAATTAGCTAAAACTTTATTGCTGATTAGCAGGAAGGGTAAAGAGGTATTTTATGAAGGTGAAATAGCTAAATGGATAGAAGAGGATTCTTTGAGTAATGGAGGACTTATTACTTTAGATGACTTGGCTGCTTATGAAGCAAAAGAAAGAACACCAATAAGTATTGATTATAGAGGGTATGAGATCGTTTCTATGGCTCCTGTAGCAAGTGGAGGACTAGTGCTTCTACAGATAATGAGTATTTTGGAGAATTTTGATCTAAAAACACAAGGCCCTAATTCAGCTGCAACTGTTCATTTGTTATCAGAATCTATGCAAAGAGCATATGCTGACAGGGCTCGATATCACGGTGATCCAGATTATTACGACGTACCTATTAAGAAATTAATATCTAAGGAATATTTAAAGGAACGATCCAAATCTATTACTAAAATAAGAACTGAAGATGGAAAAATTTATGCTGGAGACTTCAGTAAATTAGATGAAAGCCCAGATACAACGCACTTCTCCGTAATAGACTCCAATGGCAATGCTGTTTCTACTACTTACACTTTAGGTTCTTCATTCGGATCGGGCGTTACCATAGAGAAGGGTGGGTTCTTAATGAATAATCAAATGAGAAATTTCTCTCATTTCCATGGGAAATCAGATGATTTCTCTTTAGGTACCAGTGAAGCAAATAAGTTAGAGCCAGGAAAGCGAATGATTAGCACTCAAGCACCTACACTTGTTTTTAATCCTCAAGGGGAGTTACTTATGGTTTTAGGATCTCCTGGAGGAGGAAGGATACCTAATATAATTGCACAAGTTATTTCAAACGTAATAGATCACAACATGAGTTATGCTTCTGCTGTATTGGCTCCTAGAATAAATCAAAGGTTGGCTGGTGATTTAGAGCTAGAGAATGGTTTTAGTCCTGACACAATAAAATTGTTAAAAGAGAAAGGACACAATGTTAAAAGGTCTATGACAATGGGAAGCGTTCAAGCAATATTTATAAAAGACCAGATTTTTTATGGAGTAGCAGATACTAGAAGACCTGGAGCCTTGGCTAAAGGAAATTAGGTAAGAAAGTATGGAACTGAAACCGCTGCCACAAAAGATACTACTAAAATCCCTAAAACATTAATTAGAAATCCTGCTCTAGCCATTTGAGGCACTCTTATTAGTCCTGATCCAAATACTATGGCATTTGGAGGCGTAGCTACTGGCAGCATAAATGCACAACTCGCAGCCAATGCAACCGCTGCTGTAACTAATAGAGGATTAAAATCAGATTGTATGGCTATGGCTGCAACCACTGGCAAGAAAGTTGCTGTAGTGGCCATGTTTGAAGTCAGTTCCGTTAAGAAAATGATCATTGTTACAATCAATATTACAATTAGAACTATACTTATTCCTTGAGGGATTAGGTTTCCCATCCACACCGCCAATCCAGTTGCTTGAACAGCATTGGCTAAACTTAATCCACCTCCGAATAGAACAAGCAATCCCCAAGGGACATTCTCCTGAGCGTCTTTCCATTCTAATAAAGCTCCTTTTTTTTCTTTGTTTCCACTAGGTAAGAGGAAAAGAAATAAAGCAGAAATCATAGCTATACCTGCGTCCGACAAACCTTCAAGACCGTTTATATCATCTAATACGGTTCGCAACATCCAGGTTACGGCCGTTAGAACAAAAACGACAAAAACTTTAAATTCAGCTCCATTAAATTTACCTAATTCTTGTTTCATACTGCTTAAGAGATCTTTTGTTTCTTGTGAAGTTTCAAATTCAACTTTAAAAATTACTCTCGTAAGTATTAACCAACTGCAAGGAAGCATAACTGCACTTAAAGGAACACCAACTTTCATCCAATCAACAAAACTTATATCAACGTCATAATTGTCAGCCATAAATGCTGCAAACATTCCATTAGGACCAGTACCAATTAGGGTAGACATTCCTCCAATGGTAGCTCCATAGGCAATACCTAGTAAAAGAGCTAATTGAAAGGATTCCATCTCTTTTTCATTCAAACCTTTTACTGTTTCTTTTACTACCGTGATTACTGCTAAGCCAATGGGTAATAACATAATTGTAGTCGCTGTGTTCATTACCCACATACTGATTATTGCTGCGGTTAACATAAAACCAAGAATTAGAGAGGCTCCATTCGAGCCAGCGTACTCTAGAACAAATAAAGCTATTCTTTTATGTAAATCCCATTTTTGTATGGCAGTTGCTATTAAAAAGCCTCCAAAAAATAAATAAATAGTTTTATTAGCATAAGGGTTGGCAGCACTTTGTATATCAAGTATGCCAAGCATTGGAAAAAAAGCTAAAGGAACCAAAGCGGTGACAGCAACTGGCACTGCCTCAGTTGCCCACCAGATTCCCATTAGCAAGAACAAGGCAGCAGTTTTATGAGCCTCTGGAGAAAGACCATCTGGGGCGGGAAGCAACATCACTACAATTGCAGTTGTTACGCCCAACAGGAATCCAAAATTTTCTTTCAATAACGACATTGGTGGATGATTCTAAATAAAAAAGGGAGCTAATGCTCCCTTTTTTAAATGATATAAGGATTACTTCATTCTTAAAGTGAAATCCACATAGTAATTTCTTCCATAGTCTTGGTGAGCATCAGCATAGTACCCATAGTACCTATCAGCTGTTGGCGCTCTTTCGTCTTCAAGATTCTTCACAGAAAATCTAACTCTTGCATTTTGACCTTTAAATTTAAAGTCATATGACATTGTTAGATTCATCGTAGTCATAGAAGGAATTAAATAAGGAACTCCATTCTTTGTACCTAATGAAGTTTGTACAAAAGAACCTTTTTTTAATCCATAAAGGCTTACTCTATAAGGTCCTTTATCCCAAGACATTCTTAGAGTATGTTTATTGTCATAAATCCCATCTTTTTCTAAAAGATCTCCAAAACCTTTAAGAGGAATTGATTCAGGAATTACGCCTGCATCTTTTTCTGCTTGAAGTCTGGCAAATTCTCCACTTGCTTTTTGTTCAAACTTATCAAGAAAAGTTCCAATGTATCTGATACCAAAGTCTCCATAGTCACTTTCAACATCGTAGTAAATACCAACATCTGTACCTTCAACTGTTCTTAAAGCCATATTGGTGTAGTTATTTTTAACATATTTAATATCACCAAAAGGACACACACCTGCTGCTGCAAACCCTGCAGCATCGCCTGAATCAGGAGCCTCCCTAACAACCAAGGGGTCACCTGCAAATGTAGAACAATTATTTGTTCCATTGGCAAACCTTAATAGCATGTCATTAACAGTTTGGTTTTCACGACCAAATAATCCAATGGTTTTATCCTTTTCAATAGACCATGTATCAACAGTAATTATTAAGTCATCTATTGGGGATAGGACTAAACCAACTGAATAGTTATCAGATTCTTCAGCTTCAAGATTTTCAGCACCAGTTGCCATTCTTTGAATGGTATACCTCGAGTCTGAATCAATAACATTTTCAACACTCTGAACAGCGTTAACTTGAAATGCCGCTCTATCGTACCTTGTTCCTGACCTTACAACTGTTTTTTCATTCATCTGAATGATATTAGGGGCCCTAAAGGCCGTCGATGCAGAGGCCCTGAAATCCATCCAAGGAGTGACTTCCCAGCCTAGAGCAATTTTTCCTACGGTAGAGTTACCATAATCAGAAAAATTTTCATATCTAATAGCTCCTTGCATATTTATTTTATCAGTAAGGGGTACCTGTAATTCCGTAAAGGCTGAAATGACATTCCTTGAACCAGAAACATCACCTGTCGGAGAAGAGTTAACAACATCACCTACTAATGGATAAGTATCACCTTCATAGTCTGTATAAGTGATAGTGCCATCTAATCTAGGGTCTCTGTCATCACTTATTTCTTCATCACGATACTCAAGGCCAAACAAAGCACCTACATTACCTCCTGACAATTCCCATAAGTCATTACTAGATATTTTGAAATCAACCATCATTAGATCGCTTACTCCTTTTCTGTAAACATCTATTAAGGTTCTTTCAATATTTGAATTAACTCCTGCACTGAAGGGGTTATAAGCTGCTGGAGTAGAATCATTTAGAGCTTCTTTCAATAGGTTGTTAGACATCCTATTGCTTGTTACGTCATTTGATTGAGCTTGAGATTTAACAAAAGCAGTTTCCCAATCCCAGTCACCTCTAGTTCCTCTTAAGCCTTGTAAAAATCTATAAGTTTCTTTTTTAACGTTAACTAATCGTTGTCTTTCTTCATAACGATAGTTATCTATGTAAAGTTGCTTTCCAGCAAATATTGCAGTGGGAACACCATCTACATCTACTTTAAGCTGATTTAGATAGTAGTTATCTGGACCCACCCTATGTTTTGAAGATGTGAAAGCATAGGAAGCATGTGCTGTTCTGTCACTTTCGGACTTATAAAGCGCTATTTCTGTAAATGATTCTCTACCTTCTCCTAAGTCATTATTAATAAAAACTATTGCATTAGTTCTAACTAATTCAGATCTAACGTCAGTAGGGCCCCAGAAATTACTTCTCAAAGCACCATTTCCATCTTGTGCTATACACGTTCCATAACCAGTATCGAAAAGAGGATGACCTCTATTAGTACATTTAGAATCTCCTAAAGGGAAGACTTCAAATTCTCCGTTAGAATCAGTCCATAAATGGTTGTAGCTTTCTCCTGCATGCTCACTCGAACTTACCATATCAAACTGACCATAAATAGAGTTTGAACTTAAGTTTCTAAAAGAAGTGCTAGTTTTCCAGGGAGAATCATCATCAACAAAAGGTCTATGTTCTCCTGCACCCCATCTAGGGTCCTCTTGAGCATTTATGTTGTCTCTATCGTAGTGGTCAAAGAAAACACTTACGTTAGTGTCTCCATCATTAAAGAATGATCCCCATTTAGCAGTGACTGTAGTGTCTTGAGCAGCAAAGTGATCGTAACCACTTACTCTTGCAGTCACACTTAAACCCTCATAGTCATCTTGTAAAACAGTATTTATAACTCCAGCAACGGCATCAGCTCCGTAAATAGCAGAAGCTCCGTCACGAAGTATTTCCAGTCTCTCAACTCCCGATACTGGAATTAAATTAGAGTTCACACTAACCGTCGGGACATAGTCTCCACCAATTAATTCTGTTTGATAGCCAGGAGAGTTAACTAGTCTTCTTCCATTAAGAAGAGTAAGTGAATTACCTACACCCAGGTTTCTTAAGTTATAAGCTCCTACATCACCACGAGATGCATTAACACCACCTGAAGCATCTTCAGCTTCAGTAAAATAGTTTTGCCCTTGTTCTGCTATATGTTCTAGTAAATCATCACCAGAAACCGAACCAGTAGCTTCAATATCAATGCCCGTAACTACCGAAACAGGTAAAGATCCAGTTATTTTCGCACCTTTAATCTGTGAACCGACCACCACTACTTCTTCAACTTCCGATTCATCATCAGCAGCAAGAATGGCAGAACCAAAAGATAAACTAACGCCTATTAGCGTTATGTAAAAGTTTTTCATAATTTTCCCCACTTTTATTATGTTTAGACTTTGAACTTCAAAATAAATATTTATGTATAAAATTTGCAATCTCTTTAAACTAGTCTAATGGTTAAATTAACAACAGTCAAAATTAGAAAATGAATAAAAAGTATATTTTGTCTATAGACGGAGGAGGCGTAAGAACAATTGCTTCTATAGTATTTCTAAAAGAATTAGAAGCGCGACTTAAGGTCCCTTTAGCGCAAAAATTTGATTTTTTTATTGGAACTTCAGCAGGTGCTATTTCCTGCCTAGGATTGGCAATAAATCAGATGCCAGCAGCCGATCTAATGAATTTTTGGTCTAAAGATAACCTTATCAAAACCATGTCTAATTCTACATGGGAAGCCAGCTTGGGAATAATGCAGATCAATCCAAAATATTCAAATGAAGGGAAAAGACAGGTTTTGACAGAATTTTTTTCTAATAAAAAGTTAAAAGATGCTTTCACGCCCGTAGCAGTTACTTCTTATGACGTTGAAAAGAGGTTGCCAGTCCTATTGACTTCTTACAATGATCCAGAAATATCTGTAGTGGATTCGGGCGATGCAACAAGCGCTGCCCCTGTTTATTATCCAACTGCTGAAGTAGGAGATAGATTTCTTATAGATGGAGGAATTGTTGCTAATCACCCGGTACTCCATGGATATGTAGAAGCAAAAAAAATATATCCAGATAACGAGCTAGTGGTTCTAAGTGTTGGCACTGGTCTGAATAAAAGATCCCTTAAGGGTAAAGACTCAAAAAAATGGGGGTTAATAGGGTGGATGATGCACGATCTCTTTGGCTTAATGGTAGAAAGCAGCATGGATCATGAATTGGCTGAGGAGTTAATTGGAATGAATTATCTTAGAATAAATTCTCCTCTAGGTAGAGTGAATAGAAGGCTTGATGACAGTAGTGATTCAAATATTGAAAGGATAATATCCATGGGTGAGAGTTGGTGGGATGAATTTGGACAGGAAGCTTTAGACTTACTCAAATAATGAAAAGATACTTATTCATAGGCATATATTTAATATTTTCAGGCTGTTCTGTTAATCCCGTAACCGGAAAGCAAGATTTTGTGATGATGAGCGAGACTCAAGAAATCGCTATGGGTAAGAGATACCATTCTCAAGTATTACAGCAAATGCCACCTTACCAAGATGATGAGTTACAAGAATACGTTCAAAGCATTGGAGATTCATTATCAACGAAAAGCCACCGTCCTAATCTGTTTTACAGATTTACTGTTTTAGACAGTCCAGACATTAATGCATTTGCTTTGCCTGGTGGATACATTTATATCAACAGAGGTTTGATGGCCTATCTCTCATCAGAAGAGGAATTAGCAGCAGTTTTGGGTCATGAAATTGGTCACGTGACTGCAAGGCATAGTGTAAGGCAATATTCGCAATCTCAATTATTAGGGATTCTTTCTACAGCTATAGAAATGAACCAAGGCAGGTCAGCAGGGAATTTAGCTAATTTAGCTTCAGGGGCTCTATTATCAGGATACGGCAGAGATTTGGAATTAGAAGCAGATGATCTAGGAGCTCAGTACATTGCCCAGGAAGGTTATTCACCTCAAGGAATGTTTGATGTTTTATCTGTTCTAAAAGATCAAGAGATCTACTCAAAAGCCCAAGCTGAAAAAAGAGGTCAAGAACCTAGAAGTTATCATGGTGTTTTTGCTAGTCATCCTTCTAATGATAAGCGCCTTCAAGAAATATTAGAAAAAGTTACTAATTCCTTCTCTGTAGAACAAAAAAAAATTAGTAGTAATTATTTAAACAAAATAGAAGGTATGGTGTATGGCGATTCAGAACTATCAGGAGTAAGAAAAGGAAACGAATTTTTCCATTCTGATTTAGATCTATATTTCTCTTCAACTGATAATTGGGAAATCATAAATACTCCTCAAAGCTTAATATTCACTTCACCAAAAGGCGAAGCAGTACTTCAAGTGAATTTGGAGGATTTAAATTTCAGAGAATCTCCTAAATCTTATATGGATCGAGTTGCATCAAATCATTACCAGGGAAAAGAGCTAAATATTAATGGATTCGATGGATACACTGCATTAAGTAACCGATCTGGAAGAATTGTTCGATTGGCTATTATTTTTAAAGAAAAAAAGATATATCAATTTATTGGTTATTTAAAAGAAGGGCTTGATTCGTTCAATGCGTACGACCCTACTTTTTTAAAGATAATAAATACGTTTAATCAGTTAGATGAAAGAGGCAGAGAGCTATCAAAACCTTTACAGATTAAAAAATATATTGTTAAAGAAGGTGATACTTATAAGGAATTAGCAAAACAAAGTAAAATTCATTACAACTCTGAAGATCAATTGAGATTATTAAATGGAGATTTTCCTGACAATAAATTGGTTGCCGGTGAAATCATCAAACTAGTTCAGTGATTAAAGTGGGTTAACTAAATGCCCTCCATCAACTGGGATAATAGAACCAGTCATAAAACTTGATGCATCACTCGCCAATAAAAGAAGCAATCCATCAAGCTCTGATTCAAGTCCTAATCTGTTCATGGGTATGCTTTTAATATAGCTCTGACCCTCTTCAGTTTTAAAGAAGTCATCATTTATCTCTGTAAGTATATAACCAGGTGCGATGGCATTTACTCTAATTCCTGATCTGGCAAGTTCTAATGCCATGCTTTTAGTTAGTTGTACTAAGCCTGCCTTAGCAGCGGCGTAACTCGTTAAGTTTAGACCTACCCTAAGTCCTAAAATAGAAGCTATATTAATAACACTTCCAGGTTTTTTTTGTGCAAGCAACAGGTCAGTAAAACTTTTTGCTACTCTAAAAGCTCCGTTAAGATTCGTTTCCAAAACAAAATTCCAACTTTCTTCATCTAAATCTTTAAATTTTCTAGTATCATTTACTCCAGCGTTATTTATTAAAATATCTGCAGAGCCAAATTCTTTTTTTATTTCTTTAAATAGATTTTCTACGCTTTCATTCGATGTAACATCTAATGAAAAGACATGAGAATTACCTTTTAATTCATTTTGTAATTCCATTAAGTTATCTACTCTTCTCGCACTTAATATAATAGTCGCGCCTGCTTCAGATAGAGTTTTAGAAAAGTGACGCCCAAGCCCTGAAGAGGCACCTGTTATAAGAGCAACTTTTCCAGTCAAGTCAAAAATTTTTGGTGTCATTTCTATATAATTTCAAAATATCTTGATAGTTCCCAAGTAGTGATTTTATCATTTTCTAGTAATTGTCTTTGTCTTTGGTATTGAGTGTACTCCCAGTTTCTTGTATCAGAAAAATGATCAACGAATAATTCTCCAAAAAGTTTTCTAGCTGCTTTAGATTTATAAAATAAATCGGAAGCTTCACCAAGATTCCTTGGTACTTGTTGTTCTCTTGGAACACTTATATTGTATGCTCCTCCAACAATAGGCTCACTCGGAAGAGTTCTTTCTTCGATACCCAATAAACCTGCCCCTAAAGTAGCTGATAAAGCAAGATAAGGGTTGGCATCAGCTCCGCCTAATCTATTCTCTATCCTCTGACTTGAAGGCCCTCCTTTGATTATACGAAAAGCAGTAGTTCTATTCTCTATACCCCATGTCATATTTATTGGAGCCCATGCACCAGGGCAAAGTCTAGTGTAAGAATTAACTGTGGGAGCATACATTACGGAAAATTCCCTCATGTATTTTTGAAGACCCCCAATAAAAAACAACATTTCTTCTGGTAAATTATCTTCTGATTCAGAAGCGAATATTGCTTTGTCATTTAAATCCAATAAAGAAGTATGTATGTGGCCTGATTGACCTGGATAAAGTTCAGACCATTTTGCCATGAAGGTTGCTACTAAATCATTTCTTTGTGCTAATACTTTAGTAAAAGTTTTAAATAAAGTAGCCTTGTCTGCTGCGATCAAAGCCGCATCAACCATAATAGCTGCTTCCAGGACGCCAGGACCTGTTTCAGTATGTAAACCCTCTAAAGACATGTCCATACTCATACACATATCTAAGAGTTGGTGATACAAGTCCGAATGGACGGAATTTCTAAGTACAGAATAGCCATACATACCAGGTGTAAAATTATTTAAGTCTTTGAATTCTTTTTCTCTAATTGAGGAAGGACTTTCCTTAAAAAGAAAGAATTCATATTCAAATGCAGATTTGGACTTATAACCTAGAGATTGTAGTTTACTAAGGACGTTCCTAAGAATTGTTCTAGGACATAAGTCTTCATTTGAGAGCTCTGATAAAACAATAGGAGTATTTTTTTCAAAAGGAATATCTCTAGCACTTTCTGGAATAATCCTAACCTCTGCATCTGGATAGCCAGTATGCCACCCAGTGAAGATCTTTTTTTCGTCTTTCTTACGCAATTCATAAAGGTCGTCATTGCTATCCCAACCAAAAATAACATCACAAAAGCCAAATCCTGAAGCAGTTGCTTTTAGAAATTTATCCCTGTGCATGTATTTTCCTCTCAGTACGCCATCAATATCTGTTATAGCTACTTTGATGTACTGGCTATTTACACTATTTAGGTAAACTTCAAAATCATTAGCATTTTTTAATTCTCTTATGTTCATGTTCTGTTCTTTTATATCTATGGTTTTAGTATAGATCTAACCTCAGATGGTAGAATTACTTTAGTAGATTGTATCTTGAGAATCATATTTGTCGAAAAAACACATGAAAAGTAAAAATATTTCTGTATTAGGCGGAGGCAGTTGGGGAACTGTTCTAGCAAATTTAGCTTCGACTAACCAACACGATGTAACTTTTTGGATGAGAGATTCTATTGTTGTTCAAGAGGTCAATAAATCCAAAAGAAATTCAAAGTACTTACCCGAACTTAAGCTAGAAGGGAATATTAATGCTACTGATGATATTTCTTTAATCAGTAATTCAGAGATGATCATTTTTTGTATTCCAAGTGATTCTTTTAGAGAAGTTTCTAAAGCCGCCTCTAAATACATACATGAAAGTGTTCAACTGGTCACTGCTACTAAAGGCGTAGAAAAGGATAATTTAAATTTAATGAGTCAGATTCTTAATGAGCACATGAAGAATAATTCAGTAGGAATACTTAGCGGTCCTAATTTAGCTCAAGAAATAGCAAACAAGCAATTGTCAGGAACTGTTATTGCAAGCAAAGACAAAAGTCTTCAAAAAAATGTTATAGATACTCTTGGATCAGATTTTTTTAGAGTATATGAAAATGATGACCCTTATGGTGTTGAGATGGGAGGTGCAATTAAAAATATTTACGCAATAGCTTGCGGGGTAGCTGACGGCCTTAATTCTGGTGATAATACAGTTGGGATGATAATGACAAGAGGTTTGGGAGAAATGAGTAGATTAGCAGTTGAATTAGGAGCAAATCCTCAAACATTTTTAGGTTTATCTGGGGTAGGTGACTTAATTACAACCTGCGCATCTCCTTTAAGTAGAAATCATAAATTTGGTCAATATATTGGAGAAGGACTTTCAGCAGAAAATGCTACAGAGAAAATAGGTCAAACAGTAGAAGGCCTAAAGACACTTAAAGTAGTAAAAGCTTTATCTGATGAAAGAAATATTAATATGCCAATAGTAGATTCTCTATACAAAATCATCTATAAAGGAGAGAAGCTTGATGGCTCCATTCAAAATATTTTGGGTGAAGATCTAATTAAGGATGTAGAATTTTCTAAATAAAATTATGACAAAAGAAGATAACGACAATATAACTGATGTAGTTTCAGAAGAGTTTATTGATAGCGAAGAGTGGAAAGAGAATCTGCTTAAACAAGGAAAGTGGTTGAGATTATTATGGATGATAGGGTTTTCATTCATCTATTACCTTTCTATGACAGTTTTATGGATAATCGTATTGGTTCAATTTTTATTTGTTCTTCTTACGGATAAAAGGAGTTCGAACGTCACTAAAGTGTCTCAAGGCTTTAGAAATTATATGGTTCAAATATTAGATTACATCAATTATCACTCCAGCGAGAAACCTTTCCCGTTTAGTGACTTTCCTGGTTCAGAGGAGGAAAAATAGGAAAGAATTCATGAAGGATTTTAAAAATAAAATTGCCGTGATCACTGGAGGTGGCACAGGGATGGGAAGGGAACTTGTTCTGCAGCTAGCAGAAGAAGGATGTCATGTAGCTATGTGCGATGTTATTGCAGAAAACATGGAAGAAACCTTTGAACTTGTAACCAAACAATCGCCAGATGTATTAGTTACAAAACATATATGTGATGTATCAGATGAAGAGCAGGTCTTAAGATTTAAGGATGAAGTTTTATCGCAACATGAAACTGAAACAATCAATCTCCTTTTCAACAATGCCGGAATAGGAGGCGGAGCGAGTTTTGTGACTGGCTCTAGAGAGGAATGGGAAAGATGTTTCGCTGTTTGTTGGTACGGTGTTTACTATTGCTCTAGATCATTTATCCCCCACATTGTTTCCAGTGAAGAAGGTCATGTGATCAACACAAGTAGCGTGAACGGATTCTGGGCTAGTTTGGGAGGAACGCCTCACACTTCCTACTCCGCTGCTAAATTTGCCGTAAAAGGATTTAGTGAATCTTTAATAGATGATTTTCGCATGAATGCCCCTCATGTTGGTGTTTCCGTAGTCATGCCAGGACATATAGGAACTTCAATAGCAATAAACACTGGAAAAATATTAGGCGGGGAAAGAACAGAAGAGGATTGGGAAATCGTGAAACAAAATATGATTAAACTTGGAGCTCCTGTTCATAATCAATCCATAGACCAAATAAAACAGATGATACAAGAAAGAACAGATTCTTTTGCAGAGACGGCTCCTACTTCTTCATCTGAAGCTGCAACAGTTATCTTGGATGGTGTTAAAGAAAATAGATGGAGAATTTTAATTGGTGATGACGCAAAGGCCATTGATGAAATTGTAAGAAGAGACCCTGAAGAAGCATATAATATTATGTTCAATGGAGAAAAAAGAGAGTGGGACGTATATGATTAAAAGTTTTAGAGATAAGGTGGCAGTAATTACAGGGGCTGGTTCTGGTATGGGTCGTTACTTGGCAATTTTATTAGCAAAAGATGGAGCTGATGTGGTTGTTTGTGATGTCAATCAAGAGACCTTAAACGAGACGGTAGAAATGCTAAGGCAATATAATGTATCTGTTTCTTCTCATATTTTAGATGTGGCTGATAAGGAAGCCATCGAAGCTCTTCCTGAAAAGGTTATTGAACAACATGGCAAAGTAGATCTAGTTTTTAACAATGCTGGAGTTACTACAGGGTCTCATTTTAAAGATATGGATGAAGAAAACTGGGATTGGGTTATGGGTATAAACTTTGATGGTGTAATTAATAGCACGAGAGCTTTCATTCCACATATGATAGATAGTCCAGAAGCTGCAATAGTAAACACATCTTCTATATTCGGGATGGTCGCAGTTCCTGGCCAAACGGTTTACCACGCTACAAAATTTGCAGTAAGAGGTTTTACTGAAAGTTTGGCTATGGAGATGAAAGAGACAAATCCTAATTTACAAATACACTGTGTTCACCCCGGTCATATAGGTACAAACATTGCTGCCACTGCAAGAATGAATGATGAAGACTTTAATCGAGAAGAAGAAGGTGGCAGAACCTCTATATTTACTAGAAATGCCCCGAAGAACCAGCAAGAAGCTGGAGACCTTTTTAGGGAAGGAGGAATGCATCCTAGTAAAGCTGCAGAAATCATTTTAAAAGGGGTCAGGAAAAATAAAAGTAGAATTTTTATAGGTTTAGATGCCAAGCTTCTTGATTTGTCTCAAAGATTGTTTCCAAAGCATTACCATAAAACTTGGAAATTCTTTATGCTTCCTTTGATGATCTTTAGGGATAAAAAACCTTTAAAGTCACTTAATTAATTTCTTATAAGTTGAGTAATTAGGATTATCTACAGCAATTTTATTTTTGGATAAAATTGCTAATAGGTCCTTAAGGTCTTCATCTTTTAAATCTATCTTTCCATCTTTGATTAACTCAGAAAGTTTTTTGGTTGTCAGTTCATCGGAATGCATAAGGTTTTGCATTGCATCATAAACTTCTTGTTGCAAAGTCTCGCCTTGATCTATTTCTCTTTGTACCATTCCAAGTACATTGTTCGTAATTCTTAATTTAAAAGCTAAATGTGGAGGTAATTCATCTTTAATTTTAGTATCTAAGAAATCCATCACTGCTTTTATTAATTCACTACTAGTTGGTCTATCAAAAATCATCACTCACCTCCTAAAAATAATAGATCGACAATATCTATTTCAGTTTCAGAAACCCTTCTGCCAATTGCTGCCTTTTCTATCGAATTGATCGTACC
The DNA here is from genome assembly GCA_902532675.1 of uncultured SAR86 cluster bacterium. GTDB lineage: Bacteria > Pseudomonadota > Gammaproteobacteria > Magnimaribacterales > Magnimaribacteraceae. The sequence continues at coordinate 15,948 of CACAIY010000012.1, forward strand.
GTTTAAATGCGCATAAGCTTGAATTAGACAAATTACCCCCCATCTGAATGTTCCAAAAACTTGCCAACACTTAACCATTTCTTTGTTGACCTTTAACTTACTTACCGAATTATATCCTTCAAGCAAATCTTCTAGTTCTCCAAACCCTCCTACAACTTTATCATTTTTACCGAATCTCCAAGAGTTGCCGCAGACCCAACCTAAATCTTGAAGAGGGTTTCCTATATGTGCAAGTTCCCAGTCTATGATTGACTGAAGCCCATCTGCATTAACGATTATGTTTCCTAATCTAAAATCTCCATGCACTAGGCTTTTTTGAAAATTACCAAAGTCTTGTTCTTTTAACCAAAGATAAGCGTATTCAAAAACAGGGGAGGGTTGTTCAAAAGACTGATAGGTTGAGTAGAGGTCCTCAAGTTGATCTTTAGCTGGTTTTTTAGGTAAGAAAGAAAAATTATTAATATCAACATTGTGAATTTTGGCAATGGCTTCTCCGCATTGGTAAGCCAGTATCGGAAGCGCCTTTTTATATTCTTTATCTCTTAGTATTTTTCTTGCAATGGACTCTCCTTCAACAAAATGCATTATGTAAGAGTCTCCTAGCTCTTCTTCATTCTTAGAGACTGCCAATATTTTTGGCACAGGTGCACCTACCTTAATTACTTCCTTTTGTATTCTGGCCTCATCTGCAGTTTTTATCGCAAGAGGTCCTTCTATACCTGAACCCCTTCTAAGAATCATCTTTGTAGATTGTTTAGCGTTAGAAATTTCAAATTTCCAGATCTCTTTAGAAGCTCCTCCAGTAAGAGGTTCAAGATTAGAAACTTTTCCTTCTATACCGACTTCAAGTAGTTTTTTAGAAAGTGCTGATGCTAATTCTTCTTGCATTAATTAGATTCTAAGCTGGCATCTCTTTCACCAAAATCCCATCCTGCACCATTATTTTGATAGTTCTTTAAAATTCTCCTCGCAACGGATTGAACATGAACTTCATCGGGACCGTCATAAATCCTAGCTTCCCTAGCATGTCTATACATTAAGCTAAGAGGAGTGTCATCAGTAAGACCTTTAGCACCATGAACTTGTATGGCTCTATCTATAACGTTATGAACCATTTTCGCACCCACAACTTTAATCATTCCTATTTCAATTCTTGCGTCATCTCCTTGATCTATTCTTTTTGCAGCATCTAGAGTAAGTTGTCTGCTAGCTTGAATTTCACAAGCACTATCAAATACAAATTTTTGCAATAATTGTTTATCAGCAAGTGAGCTTCCGAAAGCTTCTCTTTCATGCATTCTTAAGCACATAAGGTCAAAGGCTCTTTGCGCTTGACCTAACCATCTCATACAATGAAAAATTCTTCCTGGACCTAATCTTCTTTGAGCTATAAGGAATCCTTGACCTCTAGGGCCTAAAAGATTTTCTTCAGGCACTCTTACGTTGTCGTATTCGACTTCGTAATGACCTCCGTGACCACCATGTATACCTAACACAGGAGTATCTCTTACAATTTTGTACCCAGGATTATCTGTAGGAACAATAATCATGCTGAACGCTCCGTGACTAGGAACATCTAATTCAGTTCTACACATTACCGTTGTGTAAGTTGCTCCAGCTGCTCCAGAGGTAAACCATTTTCTTCCATTAATCACCCATTCATCACCTTCTAAAATACCTGTGGTTTGAAGTTGAGTCGGGTCGGAACTAGAAATGTCTGGTTCGGTCATTCCAAAACTAGGAAATATTTCTCCAGCAACTAATGGTTCAAGGTATTCATCGCGCCATCTTTTAGAAGCGAATTCTCTTAACATGATCGAGTCTTGCAAAGAATGAGTTCCTAGGGCAACCATTGCACTAGAAGACCTACCAATTACCTCGTTTATGTACACGTATTCCATAAAAGGCATCCCTTGGCCACCTATATCTTCAGGATGTCCTAGCGCCCATAGCGAATTATCTTTTGCTTTTTGCATCAACTCTTGCATTTTTTTTGCAGACTCATCATCTCTTTTATGCAGGATCTCTTCTGCAGGATAAACTTCGTTTTCTACGAACTCTTTAACTTCTTTTCTTACTTTCTTCCAATCTCTTTTCATTATTCTCCCCAACTAAAATTTTATCTTATTTTTAAATCCTTTTAACTTCATTCCTTTTCTAGAAATCTCTATATCTGTTTCTCCGTTAAGTACTTTTTCATTAAATTTATAAGTAACCTTATAGTCTCCTTTTAAACACGACCTATTATATTGAGAAGATTTCTTTTGAGTCTCTCCTAAAATCCTCAAATATTGATTATATTTATTTTTTACAACTAAGCTTTTCATTTTTATTTGAGTCTCCTCAGGGGAAAGAATAAAAGCAGAAGCATTGTTTCCTCCAAATCCTTTCGCATTTAAGAAACACCCTTTATAAAAATTCCGATCTTCTATTTTATCTTCAAGAAGAATATCTAAGTTTTGGGAGTAAACGTCATCAGCTAAAGTATCAGTAGAATGAATACCAGGTATTATTCCTTTATTCCAGGTTCCAAGTGAAGCTACAAGTTGATCTCCTGAAGCCGGAGCCATGCTATGACCAAGGTAACTTTTTATTGCTGTAATAGGCCATTTCTTTATACCAAAAGTATTTGCTATCTCATTAAGGATGTGTGATTCAGTAGTCCTGTTTGCTGGAGTTCCAGTTCCATGGGCATGCACAAAAGTATTTTGTCTTAAATGTTTAAGTCCTATTTCTTTCTCGGCGTCTGCTGCGCATTTTGCCATGGTTATGTAATTGCCTACACCAGGTCCACTTATAGAGCTTTTATGTCCATCTGAATGAGAGTGCACCGAAGCAACAGAACCGTAAACGTCAGCTCCAAGTTCAATAGCAAGATTAGCTTCCATTAGGACTACAAATTGAGACGATTCGCCTAACACCATACCTGCGTTATTTCCGAAAGGGCGGCAAGCACGAGTTTGAATAGGCCCAGCATCAATTGATTCACCATTTGAAGCTTGAAGCTCTAGCATTCTTTTATCATCGGATAAGGCTGACATTGCAAAGAAGCCATCTATTATTTCAGGCGTTATAGGAGCTTCCGCTGCACCTACAATAGATACTTTAGAATTACCTGATTCTATGGCTTCTTTTCCCATTTGCAGGTTGTATAGGAAAGTTGCGCAAGCTCCTACACTATGACCAGTTCTTCCTACATTACCAAGCACATAAGCGTTAATAAAATCTGCAGACATTTCAACTAAACCCAAGGCCAGATTTTTAGAACTTGCCCTAGAACCTTTGATCCTTGATTGCATAAGACCACCAAAACCAAAACTATCTAACTGACCAATGGCAGCACCACTGAATACTGAAACTTCATCTGGTGATATTTTTTCTTGGACTTCTTCCCATTTAAAACCGAGTTGACCAATGGCATCACTTATACCAAAAACTGTCATTTGCAAGGCTTTGGGGTGTTGTCTAGCAGGATAATAATTAGATGGATCAAAACCTCTGGGTAGTTGACCAGCAGCACTTGCTTTTATTTGATCCAGGATCACCCCATCTGGATCATAGATTTCCTTCTCAATTTTTCGAATGAAACAGTCTTTTCTAATCGACGATACATTCTCAAGTAGATATTCTTTAAGATTAATGGAGTCTCCTGAAACCGTTTCCCAGCCACTACCAACAGTTTCTATCTTTCCTTGTAAAATAGCTAAATCTTGAAGAACCTCTAATTGTTCTTTTTCTTTAAGTGAATTAAATACTAGATTTTTATATCCCAAAAAGTTTGAAGACCTTCCTGATGAGTTGATTCCTCCGAATCCTGAGATTACTGCTAAAGGTTTATTCCTACTCATTTATAAAATTCTTTTTACTTAAGTGTCTATTGTATGGCAATATTTATTAAAGAATATCAATTTATAACAAGGGAGAAGTTATGCACCCGGGCATCAACGGAGAAAAATTTCCAAATAAACCCGCTTTAATAATGCATGGAAGTGGGAAGGTGGTCACTCATGGAGAGTTGAATGATTTATCTAATCAAGGAGCTCAGCTATTTAGGTCATTAGGCCTGGTCCCAGGTGATTCCATAGCAATTATGCTAGAAAATCATTTTTTATTCTTTCCTATAGTATTTGCTGCTTGGCGAAGCGGACTAAGATACACGGCAATTAGCTGGAGACTCCAGCCAGATGAAGTTGAATACATTGTTAGAGACTGTGAAGCTAAAGTCTTTATTACTTCTAAATTCTTAGAAGACACTGCTGTCAATTTAGACTCCTCTCTAAAAGATGTCCATAAGTTCATGCTAGATGGATCGACTGACAATTATCTCTCGTATGAAGAATCTATAGCCTCTCAACCTGAAGACCCAATTGCTGATGAATGTGTAGGAGGCCCAATGCTTTATTCTTCTGGAACTACTGGAAGACCCAAGGGTGTTAGTCGAGAATTGAGCTTAGAACCTTTGCCTTATTCCAAAGACGATGGGGATCCAAATTTATCTAGAGTGCTTTTACTTTACGGCGCTAACGAAGACAGTATCTACCTTTCTCCTGCGCCTATGTACCATTCAGCACCATTAAACTTTTGTACGGCGTTTCTAGCTGAAGGCTCTACTTGTGTAATTTTAGAGAAATTTGATGCTGAAGGTGCGCTGCAAGCGATAGAAGAGCATAAGGTTACGCATTCCCAATGGGTGCCAACAATGTTTGTGAGGTTTTTAAAATTCGATCCTTCGGTAAGAACTCAATTTGATTTATCTAGTCATCAAGTTGCAATACACGCAGCCGCACCTTGCCCTATAGAAGTTAAAGAACAAATGATTGATTGGTGGGGACCTATTCTTTATGAATATTACGCAGGAACGGAGTTTAATGGCATGACATTTATAAACTCTGAAGAATGGTTAACTCACAAAGGTTCAGTGGGGAAATCTCTTTTTGGAGCACTTGAAATTCTTGATGAGAATGGAGAGCAATTACCTCCAGGAGAGACTGGCGGTGTTTATTTTGGAGGAGAAACAGCAACGACCTTTAAATATCATAACGATGAAGAGAAAACCAACGACGCCATGACTAAGAAGGGCTTTAGTACTTTAGGGGATGTAGGTTATCTGGATGAAGAGGGTTACTTGTATCTAACTGACCGTAAGTCTTTCATGATTATCTCCGGCGGAGTAAATATTTACCCTAAAGAAACTGAAGATGCACTGGTAATGCATCCCAAGGTGGCTGACGTCGCAGTGTTTGGTGTTCCAAATGCTGAAATGGGTGAAGAAGTTAAAGCGGTTGTGCAACCTGAAGATATGTCTGAAGCTGGTCCTAACTTAGAGGCCGAGCTAATTGCCTATTGCAAAGAAAAAATATCTTCCGTTAAATGCCCTAAGTCTATCGACTTTGAAAAGGAATTACCTAGACACCCAACTGGTAAGCTATATAAGCGTCTTTTAAAAGATAAATACTGGCCTTAAGTGACCGCTCACAGATCACTTGTTGTAGGTTCAACTGGTTTAGTTGGAGAGGAAGTTGTTAATGAATTAGCCTCTAAAGGAATGCCTGTAAAAGCTCTTAGTAGGATTGACCTAAATTCTCCCAACCCTTTAGTTGAAAATATTAAAGTCAATTTTGATTGTTTACATGAATACAAAGAACATTTTAAAGAAGTTAGTGATGTTTATATTTGTCTTGGGACAACCATCTCGAAAGCTGGATCTGAGGAAGCCTTTGAAAAAGTAGATATAGATTATTGTTTAGAGACAGCAAAACAGGCTCTGAATGCTGGAGTAAAAAATCTTTCATTGATCACTTCAGTAGGCGCAGATTCTAGTTCTTCTAATTTTTATATAAGAACAAAAGGAATTATTGAAAACAAGATCTCGGAATTGGATTTTCAATCAATTTCTATTCACCGACCTGGTCTTTTAATAGGCGCTAGAAAAGAAATGAGATTAGCTGAATTCGTAGGGCAAAAATTACATCCATTGATTAATCTTTTCTTATTAGGAAATTTATCTAAATTCAGGTGTATAAAAGCTAAAGTTTTAGCTCGGGCGATGATTAAATATTCAGGCTTAGAACAGGGAACTCATTATTATTTCTATAATGATTTTATAGAGAAGGGAAGTAATTAACCTGCTTTTTTAAACTTTAGATCTGAATCTTCTATACTCTTAAACCTAACCTGAAAAAGGTCTTTAAGATAATTTTGTGTATTTATCCAAGGATCTTTAGATCCTTGTTTAGGTAACATGTGAGCTACCCTTTGAATATAACCAGAGGTTAAGTCGAGGAAATCACCTTCTGCAGCTACGTCTTCTCCAGCCTCAGGGCAAAAATAGTCCATGCCTTTCTTATCTAATAGATTAATTAATTTACAGGCATACTCACTCGTAAGATCTGCTCCTAGAGTCCAAGAAGCAGTGGTGTATCCAAATGTTGCGATTAGATTGGGTACATCACTAAACATCATTGTTTTGTATTGAATCTTTTCAGATATATCTAAAGTTTGGTTATCTATTTTTATATCGATTCCATTTAAAAGTCTCATGTTAAGGCCTGTAGCGGTAATAATAATGTCAGCTTTTAGCTCTTCTCCAGAGTCGAGTTTAATTCCTTCAGAAGTGAATTCATCTATGGTATCTGTAACAACTGACGCTTTTCCAGAATTAATCGCTTCAAAAATATCTCCATTCGGTACTAGGCAAAGTCGTTGATCCCAGGGCATGTATTTCGGAGTAAAGTGTTTGTCTATATCGTAATCGTCCCCTAAACGTTCTCTAACTCCATCAATAAGCATTTCTTTATATCTAAGAGGCCTTTTCTTGATTTGAGAAACAAAAAATCTTCCTAAGAGAATATTTTTCCACCTAACTAGAAAATATCCCAATTTATCAGAAGTGTATTTTTTAAGAAATTCATCTATCCACATTCTATCCGGAGGAGCCATGTAATAAGTAGGAGACCTCTGCAACATAGTGATGTGCGACACTTTCTCAGCCATCGACGGGATAATAGTTACAGCTGTGGCGCCACTTCCTATAACTACTACTTTTTTATCTGAATAGTCTAAATCTTCAGGCCATTTTTGAGGATGGATAATTTGCCCTTGGAAGTTATCTTGACCCTTAAATTCAGGAGTATAACCTTCATCATAATTGTAATAACCTCCACATAAGTAAAGGATGTTGCAACTCATTAATTCTATAGATTTATTTGATTGGTCTTCTACCTCCAAGGTCCACAAAGCTTCGTTAGTATTCCAAGCAGCTGAAACAACTTTCTTTTGAAATTGAATTTTTTCTTTAAGGTTATTTTCTTCTATTGCTTCTTTAAGGTACTTAATAATAGAAGGGCCATCAGCAATAGTCTTAGGTTCGGTCCAAGGTTTAAATCTGAAACCCATAGTGTGCATATCAGAGTCAGACCTTATACCTGGATATTTGAAAAGATCCCATGTTCCGCCAATATTCTCTCTTCCTTCAAGTATGGTAAATGTTTTTTGAGGACAGGTTTTTTGAAGATTGTAGGCTGCGCCAATACCTGAAATACCTGCTCCAACTACAACAACATCTTCGTGATTCATTTCCATTTCCTTTTATTTTACCTTAATCATTTTATCATTAAGAGTTTTCACAAGCTTCTACCGTTTGCAGAATTAAAGTGTTAATCGTCATAGGACCGACTCCACCGGGAACAGGTGTGTAAGCTAGACTTCTTCCTGCAACTTGATCTAAATCAATATCGCCGCATTTTTCAGGGTGGTAACCCGCATCGATTATAACTGCACTGTCCTTTATCCAGTCTCCTTGGATAAATTTAGGAATCCCTACAGCTCCTACGACTATATCTGCAGAAGAAATCTGTTCCTTGAGGTCCTTTGTTCTTGAGTGGCATATAGTGACAGTTGCATTTTCATTCAATAGCATCATCGCCATAGGTTTTCCTAGAATAGGACTTCTGCCAACTACAACTGCATGTTTACCTTCTATATCAATTTGGTAGTGGTCAAGTAATCTCATAATGCCTTGAGGAGTGCAAGATCCAAAAGCTTTTTCTCCCATAGACATCCTTCCAAAGCCCAGAGAAGTTACACCATCTACATCTTTTTTATTGTCTATTGCATCAAAGCAAACCCTCTCATCAATTTGTTCTGGAACTGGGTGTTGTAGAAGAATACCGTGAACCTCTTTATTTAAGTTTAGTTGTTTAATCTCATCTAATAGTTCTTCAGTTGAGGTAGAAGAGGGCAATTCTACTTTCATAGAATTCATTCCGATTCTTTCACAGGCATTTCCTTTCATCTTGACATAAGTAGCAGAGGCCGGATCATCGCCTACTAGTATGGTTGCTAGTATTGGCACAAACCCTTTTTGTTCTTTTAAGGCTTTTACTCTTTCTTTTAATTTCTGTTCTGTATCAAGAGATACTTTTTTCCCGTCCAGTAGGATGCTCATAATTCCATTTTCTCATGCGCTGAATGAATAGGAAACTTTTTCGTAATAAAAAGATGGAACTAAAAAAATAGTGATAAGTTATTAAATATGTCTTATATTGATGTTGGAGAAATTGTCTTAGGGCAATAAGTTATATTTATTAACAAAAAATGGGGAAAATTATGAAAATTAAGTATCTAGCCTATTTAGCTTTGATACCTTTCCTTTCTTTCAGTGCAGCTGTTTTTTCAGACGACGATGAAGAGGCAGATGAGGTAGTTGTTACGGGTAGTTATATTAAAACTAACCGTGAAGAAATAGACATACCTGTTGATGTATTTGATAGAGGAGAATACGGCGCAGCCGGTGCTCCAAATATGAGGGAAGTTCTTAGAAATATGCCTGCTATTACAGGTACCATAAACCAATCTGAACAATACAGTGATGGTGGCGGTACTATAGTAGGACTAAAAAACGTAAACATTAGAAGTCTGGGTATACCTAGAACTCTAGTTCTTTATAACGGTAGAAGAATTGTAAATAGTGCGGGAACGACCAAAGAAGGTAACGCCTTTGTTGATGTTGGTAATTTCCCTATGATTGCAATGGAAAGAATCGAAGTCCTTAAGAATGGAGGTGCTGTGTCTCATGGTACTGATGCGATGGGTGGAGTTTTTAACTTTATTACACGTAACAAATTCGAAGGTTTTGAAGCCACTGCCAGTCACTCAGATGCTAAAGGCACTGATGGCATGAACGAAGCAGCATTTATAGCTGGTTTTTCAAATGGTGGAGCTCATTTAGTCTTCGGTGCTGAATGGCAAAACGACAATCCTTTACCAATTCCTGAAAGACCATATGTAACTTTTGATGGAAGTTGGCCTTTAGGACCATCTAGTTTTGGTAATCCTGGTACTATTCAGACTACACCAGCTGCTAATGCTGTTGCAGATCCTGCTTGTGGTACGGCTTTACCAGCTCAAGGAGTAGCTGGAGCAGCTATAGCTATTGAAGCAAACTTTAATCCGTATGCTAAATGTGGATACAGTTATGTTCCTTTTGCTAATTACATTGACCCACAAGAAAGACACAAGTTCTTTGCTTCTATGACTATGGAGATTAGTGATACTACGGAATTATATTTTGAAGCTCTTCACACTCAAATGAGAGCAGATTATGTAGGTTCACCTTCTTACCCTCCAACAAATGCGGGGTACTTTTCAGTAGTTTCTATGGCCTCTCCTGGATACCAGAATTGGAAGGCAACTACTTTGCCAACATTGTCTCAAGCGATGCAAGATGCATACAACGCAAGAGAAGCTAGTGCGGGTACTTTCTACTGGTGGGGTAGAGCGAAAGCTATCGAAGGTCCTCCAGCTGTTTTCCAAAATGATAATGACACTTCTAGATGGTCTTTAGGCGCTAGAGGTTCATTAGCAGGTGGCGATTATGATTATGACGCTAGTGTTAGCTATTCAACTATGAATAACCACTATGACTATTACGATATAGTAAGTGCCAGATGGAATAATGCTGTTATGGGTCTAGGTGGAACACAATGTACTCGTAATGCTGCTGATGCAGGAGATGCTTCAAAAGGTTGTTATTACTACAACGTTTTTGGAAGTCATTTAACTGCAGCACCTGGTTCACCTCTTCACAACAGTGCTGATGAAATAGATTACATAACAGGTGATATGGGTTACGAAGCAAGAAGATCGCTTCTTGTTTTTGATTTCATACTTAATGGAGATTTAGACTGGAATGTTGACGGTAATGCAGTGGCCTTCGCCACAGGTTTCCAGTACCGTCAGGATGACTCAGAAGCATTTAACTATGGTGACGCTCGTTGTGCAGACAACAAGCCTTGTCAACCAGAGTTACACTTCTTACCAATGACTTATGACTCTAGTAATGAGAACAAGAACTTCGCGTTCTTTGGAGAAATTTCTATACCTGTATCGGAACAGTTAGACTTAGATCTAGGTGTTAGGTACGAAGATTATGATATTGATAATATCACAGTACCTAAATTATCTGCTTTCTATAAAGTATCTGAAACTCTTTCCGTAAGAGCTTCATATGAGGAAGTGTTTAGAACACCTATTATTCCTAATTCAATTGACACTTCTTTAGAAAGAATAGGTGGAGAGTATTATGAAATTCAAACTCCAATTCCAACTAACCTTCAACCGGAAAGTTCCGATAATATTAATTTAGGTATTATCTGGACTCCAGTCGAAGGCATGAGAGTAAATCTAGACTATTATCGTTTAGACATGGTTGATCCTATTGGTAAGGTTTCTACAACTAGCCCTTTAGCGATATACAACTGTGCTGACGGCACTAATTACAGCCCTCCGGCCGCTAAACCAGCCACTTGTCAGTTAATTAATGTAACTACAAATGCTATTAACGGTGAAGGCATAGAAACTGACGGTATTGATTTTCAAATGCTTTACGACTTTGAAACATCAATGGGTCAAGCTCAAGTAGGAGTTAATGGTGTATACCTAATGGGTTATGACGTAGGTGGTTGCTTATCAGCAGGCTGTGATACGTATGACGCTGCAGGTAAATACAACACAAGAGCTACTGGAAGTCCTATCAGATTAAGATCAATGCCTGAGTTGAAGATGAACTTGATGGCAAGCTTATTTAATGGACCTCACTACATGAGAGCATTTATTAGATACGTTGGTGAATATGATGTCTCGGAAAGCTTTGCTAATGCTGGAGCATTTGCAGCTGCACCGATGGGATATGACGCTAAATCAATTGATAGCCATGTAACTGTTGATCTTCACTACACTTATGCAGTGAATGATGAACTTGAGCTAACTCTTGGTATGGTAAATGCAGCGGATGAAGATCCACCTAAAGCTCCTCACGAGCAAGGATATGATGCATTTACGCATTCTCCTCTAGGTAGAGTTTCAACTGTTGGCTTTAAATATCAATTTTAATTGATAATGATAAAAAGGCCCTTCTAATTAGAGGGGCCTTTTTTTTTGGATTTTTATTTTTATAACTATATGTATAATCTCGCTTCCACGGGGCATAGCGCAGCCTGGTAGCGCACCTGCTTTGGGAGCAGGTGGTCGCAGGTTCAAATCCTGCTGCCCCGACCAGTTAAAATGGAAAAAGATCAGATCATAATTATTGGTGGCGGTCTGTTAGGTTTAGCTACTGCCAATGCTCTTCTAGACAGAGGAGAAAGGGTTTTAGTGCTAGATAAAAATACTGAGGTAGCCTCGTCTGCTAGTTTTGCTAATGCTGGAATGCTTACCCCTTCTCAGTCAACCCCATGGAATTCACCTTCAGATATTGCTTACATACTTACAGGCATTGGTAGAAAAGATTCCCCTATGTCAGTAAGCCTTGGCTCAATTCCTTCTTATTTTTTTTGGGGCCTTAAGTTTATTCTTAACTCAACTCCTTCAAGATTTGAGAAAATCTCAAAGGGAATTTTCTCTTTGGCGAAACACAGTAAAGAATTAACTGAAAAGTTTAGAATCTATGAAGGATTTTCTTATGATGAATCTATAAACGGAACCATAAAGCTCTTTAGAGATCCAGAAAGACTCCAAAAATCTATAGCCTTATCAGATCGTATCTATGGAGAGTCAAATGTCATAAATGTTTTAAATCAAAAACAAGTAGTAGAACTAGAACCTGCTTTGAATAGAACTAGAAAGGGACTTGTTGGGGGAATCCATTACAAAGATGATGAAGCAGGTGATTCTTATAAGTTCTGCAAAGCTCTTGCAGAAATTGTTAGGAAAAAAGGCGGGAGAATATTGGTGAATACCAACATCAAAAAGATTCTGCTTAATAAACGCAAAGTAAATAGTGTGGTAACCGATAGGGCAGTTCTTCAAGCAAAAAGAATTGTAGTCTGCGCAGGAAGTTGGTCTCCAACTTTACTCAAGGAATTGAATATAAAAATACCTGTAAAGCCTGTTAAAGGATATTCATTAACCTACAGCACAGCAGGAATAACAAATACTCCTAAGATACCTATTATTGATGAAGGTATTCATATTGCTATAACCCCTTACAAAAACAGGATAAGGATTGCCGGAACAGCTGAGTTTGTTGGGTTTAATGATGAGGTGCATCCAAAGAGGTTCAATTACTTAAATTCTAAACTTAATGAAGTTTATCCAAGCTTATATTCTAAAGTGAAAGACGATGAAGACGCTGAGATTTGGTTCGGCTTTAGACCCATGAGTGCAGATGGATTGCCTTTCATAGGAGAATCTAAAATCAAAGGTCTTTATCTTAATACTGGACATGGCCATCTCGGCTGGACTTTGGCTATGGGATCGGCAGATATACTAGCAGATCAAATGGTTGGTTCTGAAACACAAATTGACAGCAAGCCTTATCAGGCGAATAGATAAATTCTTCTTTTAATAAATAAAATAGTTTTATTTAGCGGACCGGGTTCATATATAATTCTTTGCTTCTCCTCGTAGCTCAGTTGGATTAGAGCAACTGCCTTCTAAGCAGTGGGTCGCAGGTTCGAGTCCTGCCGAGGAGGCCAATTTTAAGTATATTAGGATAAAAATATGAACAAAATTTTAAGATTAATTTTCTTGAGCTTATCAGTTACTTTTTTTGCAATTGGATGCTCTGAAGAAAAAAAAGACAACGCCTCTAATGAGAGCTTATATAATCCAGTTTTTAATGAATTCATGGCTTGTGAGAAAGGTTCTGAATATTCGTCTGAGAACTTATCTAAGATGGTAGATGATTGGAGAGCCTTCCCAGCTTCTGAAGAGTTATTGGGAGCTTTCTTTCATGACCCTATAAATGAACAAAACACTTTTGGGCCAACCGCCTGGTGGGAACTTGAATGGACTTCGAAAGAAGCAGCAGAGGAGGCTTGGGGGCAATGGTCTGAGAATCAAGAAGCTTCAGATTGGTCAGATAAATATTCAGATGTTATTGTCTGCAATCAAGAAGGTAGAAATTCTTGGGATTTAATCTATCCAATTTCTGCAGATTTTTTTGGTGAATTAACAGATTCAGGTTATTTCTATAGTCAGTATTGGTCTTGTAATTATAAGAATGACGCTAACAGGAATGACATGGAAAACTTTATTCCAACCCACAAAGCCTTTATAGAAGGATCTGATTTACAAGGCACTGGTTATCATTACGGAGTTTATTTTGATAGAAGAACTGAAGAAGCTTCCCATTCTAATATAGAAACATCTCATTTATGGGCAGAATGGGCAAGCAGTGCAGAAGCAATGGATGTTCAAAATAGAAATTTTGCTGACAATGGCCAAAGCACATTTGAAATTTTTAATGAGATTGGTGCATGTCCAGAAAATCCAGATATTTATGATTCTTGGGTCTTGTATTTAAAAGATAAACCCGAGCTTGTTCCATCTTTTTAGATGAGAGAAAAGGGATATTTTTGAAAGGTATTGCATTTGCAATTAAAGGATAATATATTTTTATAAATACAGTTTTATTTTAAATATTCTTTTCCAATGATTTTCTTTTCTTTCAAATGATTGCCGTTCATATTTCTATATATGGAGAAGTTCAAGGCACAGGTTTTAGGTCTTGGGCTAAAGAGCAGGCAGAGAAATTTAGTTTATCAGGGTGGACTAGGAATGCTTCAGACGGCTCAATTGAAATATTTGCCCAAGGAGAGGAAGAGAAAATCAATGATTTTGTTTCATTATGTTGGGACGGACCCAATATGGCATTCATTGATGAAGTTTTGGTTAAAGACGCAAACTCAGACGATTCAATTTCTAACTTTGAAATTTTATAAAATAATACGCTCCTTATTTTTTTAAATGCTAAACTACAAATTTTTGGTGGGCGTAGCTCAGTTGGTAGAGCCCTGGATTGTGATTCCAGTGGTCGTGGGTTCGAGCCCCATCGCCCACCCCAGAGGATAAAATATGAAATTTTCATTTAATAGAAAAGCTGAAATTAACCAAAGTTTAGACATTGTTGTATTAAGCAAAGAGGTTGAGAAGTTAGTTGCCGACAAACTTAAGATTGCTCAAAAGGATTCAAAACTTAAAGGGTTCAGAAAAGGTAAAGCACCTTTAGATGTGGTAACAAATATATATGGCCCAGAAATCAGGCAAGAAGTTATATTTGATTTAGCTACTAAATCCTTCCACAAGCAAGCTGAAGAAAAAGATTTAAAGATTGTTAGTAGGCCAAATCTAATACCTGAAAAAATTGAAGAGGGTAAAGACGTTAAATTCAAAGCTACTTTCGAAGTATATCCCGAAATCTCAGTAGCAAATTTAAGCCGTTTGTCTTATACGAAACACAATTGCTCTATAACCGATGAAGACTTGGACAAAACCATTTTAAATCTACAGAAAAGAATGAGTAAGTGGGAGCCTTCTGAAGAGCCTTCTAAAGAAGGAGATCAAGTAAAAATAAACTTTATAGGTAAGATTGATGGTGAGGAATTTGAAGGAGGGTCTGCAAATGATTTCCCCATAGAGTTAGGATCTAAATCAATGATAGAAGGTTTTGAAGATGGTCTAGTAGGTTTAAGTAAAGACGAAGAAAAAACTTTAGAGCTTAAGTTTCCTGAAGATTATGGAAAACCGGAGTTGGCTTCAAAACCAGTCAATTTTGAAATTAAGGTTATTGAAATATCAAAAGCAGTCTTGCCTGAATTGGATGAAGATTTTTTTAAAGGAACTGGCATAGAAGCAAAAGATACTGAAGATTACAAGAAACAAGTTCTCGTTAAACTTGAAGAAGATTTAGAAAATATTTTAAAAGGAAGAGTGAGACAAAACCTGTATGACTCTTTAGTTGATGCAAACGAATTTGATGTACCTAAGGCCATGATAGATTCAGAGATTTCTAACATGAAATTAGACACAGCTAGAAGAATGGGAATGGACCCAAAAGATATGAAAGAGGAACTTTTTCCCAGCGAGACTTTTGAAGAAGAAGCTTTAAAGAGGGTTAAAATTGGAATGCTCTTAAATAAGATTATTGAAGACAATGAGCTCAAGCCAGATGCAGAAAAGGTAAAAGAAATAATTGAAGAAAGAGCAAAAAACTACAAAGAACCCCAACAGGTTATTAATTATTTTTATTCTGACGAAGAGCAACTTAAAAACATAGAATCTATCTCTTTAGAAGAGCAGGTTGTTGATTTGCTTACTTCTTCTGCTAAGTCTAATGAAGAAGAATTAACATATGAAGAATGTATATCAGGAAACTACCAGGGTTGAAATCTGTCTATATAAACCCCATAACTTAATGTAAAGTAGAATAAAAGTATGTCAGAAAAACAAAACACACAAATTACTAATCAACTAGTTCCGATGGTTGTAGAGCAAACGCCTAGAGGTGAGAGAGCTTACGATATCTACTCAAGACTGCTTAAAGAAAGAGTTATTTTTCTAACGGGACCTATAGAAGATTACGGTGCTAATCTGGTGGTTGCGCAAATGCTTTTCTTAGAAGCAGAAAATCCTGATAAAGATATACACCTCTACATTAACTCTCCTGGTGGTTCAGTTACTTCAGGTATGTCAATCTATGACACTATGCAATTTATAAAGCCTGATGTCAGTACCTTATGTATAGGCCAAGCAGCTAGTATGGGAGCAGTATTGCTAACAGGCGGAGCAAAGGGTAAAAGGCAAGCTTTGCCTAATTCAAGGGTCATGATTCATCAAGTCCTAGGAGGATTCCAAGGTCAAGCCAGCGACATAGAAATTCATACTAAAGAAATTCTTTCTATTAAAGCAAAATTAAATGAAATCCTGGCGAAGCATTCGGGTCAGAAAGTTGATAAAGTGGCAAAGGATAGTGATAGAGATAACTTTATGTCGCCAGACGAAGCTGTTAAATACGGTTTAATAGATAATGTAGTGGATAGTAGATTAAAGGAATAATTAGGAGCTTTTATGTCTGATAAGGATAATAACAAAGAAGAAGATAAACTACTTTATTGTTCTTTTTGTGGTAAGAACCAAAATGAAGTAAGAAAGTTAATTGCCGGTCCTTCGGTTTATATATGTAATGAGTGCATTGATCTTTGTAATGACATCATTAAAGAAGAAATTAGTGAAGCTACAGAATCAGAAGAAGAAGGTTTTCCGGTACCAATTGAGATCAAAGCTTCTTTAGATGAATATGTTATTGGTCAAGAGGAAGCAAAGAAAAATCTATCGGTAGCTGTATATAACCATTACAAAAGACTTAAAGGAGACAAAAAACTTAAAACTGATGATGAAGTGGAACTTACTAAAAGTAATATTCTTCTTTTGGGCCCCACAGGGTGTGGTAAGACTCTTTTAGCTCAAACTTTAGCAAGAATTTTAGACGTACCATTTACTATTGCAGATGCTACAACACTAACAGAAGCAGGGTATGTAGGAGAGGATGTAGAGAACATTATCCAAAAGCTCCTTCAGAACTGTGATTACGATGTTGAAAAGGCGCAACTCGGTATAGTCTACATTGATGAAATAGATAAAATTGCAAGAAAGTCGGACAACCCCTCTATAACTAGAGATGTTTCTGGAGAAGGAGTTCAGCAAGCTCTTCTAAAGCTCATAGAAGGGACGGTTGCATCCGTTCCACCTCAAGGTGGCAGGAAACACCCACAGCAAGAGTTTCTACAAGTAGATACTTCTAACATCCTCTTTATATGTGGAGGAGCTTTTTCTGGTTTAGAATCCATAATCCAACATAGATGTGAAGAAACTGGTATAGGTTTCGGTGCTAATGTTGCTTCAATTAAATTAGATAAAAATGTCGACAGGCTAATTAGTCAAGTAAGGCCCGAAGACCTTATAAAATTTGGATTAATACCTGAATTTGTAGGAAGGCTTCCAGTAACCACAACGCTAAACGAACTAGATGAAGAGGCTTTAATTAAGATCTTAACAGAACCAAAGAATGCCTTATCTAAACAATTTTACAAACTGTTTGAGATGGAAGGTGTTGAGCTAGATATCCGAGAAGAAGCTTTATTGGAAATATCAAAAAAGGCTATTGAAAGAAAAACCGGTGCTAGAGGCTTAAGGTCTATTATAGAAAATATCTTGATGGAGACTATGTATAAAGTGCCTTCTGAAGACGCCTTGAACAAAGTAGTGGTAGATGCATCAGTGGTACTAGGAGAATCTGAACCCTTATTGGTTTATGAAAAAGCTTCAAAAAGTAAAACAGGCTAAGCCTTGTTTTTTTATTTAATATCCCAATATTAAACTTATATAAGGCTAATTATGAATGATATTAAAAACAAAGATATACCCTTACTTCCGTTAAGGGATGTAGTTATCTTCCCTTCAGTAGTTACCCCTTTATTTGTTGGAAGAGATAAATCAATTACAGCCCTGCAGGCATCAATGGCAGGAGAAAAGCAAATAATGCTTGTTGCCCAGAAAAGTGCACAAGAAGACGATCCAAAACTTGAAGATTTATACTCAATAGGTACTTTGTCTACTATTCTCCAGCTAATAAAGTTACCCGATGGGACTCTGAAAGTTTTAGTTGAAGGAAATAAGAGGGCTTCTATAGAATCTTTAAAATCTGAAGAAGGTTTTGATTCAGTTAAAGTCAAAAGTTTTGATGAGGAGCCTGAAGGAGAAGAAATAAAGCATTATCTTTTAAGTTTAAAGAAACAATTTCAGGAATACGTGAAGCTAACAAAGAAAGCTACTCCAGAAGTTTTAAACACTGTAAATGCCATAGATTCAGTTTCCAGGCTGACAGACACCCTAGTTGGACATTTGTCCATAGATATTGGTCATAAACAAGAAATTTTAGAGTCACAGTCATTATCTGATCGAGCAAATAAAATTTTAGAGCACCTTGATTCTCAATTGGACTTATCCAAGGTAGAAAAGAAGATCCGAGGCAGAGTTAAAAATCAAATGGAGAAAAGTCAAAAGGAATATTATCTGAATGAGCAGATGAAGGCTTTAAAAAAGGAGTTAGGTGAAATGGATGAAGCCGAAGAGGCTGATGCCCTTGAATCTAAAATCATGGAATCTGGAATGACTAAGGAAGCACAAGAAAAGGCGTTGGGTGAACTTCAGAAATATAAAATGATGTCTCCAATGTCGGCTGAAGCTTCAGTTGTAAGAGGTTATATAGATTGGATGCTAAACATTCCCTGGAAGAAGAAAAGTAAAATACGTACTGATTTGGGTAAAGCAAGCTATGTCTTAGAAGAAGATCATTATGGACTAGAGGAGGTTAAGGAAAGAATCTTGGAATACTTAGCCGTACAAAAAAGGGTTAAGAAATTGAAAGGACCTGTTCTTTGTTTAGTTGGTCCACCAGGAGTAGGGAAGACTTCTCTAGGAGAATCGATAGCAAGAGCAACAAATAGAAAATTTGTAAGAATGTCTTTAGGTGGTGTCAGAGATGAAGCTGAGATAAGAGGACATAGAAGAACTTACATTGGTTCAATGCCTGGTAGAATAATTCAAAAATTATCTAAATCTGAAGTAAAGAACCCTTTATTTTTATTAGATGAGATAGATAAGATGGGCATGGATTTCAGAGGGGATCCAGCATCTGCTTTGTTGGAAGTTCTAGATCCGGAACAAAACCATACATTTAATGACCATTACCTAGAAGTAGATTACGACTTATCAGATATTATGTTTGTTTGCACTGCAAATAGTATGAACATACCGCCCGCGCTACTAGATAGGATGGAAATAATTACCCTTCCAGGCTATACCGAAGATGAGAAGGTAAATATAGCTAGCAAGTATCTAATTGAGAAACAGAAAAAAAATAATGGAATAAAAGAAAAAGAATTGAGTATCACCAAGAACTCTATAAAGGATCTTATTAGATATTTCACTAGAGAAGCTGGGGTAAGGTCTTTAGAAAGAGAGATAGCAAAAATTTGTAGAAAAGTAGTTAAAAAGAATGCTGATTCGAAGAAAGCCAAAAACATATCAATTAAACCTAATAACCTTGAGGATTATTGTGGAGTAAGGAAATTTGAATATGGAGAAGCCGAAGAGAAAGACAGAATTGGCCAGGTGACTGGTTTAGCATGGACCCAAGTAGGTGGAGAGCTTTTGACAATAGAAGCTTCAAGTTTTGCTGGAAAGGGTAAGATCATAAAAACAGGTTCCTTGGGTGACGTAATGCAAGAATCTATTCAAGCAGCTTTATCAGTAGTGAGGTCTAGATCTGAATCTTTAGGAATAGATCCTAAATTTTATGAAGATCAAGATATTCATATTCATGTACCGGAAGGAGCTACCCCCAAAGATGGCCCGAGTGCAGGAGCTGCAATGTGCACGGCAGTAACTTCAATCCTATCTCAAATTCCAGTTAGGTCCGATGTGGCTATGACAGGAGAAATAACATTAAGAGGTGAAGTTCTAAAGATAGGTGGATTAAAAGAAAAGCTCTTAGCTGCAAGAAGAGGCGGCATAAAAGTGGTTCTTATCCCTGAAGGCAATGTTAGGGATTTAAAAGAAATTCCTGACAATATAAAATCTGAATTGGAAATAAAACCAGTCAGGTGGATTGATGAAGTTCTTGATCTAGTTTTAACAAGACAACCTATCCCATGGGAAAAGGAAGAAGAGAATCAAAAACTTCCCACTAAGAAATCTAAACCAAAGAAAGGCCAAATAAAAGCTCATTAAATAGTTTTAAATTCTCTTGACAACCCCTATGCATAGGGTTTTAATCGTACTGACCAGCCTGTAAAAGATAGGTTGGCTTAACAAGACTCTAGGAGATTAATGTGAATAAAGCCCAATTAACTGACGCTGTAGCAGCAGCAACCGATTCATCAAAAGCAGAAGCAGGAAGAGCAGTAGAAGCTACTCTAAGTGCTATAGGAAGCGCCTTAGCAGGAGGAGATAATGTTTCTCTTGTAGGGTTTGGAACTTTCAACGTAAGACATCGTGCTGCAAGAATGGGAAGAAATCCTCAAACGGGAGCTTCTATCCAAATACAAGCTTCTAAATCAGTAGGATTTAAAGCGGGTAAGGCTCTTAAAGAGAGCTTATAAGCTTTATAGATAATTATAAGCGCGCCAATAGGCGCGCTTTTTTTTAGTTTTATTATGGCAGGAATGCAAAACATCAGAGAAGGTTTAACTGGCAACCTAACCAAGATAATAGTTATTGCAATTATTATTACTTTCGTAGGCTCAATTGGTTGGGCTGGATTCTTTTCGCAAGGCAATGCAAATATTATTGCTAAAATAGGATCCAAGCAGATTACCAGTACAGATCTAAGTTTCGAGGCTGCATCGCAACAATTTCTTCTTAACCAAAGGTTTCCTGATCAACAAATTGAAGATGAAGTCTTAATGGAAATATCTATAGAATCACTGATACGCAAGTTTGGTATATTGGATTTTATTGAAAATAATGATTTAAATTTAACCGATAGTTTCGTTTTTAAAGAATTGGCTAAAGACGAGCAATTCCAAGAGAATGGAAGATTTAGCAAGCAAAACTTTGATGCCTATGCAAGAAGCAACGGCTTTATTCCTCAGGATTATTTAAATAGGATTAAACAGGACTTGGTTTTAGAGTTTTGGAAACAATCACTTATACAGTCTTCATTTTTGTCTGAAGAAGAAGTTTTAGAATCACTTGTTTTAGCTGAACAAGAAAGAGATATTTCCTTTATCAAAATTCCAGCAACTAACTTCGCTAAAGAAATTGAAACTTCAGAAAATACATTGCTAGATTTTTATAACGAAAATATAGCTGAATACGTCACGAAAAAGAAAACTAGGGTCAATTACTTATCTTTATCACTAGATGGTTTGAAACCTTCTATAGATATTAAGAATTCTGACATAGAAGAAGAATATCAGAGGTATGCTGATGAATTTGATACTACCGAAAGAAAATCAGTTTCTCACATAATGCTTAATATTAACTCAGACAGAACTAAAGGAGATGCAATTAAAGTTTTAGAGGCTACCAGAAGCAGACTGTCAGCAGGAGAGGAATTCGCTGCTTTGGTTGTTGAAATATCTGAAGATGAAGGAACTAAAGACTCCGGGGGAAGCCTAGGTGTTACTGACGGAACGCTTTTACCCTCAGAATTTGAGGAAGCTCTTTCTGGTATGAACGAAGGCGAAGTTTACGGACCTATTGAACTAAATAGTAGTGTTCATTTAATTAAATTAACGCAAAAGGAAATACCTACACCTAAATCTATAGAAGAAATGAGAGCTCAAATTGAAGATAGCCTGATAACTGAATCTGCACTTGATAAATACGGCGCCTTGTTGGATAAATCTTCTGATTTAGTTTTTAGTATGGGATCTATCGATGCCATTGCAGAAGAGCTTAACCTTCAAAGCATAGACTCAGGACTTTTCTCTCTAAATGAAGTTAATGAAGATTTAAATGCGCCCCCTATCCTGGAAATAATTTTTGATACAAATCTTGATAGCAACTTAATAGAGATAATAGAAACTTCGAATGAAACAGCTATATTATTTCAAAGATCAGAATTTCAAGATGAAAAGATAATTGAATTTAACTCTATCAAAGAAAGAGTTTCTCAAGATTATCAATCTGTTGTTACTGAAAGAATAGCTAATGATTTTGTAAACAAAACTCTGGTAGATTTAAATGAGGGTCAAGATTTAAATTCTATAGCTTCTAATTCTGATTTTAAGCTTGAAACCTATAAAGGTTTAAAAAGAGATTCTTCGCTATTAACCTCACAAGCTATTGTAAGTATCTTTAATCTTCCGAGGTCTAAAGTAGGTAGAACTTATGGGTCTTCAGTTACTAAAAATGGAGATTATATAATTTATAGGCTTGATTCAGTTAAAAACAAAGAGACGGAAATGGATGCAGATACCAGAAAAGGTTTTTCTGATTATCTTACCGACCAAAGAGTATTATCTGAATACAGCGAGCTTTTGTTTGCTGTCCAAGAAAATTCAGAAGTTACAAGAACTAATTAATCCTCCGCTTCTTCTATTGAACCCATTGCGGTGATATTAAAACCAGCATCTACGTAAAGTATCTCTCCGCTAATACCGCTAGCCATATCCGAGGTTAAGAATGTAGCGGCATCTCCTACTTCCTTGGTTGTTATATTCCTTCCTAGAGGGGCGCGACTCGCATTGTAAGAGAGCATCTTTCTGAAGTTTTTTACTCCAGAAGCTGCAAGCGTCTTTACGGGACCTGCAGATATAGCGTTTACTCGATGGCCATCTTTACCAGCAGAAACTGCTAGATATCTTACGCTGGCTTCTAGGCTTGCCTTAGCCAAACCCATTATATTGTAGTTAGGTAAAGTCATTTTAGATCCTAGGTATGACAAGGTTAGCAATGAACCGTTTCTACCTGCCATCATATCTTTAGCCCCTTTAGCCAGGCCAATAAAGCTATAGCTACTTATATCATGTGCAATTTTAAATCCTTCTCTGGAAGTAACATCCAGAAAATTGCCATCCAATTCTTCTCTTGGAGCAAAACCGACGGCATGTATAACAGCGTCTAATCCATCCCATTTTTTTGAAAGTTCTCTAAAGGTCTCATCAATTT
>CACAIY010000013.1 GCA_902532675.1 uncultured SAR86 cluster bacterium
AATTCGAAGACATGCACTTTATGTTTCAAAAAGAATTTGGTGAAAGACTTTCTGCTGAACCTAGTAATAAAAGCTATGGAAGAATATCTGTACTTACTCAATATCTAACGGAATTAGATACCACTCTTTATCTCGAACCGGAAAGCTTTAAACCTAGACCGAGTGTAGAAAGTGTGTTTATTAAATTTATCCCTATAAAAGATAGACACTTCTTATCTCCGGTTTCAATAAAATTACAAGAAGTCACCAAGGAAGCTTTTATGCACAGAAGGAAAATGATAGGGAAATCTCTAAAGAAGATTTTGACCTCTGAACAACTAGATAAATTGGATATAGATTTATCTTTAAGACCAGAAAATATATCTGTGAACGACTACATTAGAATTGCCAAAGCTTTAATCTAAATGGCAAATTACGCAATTGGTGATATTCAGGGCTGTTTCGATGAATTGATGAATTTATTGCATAAAATTAAATTTAAAACAGACAGAGATCAATTATGGATATGCGGAGACTTAATAAACAGAGGTCCTAAGTCTCTTGAAAGTTTAGAATTTTTGTATTCTGTTCGTGAAAATTGCTTTATAACTCTTGGCAATCACGACCTTCATTTCTTAGCTGTAGCCGAAAAAGTTATTGAAATATCTGACTCAGATACATTTCAAGAAATCCTTGAAAACAGGAATCTTGATATTTACCTTAATTGGATCAAAGAATTGCCCTTCTACCATATAGGTAAGATAAAAAATAATGGTAAAACTAGATCATACGTAATGACTCATGCTGGAATCCCGCCTCATTGGACTATAGAAGATCTGAAAAAATACTCTCAAGAATTATATGAAACCTTACAGGGTCCAGAGGCATTAAATCTTCTTAAAAATATGTATGGCAATGAACCAAATCATCCTTCCAAGTGTGTTACTGAAATGGAAAGATTGCGTTTAAATATAAATTACCTTACTCGTATGAGATTCTGTTCAAGAGATGGTTCCTTGGATCTAAAACACAAAGGAAAGGCAACAGATGCACCTTCAGGAATGAAGCCTTGGTTTGAATGGAATTTAAAGATTTTGCAAGATCCTATTAATTTACTCTTCGGCCATTGGGCTGCCTTGGAAGGTGTTACAGGGAGAAAGAACATTACTGCACTTGATACAGGTTGCGTTTGGGGTAAAAAATTAAGCGCTTTAAGATTAGAAGATAATCGAATCTTTTCTTGTAATAAGATAAATTAGCAATATGAAAGTCTATTTAGTTGGAGGAGCTGTTAGAGACTCCTTATTAGGTTTACCTTTTCATGAGAAGGATTGGGTTGTTGTTGGTGCAACAAAAGAAGAGCTAATTAAAAAAGGGTATAAACAGATTGGAAAAGACTTCCCGGTATTTCTTCATCCAGAAACTAAAGAAGAATATGCTTTAGCAAGAAAAGAAAGGAAAACTGGAGCTGGTCATAAAGCGTTCAGCTTTGAATTTGATAAAAACGTAAGCTTAGAAGAAGACCTTGAAAGACGGGACATAACCATCAATGCGATTGCGCAAGATGAAGAAGGAAATTTTATTGATCCTTATAATGGTCATCAAGATATAGAAGACAAAATAATTAGGAAAGTTTCTAGTGCTTTCAAGGAAGACCCTTTACGAGTCTTAAGGGTTGCTAGATTTGCAGCAAAATTAAAGAAACTCGGATTCACAATAGAAGAAGACACAAAGACAGAAATTAAGAATATTGTAAATTCTGGTGAATTAAAAACATTAAGTAAAGAAAGAATCTGGATGGAAACACACAAAGCATTAGAGACTGATAACCCTGAAACTTACTTTGATGCAATAAATGAATGTGGTGCTTTAAATCAGATATGTGCCTTAAACAGTATTGATACGAATTATCTTTCAAGGGCCGGGAAAGAAGAAACAGATACAGCCTTTAGGTGGGCTTGTTTAGTATCTCCTAGTCCATTAGTTGAAGAAATAAATAATGCTTTTAATGCACCAAAAGAATTTAAAGAAATCTCGATCATATGTAATCAAATAATTGCTTTTAAAGGATTAAGTTCTATAAATGCGGAAGATATTATGGAACTAGCAGACAAAACAGATATATACAGAAAAGAGGTAAGATTTCTAAAAGCAGAAGAAGCATCGACTTTTTGCACTAACAGTAGTTTTAAGAAAGAATTAAATTGGAGTGATCTAGTTAAGTGTATAAACAATATAAAAGCATCAACTAATCTTCAAGAGGGTAACTTAATAGCTGAAAAATTAAAGAAAGATCGGCTTGAAGCAGTCGAGCTTTACCTGTCAAAGTCATGAAAGATAAATTTGTTCTAATTACAGGTGGTGCGAAAAGAATTGGAGCGACAACAGCAAGATACCTCCATGAGAAAGGTTTCAACATAATCCTTCATTACAATAATTCTGAAACGGAAGCTAAAACTATGGAAAAAGAGCTAAACAAGATCCGAAAGAATTCTTGTTTGGTAATTAAAGCAAATTTTAACTCTGATACTTCTATTGATGAACTTGTAGCCAAAGTTAACGAAATAACTAATACCTTAGAAGTTTTAGTCAATAATGCTTCGAGTTTTTATCCAACTCCTTTAGATAACGCTTCCTTAAACGAATGGAGGGACTTGACTGATACTAATGCAACTACACCTCTATTCTTAACCCAAGCCTTATTGCGTCATCTAAAAAAAGGGAAAGGTTGTGTAGTAAATATCTCCGATAGTTTAGTAAAGAATGGTATTAAAGATTACAGCTTATATTCAGCGGCTAAGTCTGCACTAGAAGGAATTACTAAGTCATTGGCTAAAGAACTTGCCCCAGAAGTTAGAGTTAATGGGATTGCCCCTGGTGCAATCCTATGGCCTGATGACAAAGATTTATCAGATCAAGAAAAGGAATCCATCCTAAAAAAAGTGGCCATAGGAAGGATAGGTAAACCAGAAGATATTGCCTCTTCAATATTTTTTCTTACGCAATCTAAATATATAACTGGTCAGATAATTAATGTAGATGGCGGTAGATTTTCTTTTTAAAATATTTATTTAATTCTTTAAATTAACCCTTAAGTGGTTTAACTTATCTATATATGGAATTCAAAGAAAATGAGAACATAGGAACTATGCCAGTGCTGGAAAAGCACGCCATAGACTCAGAAGCACTTCAAGAGTATATGCAAACAAACATAAGCGGATTTGATGGTAAGATTTCAATTGAAGAGTTTAAAGGGGGACAATCTAATCCCACTTACAAGGTAGTTACGCCTTCTAAATCTTATGTCTTAAGAAGAAAGCCTCCAGGCAAGCTCTTAAAGTCAGCTCATGCAGTTGATAGAGAATATAGAGTCATTACTGCCTTAAACCAGACAGATGTACCTGTACCTACTAGTTATGCACTCTGTGAAGATGAAAGTATAATTGGGACTTCTTTTTACTTAATGGAATACATGGATGGAAGAGTCTTATGGGATGCTTCAATGAATGACCATTCCAAAGAAGAATCTTATGGTGTCTATTCATCAATGAACTCTACTATGGCTTCTCTTCATTCTGTTGACCCCTATGAAATAGGATTAGAAACTTTTGGGAAACCAGGCAATTATGTAGGAAGACAAGTATCCATATGGACCAAGCAATATCAAGACTCGGAAACAGAAGAAATTGAAGATATGAATAAATTGATTGAATGGTTGCCTGATAATTTGCCATCAGATAAGCCTCTAAGAATTGTTCATGGAGATTTTAGCCTTACGAACCTTATGATTCATAAGGAAAAACCAGATGTAATAGCTATTTTAGATTGGGAGCTATCTACCTTAGGAGACCCTTGTGCTGATTTTAGTTACCATTGTATGCAATATAGACTCAACCCCTTATTGGCAGATGAAAGTTACTGTAAAGAAAAAGGAATACCAACTGAAAAAGAATATGTTTCTATGTATATAGAAAAAAGTGGATTTGATCTTGAAAAAGAGTGGGAGCTATACATGGCCTATAACTTATTTAAATCTGCTGGAATACTGCAAGGTATACTTGGAAGAGTAAGAGATGGCACAGCAGCGAATGAGAATGCTGAAGCTATGAGAGCAAGGGTACGACCTTTAGCGGAAGGAGCTTGGAAATTAATTGAAGAAAATTTTTGAAAAAATACATAAGGAGAGAATATGGCTATAGATAAATTTTTAGTTGAAGCAAGCCACATAATGATGTTTGCAAGATCAGTTGGAGATGCAAATCCTATATATCACGATGAAGAATACGCAAAAAAAACTGATGTAGGAGGAATAATTGCTCCCCCTACTTTTGCACAATCTAGTGCGCAATTTGATCCTAACTATTTCTTGAGACCTAAGATTGGTGGAGAAGGATGGTTTGGTTCAGGTAAGGAAGCATCTGGAGCTAAGCCTTCTTCTAGTTCTGGAGAAAGTGGCGGTGGTGGTGCAGCTATGGGCCTTCACGCGGAACAACACTTTGAATATCACCTGCCTGTGAAAGCTGGTGACGTATTAAGTGCTACAACAAAGCCAGGAAATACTTGGGAGAAAGAGAGTAAAAGAGCAGGAAAACTTAAATTCAGTGAAAGTGTAACTGAATACAGAAACCAAGATGGTGATTTAGTAATAACAGCGACGGGTGTAGGGGTACAAACAGAAAGAGCTGTAGACAGTTAAGGAGAAAAATATGTTAAAGGAAAGTGAAATTAAAATTGGTGATACTCATACTGCTACATTGGTAGAAGACCTAAAACGAACGCAAATAGTTCAATATGCTGGTGCTTCTGGTGATTACAACCCTCTCCATACAGATGAGATATTCACAACCCAGGTTGCTGGATACCCTAGTGTTTTTGCTCATGGAATGCTTTCAATGGGCTTAACAGGGACAATGCTTACTAATTATGTTGGTGATGGAGCGCTTACAAAGTATGGGGTTAGATTTACAAACCAAGTTTGGCCCGGGGATACTCTGACTAGCACAGCTACTATTATAGATATAAGAGAACAGGACGGTGAAAGGGTTGTAGATCTTCAGATCGAAACAACCAATCAAAACGATATAGCAGTAATTACAGGAAATGCTACAGCAAAGATAGAGTCTTAACTCTTAAAAGCTCGAACCAAAAGGAAAAATGTCAGATAAAGATAATTCTGCTGTAGGTGGTCGACACGCGAAAATTGCGTTGGGCCTATTGGTTATTGTTTACATCTTTAATTTTGTAGATAGGCAGATTATTTCAATCCTTGCTGAAGATATTAAGGCTGATTTAGGAATATCTAATAGCGATATCGGGTTCCTATTTGGTACAGCATTTGGTGTGTTTTATTCCGTGGTAGGCATACCAATGGGAAAATTAGCTGACTCTTGGAACAGAAAGAACCTTATCAGTATTGGATTGGCTTTTTGGAGCCTGATGACCGCTCTTTCTGGAACTGCCAAGTCCTTTTTAAGTCTCTCCATATACAGATTTGGAGTTGGCATAGGAGAATCCACTGCTACCCCTTCGGCCTATTCTCTACTATCTGATTATTTCTCTCCCAAGGTAAGAGCAACGGTTTTATCAATATACTCTAGCGGTCTATATATAGGAGCGGCAATAGGATTGTTTTTAGGTGGTTGGATTTTAGATACTTGGAACTCAGCTTACCCCGATCCATCGAATGCTCCTTTCGGTTTAAAAGGTTGGCAAGCAGCTTTTATGGGAGTCGGTCTTCCAGGTATTTTACTTTCTATAATTACGTTCATATTTATAAAAGAGCCAATTAGAGGTATGAGCGAAGGAATTGTCACAGAGCCTAGTAAAGAACCTTTCAAGGACACTTTTAAGGAATTTATTGGATTAACACCTTTATCATTTATTGGTAGACAAGACCTAGCGAGAACTCTGATAATCAACCTATTAATTGCTTCCACTATCTTTCTTGTTTGTTTTTTACTGTATCAATTAACTGAAGACTTTTTGCAATGGGTAGCATGGGGAATTGGTGCCTATTTAGTTTGCACTTGGATACAAAGCTTAAGGGAGCGGGACCCAGTAGCTTTTAATTTAATGTTCAGAAGTAAAGCTATAGTTTATTCCTTTATATCTTTCCCATGTATTCCTTTTGTTGGCTATGCTTATTCAGCATTTACCCCACCTTTCTATATTAACTATCATGGAATGACAGCTTTAGAAATTGGAACGTTTATTGGTTTGGTAACTGCCGTTGGGTCATTTATTGGAGTGATAGGAGGGGGTTACTTTGGGGATAAACTTAAAGAAAAGTATGTAGGCGGTAGATTATATGTAATCTTTGGTGGAGGGATAGTGGTGACTGCTCTTGGCTGTTTAGGCATGATTTATACAGAGTCTAAAAATGTATCCATAGTATTTAACTTTATTTACCACATAGGCAGTTCTGTATATGTAGGATGCGCTGCGACTACGGTCACTAATCTTGTGCTGCCAAGAATGAGAGCAATGGCAGGAGCGTTTTTCATTCTGACCCTTAGCATGATTGGGCTTGCATTAGGACCCTACACTTTAGGTAGAATTGCTGACTTCTTTATAGATTCTCAAGGTTATGCTTCAGGGGACGCTATGCAAACTTCAATGGCAATAATTTTATTAATCTTAGTAATACCTTGTATAACTCTTTTCATGGCTGTCAAACACCTCAAGGAGGATGAAGAGTCAGTTACTGAAAGAGCTAGAGAATTAGGTGAAAATATTTAATCCGCCTTCAATTGTTTCAATAGTTCTGAAAAAGGTATTTTAGAAACTGGGTGAAGCAATTCTCCAGCTATTTCTGCTAAAGGCTCAAGAACAAATAGATAATCTTCTATGTCTTTACTGGGTATATCAAAATCATCCTCTTCAAAAATATGATCTCCATAAAGAATTATATCTAAATCAATAACCCTATTAGACATGCCCTTCTGATCTTGGGTTCTGCCCATCTTCAGCTCAATATGTTTTAAGTGCTTCCGTAGTTCTGTTGCTAAGAGATTTGTTTTAAAGCCTGCTACACAGTTGATAAAATTATTCCCTTCAAAACCTTCAGCATTAGTTTCATATAGTTTTGAGTAGATACAGTCAAAAAGCTTATCTAAAAAGCCCATAGCAATCTTTATATTTTCCTTAGGATTTATATTGCTGCCAATACTGACAAAGACTTGATGCATTAGGGCCTGCTAATTCTTATACCAACTGATTCCGAGCCTCTCATGGCACCTGGTTTAGTTACAGAAACTATTAAACTAGAAACAGGAAACTCTTTTAAAACTAGTTTTGCTATTTGCTCGGCAAGCCTTTCAACCAGTTTATATTTAGATTTTTCAACGAAAGCGGTTATTCTCTTTCCTACCTTTTTATAATCAAGTGCATCTTTAATATCGTCAGACTTAGCAGCCTTTGTATTATCAAATTCCATTTCAAGGTCAATTGAAACAACCTGTCTAACCTCTCTCTCCCAATCAAAGATACCTATAATTGTTTCTACTTGAAGGTTATTTATAAAAACTTTATCCATATCACAACTCCGATAAAGGCCACTTTGGTCGAACAAGATCATTTTTAGCCAGATTACTATTGCTCAAATAAAAACTTCCAGCAAAAGCAACCATTGCTCCATTATCAGTGCAGCGTTCAAGAGGTGGAAAATATATTTTATTATCCTTAAGGCCTTCAACCAACTTCTTTCTTATATATTTATTTGAAGCAACCCCTCCTCCAATAACCAGCTCATTTTGTTTAGTTTCTTCTAATGCTTTTTTTGATTTGATCAAAAGAGTATCAGCAACGGCGTCTTGAAAAGAAGCAGCAATATTAGCCTTAATCTGTTTATTTATAACTTTAGTGTCCTTAAGAGCATAAAAGACTGCTGTCTTCAGTCCGCTGAAGCTAAAATCTAGATTGTTTTTATTAGTCATAGGTCTTGGGAAACTAAAAGCAGAAGAATCTCCAGATTTAGCAAGCTTCTCTATTAAAGGTCCTCCTGGATATCCTAGTTCTAGGAGTTTAGATACTTTATCAAAAGCCTCTCCAACAGCGTCATCAATAGTTTGTCCTACTATGTCATACGAACCCAACTCTTTTGCATTTATTAAAAGGCAATGCCCGCCTGATATAAGCAAGGTAAGAAAAGGGAATTTTGGAGCAGGATCTTCTAAAAGATTTATTAGCAAGTGTGCTTCCATATGATGAATTGCTATAGAAGGTATCTTCAGGCTAAAGGCGAGTGATTTAGCCATAGAAGCTCCTATTAGGAGAGGACCTCTTAAACCAGGTCCTGCTGTATAAGCTATGCCATCTAAATCTTTAAATTCAAGCTCAGCTTCATCTAAGGTAAGCTTAATTAGAGGTATTATTTTAATTAAATGATCTCTAGAAGCCAGTTCAGGAACTACGCCTCCATACTCTGCATGTTTAGAGGCTTGGCTAAATAATTGCTCTGAAATAATAGATTGCTTTTCAGTATTATAAATAGCAATGCCCGTTTCATCACAAGATGTTTCGATTCCTAAAATATTCATTTTTGATTGATTTAAGCTATTTTCGTCGAAAATTAAAAAAAAGAAAGACTTTCCAAAATAAAATTGGTTCTATAGAATTGCGCATCCCATAAGGGAATTTATATGCCTTCAGTAAAAATAAGACCAAATGAATCATTCGATGTAGGACTTCGAAAGTTCAAACGTGCATGTGAGAAAGCTGGAATAATTCCTGAAGTCAGAAAACGTGAGTTCTACGAAAAACCAACTTCTGTTTTAAAAAGAAAAAAAGCAGCAGCAGTTAAAAGAGAACAAAAAAATCAAAGAAAGAACAGATTGGGTAGACCACCTCGTTTCTAAAACTGAAGGAGCCAATATGGCAAACCAAACTATCAGACCTCTTATAGAAGAAGCTGTTAAGGTTTCTATGAAAAATAGAGACAAAGAGACCACATCAACTCTCAGAATGGCCATCTCTGAATTAAAGAAAGAAGAAATCGATAAAAGAATAGATCTTGAAGATGAGCAAGTAATTCAAATCCTACAAAGAATGATAAAGCAAAGAAAGGATTCTTATTCTCAATTCTTAGATGCGGGCAGGAATGAATTAGCAGAAAAAGAACAAAATGAAATTAATATTCTTTCTGATTTCTTACCTGAACAGTTAAGTGAAGAAGAGCTAAATTTAATAGTAACAGATGTTATCAAACAAACTGCTGCTTCCGGACCTCAAGATATGGGAAAAGTAATGGGCTCTTTAAAACAAAGAATACAAGGTAATGCTGATATGGGTTTGGTTAGTAAGATTGTAAAAGAAAACCTTTCAGATTAATCTCTTTGCACTTTTACGGATGAATAAGTAGATTGATCTACCTCTATATTTAAGAAAGAGTCTTCAACAAGCCCTGATAAATTAGTAGCACTTAATGTTTCTGGAATTAAAAACACTGAAAAACTGTTCTTTTCTTTCTTAGCTACAGTTAAGCTTGCTCCGTTAATAGCTACATATCCCTTGAGCAGAATAAAGTCTAACCACTCTTTAGGACATTCAATTCTTAATTCTATCTCTCCATCGTTTTGAAGCAGCCTAGATTTTGCTTTGCATGAAACGTGACCAGAAAGTATATGGCCGCCTACTTCGTCACCATATCTAAGAGATCTTTCTAGATTAACCATGTTGCCTACTTGAATATCGTCTAAATTAGTAATTCTTAAGGTCTCCTTAATTACATCAAAGACCATGGTGCCATTACTTGAACTTACTGCCGTTAAACAAACGCCGTTTACAGAAACGCTTGCGCCTTTCTTAAGATTTTCTGTAAAAGAATTAGTTGCTAAAACCTCTATAGTTTTTCCAGAAGAGGTCTTATTGCATTCCTTAATTTCTCCTATTTCTTGAACAATCCCTGTAAACATTATTGCTTAGATAAGTATTCTGAGATTAGTCGAGCTTCTTTTGTTTTGTTTGTTTGATTAAAGAAATCTACTAGTTGAGAAATAGTTGCTATCGATAATAATTTTGAATTTGTTTTCTCTCCTATCAAATCTCTAGCTAAAACTCCCTCTACAAGTTCTTCTCTATCAAGCGCAACCAAAGAAGAAACAACCTCGCCTCCCATTTCCCTAACTAAATTAATGGACTGATTTAAGGCAGTTCCAGCAGTTAAGACATCGTCTAAAATTAAAACTTTCTTTCCCTTAACACTACCCACTATTTTTCCCCCTTCTCCATGAGTTTTTTCTTCTTTCCTATCGAAGCTAATTGAAACTAAGTTTGATGTTCTGCCACTAATAATAGTTGCAACTGATGCTGCAAGCGGTATACCTTTATAAGCAGGACCAAAAATTACATCAAATTGAATGTTTTCTTCTTCAATTAAATTCGCATACAAAGTAGACAATTCATTTATGAAACCTAACTCAAAGAAAGAGCTGATATTAAAAAAATAAGGACTCTTTCTTCCAGACTTCAATGTAAAATCACCCAAAAGAAGAGCCTCTGCCTTTATGGCAAGCTCAAAAAAATGGTTTTCTCTATCTTTCATAAAAAGTTTGCTAAAAACTTCATCATTTTAATGCATTTAACCTACAATAAACTTCTTTTTAACTTATGGCTCAATTATTTGTTATTTCTGCACCCTCAGGTACGGGCAAAACTTCATTAATACATAAGGTTTTAGAAGAAGAACTAGCATCTAAAACAAAATTAGGAGTTTCTTGTACAACTAGGGAAAGAAGGAAAAACGAAGAAGAAGGTGTTGCTTACTTCTTTCTTGACGAAGATGCATTCAATAAAAAGCTTGATGAAGGAAGCTTCCTTGAACACGCTAAAGTCTTTGGGAATCTGTATGGGACACCAAAAGATTGGGTTGTATCAACCATTTCTCAAGGATTTGATGTTGTTTTAGAACTCGATGTCCAAGGGGCTATACAAGTAAAAAATGCCTATCCAGAAGCTAAAACTATCTTCATCATTCCTCCTTCTTATAAAGACTTAGAGGAAAGACTAGTTAACAGAGACCAAGATAGTCAAGAAACTATAGAGAAAAGGCTTTCTGAAGCCAAACAAGAAGTTCTTTCTGGTAAAGATTTTGACCATTTAATCACTAACGATAATTTTAATCTTGCCTTTCTAGACTTAAAATCAGTGATGTACTCAAATACAGATATTAATGAAGAAAGACAAGCTCTTACAAAAAAATGTTTATCTCATTTGCTGGATCAATAGAGCTCTTTGCATTAGAATGCCCGTCCCTTACTTAAGAGTATATTAAATATGGCTAGAATCACCGTAGAAGATTGTTTAGATAAAGTTAGTACTAGATACGAATTAATTATATTGGCCGCAAAAAGAGCGCGCCAACTGGCAACCGGAGGAAGGCGTCCTACACTTGAATGGGAAGATGATAAACCTACAGTTATGGCGCTGAGAGAAATAGAAGCAGGAACAGTATCTACTGAAAACATTAATGATCTTAAAGTCGACATCGCTGATTTGGAGCAAGAATTCTCTGAAGGCCTTTCCGCTGAAGACTTGCCACAAAGTTAAATTTTCCAATATTATTAGCCTTAGGGCTCAAAAATAGAGATACTTAATCTTTGTTTTGATAATTTTATGGAATCTATAAGCGCACTTTCAAAAAAACTTTCGGATTACTTAGATCCAAAGAAAGTAAAGCAAATAAATAAAGCTTATGATTTTGCTTGTGAAGCCCACTCTGGGCAGTATAGGTCTAGCGGTGATCCATACGTGACGCACCCTATAGCTGTTGCGAGCATATTGGGCAATTTCAGAATGGATGAAGACAGCCTTACTGCTGCGATGCTACATGATGTTATGGAAGACTCAGGCATACCCAAGAGTGTTATCGAAAAAAAATTTAACAAAGAAGTTGCCAATCTAGTTGATGGAGTAAGCAAGTTAAATACATTAACGATCTCAAGTAAAACTGAATCTCAAGCTGAGAACCTTCAAAAGATGGTTCTAGCTATGTCTAAAGATATTAGAGTTATTGTCGTGAAGCTTGCTGATAGATTACATAACATGCGAACACTTCTGTATTTAGATCGAGAAAAACAACTAAGAATAGCCAAAGAAACTTTAGAAATTTATGCTCCAATTGCTCATAGAATTGGCATGAATAATTTATATCGAGAACTTGAAGATCTAGCCTTTAAAACAATATACCCAACTAGGTACGAAAGACTAATAGCAGCTGTAAAGAAAAATAGAGGCGGTCAAAAAAGACTTTTGAACAAAATCGAGAAAGAAATGAGCGATAGATTACTAAAAGAAGGTATAGCTTCTTTAGTTGAAGGAAGAGAAAAACATATTTATAGCATCTATAGGAAAATGAAAGAGAGGAGAAGGTCTTTTGAAGAAATTATGGACGTATATGCTATAAAAATTATCGTAGATACTCCTGAAAATTGTTATCGAACACTTGGACATATTCATAACATGTACAAGCCAGTAAGAGGAAGATTTAAAGACTATATAGCAATCCCTAAATCTAATGGTTATCAATCTATTCACACTGGAGTAATTGCACTTAAAGGAATTCCTATAGAAATTCAGATAAAAACTCAAGAAATGAATGATATGGCAGAAAATGGTATAGCCTCTCACTGGCTTTACAAATCGGGAAATAATTCTGATTCAAGCCCTCAAATTAAAGCTAGACGATGGGTTGCAGGTTTATTAGAAATGAGAGAAAACTATGAAACCACAGAAGAGTTCATTAACTCAGTTAAGACTGATATTTTTCCGGACGAAATTTATGTATTTACACCACAAGGTGAAGTTATTGAAATGCCTAATGGATCTACTGCAATAGATTTTGCATATGCTGTGCATACTGATATAGGACATCATTGCAGGGCTTGCAGAATAAACAAAAAGCTTGCTCCTTTGAGCGTCCCACTAGAAAGCGGTCAGACTATAGAAATACTTAGGGATACTGTTCCTCAAACTTCTCCAGCTTGGCTAAATTTTGCAACAACAACCAAAGCAAGACACAGCATTAGAAACTACCTAGGAAACCTAAAGTCCTCTGAAGCAAGAAAATTTGGAAAAAAATTACTAGAACAATCTCTTAATAATTTAAATATTAAATTAAAAAATGTTGATAAAGATAAATTAAGAGGTGCATTAGACAGTATTGGCGGAAGAAGTTTGAATAGGATCCTTAAAGAAATAGGATTAGGTATAAGAGTAGCGAATGTTGTAGCCAGACAAATAGCAGGATTCGTAAATAAAGATAGTGAGATTGAATCGGATTCCGCAATTCCTCTTGAAATTACAGGTTCCGAAGGGCTCGTGGTTAATTATGCTCCTTGTTGTAAGCCTATTCCTGGAGATTCAGTTATGGGTCACTTTACCGCAGATAAAGGATTAGTAGTTCACCAAGAAAGGTGCAAAAACATACTCTCTTTTAGAAAAGATCCTCAACAATGTTTCCCTGTTAATTGGGGGGAGTCTTCTGGAAAAGTTTTTACTTCTCAAATCAAGATTATGGCAAATGACGAACCGGGGCTCTTAGCAAACATAGCCTCAGCTATAACTGAAACAGGAACAAACATAAGTTCAATACAAACAACGGATCTTAATTCTGGTATACATGATTTCGTGCTTGACCTTGAGGTTTCTGATAGATTACATCTTTCAAAAATAATAAAGAAAATAAAAACTTTAAAATCAATAGCTTCTGTATCTAGGATCCACGATCAAGAAGAAAGACAAGCAAAGGTTTTACATTAATTATGAAAAAAAAGATTCAAACAGAAAAAGCGCCTGGTGCTATAGGTCCTTATTCCCAAGCCATTGAGGCAGGAAATATGATTTATATTTCGGGTCAAATACCTTTGGACCCTGGAACTATGGAGTTAGTGGAAGGAGAAGAAAACCAAATCAGACAAGTATTCACTAATATTTCTGCTATATGTGAAGAAGCTAATTGTTCCATAAATGACATAGTTAAATTAAATGTGTCTCTACAAGACCTATCTATATTCTCTTTAGTCAATGAAGTGATGTCTGAGCTTTTTACTGAGCCCTACCCTGCTAGAGCAGCTCTGCAAGTGTCCAGATTGCCTTTAGATTCTTTAATTGAAGTAGAAGCAATAATAGTAAAGAACAACTAATCTATTATGACTGAAGACAGCAAAGATCTTCATTCAGTAACCAACTTAAAGGGAGTGGGTCCCAAGATTTCAGAATCTTTAATGTCTTTGGGCATACAATCAGTTCAAGATGCAATGTTTCATCTACCTTTTAGATATGAAGACAGAACAGTCTTAACTCCTATTGGAGATGCTTCGTACGAAAAATCGGTTTTAGTAGAAGGAGAGATAGTTAAGTCCACAGTAGTTTTTAGGGGACGAAGAATGCTTTTCACAGAGATCTACGATGGAACGGGTCGTTTAACTATGCGAATGTTTAATTTTGCTATGGCCCAACACAAAGCTTTAAAGGAAGGCCTAATGATTAGATGTTATGGACCAGTTACGCCAGGGCCAAATGGTAAACAAATGATTCACCCTCAATATAAAGTATTTGATAAGTCAGAAAATTTAGATATAGATAGTAATCTTACTCCTGTATACCCAACAACTGCTGGTTTACAACAAGGCAAAATAAGGAAAGTTATTCACGACTCAATTGCTTATTGTGACAAACATGATCTGCTAAAAGAAAGTTCTTACCTTAACACTGAATCTGGTTTTATTGATTTATGGGAAAACTTGAAATTTATTCATAATCCCCCTTCAGATATAGATATTCAAACCCTTATTGAAGGTAAACATCCAGCTCAAAGGTCTTTAATTAAAGAAGAGCTAGTTGCCCATATGTTATGTGCTGGGATATTAAAAAATGAGCTAGAAGGAAGATCTGGTCCTACTATGGATAAGATCTCTAATGCAGAAGAGAAGTTTACTTCGTCTTTGGAATTCAACTTAACTGGAGCGCAAAAAAGGACATGGGGCGAAATTAAATCGGATCTAACTAGAAACCAGCCTATGAGAAGACTACTTCAAGGGGATGTGGGTTCTGGAAAAACACTAGTTGGAGCTTTAAGTGCATTACACGCGCATGAAAATGGTTGGCAAACAGCTTTCATGTGTCCAACAGAAATATTAGCTGAACAACACCACTTATCATTATCTGAGTGGTTCTCTTCACTAGGTCTGAAAGTTGAACTATTAACGGGCTCAACAAATACTTCGGATAGAAAAGAAATTATTACAAAGCTAAAAGGGGGAGAAATTAATATTTTGGTAGGGACCCATGCCCTCTTCCAAGAAGATGTTATTTTTAATTGTTTAGGCTTAACTGTAATAGATGAGCAGCATAGATTTGGAGTGCATCAAAGATTTTCAATGCTTGAAAAAGGTGGCACAAAAAACCAAAGCCCTCATCAATTAATCATGACTGCTACACCCATTCCTAGAACCTTGGCAATGACTATTTACGGCTCACTAGAGACTTCTATCATCGATGAAATGCCTCCTGGAAGAAGGCCTGTAGAAACCTCAGCTAGACCTAACTCACTTCGTCAAAAGGTTATTAAGAGAATTAAAGAAGTTTGCTTATCCGGTCAAAGGGTTTACTGGGTTTGTACTTTAATTGAGGAATCTGAAGAGCTTGAAGCGCAATCAGCTGAGGAACTATTTAAAGAGATATCAGGTCTTTTACCAGAAATTAATGTAGGGCTAGTTCATGGTAAATTAAAAAAGAAATCCAAAGATCAAGTTATTAAGAAGTTCAGAGAAGGAAAAATACAATTATTAGTATGTACTACGGTAATAGAAGTTGGAGTAGATGTACCTGAAGCCACTTTAATGATCATTGAAAATCCCGAACGACTAGGACTCTCTCAGTTACATCAGCTTAGAGGAAGAGTAGGAAGAAAAGCTGATTCTGATTCACACTGCCTATTACTTTACAAAGAACCACTAAGTTCCTTAGCTGAAGAAAGAATAAAAACTATGCAGGAAACTAACGATGGTTTTGAAATTGCTGAAAAAGATCTTCAGTTAAGGGGGGCTGGAGATATCTATGGCGTCAGGCAATCAGGCTTAATGGACCTAAAGATAGCAAATCCAATTAGAGACTCTGATCTACTAGAAGAGGCACAAAAAGATGCAATTGCAATAGCTAAGAATGATGAAAGTTATGCAAAAACTATCGTATTGAGATGGATTGGAAGTAGAGTGGATTATTCAGAGTCTTAGCCAAGCCTTTCTAACACATAAAACTTTCTCTTAGGGACAGAAAAGTTCTCAACGGTTATATCTTGATTAGTTTCCAAAACTGCAGACTCGTAGGACTTAAATGGCATCCACTTAGTTTGCCTTTGTTCATTTATGGTTGTTTGGACCTCCGTTGAATTACGAACAACCTTTAAGCCTTCTTTTTTTGCTAAATCCCTAAACCCCCTGTCTGTATGAACGAAATGAACATTAGGCATGGATGCATAAGGCCCTTTTGGCTCTAAATAATCTCCATATTCATTAGATGCCACTATGGTTTCTATAACTAATTGCCCTTCTTCTTTTAGTCTATTTCTTAAGGAATTAAGGTGCTTTGATGGATCTCTTTGATGATATAAAAGACCCATGCTGAAGACTACATCAAAATGAGTATCTTTCATTTCTAAGGTTTCAAGCCTCTCTGGTAGCATCCTTATTTTATTGGTCTTTACAAAATGATTAATTGCTAAAAATTGAGAAAAGTGAACTAAATTAGGTTCTAAGCATAATATAGCTTCAGCTTCTTGACCCAACATTCTAAATGCGTAATACCCATTACCTGAACCTACATCCAAAATAGTCTTATGTTTTAGATCTAGATCTAATTCAAGAAATCTATCCCATTTTAGATTTGATTTCCATTCGCTATCTATGAAAGTATTATTTATCTTAAAAGGGCCTTTTCTCCAAGGTAATAACTCTGACAAGAGATTCTCTATTACTTCTTCATCAGGAACACTACATTTACCCCAGATATTTACACCTGACAGCAAATCACTCTTTGCATTCTCAAGACTTGGTATTTTAGACAGAAGGCTTATCCAATTTTCTATTCTTTTATCTTTTTTTTGACCATATGGATTATTTAAATCCATATAGTCTGAAAAGAGTTCCTCACACTCTGCTGAGATAAAAGTCATTATTTTTGAAACATATAGGTTAAAAAATTTAAATTTGACATTAATTTAGTTGAGCTTTTAAAACCTAATTCTTTTGCCCTATCAAGATGTTGAAACTCCGTCTCGGTAACCAAAACCCCTTCTAAAGAATCTCTTTTAGAAGATATTTCTAATTTGGAATAACCGTTTGCGGCTTTAAAAGAATGATGAATACAGGATATTTCATCTGTTCTTTTTTTTGAATCAAAATGAATTTTTTCAGATAAAATTAGAATTCCTCCAGGAACTAGTCCTTGGTAAATCTTTTGCATTAACTCCGCCCTTTCCTTAATACTTAGGAACTGGAGTACAAAATTTATTACAACTATTGAAGCATTTACAATTTCAGAATGCGATATATCTTCTTTTAAAAAATTAACCTGACCAGTTTTAATGGAATCACTAAACCTTTCTGCGCAAGATCTTACCATTGAATCTGAATTGTCAATTGCGATTATTTTAGACCTTCCGCTTAAGGCATTTAATAAAGAAGAGGTAGAGGCACCAAGAGAACAACCTAAATCATAAACATTGGTCCCATCAACGCAATGATTCTTAGCTTGTTGCTGGATAATTCTAAGAGTTGTGTTATATCCTGGCACAGAACGATCAATCATATCTTCAAAAACTTCTGTTACTTCTTGATTGAAAGAAAAGGGCAAACCACTTACATTACCCTCTTCAAATATTTTGTCCTGCTTTCCCATAAGGTTAATTGTAGAATCTAATTAAAAAAAATGTCTAATTACTTTATAAGACCGCCTAAATCTGAAAAAGAATGGAAGGATTATTTGTTCTTTCGTTGGGAAGTCTTAAGAAAACCTTTAGGAATGTCACAGGATTCCCTTGAGGATGATTTAGAATCTACAAGCTACCATTTAATGGGTATAGATGATGAAAAAAAGGTTATAGCATCAGGAAGAGTCCACTTCAATAGCCCCGAGGAAGCCCAAATTCGTTACATGGCAGTTAATGAAAACCTTAAGAGAAAAGGCATAGGATCAGAGATTGTTAAGAAACTTGAAGAGTTTGCATCCTCTAAAGGAGCAAAAAAGATGGTCCTTAATGCAAGAGATAATGCTTTAAGTTTTTACTTATCTTTAGGTTATACGGAAAAAGGCCCGTATCAATCTGATACAGGCATTCCTCATAGTAAAATGGAAAAAGTCCTATGCTAGATTCTTATAATAATGGAGCAATTACTAGGCTAACAATTGCCATAACATTAATAAGAATATTCATTGAAGGTCCTGAAGTGTCTTTAAATGGATCTCCTACAGTGTCACCAACCACGGCTGCCGAATGAGTATCTGTTCCTTTTCCACCTAAATTACCTTTTTCAATATATTTCTTGGCGTTATCCCATGCGCCTCCAGCATTAGCCATAAAGAGCGCCATCAAGACACAAACTAAAAGACCTCCTGCTAACATTCCACCTAAGGCTTCTGCTCCTATACCTAGACCCACCAAAGGTGGTGCTGATACAGCAATTATTCCAGGTAGAAGCATCTTTTTTAGAGCAGCAGAAGTAGCAATATCAACGCATTTAGCTGTGTCTGGCTCTGCATTTCCTTCTAGAAGTCCTGGAATCTCTTTAAATTGTCTTCTAATTTCATTGATCATTTCAAAAGCAGCATCCCCAACCGCAGTCATCGTTATAGAAGCTATTAAGAAAGGTATAGCTCCTCCAATAAATATACCTATCAAAACTGTTGGATTGCTGAGCATTAGCTCTAAAGGTACTTCTCTATTAGCGGAAACAGCAGATACAAAGGCAGCAATTATTGCCAATGCAGCTAACGCCGCAGCGCCTAT
This sequence comes from uncultured SAR86 cluster bacterium, assembly GCA_902532675.1. Lineage (GTDB taxonomy): Bacteria > Pseudomonadota > Gammaproteobacteria > Magnimaribacterales > Magnimaribacteraceae. The sequence continues at coordinate 18,980 of CACAIY010000013.1, forward strand.
TGCAAATCCTTTTCCTATTGCGGCAGTAGTATTACCTTGTTCGTCTAACTCATCCGTTATAACTCTTGTTTCTGATGGCATACCGGCCATTTCTGCAATACCACCAGCATTATCTGCGACCGGCCCATACGCATCTATGGCCATAGTTATTCCTACCGTAGAAAGCATACCAACAGCAGCAATTCCAACTCCGTAAAGACCTGTTAACTGAGTAGAGATGTAAATAATCAAAACAATACAGGCAATAGGTAAAACCACTGATTGCATACCAACAGATAGGCCGGTAATCATTACTGTGGCAGGTCCAGTTTGACCAGATTCAGCGATCTTTACTACAGGCTTTGATCCTGTGTAGTATTCTGTAATAAGACCAATAGCAATTCCTCCTACAGATCCACATACAACAGCTAACCACACGTTAAATCCTCCTTCTCCAATCAAATTGCCTGTTAAATAATGAGCTGCAATTATAAAGATTAAAGGAGCTCCCATTGTTCCCCATCTCATGGCACTTGCAGGCGAAGATTTTGAGAATAATCTAACAATAATAATTCCTATGATTGAAGAAATCAGTCCTATTGATGCTAAAGCCAAGGGCAAGAACATCATTCCTTCTTTCTGCATTTGTGAAAACTCTGATGAAATAACAAAGGTGGATGCGATAGCAATACATGCAACCATTGAGCCACAGTAAGACTCAAAGATATCTGAACCCATACCAGCAATATCTCCTACATTGTCTCCGACATTATCGGCAATAACTCCTGGATTACGAGGATCATCTTCAGGAATGCCCGCTTCTACTTTTCCAACCAAATCAGCACCTACGTCAGCGCTTTTAGTGTAAATACCACCTCCAACTCTCGAAAACAAAGCTACAATGGAAGCACCCATTGCAAAACCTTCTATTGAGTGTGCATCACCACTAAGAATATAGTACAGAGAACCAAGTCCAATTAAGCCCAGAGAAGCTACACAAAGACCCATTATAGATCCGCCATAAAAGGCTACAGAAAGAGCAGACTCCGCTCCGGATTGAGAGGCAGCAGTTGCTGTCCTAACATTAGCTTTAGTCGCAGAGTACATACCAATCCATCCAGCTATAGAGGAAGATAATGCTCCCGCCAATACTGCCAATGCCGTATCTTGACCTAATGATAAATAAACTAAAATAATTACTACCAGAGCAAAGATACTTAAATAGGTATATTCCGTTTTCATAAAAGTCATTGCACCTAAGTGAATTTGATCTCCTATTTTCTTAACCTCTTCATCCCCTTCTGGGAAATTAATTACAACTAGGTATATTCCTAAGGCTACTAATAGACCTAAGGCTCCTAATATTGGTGGTATAGCAAGATAACTTTCTATCATCATTTCTCCTTAAAATACTGGAATTATTTGTTAATAGCGCGTGAGTCTACAAGAATAATAAATTAATGAAAATACTAATTTTTAGAATCAAAAACTTCTTGATTAAATTCATTCTCCGATTTTCCTACTATGCATGAAACAGCTGCATCTCCACACACATTTACGGCCGTACGAATCATATCTAATATTCTATCAACCGCCAGAATGAGACCGATTGCATCCAAAGGTAGTCCTACGGAGCCAAGAATTAAGGCTAAGGTAACTGTTCCTGCGGAAGGAACTGCAGCGGTGCCTATTGAAGTAACTATTGCCAGCATAACTATTTGTCCATACTGAACTAGAGTTAAATCTACTCCAACAGTGCTTGCAATGAACATAGTTGCAAGACCTTGCATGATAGCTGTTCCATCCATATTGATGGTTGCCCCTACTGGTACAACAAAAGAAGAGACGTCTTTTTTAACTCCCAGATCATCGGTTACGGTTTTTAGAGTTACAGGAATAGTTGCTGCGCTAGAAGAAGTGGAGAAAGCAAATAATGCTACATTCCTCATCTTCTTAAAGAAAGTAATTGGATTAAGGTTAGCTAAGAACTTAAGTATTAATGAGTAAGTGAATATGAGATGAAAAAACAGAACAAATATTAATATAAGAACGTATTCCGCTAAATCGCCAAATATATCTACCCCTTTATCCATTACGTAGCTTCCCATTAGGCAAAAGACGCCTATCGGGGCAAGGCTCATTATTAACAGAACAATTTTTAGAAAAACTATATTAAATCTTTCAAAGCTCTTAGAGAGCCCATCTGTTAAATCATCAGTAAGATTAAGGGCGATGCCAAACAAGATACTTATAAAAACTATTCCTAGCATATTATTTTCTATGAAAGCTCCGAACATATTGTTTGGGAATATTCTTAAAACCGTTCCGTAGAGACTTGAATCACCTGGAGGTGGTGTATACGGCACTACCTCACCTGTGCTGCCAGAAAGATCAAGAGCCCAGCCAAAGAATAAAGCTAAACTGACTGCAATAGCAGTCGTTAGTAAATAAAGCCCTATGGTTTTCGTGGCAATCGAACCCAATTTAACCATATTAGATAAGGATGAGATTCCAGAAACTAAAGAAAAGAAAACAAGTGGAACTACAACTAACATTAATAGGTTCTTGAAAATTTGACCACCTAAGTTAAATATATATTTTTCAATCCCAAGAGATAAGGTTTGAGGAACAAGATTTGGAGAGTAATAGAAAATTGAAGCAACTAATACTCCAAGCCCCATGCCAATCAAAACATTCCTAGTTAAGTTTTCTGGAGCAGATAAAGTGTTCATATTTCTACCATTTCAAAATCTTCCTTGCCTACACCACAATCAGGACAAACCCAGTCTTCAGGTACGTCTTCCCATTTAGTACCAGGCTCTATACCATCATCAGGCCAACCTTCTTCTTCATCATAGATTAGTCCACAAACAATACATTCCCATTTTTTCAATTTCTACTCCTTAAGCGATTAAAAAAACGTTATTCTAACTCAACTTTAATGCTTACCTAGACTAAAGTAACGGCCTTTTTAAAATTATGTAATGGTTAATGAAATATAAAGATAAAATATTTGGATTCTATGAATTAATAAGAGCGGACAAGCCAATTGGAACCTTATTGTTGCTTTGGCCTACCCTTTCAGCTTTTCTTGTTCTAACTGAAGGAAATCCCGATTTATTATTAATAACTCTTTTTGTATTAGGGACTCTATTAATGAGATCTGCGGGTTGCATCATAAACGATTATTTTGATATGGAATTTGACGGAAGTGTCGACAGAACCAAAAACCGTCCGTTAGTTACGGGAGTAATAAAACCTTCAGAAGCATTGGTTTTATTTTTCCTTCTAATAATGACCTCTTGCTGTCTATTGATTTGTATGAACTGGTTAACGATTAAAGTAGCAGCCCTTGGTCTTGGCTTGGCAATTTTTTACCCTTTAACTAAACGTTTTTTTGCTATACCTCAATTATTTTTGGGACTGGCCTTTTCTTGGGGAATAATTATGGTTTCTGCTGCAGAACTAAACCAAATAAACCCTATCTCATTAGTTTTATTTATTTCATGTTTTTTTTGGATCCTTGCTTACGATACCGCTTATGCTATGAGCGATAAAGAAGATGATGTTAAAGTTGGATTGCGATCTTCAGCTCTTACTTTTGGAAATAGAGTTGTGCATTTCTTTATTTCTTTTCACCTTATTGCATTGGGTGTTTGGTCGTGGCTAGGCTACCAATTAAATCTGCACCCATTATTCTTTTTATCTAGCTTGTCTTGGGCATTCTTAATAATTTATCAATATAAGCTGATCCGCGACTACGATAGGCATAGATGTTTTTTAGCTTTTAAAAATAATAATTGGGTAGGTTTTTCATTATTTATAGGTTCATATCTGGGTACTAGTTTATGAAAGTAGAGTTTATTAATTCGATTAATGAAATTAACAAAGAAGAATGGAATTCGATAATAAATTCTGACTATCCTTTTTTAAGATACGAATTCCTACACTCTCTTGAAAAGCATAAATGTGTTTCGGAAGAAAGAGGATGGAGTCCTTTTCATATTGTTGTGTCTGAAGATAATAAAAAACTTGCCCTTATGCCAATGTATATAAAGACTGACTCTCAAGGCGAGTTTGTTTTTGATTGGTCTTGGGCTGATGCCTTTTACCGTAATGGAGTGAATTATTACCCTAAATTAGTCTCTTCTATTCCATACACACCAGCTAGCGGTCCAAGATTATCAGTTACTGATAAAAGTAGGTCAGATGAAATCATAGAAAACTTATATTCAGCTCTAAAAGAAATCTCGGAAGAATTAGATTTTTCAAGTGTTCATGTCTTGTTAGCTGAGGAAGAAGAAATAAGATCATTCTCTAATTCAGGTTTTAGTGTTCGAAGCAGTTATTCTTTTCACTGGTTTAATAATGTATACAAAGATTTTAATCACTTCCTTCAAGACATGACTTCTAGGCAGAGAAAAAACATCAAAAAAGAAAGAGAAAAAATATCCCAACAAGGCATCCACATGAAGAAAATCAAAGGAAATGATATTACTGAAGAGATGTTGGTTGCTTTCTACCAATTCTACCAACTCACTTATCTGAAAAGAGGCATGCAAGGATATCTAAACTATGATTTCTTTAAAGAAATCACTAAATTAATTCCTGAAAATATCTTACTAGTCATGGCTCAAGACAAAGAGGGAGGCTATGTAGCAGGTGCTCTAAATTTTTATGATACTAAGAAACTTTACGGAAGGTATTGGGGTTGTTTCGAAGATTTCGATTCTCTACATTTCGAAACATGCTACTACCAAGGGATAGAATTCTGTATAGAGAATGAATTGATTTGTTTCGATCCTGGAGTTCAGGGAGAGCATAAAATTAAAAGGGGGTTTTGTCCCATTGAGACTTATTCTGCTCACTGGATAAAGGATGAAAGGTTCAGAGAAGCTATAGATGATTTCCTTGTCCGAGAGCAAATACATGTAAAAAACTACAATGACGATCGAAAAAATTTATTGCCATTTAAAAAAGAAGTTACAAGAAAATTATATGAAAAATAGAGAGATTTTAAACGACCAGAGCTTAAAAAAAGGCTTTAAACACTTGATTCAAAAAGAACCTCTATTTAAGGCTGTGCTTGAACAAAAAAATTATGAGATAAAGCTTTTTAACAAGAAAAAGGGGTTTGAAGGTCTAGTTAGTTTAATAGTTGATCAGCAACTTTCTGTGGCTTCAGCAAGAGCAATCTTTAAGAGGATGAAAGAATTAATAGAACCCTTTACAGCTAAGAACTTTATTCAGGTGAGTGAAACTGACCTTAGGAATGCCGGTTTAAGCTATCAAAAAATCAAATACTGTAAAGGTATTGCCAACAATATTATTAGTGGCGATCTAGACTTGGAAAGCCTAGAAAAAAAAGAAGATTCTGAAGTAATTGAAGAGTTAGTCCAAATAAAAGGGATAGGAGAATGGACAGCAAAATGTTATTTGCTTTCCTGTCTAAAAAGAATTGATGTCTGGCCAGCGGCAGATCTGGGATTAATGGTGGCTATACAAAAATTAAAGGGCATGAAGGAAAGACCAAAACAGTTGACAATAGAAGAAATAGCAGAACCTTGGTCACCCTATCGATCTGTTGCTGCGTTATTATTATGGTCTACACATGATAAAGAATAGATATTCAGCAATAAATAAATCTAGAAAAAGTCTTAATGATTTAATTCGTTTATACGAACTTAATTATTTAAAGTTGATGAAACTTTTGCCTATTAAAGAAATAAATAGCAAATTCAATTTTTTTATCCCTGAAGGTTTATATAATTCAGAAATCAGAATTTCTATAAATAGAAAATCGAAACATACCTCTAAATTGACTTTATACAAATCAAATTTATTGAGGCATATGGAAGATACTAAAATGGAAATTTATATCTACCATGATGCCGGGATGGCTGAGGTAAGAAGGTTTAATGGTAAAAGCCAATTCTGGCTTAGAAATAAATATCCGAACAAGAATATGTTGTCAAAGGATGAAAAGTTCCAATGGAATATATTTCTTTCTGAATTTCTTACTCATGCCCAACTGCATGGTCTAAGTATTGTAGAAAATTTGCACTAATACAGTGCAAATGCACTATTGAAGTTCATTTTTATAAAAAAATCTATAATTTTGCACGATTAATGTCCAAAAACGCGATTTTGCGTGGTAATATATTTTTTTATTTAATAAGAATGGAGAATATAAATGAATAAATATGAGTATATATGGCTTGATGGATTTGAACCTGAGCCTAGTTTAAGAAGTAAAATTAAAGTAACTGATGGAGAACCACCAGAATGGTCTTTTGATGGATCTTCCACACAACAAGCTGAAGGGGGAAGTTCGGACTGTCTATTACTTCCTGTAGAGCAATATGAGAATCCAACTAACGATGGGTCTCTAGTTATGTGCCAAGTTCATACGGGAGAACATGAAGTTCATCCTTCTAATACAAGAGCAGCTGCTGAAGCAGTAGTTAGTGATGAATGGTGGTTTGGTTTTGAACAAGAGTATTTCTTTACGGACAACAAAGGTAATCCTTTGGGGTGGGAAGATGGAACTCCAAGACCTCAAGGGGATTACTACTGTGGAGTTGGTAGCAGCAATGTGGTTGGCAGAGAGATCTCTGAAGCTCATCTTGATGCATGTTTAGATGCAGGCATTGAATTAACGGGAACAAATGCTGAAGTTGCTCTCGGACAATGGGAATATCAATGCTTAGGAAAAGGAATAAAAGCAGGAGATGACCTTTGGGTTAGTCGATACTTATTACACAAAGTAGCTGAAGAGTTCGGTGTAAGCGTAAATATTCATCCAAAGCCAAAAACAGGTGACTGGAATGGGTCTGGAATGCATACAAACTTTTCTAATGAAGAAATGAGAACAACTGGATCTGAAGAACTCTTTAATTCTATGTGTGAAAAACTTGGTGCCGTTCATGAGGAAGGCATAGCTTCATATGGCTCCGACAATGATATGAGGCTGACTGGAACGCATGAAACTCAAAGCATAAACGAGTTCTCTTATGGCGTTAGTGACAGAGGAGCAAGTATAAGGATTCCAATTTATACTGTAGAGCATGACTGGAATGGTTATCTTGAAGATAGAAGACCTGCATCAAATGCAGATCCTTATAGGATTATTGCCCATCTAGTTGGAACTCTGACGGCGTAATTTTGTTTTATTTTTCTACAATATCTGGGGGAGAAATCCTCCAGATGTTTAGTCTGTGAAAACATTAAGAGACAGCTACCTAGCAGAGCTAAATACTGGAATAATCATTCTTGATAATTCTTTGAGGGTTGTTTCAATCAACTCATCAGCTTTATCTATTTTGGATACTAGCGAGATGTCTGCTGTAGGAAGTAAAATTGATCAAATATTTTATGAAGAACCTGATAGCTTTAAAAGATTTTCGAGCTCCTTATCTGAACATAGAGGTTTTACCAAAACAGATGCTCTTCTACATTTAAAGCACGGAAGGAAATCTTTATGTGACTACAGCGTTCATCCAATATCAGAAGAATCCCGGGAAGGTTTATTAATTGAAATAATTAATAAGGAAACTACTTCTGAGCTGATTGAAAGGTATAGAATGCAATCTAATCAACAAATTTCTCAAGAGTTTGTTCGAGGAATGGCCCATGAAATAAAAAACCCTTTAAGCGGAATAAGGGGATCTGCACAACTTTTGAGTAACAAGCTTAAAGATATACAACAAAGAGAATACACAGATATCATAATCAAACAAACAGATAGGTTGACTGCTCTAGTTGACAGTATCTTGGGTCCTAATCAGAAGCCCGACTTTAAATGGCAAAATATCCATTACCCAATTGAAAATGTCTTGAGTTTAATTGAAAAAGAATCTACATATAAAAAAATTAAGATTCTTAAAGACTTTGATCCTAGTATCCCAGAACTCTTTATAGACAGTTACCTTATAGAAAATAGTATTCTTAATTTAGTTAAGAACGCTAGAGATGCTTTAATTGAGTCTAATACGACGTCACCAAAGATTGAAATAAGAACTCGTATTTCACATGGCGAAATAATAGAAAAAAATAAAACAGCCACAGTTTGTAAAATATCTATTATTGACAATGGGCCTGGAATTTCTGAAGAAATCAGAGATTCGATTTTCTTTCCTATGATTACTGGAAAGGATAAGGGTACTGGACTAGGTCTGTCCATAACGCAAGGAATAATTTCTCAACACAAAGGGAATATACATTTCGACAGTACGCCTGATAAAACAGAATTCTTTATAAACTTACCTATAATAACTGCAGAAGAAGAAATTATAAGGACAGCAAATGGATAAAGGGAATATTTGGGTAGTTGATGATGATGAGTCTATAAGATGGGTTCTAGAAAGAGGCTTATCTGAAAACGGAATAGCAGTAGAGACGTTTGATTCTGCAAATAAAGTAATAAAAAAATTAGAAACCGAAAACCCTAGTCTAATTCTCACTGATATAAAAATGCCTGGTAAAAGTGGAATAGATTTATTAGATGAAGTTAAAGAGCTAAGACCTGAAATTCCGATCATTATTATGACAGCCCATTCTGATTTAAAGAGTGCAGTAGAATCCTATGAGCATGGAGCTTGGGAATATCTTCCTAAGCCTTTTGATATCGAAGAAGCTGTTTCTATGGTCCAAAGGGCAACAACAAAAGATAATACTGAAATAGAAGAGACCGATGCATCACAAGCAGAAATAATAGGCGAAGCGCCGGCAATGCAAGAAGTATTCAGAGCAATAGGCAAACTATCTAACTCAAACTCTACTGTACTGCTAATGGGACAATCAGGAACAGGTAAAGAGCTTGTAGCTAAAGCTTTATTTCAACATAGCCCTAGAAAAGAGAATGCATTTATTGCTCTAAATATGGCTGATATTCCTAAAGATCTTTTGGAAGCGGAATTATTTGGTCACGAAAAGGGTGCTTTTACTGGTGCGGATGAAAAAAGACTGGGAAGATTTGAACAAGCCAATAATGGGACTCTATTTCTTGATGAAATTGGAGATATGCCACTTGAAACCCAAACAAGGCTTTTAAGAGTTTTATCAAATGGGGAATTTTATCGTGTTGGTGGTAGACAGCCAATTAAAGTAGATGTAAGAATAATTACAGCTACGCATCAAAATCTTGAAGAGTTAGTAAAGAGCGGAGATTTTAGAGAAGATTTATTTCATAGATTGAACGTGATTAAGCTCTTACTTCCAAAACTCAATGAAAGGAAAGAGGACATACCTGAATTAGCAAAACACTTCCTTACAAAATCTTCAGAGGAGCTGAAAGAAGAAAAGAAATTTTTGTCCGAAGAAGTTGAAAATTATTTTAAAACACTTTCTTGGCCCGGGAATGTGAGGCAACTTGAGAACGCCTGTAGGTGGTTAACGGTAATGTCGCCCAGTAAGGAAGTTAAATTAGAAGATTTACCTGATGAATTAAAATTGGAAAATGCAGAAGAAGAAAATAACTGGAAAGTAGTTCTTAGATCTTGGTCAGAGAATTATTTAGAAAATGGTAATAAGAATCTATTGGAAGAAGTAGGACCAGAATTTGAGCGCACTTTAATAAAAGTTGCTTTAAATAAAACTAAAGGAAAAAAGAAAGAAGCTGCTGAGTTACTTGGATGGGGTAGAAATACTCTCTCTAGAAAAATTAAGGAGTTAGGTATAGAAAATTAAGATTTATCCTTGCTTCTTTACAAGAGGCATTCCGCCTTGAACCCATCCCATCATCCCACCAGACAAAACGCTAACGTTAGTAAACCCTTCTTTCTTAAGGCTTCCTGCAGCAGTGCTTGAATTACTTCCTGTTTTACATATAAGAACAATTTTATCTTCCTCTTTAGCTTTAAATTGAGCATTTCCTTTTACTAGATCAGTTGATTGAATATTTACAGCTCCTGAAACAGTGCCTGAATCAAATTCTGAAGAGCTTCTTAAATCAAAAACATAAGGTTCTTCCTTGTTAATCAATCTAGTTAACTCAGAGGCATCAATTTTAGTTCCGCCCTTCTTCCTTTCATAAAAAACCAAGATTGTAATTAAAGAAATTAAGAGGAGAACTGCCATAAAGTTCTCACCTATAAATATTAGAAATTTTTCCATCTTGAAACGAGATTATATAGATTCCTAAGTTAAAATAAGTATTTAAAATTGATAAACATAATGAAATCCTCTTATTTAGTATTAGTCAGGCATGGTCAAAGTGAATGGAATAAAAAAAATTTATTTACTGGGTGGAAAGATCCTAAGTTGACCCCAAGAGGGGTCGATGAAGCTATAAAAGCTGGAAAGGAATTAAAAAAAGCCGGTTATAGTTTTGACAAGATGTTTACCTCTGACCTATTTAGAGCTCAAGATACGGGAAGGATTATCCTAGAGCAAATGAACCTTGCCTCAATTGAAGTTATAAAAGACGTGAGTTTAAATGAAAGGAATTATGGTGATTTAGCAGGATTAAACAAAGATGAGGCAAGAAAAGAATGGGGAGAAGATCAAGTTCACATATGGAGAAGATCATTTGACGTCCCTCCTCCTGGTGGTGAAAGTTTGAAAGATACAGCGGAAAGGGTCCTTCCTTATTTTAAAGAAAATATAATCCCTGAATTAATAGAAGGTTTAGATATTTTAGTGGCGGCTCATGGCAACTCTCTCAGGGCCCTTGTAATGGAATTAGAAGAAATTAGCTCTGAAGAGATAGTTGAATTGGAGATATCCACTGGGGTTCCTCTGGTTTATAAATTTGAAGAAAATAAGATAGAAAGATTGAACTAATTCCTAACTTCTAATCCTGATCCCAACATAGCTTGTTTAGCTTCTTGAACGGTGAATTCGGAGAAATGAAAAATACTTGCTGCTAAAACAGCTTCTGCTCCGCCTTCCTTAATTCCATCAACTAAATGTTGCAGGGTGCCTGCTCCTCCTGAAGCAATAACAGGTATAGAAACAGATGAAGAAACAGCTTTTGTAAGCTTATTGTCAAACCCTTCCTTAGTTCCGTCTCTGTCCATGCTGGTTAATAGTATCTCTCCCGCTCCATGCTCTTTGACGGTATTCACCCACTCGACAACATCTATTCCTGTTCTTTCTCTACCGCCATAAGTGACCACTTCCCACGAGCTAAATGTGTCGTCAGTAGCTTTTGCGTCAACTGCGACTACTATGCACTGCGATCCGAACTTATCTGCAGCTTCTTTAATAAAATCAGGGTTGTTTACAGCAGCGGTATTTATGCTTACTTTATCTGCACCCGACCTTAATAACCTTTTAATGTCTTTTGTAGCTCTAACACCTCCTCCAACCGTCAGAGGAATAAAAACCTGTCCAGCTATGCTTTCAACAGTTTTATAAGTAGTGTCTCTTGTCTCACTGCTTGCTGTTATATCAAGCATAGTTAATTCATCAGCCCCTTGATCGTCGTATCTCTTAGCTATCTCAACAGGATCACCTGCATCCTTTATATTTACAAAATTTACTCCCTTAACAACCCTTCCTTTATCCACGTCGAGACAGGGAATTATTCTTTTAGCTACAGTCATGATAATTGGCTGGCCGCATTCATGGCTTCTTTTAAAGTAAATTCTTCTTCGTACAATGCCCTTCCACAAATTACTCCTTTAATTCTGGAAGAAGATGATAATTCTTTGATGTGGTCTAAGCTGGATACTCCTCCTGAAGCTATAACAGGTATATCTGTTTTATTAGATAAAGATAAAGTTGCTTCAATATTAGGTCCTGACATCATCCCGTCTCTCGAGATATCTGTGTAAATAAGTCCAGCAAGTTTAATATCTTCAAAATTTTTAACTAATTCTTCAGGTCTTAACTTGCTGGATTGAATCCATCCGTCTGTCTTCACATAACCATCTAGACTATCGACACCTAAGATTAATTTTCCCGGGTATTCATTACAGAATTCTTTTAACATTTCTGGATCTTTCACTGCAGCGGTTCCCAATATGACTTTTGAAATACCATTCTCTATGTAGTGGGCAGCTGAAGAATAGTCTCTAATCCCTCCTCCTACTTGTATATTCTTATCAGAGAATTCTTTGGCAATAGACAAAATTATTTCATCATTTATTGGTTTCCCTTGCACAGCTCCGTCCAAATCAACTATATGAAGAAGTTCCGCTCCTTGTGAAAACCAAGCTGAGGAAGTTTGAAGAGGGTCGTCAGAAAAAATAGTTACTTCGTCCATTTTTCCCTCTTTAAGGCGAACACACTTTCCGTCTTTTAAATCAATTGCAGGTATAACAATCATGACCTTAAATGCTCCAATCTAGAAAGTTTTTGTATAGTTGTAATCCAAGATTCTGGCTTTTCTCGGGGTGAAATTGAACAGCAAAGATATTATCTTTGCCCAACGCTGAAATGAGATTTTCGCCGTGAGTAGTTTTGGAAATGGCATCAGTAGAAGATAAACAACAATAGCTATGAACAAAATAAAAGAAGCTATTATCAGGAATATTGCTCCATAAAAAATGATCTGATAAGAAATTAATTTTATTCCACCCCATATGAGGAATCTTTATGTCTTTCGAAGCAGGTATTTTGACTATTCTCCCATCAAGAACATTCAAACACTTTACTCCGCCGTTCTCTTCGCTACTTTCTAGCAACATTTGCATGCCGACACATATAGCCAAAGTGGGTTTATTTCTAATTAGCTCTAAGGTCACACTTCTTAAATCATCAGAAAAGGCCTCCAGGCAATCTTTAATAGCGCCAACTCCAGGTAGGACTATTTTATCTGCTCTCTTAATAGTCTCAGGATCAGAGGTAACCATAATTTCTTCAGTAGTGGAAACTTCTTCTAAGGCTTTGCTAACTGAGTGCAAATTTCCCATGCCATAATCAATTACAGCTATTTTGGTCATATCTTCTATAGGAAATTGTTATAAAGAACCTTTGGTAGAAGGAATTTCATCACCTTGTCTTGAATCAATCTCTAAAGCCATGCGCAAGGCCCTTCCAAATGCTTTAAAAATTGTTTCAATCTGATGATGAGTATTGTCTCCTGTAAAGTTTTCTATATGTAGAGTTAAAAAAGCATGATTACATAAAGACTGGAAGAAATGCTCAAACATATTCACGTCTATGCCTCCAACAGTATCCTTAACAAAATCTACTTTCATGTGTAATCCAGGCCTTCCTGAGAAGTCTAAAACTACTCTAGAAAGAGCCTCATCAAGTGGCACATAAGAATGGCCATATCTTTTAATCCCCTTTTTGTCTCCTACGGCCTTATTTAAAGCTTCGCCTAGAGTTATACCTATATCTTCGATAGTGTGATGATCATCGATATGTAAATCGCCTTTTGCTTTGACTTTTAGGTCAACCATGCCATGCCTGCCAATCTGGTCAAGCATATGCTCCAGAAAAGGTAAACCTGTAGAAAGATCAGTCTTTCCAGTTCCATCTAGATTTAATTCAACATTTACTTCAGTTTCTGAAGTGCCTCTATTTATTTTTGCTTCTCTCATTACATATATCAATTTAGGGCGCGCATTATATCCAATATAGTTAACTTGTTCATCTAAGCCAGAAGAAGCATAATAATTTCTATGTCTACATTCAGCAAAAGGCTCCTCGATTGGCACAAACACGAAGGAAGAAAAGACTTACCTTGGCAGACAAATATTACTCCTTACAAGGTCTGGATTTCAGAAATAATGCTACAGCAAACGCAAGTCTCTACTGCAACACCCTATTTCTTAAAGTTTATTAAGAGATTCCCAAACGTAGATTCGTTAGCAAACTCCACAGAAGATGAAGTTTTGAGTTATTGGTCTGGACTAGGCTACTACTCAAGAGCTAGGAATATTCTTAAATCTGCGGTGTTAATTAAATCTGAATTTAAATCTAAACTTCCAAAGTCTATAGAGGAATTAGTCTCTTTACCCGGGATAGGTAGATCTACAGCAGGAGCAATCCGGTCAATAGGTTATGGACTCAAAGCTCCTATTTTAGATGGGAATGTTAAGAGGGTATTATCTAGATATTTCAAAATTGAGGAAGACCTGTCTAAAACATCAACTCAGAAAGAGTTATGGATTTTAGCTGAAAAGGTGTTACCAAAATCCAATTTCAATATTCATACACAAGCCATAATGGATTTAGGTGCGCTTGTTTGTAAGAAAAAAAATCCAACCTGCTTCTCTTGTCCGCAGAACAAATATTGTCTGGCTAATAAATATGCCCTGACGGAATCAATACCAACAAAAATAAAGAGAAAAGAAAAGCCTCAAAAGACTCTCTACTGGCTCGTAGCCATGGATCAAGTAGGAAGATTTGCGTTACAGCAAAAAGATGAAAAAGGTGTTTGGCGTGGTCTTTGGACTTTCTTAGAATTTGAAGAAACTGGACTAAGAGACGATTATTCTGAGAACCTAATGAAAGAATCTAATCTAATTTCAAAAGATAAGCTAACAATCAAGCATAGCTTTAGCCACTACAACTTAGATATAGACAGTCTCATTTTAAAATTTGAATCTGACTTGTCAAAAAAACTAGGCAATAATCAAATGTGGTTTAATGTAAATGATTTAAAATCAGTAGGAACGCCGGCTCCTGTAACCAAAATAATCGAAAAAGTTATATAAATGCCTAAAAAAGTAATCTGTAGAAAATATAAAGAAGAATTAGACGGAATGGATAAACCTCCTTTTCCCGGCACTAAAGGTGAAGACCTATTTAATAATGTCTCTCAAAGGGCATGGGATGAATGGTTAGAACATCAAAAAATGCTAATAAATGAAGGACAATTAAATCTAGCAGATCGAGAGTCTAGGAATTGGTTAAATGAACAGATGGAATTATTTTTGTCTGGTGAAGATTATGCAAAGCCTAGTGGCTATAGACCAGCTGAATAAAACTTATTTTTTTGTTTCAATTATTTGTATACAATCCTCAAATCTTATAGCCCAGATAGCTCAGTCGGTAGAGCAAAGGACTGAAAATCCTTGTGTCGGTGGTTCGATTCCACCTCTGGGCACCACTTCTAAGCTTTGTCTCCAAAATCCTGCATGTGCTCTGCCGTTCTTTCATTAGAGCCGTACATGAAGTGGTTTTCCATTTTTTCTCTATATTTACTTGCAGGGACCGTTAAACCAGCTGCTTCAGCAACTTCTCTAATATGCATAGGTGTTGCACCACAACAAACTCCAAGATAGTTAATACCTAATTTAGCAGCCTCTTTTCCAAATTCTTGTATTTCGTATCTATTGCAATAAAGAGGATCTAAAGCTGTAGGAAAAGTTCTACCATGCGGAGCGGGACAAGTACAAGAATCATCATCAGGTAAATTAAAAAAGGTTGGGTGTTCTTCTGAAGTCCTGAAAGGTATTGGAAGAGCAGCCATATGACATTTAAGTATTTTTCTTGCTTCTCTAAGGTAGGGCATCATGGTTTCTGGACCACGAAAACAATTCATACCGACCACATCGGCTCCTCTTTGTTCTAGCTCTTTCATAGTATCTAAAACAGAAACCCCGTCCATCATTGAATTTACACCCATAGGAGCTATTGTTATGACCGACGGTAACCCAGCTTTCTGAATAATATCTAATGCGGTATATGCTTCTTCAGCATAATAAAAGGTTTCTCCAATTAATATATCTGCTCCCTCATCTACAGCCCACTCTACCATCTCGCTAAACATTCTATGGACTTCAATTTTTGACTCATTGTCGCCCTCCTTCCATATATTTGAATTAGAAATATTTCCTGCCATTAAATTAGGCTCCCCTCCATCTAAAGGATTGTCAGCAACTTTTTTTGCTATCTTGAGTGCAGCCCTATTAAGTGGTTCTAAAAGTTCTTCTTTACCTATCACACGCATTTTTTCTCTATGGCCGTTATACGTAAAGGCCTCAACTATATCTGAACCAGCATGTTGGAAATCTTTATGTAAATTCTCAAGAGCTTCAGGGTGTTCTAACGAAACCATTGGAACAAATTCTCCAGATGCTAAATAACCTCTTTTTTCCACCTCAAATAAGAAGCCCTCTGCACAAATTACAGGACCTTGATCTAACCTTTCATTTAATGTTCTTTTCATTTTCTTATACTCCAAGTTAAGTTACAGATCATGACATACATGATCTTTTTCGTTTTAGTTGTATCCTGGAATTTCCTTTTCCGTTTTAGCATTTATTTAAAAGTCGTTGCAATAGGATCAAATCACGACTCTTGTATTAAAATAGAATATTAAATCTATGTAAAGAGAATTTACTGAATATCTTTAAATGAAAAATTATTGTGAAATTTTTAAATAAAACAAAAAAACTATTTCCACCAATAAACCCTTTTGACTCTGGCTATCTGGAAAAAGGAGTGCATAGCATTTACTACGAGCAATGTGGTAACCCTAATGGTAAACCTGCTATTTTCCTTCACGGCGGGCCCGGGGGGGGAGCAGGAAAGCTATCAAGGAGATTCTTTGATCCAAAGAAATATAGAATCATCCTTTTTGATCAAAGAGGTTGTGGCAAGAGTAAACCGCATACCTGCTTGGAAGATAACACTACTTGGCATCTCGTCGAAGATATCGAGTCAATTAGAAAAGAACTGGATATTAAGCAATGGCTTGTATTTGGGGGTTCTTGGGGAAGTACATTAGCGCTTGCATATGCACAGAGTCATCCCAATAGGGTGAGTGAACTCGTTCTTAGAGGAATATTCATGCTAAGAGAAAAAGAACTGCAATGGTTTTACCAGTATGGAGCAAGTGAAATATACCCCGAAGCTTGGCAAGGCTTTATAAAAGAAATTCCTGAAGAAAAGAGACATGATCTCATTGAGGCATATAGGCAAATTTTTAATGGAGATGACAAAGAAAAAAAACTATCAGCTGCTAAAGCGTGGTCTAAATGGGAAGCTTCAACGAGCTTTATTAATCATAATCCAGAAGCTGTAAAAGATTCTGTTAATAGTGAATTTGCTTTAGCCTTTGCTTTAATTGAAAATCATTACTTTGTTAATAAGGGCTTCTTGGAGCATGAGGACCAGCTTCTAGAAAATATAGACGTAATTAGAGATATCCCGGCCGTAATTGTCCAAGGCAGGTATGACGTAGTGTGCCCTCCCACAACAGCCCACGAATTACATTCGAAGTGGCCTGAGGCCGATTTAAAGATTGCTCCTTTTTCAGGCCACTCTGCATTTGAAAAAGAAATAACGCACCTATTAATAGAAGCTACAAATAAATTCTCTAAAGATCACAAATCTTAGATTCGATGAGAGTTATAAAAGCAGACGATTATCAAACTTGGTTTATTGAGGAAGATGGTTTCGGTGTATTGATTGATCCTTGGCTGGATAAAAAATTAAACCCAGAAAGTTCAATCTTGCTTCAAAGAGAAAGGCAAACAACCTCTTCTCTTTCTGAAAAAGAATTAGATCAAGTTAAAGTAGCAATCGTAACAGCTCCATTTATAGATCATCTCCACATCCCCTCCATCAAGAAACTTAATAATAAAATTAAGATAATTACCACCAAGAAAGTTAGGAAGATTCTTATTAAGAACCAAATAGATAATCCAATTACCTGCATTGATAATCAAGTTATGGAGGTTGGGCCCTTTAAACTATCAGTCTTTCCAGCGGGATTCCCTTATTCTTGGTCTGCATTTTGCTTTTTTCTAGAAAATACTGAAGGAAAAACAATATTTCATGAAGGGCATATGGCTAATTTTCTTAAACTGAAAAGATTAAAAAGAAAATGTGATGCCGTTCTAATTACTCTAGACAAGGTAAAGTTTTTGGGAATTATAACCCTATCAATGGGGCCCAAAGAAGGTTTTAAAACTGCACGCTTATTAGATTCAAAACTGATTATGGCTACAGGCACTCAACCAAACGAAATAAAAGGATTAATTAGATACTTTTTATCAACAAAACAAGATGATGAATTAAAAAATGACGAATTTGATGTGTATACAAAAAAAGGTGACGAAGTGCTTCTTTAACTGCCATACTAGAGTTTTAATGGGGTTTTACTAATAAAAATGGCGGAAGTTAAACATATATCTATTGATACTTCGGATGAAGAGGCTCTTAGAATCATTGAAGAAGATGCAGCAGTTATTGTTGATGATGTAATTCCTGAAACTGAAATAGATAAAATATTAGAAGAGCTAGATCCCTTTATAAAAGGAAACCTTAAAGGGACTGATGATTTTACAGGCTTTAAAACAAGTAGAGTTGGTGCATTAATAGCCAGATCTCACGGATGCCGTGATCTTGCCATGCATGAAAAAATAAATTCACTTGCTTCTGAATTCTTGAAACCTCATTGTGATAATTATCAATTACATTTCACTTCTTTAATCAGTATTGGTCCTGGGGAAAACAAACAAATCCTTCATAGAGATAGAGGACTTTGGGGAGGCTACATTTCTAGAAAGATTGAGACTCAATTTGCTGTTGTTTGGGCTGCAAGCGACTTTACTTATGAAAATGGAGCTACTCAGCTTGTTCCTGGATCTCATAAATGGGATGCGAAAAGACAACCTCTAGAAGATGAAATAGCTTATGCAGAGATGAAGAAAGGATCAGTGTTAATTTATACAGGATCAGTATTGCATGGTGGCGGAGATAACACTTCTGATGATATAAGATCGGGAATATTTATACATTACGCTCCAGGTTGGATCAGGCAACAAGAAAATCAATATTTATCTTGCCCTCCAGAGATAGCCAAAGAGCTATCTCCCGAATTAAGGTCTCTTATAGGTTATTCTAAAGGGGGGTATGTAATGGGTTTCTACACTGACCCGGAAAAGCAAGATGGAAAATTAGAATCCGTAACTCCCGAAAAGATATTTAGTAACACTCAAGACAAATACTCTACTCTGGCAAGTCCTGAAAACTTAGTTAAGGAATCTACAAAAAAAAGATAATAAAAAATTAAGGAAAATTTTTTTGGATAAAAGAACCCAAGAGTTTCTTAATGACCCAGTAATGCCATTACTGGCAAGAATGTCTGCTCCAAATACTATTGCCTTTTTCATTCAATCCATCGTTGTGCTAACTGAAGTTTGGTTTATCAGTAAATTAGGAACTTCGTCACTAGCTGCAGTGGCTTTGGCCTTCCCCCTCTTAATGATTACTCAAACCATGTCTGGCGGAGCCTTAGGAGGAGCAATAACTTCAGCTATCTCAAGGAGCCTGGGTGCTAATAATATAGACAAGGCAGAGAAACTCATTTGGCATGCAATAATTATTTCTTTTGGCGGAGCTTTAATCTTTTTATCTTTGTTCGTCTTGTTTGGAGAAAGTCTATTGATGCTACTTGGAGGTAAGAATGAGATCCTAAGGGAATCTCTGGCGTATTGCACAGTTCTCTTTTATGGCGGAGTCCTGCTATGGCTTTCAGGAACCTTGAGTGCTGTCTTAAGAGGAATGGGTGACATGAAGTTCCCCGCCACTCTAATGGTTATTGCTTCTTTCATACAGGTTTGCCTTTCGGGGTGTTTTATTCTTGGTTGGTATGGTTTTCCTAAATTAGGTGTTCCTGGAGCAGCCGTTGCTACTCTGATTAGTGCTACTTTGATGGTTTCAGTTATTTTGTTGAAGCTTTTAAGTAAATCAGTAATTTCCAGGCTTCAATTGCATCAATTTA
>CACAIY010000014.1 GCA_902532675.1 uncultured SAR86 cluster bacterium
CTAGAAAAAATCCTGTAAAAGAGAAATCAGATTATTCTCAAAAAGATCTAAATGATTGGGCAATTGTAAGAAACATAAAGATTAATTGGCCTAAGATATTTCCCGTTAATAGTGTAAAAGCTATGCGAGGAGCATTTTTTGCTATTAATAAGGGGAGTATAGAAGAGTATTCAGAGGTTATATTTAAGTCTTACTGGACAGATGGAAAAGATATTTCTTCAGACGATGTCTTATTGCAAATAATCAAGGCGTTTAATTGGGATGAGCAAGAATTTTTCCTATACATCAATGATCCGAATACCAAAGACAAGCTTATCAATAATACTCAAGAATTAATGGACAAAGGAGGTTTCGGTTCCCCTACATTCTTTGTGGACGAAACTAATATGTTTTTTGGAAATGATAGAATCCAGTTGATTAAAGAATTTTTATAAATCCATTTAATCTTTTAATTTTTTTTCTGCTTCTTCTTTTATCGTTTTAGAATCTTGCCCAAACATAGTTTTTAGACTTTCTTTAGAAATTCCCTTACCGAAATTTCTATTTTCCTTCCCCACATCCATGCCTTTTCTTACAGCAGGCCTAGACTTGATTACATCAAACCATCTTCTTACGTTTTTAAAAGAATCTAGATCTACTTCATATCTTTTATAGGCTGTAACCCAAGGAAAAGAAGCCATATCGGCAATAGAGTATTCACCCGCTAGGAAATCTCTTTCTTCCAGCACCATGTTCATTACACCTAATAATCTGTCGTATTCATTCTTATAACGCTTCTCTGAATAAGTATGATCTCCAGGGAAATTAGGTGCGTAATTAACAAAGTGACTGACTTGACCTGCCATAGGCCCTAAACCACCTATTTGCCAAAAAAGCCATTCTAAAACTCTGATTCTTTCTTTATCGGACTGAGGAAAGAATTTACCTGATTTTTCACCTAAGTACATAAGGATTGCACCTGACTCAAAGACACTTATTTCTTCACCTCCTGGGCCATCACTATCTACTATAACTGGCATCCTATTATTTGGACTGATTTTCAAGAACTCAGGTTTAAATTGGTCTCCAGCTCCTAGGTTTACAGGAATAACTTTATATTCCATTTCTGCTTCTTCTAGCATGATGCTTATTTTCCATCCGTTTGGAGTAGGTGCGTAATAAAGATCTATCATTTAATCTCTCCTTTCTTTGCTGCTAAGAAACTTGTCCTTCTCTTGCCAAATATCATATAACCAATTTTTTAAATCGTCTCTATAAATTTCATCTTCACTATAATCACCCCCTAAGAGCTTTTGGGGAATATCAATTAAATTTACTTTAACGATTGCTTCATTCATTTCGCCACAAAGAAAAGCCCAGAAAGTCTTCTTATCGCTTTCATATTTAATAGAGAAATCTATCATTTTATTTATATAAGGCATGGTAGATAAAGTTAGGCCTATTCCCCCGGGTTTAGGTAATAAGAGATTATTAAAAGGTGAGCTTTGTAAGTCCTTTTTTTCTTTAGTAAAACGAGTGCCTTCTGCAAAAATAAAAATTGAAACGGGATATCTAGAAAATCTAGTAAAAGATTTTTTCATGGAAGATATATCCTTTCCTCTTAGTTCTGGGTTTCGTTTTATCTTTTCTTCAGAGTACCGCTTAAGAAATGGCATATCCAACGCCCACCAAGCCAAACCTATGACGGGGACCCAGATTAACACGTCCTTCATAAAAAACTTAAGCATAGGAATCTTTCTATTAGTAATGGATTGTAAGATAAAGATATCTGCCCAGGATTGGTGATTGGCTACACTGAGATACCAGTTTTTTTTATCTAGTTTCTCAAAACCTTCCACCTTCCATTTAGGATTATGAAAGACTTTAATCCATAAGCCATTACAAAATATCCAACATTCACCTATTAAAATAATTAAATGCGTAAATATTCTTTTTGATGATTCTAGGGGAATAATTAACTTAATAACCGCGAAACTGAGTAAGAAAATACACCAAAAGAGAGTATTTAAAACCAAAAATAAGAAACAGATCACTCCTTTTAGGAAACTCATAATTGGCCTTAAGGGTTCTTGAGAAAAAAATCTTCCTTAATATTCACTTAAAGTAGCGTATCTATCTACATGATAATCGGCATTACCAAAGACTTGCTCAGCCACTCTAGATCTTTTTAAGAATAACCCAACATCATACTCATCAGTAACACCAACGCCTCCATGCATTTGTACCGATTCATTCGATACCAAGTGAGATGTTTCACAAGCTTTAAACTTGCAGAGACTTGAGAGTCGAGCTGTATCATTCGATTTCTCGTCTATAGCGTTCATCGCAGAAACAACTGCAGATTTAGTTAATTCTATCTCAGAATACATTTCAGCAGCTCTATGCTTTAGGGCCTGAAAGCTACCAATTAAAACGCCGAATTGTTTTCTTTCTTTTAAGTAATCAAGTGTTATCTCAAAAGCTTTTGAGGAATTTCCTAACATTTCAGCGGCAATAGCTACTCTTGCAACATCCAGAACATTCTCAATAACAGAATAGGCATTGTGAAGATCGCCAAGCAAGTCATTCTTAGAAACGGTGACATTTTTTAATTCTATTTCAGCGCAATTCCTAGAATCAACCATACTTTGTTTTATTACTTTTAAATTCTTATTGTTCGAATCTACGCAAAATAATGAGATGCCGTTTGGATCGTCTTCATCTCCTTTAGTTCTGGCGGCAACAATAATTAAGTCAGCTGAGTGGCCATCAATCACAAATGTCTTCTTGCCATTGATTACAAAATTATCTCTATCCTTTTTAGCGCTTGTAGTTATATTAGTTGGATTATGATGACTTCCTTCTTCAAGGGCAAAGGCCGTAGTAAGTTCTCCGGACACCAATCTTGGCAGGTAGTTAGATTTCTGAGTATCATCACCTGCCATTTCTAAAAGACTAGCTCCTAATACCGCAGTAGAAAAAAGAGGAGAGGGGGTTAAAGTTTTACCAGTTTCTTCAAGGATCCCGCCCATTCCCATCATTCCAAAATCAAATCCTCCATAGTCTTCAGATACCAAAATACCTGCCCAACCAAGTTCAGACATTTCTTTCCAAAGTTCTTGGCTGTAACCAGTTTCATTAGCCGTATCTCTAATTTCTCTGAAATGAGTAATAGGTGCATTTTTTTCAAGGAAATCTCTGGCAATATCTTTTAAGGATTGCTGTTCTTCATTTAGTATTAAAGCCATATTTATATCCTTATTTTAGTCAGGGAGTCCAAGAACTCTTTTAGATATTACATTCAGTTGAACTTCAGAAGTTCCTCCTTCTATGGAATTAGCTTTGGTTCTTAACCAATCTCTAGTAATGGCTAATTCTTCCGGAGTAAAACCTTCACCTTCCCAACCGAGAGCTTTAGAACCCATAGCCTCTAAGAGCAATTCATACCTTAGTTTATTATGTTCAGTACCATAATACTTACTCATTGCAGCAGCAGGGCTTGGAGCGCCAACCTTGGTTTCTTCCCCTATCCTTTGCAGAGTTAGTCCAAAGGCTCTAGAGTTCATTTCGTGTTTTGCTACTTTTGATCTTAAGCTTGGATTGGCTATTTTTTTATCTGCATCTTCTCCAACATATTGTTTACTTACTTTTGCTAAACCAGACATCTTCTTGCTACCACTACCGTCTCCACCTCCGGCCAGACCCATGTTCGATATCATAGTTCTCTCATGCTCCAAAAGCCTTTTAGCAACAGTCCAACCTTTGTTAAGGCCTCCAACTAAATCTTTTTTGGGAGCAGTTGCATCATCAAAGAAAGTTTCGCAGAAGGGGGATTTTCCACTTATAAGTGTGATTGGTCTGGTGGTAACCCCTGGTTGGTCCATATCAATAAGCAAGAAACTTATTCCATCGTGTTTCGGTTCTTGAGGACCAGTTCTGACTAGACAAAAGATCTTATCAGCTCTATCAGCATATGACGTCCATATCTTTTGTCCATTTATAACGTAATTATCTCCATCTTCAATGGCCTTAGTGCTTAAGCTGGCCAAATCTGATCCGGAACCTGGTTCACTATATCCTTGGCACCACCAATATTTTCCTTTGACTATTCCGGGAAGATGTTCTTTCTTTTGTTCCTCTGTTGCAAATTCTAAAAGAGCAGGGCCTAGCATCCATATACCAAAACTTCCTAAAGGAGATCTAGCTCCTATCGCACTCATTTCTTCTTGAAGAATTTTATTTTCTTCTTTTGAAAGGCCACCGCCTCCATATTCACTAGGCCAAGTAGGGCAAGTCCATCCCTTGTCTCCCATTCTTTCTAACCAAATCTCTTGATCAGGGTGTGAGAATTGAGGATTCCTTCCTCCCCAACATACATCACCTGGTTTTCTCATTTCTGGAGGGCAATTAGCTTCAAGCCAGTTTCTAGTCTCCTCTCTAAATGTTTGTAAATCTGTCATTGTTAGTCCTTTAAAAGTTTATTTGTAAATTCTTGATTATAAAGATAATCTGTCTATAACAAAACACTAACAGGGGTAATGAATGAAAGCATATCAAGTAGTTGAAAACGGGAAACCTTTAGAGGAAAGAGATTTGGAGACACCAGCACCTCAAGGTAACGAAGTACTATTGAAGACAGTAGCCTGTGGCGTTTGCCATTCCGATGTTCATATACATGACGGATATTTTGATTTAGGTGGTGGTGTTCAATTGCCTTCACCTTTGCCAGGAGGAGAACCACTAACAATGGGTCATGAAATATTTGGTGAGGTTGTGGCTATAGGAGAAGATGTCGAAAGTATAAATATTGGAGAGAAATACGTTGCTTATCCTTGGATGGGGTGTGGTGATTGCGATCTTTGTAATGATGATATGACTCATTACTGCATGAATAATTCTAATTTAGGAATCCATGTTGCTGGCGGTTATGGAGATCATGTTTTAGTACCCGATACAAAGTACTTATTTGATGCTGGCGATACCCCAGACAGTTTAGCTGGCAGTTATGCTTGTCGTGGGTTAACTGCTTACAGTGCCTTAAAGAAAGCCGGACCTTACAATAAAGATAACTCTTTAGTGATTGTCTCAGCTGGAGGGCTAGGTCTATTGGCTTTAAAAATAGCTAAAGCTGCATATGGTATAAGTCCTATAGTGGTTGATATTGATGATGAAAAACTTGGAATGGCTAGGCAATTAGGGGCTTCTGCAACTATTAACTCAACGGAAGAAGGGGCTGCAGAGAAAATACTTGAATTGACTGAAGGAGGAGCAAGATCGATAGTGGATTTTGTGGGGGCTGAGGCTTCCGTTAATTTTGGATATAACCTTCTAGCTAGAGGTGGCAGTTATGTTGTCGTTGGTCTCTTCGGAGGACAACTAACTCTTCCACTTCCTATGCAGGCTCTTTTTGAAAAGAAACTTATGGGATCTTACGTAGGAAGCTTAGGCGATATGCAAGAGTTAATGGAATTAGTTGTTGCAAGCAAGATTGATCCTGTTGATGTAGAAATGAGGGACGTCTCTGAAGCCAATAAAACTCTTGAAGAGATGAAAGAAGGCAAGCTTTTAGGTCTAGTAGCGCTCACCCACGACTAGTATTACAAGAATATTTCTGAAAAAACTTCGGAAATATCTCTATTAATAACTAAATCGGCGATATGATCCATTTGCGTTGGTTCATTGTTAATTATGACAAGCTTCGATCCTGTTTCTTTAGCTAAAACTGGTAAATCTGCTGCAGGAAAAACGGCTAAAGATGTACCTATGCAAATAAATAAGTCACAACTTATACTTTTTTTCTGAGCTATCACCATTTCCTCTTCAGGCATAGCCTGCCCGAAAGATATAGTTGCTGTTTTTATCAGTCCATTACATTCACTACATTGAGGCGGTTGTTTTGTTCTTTGGAATGATTCTTTTAATTCAGCAAGATCATATCTTAATTGGCAATCAAGGCATTTTGCGTATGTTGCGTTTCCATGCAATTCTGTAATTCGATCATCACCAACCCCCGAATCTTGATGTAAGTTATCTACGTTTTGAGTAATCAAATGAGATAAACCTTTCTTTTTCATTATTTCAGCAATCTTTTGATGTCCTGGGTTTGGCTTGGCTTTATTGATATTCAGTTCATTAGAAAATTTTCTTTCCCATGACTCTTTCCTTTTCTCTTCGGAATTAACAAAATCTTGGAAATATATAGGTTGACTGGTTTTCCAGATACCTTTTGGGCCTCTAAAATCAGGAATACCTGAATTAGTACTTATTCCGGCTCCGGTAAAGAAGACAAGAGCTTCGCTTTGAGATATAAGCTCATTAAGCATAATACTTATTTAGATTATTCATTTTTTTTATTAGACTGAGTGTATTAAATAATAAATAAAGAAGTTTTGGAAAATTTATCTTTAAGTCAAGAATCACTTTGGTTGATAACCGTAGTTTACGATTTAGGTTTAGCTTTAATTCTGTATAGATTCTTTGGGAAATACGGATTGTATGTTGCCGTTGTTTTAGGAATTGTTTTAGGAAACTTACAAGGTGGAAAAGTAAGCGAGCTCATTATTTTTGGCACTACTTATAAGGTTAGTATGGGGGCAATCTTATATTCTGGTATCTACTTTGCTACTGATGTATTGAATGAGAAATATGGTAGAAAAGAAGCAAATAGGGCGGTAATGCTTGGTTTTGTTGCCAATATAGCTGTAATGATTACTTTAGTTTTAAGTGTTCAATTTAAGCCTTCAAGTATAACTGGTTCTGCTTTAGAAGTTCATAATGCTATATCAACGCTTGCCTACTATTCGCCAGCTTTTGTAATTGGTTCATTAACTGCTTACCTCGTTAGCCAAACCTTTGATGTATGGTTTTTTAATAAGTTAAAAGAAATAACAGGAGAATCAAAACTATGGTTAAGAAATAATTTATCAACAATTACTTCTCAGCTAATTGACACTTTGATTTATCAATTTACTTGGATAATTGCTACAGGCATGGATTGGGAAACCGCACTTATGCTTGCTTTAACTAAATATGTCTTTAAAGTTTTAATAGCTTTAATTGATACAGTATTTATATACTGGGTAAAGAAATGGTAAAAACGTGAAAAAGAATTTTAGAAATGCTGCTATTTATACTTCTTTGAATTTTAAAAAAGTACAAAAGATTGCAAGTCAAATTTATGAAGTATTAGATAATCTAGATGTATCTGTTCACCTAACTGAAAGCTTAGAGAGCTTGAGTAAGAAAAAATCTTTGTCAGATAGGAGTATAGTAAAAAAATCTGATTTACTTATTTCAATAGGGGGAGATGGATCTTTATTAAGCTCTGCCAGAAGATACGGTTTTTCAGGCTTACCTTTGCTTGGAATAAACTTAGGTAACTTAGGATTTTTAACTGATATTCTCCCAGAGGACTTAACTTCAAGCTTGATTGAAGTGATAAAGGGTAAGTATCTGAAAGATAAAAGATTTTTTTTAGAAGCTTCTGTCAATAATTCTCTAAAGAGCGATATCGCATTAAATGAAATAGTTATACATTCTGGATCTATAGCGCAACTTATGGAGTATGAAGTTTTTGTTGATGAAACTTTTGTTTATAGGCAGAGGGCAGATGGATTGATTGTGAATACTCCTACTGGGTCAACAGCGTACTCTCTATCTGGAGGAGGGCCTATAGTGCATCCAGAAGTTAAAGCTATTACTTTAATGCCTATGTTCCCTCATAGCTTGAGCGCTAGCCCGTTGCTTGTAAAAGAAGAAAGCAATATAACAATAAAAATAATAAGTGGGAATAAATCGATGCTTAGCTTAGATAGTCATAATTCTATTCCATTAAAGAGAGGAGACATTATAGACGTCTCAAAAAGCAAAAAACCTCTTATTTTAATCCACCCAAATGATCATAATTTTTATTCAGCCTGTAGAAATAAGCTTGGCTGGAGCGAAAGATTATCAAAATCTTAAATAAGAAAGTAGATAATTTATGAAAGCAAGATAAAATGCAATTAAAAATTATGAAAATACATCCATTACTCCTTTTATTTCTAATATATTTAGGTCTCTTTTCTTCTTCAATTTATTCTATTCCTGCTGAACAACAGGAGTTATTCGATAGCTTGCCGCCGGCACTTCAAGCTCAGGCACTTAGTAGAATGGAAGAAGAGCAAGTTGCAGATTACAAAGGTACTACAGCCAAAGAACAAAACAAGATACAAAGCTCATTAAGAAAAATATCTGACAAGGAAAGAGAGGCCGATGCCATAGAATGCGCAGAACTTAAATGTATTTTTGGATATGAGATTTTTAGAGACTCACCTATTTCTTTTGTTTCAACTATGGTCGCTCCGATAACATCATCTTATCTATTAGGCCCAGGGGACATTTTAAGGATAAGCTATTTTGGTAGTTATGATAGGCTTAGAGAAGCAGAAATAGATAATAATGGGAATTATGATTTACCTCTTTTAGGCCCTGTGAATATTTCTGGCCTTAATATAGAAAAGGCGCAGCAAATAATTTCTGAAAAGGTTGAGGCCGAGCTTATTGGAACAAAAGCTTCAATATCTTTAACTGAATTTAGATCAATAACAGTATTCATTTTAGGAGAGGCTAACCAGCCAGGTTCTTATACCGTAAGCTCATTTAGTACAGTTACCAATGCCTTATTTAGTGGGGGAGGTGTAAGTAAGATGGGTTCTCTAAGAAATATAAAGATTAATAGAGGTGGAAAGTTAATCGCGTCTTATGATTTTTATGACTTTCTTTTGAAAGGAGATTCTTCTTCAGATATTAGACTTCAAGATGGAGATATTATTTTTATTCCTTTTATAGAAAATAAAGTGCACCTAGAAGGACCCTTTAAGCGACCAGCTACATACGAATTTGTAGAAGGCAACACGTTAGCTGAGGCTATAGATTTAGCTGGTGGCTTTCTATCTCCACTAGAAGGAGCTCAAAGATTAGGTATAAGCTCTATTAGCCAAGAAGATTATATAAGGATTAATAAAGAGTTTTCTGCAAATGACATGCCATTAAACCGTTTATTAATTAATGGAGATTTAATAACTATAAACGGCTTAAACGGATTCCAAAAAGGGTCCATCGAATTGAAAGGAGAAGTTAGATATCCGGGAGTATATTCTTTTATTAAAGGCGAAAGATTATTAAGTGTCATTAACAGGGCTGGAGGGTATACAGAATTTTCGTTTTCGGAAGGAGCAGTTTTTACCAGGGAAGAAGTTGCAAAAAAACAAAAAGAAGGATTTGAAAGAACGGCAACCTCTTTAGAGCAAACAATAGTCGATATGGTTACAACAGGAGATAATATAACTGAGTTTTCTTTAAAACCTATAAACAACCTAATCGGAAAATTAAGAAGTGAAATACCTATTGGAAGGCAGGTAATTGATGCAAACTTACTTAGTATTAAGCAAGACCCTTTTAAAAACTTTACTCTAAGAGATGGGGATATGCTTCTAATTCCACAAAGACCTCAATACATTAATATAGTAGGAGAAGTTTTAAATCCTAATACGTTAGTATTTAATCCTGGAATGAGTGTTATGGATTATTTGGCAAGTTCAGGAGGTGTGACTGAAGCGGCAGATGAAGAAAAGATATTTATTATTAGACCAAATGGCTCTTCTTTTTTATATAAGAGAACTTTATTCAAAAATACTCAGAATTTGTTACCAGGCAGTACAGTAGTTGTGCCTAGGGATTCAAAGCCCTTTGACGCTGTAAAAATAACACAGATCATTACACCAATTCTTGCTGATCTTGCTACCTCTGCGGCAGCTATAGCAGCTATAAGCGATTGATTGAGAAGAGTATTTGTATTATAAAAAATTAGGTTTTGTCTTTTTAATCTTTGCAAGTAATTTTTTACTAGCTTCTATAGATGATTATTTTTTAAAGAAGGTTGAACCTACTTCATCGAATTATGGCATAACAGGAATACTTCAACTTCCAAATGCTCGCTTTATGGATGAAGCTATGCTCAGATTCACTTTCTCCTCTTCATTTCCTAATGAATTTACTTCTATAACTGCCTCTCCTTTTCCTTGGTTTGAAGCGACTTATAGGTATGTCGAAGTTAAAAATAGGAAATACGGACCATCTTCTTTTAGCGGGAATCAATCTTGGAAGGATAAAGGGTTTGACACTAAATTTAGGATTTTAAAAGAAGGTCTTTATATGCCTGCTATTGCTATAGGTTTTAGAGATTTAGCAGGAACTGGGGCATTTTCTTCTGAATATTTAGTTGCAACGAAAGCTTTAGGTAATTTTGATCTGACATTGGGCTTAGGTTGGGGCGTTTTGGGTTCTGAATCAAGTATTTCTACCCCTCTTAGTTCTCTCCATGATAGTTTTAAAGTAAGAGATGCTAGTTCTGAATATGGAGGTTCTTTCAACTATAAAGATTGGCTTTCTGGAGACGCAGCTATTTTAGCAGGTCTAGAATATAACATGAGAAGACATGGTTTGAGACTTAAATTAGAGTATGATACCAGCAACCCTCATAAGGATAAATTTAACCCAACACCAATAAAGAGTAGATTTAATTTTGGAGTTAATTACTATTTAGCTGAGTCTCTAGATTTAGGTCTAGCATTTGAAAGAGGAGATCAATTTAGAATATCTTTTGCTCTAAAGGGAGATTTCTTTAAAGATACAATAGGAAAACCGCCTGCCAAGAATGTTGTCAAATTATCTAGAGAACAATCATTAAAAGCAAGAAATGAACCTATGGTCTTCTATGGGTCATTAAATAAGAGTTTGCGAGATGAAAGTATTTATATACAAGGAGCTTCCTATAAAGAAGATTCAGTAGAAGTAATCGTTGCTTCTTCAAAATTTACTAAAATTCCTATAATGGTAGGGAGGTCAGCCAGGATTGTATCTGCCTTATCAGATGAGAATGTAAAAGAAATAGACGTTCGGGTTATGAATGGAGACTATGAAGTTTCAGTTGTTAGTATAGACAGAGAAGAGTTGGATAAAGCTGTAAATAAAGATAGTACAGTTAATGAGATTTTAGAAAAAAGTAATTTATTTTCTAATTCGGGAAATCCTGGATATCGAACAACATTATTTCAACCAACTATTAATTTCCCTGAGTTTGAATGGAATATGGCACCTGCCTTTAGGCATCAAATAGGAGGTCCAGAAGGCTTTTATTTAGGTCAGCTTTGGTGGAGAACTAATACTTCGTTAAAGCTGTCTAGAGGTCTTGCCCTTTATACTTCCTTTGGTATAGACATCTACAATACATTTGATAAATTTATTAATAAAAGTAGAAGTGAATTACCTCACGTAAGAAGTGATATTCAAGATTATTTAGAGCAAGGCAAAAATAATATTGAGAGGATGCAGCTTGAATATATGTTTTCTCCTTATAAGGATGTCTTTATTAGAACTGATTTAGGTTTACTTGAAGAGATGTTTGCTGGATATGGAGGGGAAGTCTTATACAGGCCATTTGAAAAGAATTATTCTATTGGTTTTTCTGCTCATAGAGTATATCAAAGGGAATATAAACAGAGATTTGGTCTATTAGGTTATGAAACTGATACAGGTCATCTAACATTGTATTATGATTTTCCTTATGGAATTGCTAGTCAATTTAGCATGGGAAAATATCTGGCTGGTGATAAAGGAGTAACTTTAGACCTTTCTAGGAGGTTTGATTCTGGTTTTATTGTAGGCGTTTTTGCTTCAAAAACTAATATACCTACAGAGCTTTTTGGAGAAGGTTCCTTTGATAAAGGTTTTTATTTTTCAATACCTCTAGATTTATTTTATGCTGATTACCAAGCGAGCGCCATATCCTTTGGCCTTCATCCCTTAACTAAAGACGCAGCATCAAAACTTTATATGCACAATAGTTTGTTTAGCATATTAGGTACTTCAAATAGATCCTTTATATTAAGGGATTGGGATGATTTACTTAATTAATAAAATGAAAGAAATATTAAAATTACTAATACTGGTTAGCTGTATTGTCTCATGTGCAAGTCTAACAAATATAGCCCCAGGCTATATAGAGGCCTTTAAATCTATTAAGGTTATTTATGCAGGTTATGAAGATACCATTTCAAAGGACACAATAGAGCAAATACCATATGCTTCCGCTTTACTTAAGATAGGAAAGGGACCGAAGGGATTAATAATATTAGAAAGTAAAGTAAATGATACCGAGACTTGGGTAAGTGCAGATAATGTTTTTTTTAATTTAAAGAATGGCAAAATAATTGCAACTGCTGGACTACCTAATAATCTAGTAGGGATAAGTGAAATTTCAAATCCAAATTGGAATGAAATAGACCTTAATAATGACGCTAACGTTTATTCCTATTACTCATATGATTACCCTGCTTTGAATAACTTAAGATTAAAAGTAATTAAAAAGAAAGTTGGAGAACAAAAAGTTGATCTTTTGATGGGGGAAAAGACATTAATACTTTATGAAGAAGAAGTTTCAAACGAATATTTAGGGTGGAATTTTAAGAATCAGTATTGGGTCGACAAGAGTGGTTTTATTTGGAAAAGCAAACAATATTTATCTACAAAGTTACCTATTATAGAAATAGAGGTTACAAAAAAACCTGCTTTATAGCAGGTTTTTTTTGAAAAAGATTTACTTATTCTTTTACTCTGGTAGCTATAGCTGTACCCATAGCTGTAGAGGCTGCAACAGCAGGGACCGCTTCCGTTACTGTGTAAGTCTCTTCTTCCGTATAAGTTTCTTCAACCTGGTATTCCTCAACTACATCGTATATTTCTTGAACATTATAAGTTTCAACTTGATAATATACATCGCTGCCCACGGTTCCAGGATCTCCTATTGTTCCTATTACTCCGCCAGCAGTACCCCCTTGAGATGAAGTAGTGGTTGCGGTAGTTGATCTGGTAGCTGTAGCACCCGAATCTCTTAATGCCGTGGCACCAGATGCTCTAGTTGCTGTCTGGGCTGTCAGTCTGTTTTTAGTAACCAATCTGGTTGCAGTAACTGCTGGAATCTCGTCTGTTCCTGGCACTGTAACTACAACATCAGCTATATATTCCTCTATCTCAGGTGTTGGTGTAGGCGTTGGCGTTGGCGTAGGCGTTGGCGTAGGCGTAGGCGTAGGCGTAGGCGTTGGTGTAGGCGTAGGCGTAGGCGTAGGCGTAGGCGTAGGCGTAGGCGTAGGCGCTATTGCTCCCCCACCAGATCCACTGTCTGATATAGCTGCCGCAGCCGCTGCTATAGCTACTATTGCAGCAATTGTTCCTGCTGTAACACCTCCAACAGCTGCTCCTGCAGCTGCATCTCCTGCTGCTGCTCCACCCGTACTTCCGCTTCCAGAGGCAGGAGTTTCTTCAGCAGTTATTAAACTCTGTGGTAACAATATGAAAGACAAAGTCCCCAAAGTAGCGATGATTTTTTGTATTAGTTGTTTCATAATATTCCTAAAATTCTTTTCCGTTGTTTATATTAGATGTCAATTCTTATGTAAATGTCAAACAAAACCTTTAATTAATTATGTTATTGCCTACTTACAACGTAGTGTATTAGATTAAACATAGTACTCTTTGTCAACAATAATTATTTTAATTTTACAATTTTGTTAATATAAGAAAATATATAGTAACTCATCTTAAAGGGAAACAAAAATTTTAAAACTATTAACCCTCTTTACAAAGCTTTTTCATTCTCTTCCTGCTGAATTATCCCATTCTTTAGCAATGATTGGTATAAAGGTTGTTACTTCCTTGGGTTTCAAGCTAAAGCAGATTAAAGGTTCTAAAGAATTAGACGTGTTTGATTGCCATTTTAGCAATCTTTTGGGATTGGCAGCAGGTTTGGATAAGAATGGAGATTATATAGATAATTTAGCATCACTTGGTTTCGGATTTCTTGAAATTGGCACTGTTACTCCAAAACCTCAGTACGGAAATAAGAAGCCTAGACTATTTAGAGATATACCTTCAAAAGCCATTATCAACAGAATGGGCTTTAATAATAAAGGAGTTGATCATTTAGTTAATAAATTAAAGAAAAGAAGATCTGATATACCGATTGGTGTAAGTATTGGTAAAAATGCTGATACACCAAATAACTTAGCGCATGCTGACTACCTGTATTGCTTAGATAGAGTTTTTAAGTATGCGGATTACGTAGCAATTAATATTTCCTCCCCAAATACTCAAGGTTTAAGAGAATTCGAAATTAAAGATGAATTAGCTAATCTAATTCAAGCTTTAAAAGAAAGACAACTTGAATTAACTAATGAGCATGGATATAAACCCTTATTTCTGAAAATTAGTCCCGATAATGATGACAGAGGTATAGAAGATATTTGCGGAGCATTATTAAGATTTTCTGTTGATGGATTGATATGCACTAATACTACAATTAATCATAATCATATTTCTGGTTCAGGAGGATTAAGTGGTAAACCTTTGCTGGGACCCTCCACTGAAACTTTAAGAATTGCCAGAAAGATCTTAGGAGACGAATTTCCTATAATAGCTTCTGGCGGAGTTATGTCTAAAGAAGACTACCTGCAGAAAATTGATGCGGGTGCAGATTTAGTACAAATATATACTGGATTTATTTTCGAAGGACCTAAACTGATTGACGATATTCTCAATCAATAGATTTTTCTTTTTTATTTTTTTTACTTGACAGATCACCTAATTCTGAACTTTATACTGTAAAGGAAATTTAATTTTTAAAATAATATGAATTCATTAGTTATTGTTGAATCAGGAGCTAAAGCTACAAAGATTAAAGGTTATCTAGATGCTAATTTTAAAGATCAGAGCTGGCAGGTAGAGGCCTGTTTAGGTCATATAAGAGACCTTCCTGATGAAGAGACGGCAGTTAATCCTGAAATATGGACTGACTTAAAATGGAAAGAAACTCCGAAAGGGAAGAAGACCATAAAAGCTCTTAGAAAAGTTTGTAAAGAAATAGATACTCTATATTTAGCAACTGACCCTGATCGAGAAGGAGAGGCTATAGCTTGGCATTTGCATAGCGATTTTGAAGAGAAGAAGTTGCTCAACAATGTTGATGTAAAAAGAATAACTTTTACAGAAATAACCTCTTCAGCTATTAAAACTGCAATTGAGAATCCTAGGACTATAGATCAAGACTTAGTAGATGCTTATTTAACTAGGAGAATCTTAGACCATTTAATCGGATTTAAGGTTTCACCTCTATTGTGGCGTCATGTCTCTAGAGCAAAGTCTGCAGGAAGAGTTCAATCTCCAACTTTAAGAATTATTTGTGAAAAAGAAGATGAAAGAGATGCGCATGTAGCAAAAGAATTATGGCCTCTTAAAGCATCCTTTACTTTTGAAGAGTCTAAATTTGATGCTGAATTAGTTTCTATGAATGATAGAAACCTAAGCAGCAATCCATTGAATAGCGAAGATGAAGTTAACAAAGTTATCAAAGAGCTCGATGAATGCACCTTTTTACTTTCAGAGGTAGAAACTAAACCTCAGTCGAGCTCTCCGAAGCCTCCCTTTAGAACTTCAACTCTGCAAATGGCAGCCTCAAGTTCATTAGGATTTACTGCAGACCGGACGATGAATGCTGCGCAGAAGCTTTATGAAGGAGGTTTGATAACTTATTTAAGAACTGATGGTATCTCAATTAGCACGTCACCAAACACTGGTGATCCTTTTTCAGAGGAGAATCCAGGACCGCCCCCTTTACAGGAAATAAGGAATTTAATTTCTAATAAATTTGGTGATTCGTATCTATCAGAAAAAGTCAGAGTTTATAAAGCTAAGGTTCAAAATTCACAGGAAGCACATGAAGCTATCAGACCTACTGATATTTCTAAAAGTCCTGATGAAGTTAGTCTTAGTAATGATGAAGAAAGACTCTATTCATTAATCTGGAACAGAACTGTAGCAAGTCAGATGGTTAATTCTAGATATGAAAGGAAAATCCTTACCATAGAATCCCATGAAAAGAACTACTCTTTTAAAGCTTCTTCTAGAAAAAATATATTTTTGGGCTTTGAGACCCTAACTAAAGAAGGAGAAGAAACAGAGTTCCAATTTCCAGAGAATCTTGTTAAAGGCATTAACTTAGATTTAAGTTCAAGAGAAGCAGAGCAGAAATTCACAACTCCTCCAAATAGATTTTCTGAAGCTTCTTTAATTAAAAGAATGGAAGAAGAAGGTATTGGAAGACCTTCAACATATGCAACTATAGTAAAAGCTCTAAGAACCAAGAAATACACTTATGGAACTAAATCTATAGCTCCTTCTGATCTAGGAAGAATCTTAACTTCTTATTTAAAGAATGTATTTGAGGATTTCTTTATAGAAACCAAGTTCACAGCAAAGATGGAATCTGATTTAGACGAAATAGCGTCAGGCAATAAATCATGGCAGTCAGTGTTGGATAAGTTTTGGGTTGATCTACAGCAGTACTTGAATAAAAAAATAAACGATATAGAAATAAGTAATAAAGATGAGTTTAAAACTAGGCAAGTTTTAGATTTATTAAATGAAGAGTTGCACGATGTTATCTTTCCTAAAACTAAAGATGGCTTGATCTCAAGAGAATGCCCAAAATGCTCGGAAGAAATAAGCTTGAAGTCCGGAGCTTGGGGTTATTTTGTTGGTTGCGCTAAATGCAAGTGGACTAAGAAGCCGTTTGACTTTAAAACCAATTGGGAAACCTATCAAGAATTACCTAAAGACCTTGGACTGCATCCTGATTTGAACGAAACAATATATGCAGACATGACAATAAACGGCCCATGTGTTTGGTCCATGAAAGAAGAAAAAAAGATATTCGGAACTCCTGATGAGGATGAATTTATTTTAGACATAGGATTAAATAGGGCTATCGAACTTATTGAGCGTAGCAACGCAGAAAATATTCTTTTTACTGAAATAAATTCAGGTTTGCCAATAATTCTAAAGAACGGCAGGTTTGGAGAATATACAGAATATGACGGCTTTAATAAGGCAACAAAACTCAAACCAGAAGATAAAGATCCTAGCCCAAAAGTCTCTTACTACGAGCCTAATACGATTGACTATGAAAGTGAGTCAGGAAGAAGGTATGTCCTAAATTCATTAAGAATAATTGGTTTTGTAAATTATAAAGATGGCACGGTTCAGCCAGTTGGGATAAAGATTAGAAAGCCCGGCAAAGCATTTAAATTTGTTAAGAATTTGAAAATAGGAGATCAAGAGACAGAAGTACCATCAGATTGGTATAAATTAGAAAAAGACCAGCAGTCTTTTATTATCAACGAAACCTTAAAACTCAAAGAAGGGGAAAAATTCCAATACCTAGAAGATTGTGAGTTAATTTAGGACAGGTTTCTCAATAAACCAACGCAAGTACCTTCAAAATTTAATTCATCAACAAATGGGTTAACTTTAATATCAGAGTAATTCTCATTTTCAGCTTTTAAAATAACTTCTTCGGAAGAGAATTTCTTAAGTGTTTTAACAGTTACTTCATCATTAATTCTTGCAACGACGACTGAACCTACTTTTATATCGGTTGTTTTTTTAACACCAATTAGGTCTTCCTCGAAGATACCAACATCTACCATGCTGTCTCCCTTAACCCTAAGGTAATAATCAACACTTTCGGATAAAAGGCTTTGAGACTCAGGTATTCTTTTTTCTATATTTTCTTGAGCTAGTATTGGTCCTCCTGCAGCCACTAAGCCAATAACAGGTATACCTTTCTCTTCTTCTTCGCTTAAGACGATCCCTCTTGAAGCACCAGAGAGTATTTTTATATATCCTTTTTTCTCTATTGCCCTAAGATGCTGTTCAGCAGCATTAGCAGATTTAAAACCAAGCTCTTTTGAGATATCCGCTCGAGTAGGCGGGAAACCATAATCACCGATGTAAGATTTTATTAGATCTAATATTTCTTTCTGCCTGTCTGTTAAATTTTTCATAATAAGCGACATTATTTGTCGTATCCTCAGGTTAAACTATTAATAAAAATTACTGTAATTATATACAGTATGTTATTATTTGTAAATATGTTGGTAATAGGAATAACATCAAGAGCCCTTTTTGATTTAGATGAGAGTCATGGAGTATATGAAGATAAAGGTCTTGAAGCTTACAAAGATTTTCAAGTGGCTAATGAAAATATCCCGCTTAATCCTGGCCAAGCATTTCCCTTAGTAAATAAACTTTTATCTTTAAATAAAAAAATAAAAAAAGATAAGAAGGTAGAAGTTATTTTATTAAGTAGGAATTCTGCTGACACTGGCTTAAGAATCTTTAATTCAATTCAACATCATGGTTTAGATATTAAAAGAGCAGCATTTTGTGGAGGAGGCAGTCCGCATACTTATGCTAAATCTTTTGGAGCACAATTATTTCTATCTACAGAGTTTTCTGATTGTAAATCTTCTATTGAAAATGGTGTTGCTGCAGCTAGGATAATTCCGTCTGGCAAAATAGATATAAATGATGAAGTTCTTAAGGTTGCTTTTGATGGAGACTCAGTAATCTTTTCTCAAGAATCACAATCGATTTTTGACAGTAAAGGGTTAAAAGCTTTTGATGAGAATGAAAGAAACTTAGCAAAGAAACCTCTCTTAGGTGGCCCCTTTAAGCCATTTCTATCTCAGCTTTATAATATTCAACAAGAGTTCCCTTACAAGGATTGCCCTATTAGGATAGCTCTTGTTACAGCTAGATCAGCACCTTCGCATGAGAGGGTGATTAGAACGCTTAGAGATTGGAATATAAGGATTGATGAATCACTCTTTTTAGGCGGTCTTGATAAAGCTAAGTTTTTACAAGATTTCGGAGCAGATATTTTCTTTGATGATCAAATTGAGAATTGCACATCTGCCAGTCAGAAAACCCCGACTGGTCATGTTATAAGTATCAATCAAAAAAATTAATCTTAAAAACAAGGTATAATTCCTTCTCAATATTCATTTTGTACAACAACTGTTATTAATACATGGAACATATTTGCCTTGATTTAGAAGGGGTCTTAGTTCCGGAGATTTGGGCTGAAGTCGCTAAACATACTGGCGAAAATAAGTTTAAATTAACTACTCAGGACCTAAAAGATTATTCAGAACTCATGGACATGAGGATTGGGCTTGTTCGGTCCTTAAATATAAATATGAAAGATATCAATGACATTGTTGAGTCTATGGAGCCTTTTGAGGGGGCGGGAGAATTCTTAGATTGGGTTAGGGATAACTTCCAATTAACAATTGTTTCGGATTCTTTTTACGAGCTGGCTTGGCCGCTCATAAGGAAGCTAGGAACTCCTTCAATTAATTGTCATTATCTAGATATTCAAGGTGGCGAGTTAATGGGCTACAAGCTTAGACAGAGCAATAACAAGCAAAAAGTTGTGAAAGCTTTAAAAGAAATGAAGTTTACGGTTTTTGCATCTGGAGACTCTTATAATGATATTCAGATGCTTAATGAGGCGGATTATGGAGTATTTTTTCAAGCTCCTGAACATATTAAAGATGAATTTCCAGATATAGATGTAGTAAATAGTCATAAAGAATTAAAAGAGCTATTTATATCTAAATCTCAGTTTGTAGAAAAAGGGTAATAAATGTCAGATATAATTTCACAAGGTAAGAAGTTAAGAAAAGCTATCGAAGCAGGTAAGCCTTTGCAAATAGTAGGAACTATAAATGCATATACAGCTTTATTAGCTGAACAAGCAGGTCATGAAGCAATTTATTTATCTGGAGGCGGTGTAGCAGCTTCAAGTTTAGGTTTGCCTGACCTAGGAATCACTACTCTCCAAGACGTATTAATTGATGTTGAAAGGATAACCAATGCATCTTCTCTTCCTCTCTTGGTGGATGCGGATACTGGTTGGGGAGGAGCATTCAATATATCTAGAACTGTAAAATCCTTAATTAGTTATGGAGCTGCAGGATTGCATATAGAAGATCAGGTTGCACAAAAAAGGTGTGGCCATAGACCAAATAAAGAGATAGTTTCTTCTGAAGAAATGGTAGACAGAATTAAAGCAGCTGTTGACGCGAAAACAGATCAAGATTTCGTAATCATGGCCAGAACCGATGCTCTTGCTAATGAAGGTTTAGAAAGTGCTATAGAAAGAGCGCAGGCCTATGAAGAATCAGGAGCGGATGCTCTTTTCCCTGAAGCACTAATAGAACTTGAGCAGTACGAGGAATTTAAAAAACATGTAAAGATTCCTATACTGGCTAATATAACTGAATTTGGTCAAACCCCTCTATTTAGTTGCGAGCAGTTAAATCAAGCTGGCGTCGATATGGTTTTGTATCCTTTATCAGCTTTTAGGGCTATGAGTAAAGCAGCCCAAGCAGTTTATTTAGATATAAACAAGAACGGAACTCAAGAAGGTCAGATAAAAAATATGCAAACTAGAGATGAACTTTATGACGTACTAGATTATCATTCGTTTGAAAAAAAATTAGACGAGTTATTTAAAAAATAAAGAGAATAAAATGGGTGAAAAAAAATTAGAGGGAGCAGGTTTAAGAGGGCAAGTTGCTGGAAACACTGCTTTATCGACAGTAGGAAAGACAGGTAAAGGATTAACTTACCGAGGCTATGCTATAGAAGAATTGGCCGAGAAAGCTACATTTGAAGAAGTTGCCTATATGTTACTTTATGGAAAATTACCAACTCAATCTGAATATGATGAATATTCCTCTAAATTGAAATCTTACAGGTCCTTACCAACTGAACTTAAGGAAGTTCTAGAAAGAATACCGCAAGATGCTCATCCGATGGATGTAATGAGGACCGGATGTTCTATGTTAGGAAACTTAGACCCCGAAGGGGATTTTTCTAATCAAAGTGAGACAGCAGACAGAATATTAGCCTCTATGGCTTCAATTGTAACTTATTGGTATAGATATTCTCATGAAGGGATTAAGGTAGAGACAGCAACAGATCACCCAACCATAGGGGGTCAATTTTTATCTTTGATCACGGGCAAGGAACCTTCTGAAGAACACTCTAGGGTCTTAGATGTTTCGCTTATTTTGTATGCGGAACATGGATTTAATGCTTCAACTTTTACAGCTAGAACTTGCGCGTCGACTTTATCTGACATGCATTCTTGTATTACTGGAGCTATTGGTACTTTAAGAGGCCCTCTGCATGGAGGAGCAAACGAAGCGGCAATGGAAATGATAGAACAATACAATACAAGAGAAGAAGCAAAATCCGGTCTTTTAGAATTACTAGCAAACAAAGAGAAGATCATGGGGTTTGGTCATGCTGTTTATACTAACGAGGACCCAAGAAACGCTATCATCAAAAAATGGTCTAAGAAGCTATCTGAAATAGATGGCGATGCAACCTTATATGAAGTGTCTGATGAGATAGAAAGAGTCATGGATGAAGAAAAGGGCATGTTTGCAAATACAGATTTTTTTATGGCTTCTGCTTACCACTACTTAGGCATCCCGACACAGATTTTTACTCCACTTTTTGTAATTGGAAGAACTTCTGGATGGGCAGCTAACATAATGGAACAAAGAGCTGATAATAGAATCATACGCCCTAGTGAAGAATATATTGGCCCCGATAACTCTGTATGGGTTGATATAGCTGATCGTTAATATTTAAAGGAAGAAATCATGTCCGGAAACGTTGAAACTAACGTACGTCCAAATCCAGATGACGTATTGGTAAAGA
The DNA here is from genome assembly GCA_902532675.1 of uncultured SAR86 cluster bacterium. Taxonomy (GTDB): domain Bacteria; phylum Pseudomonadota; class Gammaproteobacteria; order Magnimaribacterales; family Magnimaribacteraceae. The sequence goes on from CACAIY010000014.1 coordinate 21,652, forward strand.
TTGCTGATTATGTGCTCGATAATCAGATAGAAAGCGAAGAAGCATATAACACGGCGAGGTATTGCTTAATGGATACATTGGGCTGTGGCCTTTTAGCACTTACTTTTCCAGATTGCGTCAAACTTTTAGGCCCTTATGTTGAGGGGACGGAAGTCCCGGGCGGCGTAAGAGTTCCAGGAACAAAACATGTTCTGGATCCTGTTAAAGGCGCTTGGGATATTGGAGCAATAATAAGGTGGTTAGATTTTAACGATACTTGGCTCGCTGCAGAGTGGGGACATCCATCTGATAATCTTGGTGGAATTTTAGCTACAGCCGATTATTTGTCTCAAAAGAATATATCTGAAGGAAAGGATCCTTTGTTAATGAAAGATGTCCTGACTTATATGATTAAAGCTCATGAAATACAGGGAATTCTTGCCTTAGAGAATAGCTTTAATAGAGTCGGTTTAGATCACGTTGTTTTAGTTAAGGTTGCATCTACTGCAGTTATTTCTGCGATGTTAGGGTTGAATAAAGAGCAAACTATAGATGCTTTATCTCAAGCCTGGGTTGATGGGCAAAGTTTAAGAACCTATAGGCATGCACCTAATGCTGGTCCTAGAAAATCATGGGCTGCTGGCGATGCTACCAGCAGAGCACTCCAATTAGTTTTACTCACTCAAAAAGGACAAATTGGATACCCAAGTGTTTTAACTACACCTACCTGGGGTTTTTATGATGTCCAATTCAAAGGAGAACAATTTAGTTTGCCTAGAGAATTCACCTCTTATGTCATGGAGAACGTTTTATTTAAGATTTCTTTCCCAGCAGAATTTCATGCACAAACTTCAGTAGAAGCTGCGGTGATTTTACATAAAGAAATAAAAGACAGAATAGATGAAATTGAAACTGTTGAAATTACTACTCATGAATCAGCAATAAGAATTATAAGCAAGGAAGGAACCTTAAATAATCCTGCTGATAGAGACCACTGTATTCAATACATGACAGCTATTGGTCTCTTAAAAGGAGATCTTGTTGCCGAAGATTACGAAGACGATGTAGCTTCTGATCCCAGAATAGATGAATTGAGAAGCAAGATGGTAATAAAAGAAGATGAAAGATACACCAAAGAATATTTAGAAGAAGATAAAAGGTCTATAGCCAATGCAATTGTGATTCATTTTAAAGATGGGTCTTCAACCGAACAGGTAGAGGTAGAGTATCCTATTGGTCACAGAAGAAGAAGAGAACAAGGAATACCTCTTTTAATTGAAAAATTTAAAGCAAATTTAGGTACTCAATTCTCTGAAAATAGAACTAAAGAAATACTTTCTATGTGTGAGGATCAATCTACTTTGGAAAACTCTTCAGTTATTGATTTTATGAATCTGATGATAGCTGAATAATTTTAAAGAATTTTTATTGGTACAAGTTTCTGTAATTCATTCAAAGCATCTTTAGAGTTAATAACTTTTATAGTTTCCATGCCCAAAATTCTTGCAGGTTTTAGATTTATACCTAAGTCGTCCAGAAATACTGCTTCAGATGGTTCTATTTTCGCTTTTTCGCATGCCATTTTATAAAAAGCAGGATCTGGTTTTCTAAGGTTTACTTTGCTGGATTCAATTACAAAGTCAAACAATCCCATGATTTCATCGTGTTTTCCTGCTACGGACACATTTCCCTCATCAAAAGCTTCTTCTTTTAACGATTGAATATTGTTTGTTAAACATGCTTGAATTAAATTTCCTTTAATTCTTTGGAGGGCATTAAGCATCTCTGGTCTAACCTGGCCTTGCAACAAAGCTATTACTTCTTTACCTTTTATAGCATAACCTAGAGTTTTGCTTTCCTTCTCAAATAAGAGGTCAAACTCATCTAAGTTAACCTCACTTCTTTCTAATTTAGCCCATGCATTATCATCTGGATTTGTTGAATTTACTTTTCTTAGGAAGTCAGAAGGTAAATTATTATGTTTTTCGTACTTATTGAAGGCTTCAAAGGGACTGCTGGTAATTACTCCTCCAAAATCCCAAAATACTGCTTTAATCACGTGTTTTCTCATTAAATTAAGGGGCTCAGTATATTAAAAATAATAAATAAATATTAAATTTAATACCTAAAAAGCTGAAAAATCCTATAATCGCACCCCCAAAACAAGATTTAGAGAAGAAAATGTCAGGAAACTCGTATGGAAAATCTTTTGTTGTGACCACTTTTGGTGAAAGTCATGGGGTAGCTCTTGGCTGTGTTATAGATGGATGTCCTCCAGGATTAGAGCTAAGCCCGGAAGATATACAGAAGGATTTGGACAGAAGAAAGCCTGGAACTTCTAAATACACCACTCAAAGGAAAGAAGATGACTTGGTAGAAATACTTTCTGGTGTTTTTGAAGGCAAGACAACTGGAACTCCCATAGGTTTATTAATTAGGAACAAAGACCAGAAATCAAAAGATTATGATGATTTAAAAGATGTATTTAGGCCTTCTCATGCAGATTATACCTATACAAAGAAGTATGGTTTTAGAGATCATAGAGGAGGAGGGAGATCTTCTGCCAGAGAAACTACCATGAGAGTAGCCGCTGGTTCAATTGCAAAAAAATATTTAAAAGATTCTTTAGGAGTAAGCATCAAGGGTTATTTATCTCAGATTGGTAACATTAAAATTAAACAGATTGATCTTTCAGAAGTTGATCAGAACCCCTTCTTTTGTCCAGACCCTCAAATGGTTGAAAGTATAGAGACTTTAATTGACGATTTAAGATCTGAAGGTGATTCTATAGGAGCAAGGATAGAGATAATGGCTTCCAATTTACCTGTTGGGCTCGGTGAACCTGTCTTCGACAAACTAGATGCAGATATAGCAAAAGGACTTATGAGTATTAATGCAGTCAAAGGGGTTGAAATAGGAAATGGATTTGATTTGGTTAGCGCTAAAGGGTCAGATAGCAGAGATGAAATTACACCTGAAGGCTTTAAAACCAATTCCTCTGGAGGCATAGCCGGCGGAATAAGCACTGGCCAAGAAATAATAGCTGGAATAGCTCTAAAGCCTACTTCCAGTATAGTCAAAGAAGGTGACACAGTAGATACTTCAGGCAAGGCGACTAAGGTTGCAGTTAAAGGACGTCATGATCCATGTGTAGGCATTAGAGCTACTCCTATCGCCGAAGCGATGATGGCTCTTGTATTAATGGATCATTTCTTAAGAAATAGAGCTCAAAATGCTGACGTAGAATCCGGTACTCCTGATATCCCTTCAAAGAAGTAAGTAAAATGCCTAAGACTCTTTACGATAAATTGTGGGATTCGCATCAAGTTGCGGAAAGAGGAGATGGAACTTTTCTACTTTATATTGATAGACATTTAATACATGAAGTAACTTCTCCACAAGCTTTTGAAGGTTTAAAGATAGCCGGTAGAGAGCCCTGGAGAATATCTTCAAATATCGCTACCCCTGATCATAATGTTCCTACAACTGATCGGGAAAAGGGCATAGAAGGTATACTAGATGAAGTAGCGAAACTTCAAGTAAAAACTCTTGATAAGAACTGTTCTGACTTAGGCATTCTTCAATTTGATATTCTAGATAAAAGGCAAGGCATTGTTCACGTAGTTGGGCCAGAACAAGGAGTTACTTTACCTGGCATGACTTTAGTTTGTGGAGATTCACATACATCAACTCATGGAGCTTTAGCTACTCTTGCTATGGGTATAGGAACTTCGGAAGTTGAACATGTATTAGCTACTCAATGTCTAAAAGCTTCCAAATTAAGAAATATGAAAGTTGTTATTGACGGCGAATTGTCTCCTGGAGTCACCCCCAAGGACGTCACTTTGGCTGTAATTGGAAAAATAGGAACTGCAGGCGGCACAGGCTTTGCAATTGAATATTCTGGATCTGTGATAGAGGCAATGAGCATAGAAGGCAGGATGACTGTATGCAATATGTCTATTGAAGCAGGAGCAAGGGTGGGTTTAGTTGCCTTCGACAATATCACTGAAGAATATGTAAAAAATAGACCCTTTACCCCTAAAGGAGATGAATGGGAATTAGCTTTATCTCAATGGATAGAATTAAGAAGTGATGACGATGCGCATTTTGAAGAAATTATTTACATAGATGGATCTGCTCTTAAGCCGCAGGTTACTTGGGGCACTTCTCCTGAGATGGTTATAGATGTTGATGGAGAAATTCCTGAAGCTAATTCGGAATCTATACAACATGCGCTTGAATATATGAACTTAGAAGCTGGAATGAAGATTTCTGATATCAAATTGGATCAAGTATTTATAGGATCATGTACGAATTCTAGAATTGAAGACTTAAGATTGGCTGCAAAGGTAGTTGAAGGAAAGAAAATTTCATCTGATATTAAAAGAGCTATTGTCGTACCAGGATCTGGCCTAGTGGCTGAGCAAGCAGTTGAAGAGGGCCTAGATAAAATTTTTGTAGAGTCCGGCTTTGAATGGAGGGCACCTGGATGTTCGATGTGTCTAGCAATGAACCCTGATCAGCTTGGAGATGGAGAACATTGTGCTTCAACTTCAAACCGAAATTTTGAAGGTAGACAAGGGTATGGAGGAAGAACACATTTAGTTAGCCCTGCCACTGCTGCAGCTTCGGCTATAGAGGGTAGATTTGTTGATGTAAGGGAGTTGTTCTAATGAAGAACCAATACATTTACCATTCTGGAAAGATTCTACCTTTATCAAGGGATAATGTAGATACAGATCAAATTATTCCTAAGCAATTCTTAAAATCTATTAAGAAAAGTGGTTTTGGACCTAATCTATTTGATGCTTGGAGATATGAGGATGTAGGGTATCCAGGCCAAGATAATGAAAATAGACCTAAAAATGATAGTTTCGTGCTTAATCAAGATAAGTATAAAGGAGCTGATATATTAATTAGTAAAAAGAATTTTGGATGCGGTTCGAGTAGAGAGCATGCAGTGTGGTCTCTAATGGACTATGGTTTTAAAGTTGTGATTGCTGAGAGTTTCGCTGATATCTTTTATAACAACTGCTTTAATAATGGCTTGTTGCCTGTTCAACTTCCTGAAGAAATAATTTCACAATTATTCGTTCTTTCAGAGGAGAATAAAGAGATTGAAATTGATTTAATTGAGCAAATAATTTCTTGTGAAGGTAATAAGTTAACGAGTTTCGATATTGATCCATTTAGGAAGCAATGTATCTTAGAAGGGCTAGATGAAATTGGACTGAGTTTAAAACATGCTGAAGCAATTAAAGAATATGAACTAAATAGATCTAAAGTGGCTCCTTGGGTATTTAATGCTTATGAATAAGAAAAAAACAATACTCTTCCTTCCTGGCGACGGAATAGGTCCAGAAGTTTCTAATTCTGCTAAAAGCATTCTTGAGTCCATCAATGAAATTTATAATTTAGATTTCTTTATAGAAGAAGCTGTAGTAGGAGGGTCAGCTTATGATCAGACTGGAGTTCCTTTACCAGAAGAAACTTTAAATGCAGCGCGTAATTCTGATGCAATCATGCTGGGAGCAGTTGGCGGCCCCAAATGGGATGACTTAGATTATCAATATAGGCCTGAAAGAGCTTTATTAGGGTTGAGATCTGAGTTAGATTTATTTGCAAATTTTAGACCTGCGATCCTTTCAGAGTACTTAACTGATTCTTCCAGCCTCAAAGCTGAGAAAGTTGAGAATCTTGATTTATTGATAATCAGAGAGTTAACCGGTGGCATTTATTTTGGAGAGCCAAGGGGAAGGAAAGAAGATAAGAATGAAGCATTTAATACCATGATATATAGTCATGAAGAAATAGAGAGAATTGGAAGGGTTGCTTTTGAGGCTGCTCAAAAAAGAAATAAGAAACTTTGTTCAGTAGATAAAGCAAACGTATTGGAGGTAAGTGTTTTATGGAGAGAGGTGATAACTGATCTTTCTAATGATTATCCAGATGTAAGTCTTTCACATATGTTGGTAGATAATGCTGCCATGCAATTAGTAAGAGAGCCTAAACAGTTTGATGTGGTAGTCACAGGTAATTTATTTGGAGACATACTTTCAGATATTGCAGCCATGATGACTGGATCAATAGGTATGCTTCCTTCAGCTTCTATTAATTCAGAAAATAAAGGTATGTTTGAACCTGTACATGGTTCAGCGCCCGATATTGCTGGGCAAGGATTAGCTAATCCGCTAGCTGCAATTCTGTCAGTAGCGATGATGCTTAGATATAGTTTTGGTCTGGAAGAGCCAGCAAGGAAAATTGAAGAGGCAATAGAGAAGGTCCTTAAAGAAGGTTATAGAACTAATGACCTCGAAGGTCCTGAAGACATGAAATTAAACACAGATCAAATGAGTAAAAAGATATTGGAGAATTTGAGAGGGTTCAATGAATAAGGCAAGGAAGATAGCTATTGCTGGAGCCACTGGAATGGTTGGCCAGAGTTTTTTAAAACTTCTGGAAAAGGATTATTTTCAAGATTCTGAAATATCTTTATTAGCGAGTAGTAATTCAGCTGGTAAGGAAATAAATTTTAGGGGACAGAATTATAAGGTCGAAGATTTATCAAAATTTAATTTTTCTGAATTTGACTTAGCACTTTTTTCTGCTGGATCTTCAGTAGCATCTACTTACGCTCCGATAGCAGTTTCTCAAGGATGCGTGGTTGTAGATAATTCTTCCTGTTTCCGTTACGAAGACGATATACCTCTTATTGTCCCTGAAGTTAATAGTAAAGTGCTGGATAATTATGAACTTCCTGGAATTATTGCCAATCCTAATTGCTCAACTATCCAAATGCTTGTTGCTTTAAAGCCACTACATGATGAATTTGTTATTGAGAGAATAGATGTAACTACTTTTCAAGCTGTATCAGGTACAGGAAAGAAAGCCACTGAAGAATTAAAGCATCAAATAGATGCTTATGAAGGAAATACAGAAATTAAAAGTTCTATTTATGCCAAGCCTATTGCTAATAACGTCCTTCCTCATTGTGATGTATTTGAAGAGAACAGATACACAAAAGAAGAAAATAAATTGGTAAAAGAAACTCATAAGATTCTTGATCCAAACATACAAGTTGCTGCAACGTGTGTAAGAGTTCCAGTACTTAATGGACACTCTGAATCAGTCCACATTAAAACTAAAAGGCCTATATCTGAAGATTTAGCCGTTAAGCTTTTAAAAGAAGCTCCCGGTCTATCTGTTAAATATGGAAAATCTGAAGAAGATTACCCCACTGCATTTACTGACGGGGATGGAAGTCACTTAGTTCAAGTAGGGAGAGTAAGAAAAGATCTTTGGGATGAAAATAGACTTAATTTGTGGGTTGTTGCTGATAACTTATTAAAAGGAGCTGCTTTAAACAGTATCCAAATAGCTTCATTATTGTTTGATTAAACAATGGAGAGCTTCTTGTTAAATATAGAAACTGAGTTTTTTTTCTTTACGGGAACTTATTTAGAAGGTTTTCTGGGATTAATATTAGGTTTAACTCTATTCTGTTTTATTATTCAAATTTTAAGGTTTGAGAAAAAAAAGAATAATCCCAAAATTGAATCTACCAATCTTTCCGAAGTAGGAGATGAGGATCTTGCAAAAATTAATCTTTCTAGAAGTTTAATAGAGATGGATCAAAAGTCCGAAGCTAAAAAATTATTAACTGAAGTTATCAAATCTGAAGGATTATCTGAAGAAAATATAGCCATCGCTAATTCTCTCTTAGAGCAGATTTCCAATGCCAAATAATAAATACCTGGTAGCTCTTGGTTTAGAGTATGAAGGTACTAATTACTTTGGCTTTCAGAAACAAAAAAGTACCCAACAAACTATCCAAGGATTTCTGGATAAGGGCCTTAAGAAGGTTGCTGACCAAAAAATAAAATCCTTTTGTAGTGGTAGGACAGATAGTGGGGTGCATGCTCTTATGCAGGTTATACATTTTGAAACTAATTCTTCTAGAAGGGCGGATGAATGGGTAAGAGGAGTAAATTCTTATTTGCCTCATGATATAAGAGTGATCTGGTCTAGAGAGGTAGAAGATAGTTTTCATGCAAGATTCTCAGCTTTAGATAGATCTTATAGATACATTATAAGAAACAATGACACGCCTTCAGCGTTATGGTCCAAGAGATCTCTTTATATTCATAAGAAGTTGGATCACCAGGCAATGTACAGAGCTTCTCAATATCTGGTTGGAGAACATGACTTTAGCTCTTTTCGAGGTTCAGGATGTCAATCAAAAACACCCATCAGAAATATGAAGAGTATTGAGATAAAAAAGAAGAAAGATTTAATTTTGATTGATTTAAAAGCCAATGCCTTTTTACTGCATATGGTAAGAGTGATTGTTGGAACTTTGATAATGGTAGGAAAAAAGGAGATCAGCCCTTTGGAGGTAAAGAAAATATTGAATTTAAGAGATAGAAAAGCTGCTGGTAAAACAGTAGATTCCGCAGGCTTATATTTTATAGGCCCTAGTTATCCAAAAATTTTTCATATACCAAAACCTAATATCCCTCAGCTCTAGTAGATTCTTACTTCGAAAGGATGCGTTATAATTTACGAATAATATGACTCATTTTATAAAGATTTGTGGTATCACCTCTAAAGAAGATGCTCAGATGGTTGAAGCAGAAGGAGCTGATGCTTTGGGTTTTATTCTGCATGAAGAAAGTCAGAGGTTTGTAGAAATAGATGAGGTAGTGACTATTGTTGGATCTTTAAAAAGTGACTTAGATATATTTTTAGTTTTTGTAAACAAAGAGCTAGAGCATGTTGAAAAATGCTTAAATAAAATTCCTAAAGCCATACCACAATTTCATGGGGATGAAGATCAAAATTTCTGTAATAAGTTTGATCAAGATTTTGTTAAGGCCATTAGAGTTAATGCAGACACTAATTTTGAAGATATGAATAATAATTTTGGAAAGGCAAAAATGCTTCTTTTAGATTCTTGTGAAGAAGGATTATATGGAGGATCTGGCAAATCTTTCGATTGGGACCTAATTGGCAATAAATTAAAAATACCTTTCTTGTTAGCAGGAGGAATAGATACAATAAACGTTGAAAGAGCTTTGTCTTCGGTATCATGTAAAGGAATTGATGTAAGCTCTGGAGTAGAGCACGCGCCCGGCATAAAAGATCAAGCTAAGGTTAAGGATTTAATTAAAAAAGTAAGGAGTTTTAATGTCTGAAGAGTATTTACCAGATAATGATGGCCGTTTTGGAGTCTATGGAGGCAGGTATGTAGCTGAGACATTAGTCCCAGCATTAGATGAACTTGCCAAGCAATATAAGTTTATTAAAAAAGATAAAAATTTCTCTGAAGAATTTAGAAATGATTTAATTCATTATGTAGGCAGACCATCCCCACTTTATTTTGCAAAACGTTGGACTGAACAATTGGGCGGAGCAAAAGTTTATCTGAAAAGAGAAGATCTAAATCATACTGGTGCACATAAGATTAATAATACTGTTGGTCAAATTCTCCTTGCAAAACACATGGGTAAAAAAAGAATTATTGCAGAAACAGGAGCAGGTCAACATGGAGTAGCAAGCGCTACTGTGGCAGCTCGTCATGGTTTAGATTGCGTTGTCTACATGGGCGAAGAAGATATTAAACGACAATCTTTAAATGTTTTTAGGATGAAGCTCCTGGGCGCTGAAGTGGTTGGTGTCAATTCAGGTACTAGAACATTAAAAGATGCAATGAACGAAGCCATGCGCGATTGGGTCACTAATGTAGATGACACTTATTATATTATTGGGAGTGTAGCGGGGCCTCACCCTTACCCTGAAATTGTAAGAGATTTCAATTCTGTTGTTGGTGAAGAAGTAATAGAGCAGAGCAAAAATGAAATTGGTAAGAATCCAGATGTTTTAATTGCATGCGTTGGAGGAGGCTCTAATGCATTGGGTCTATTTTATCCATTTATTAAATCTAAGGAAGTCAGGCTAATAGGTGTAGAAGCTGGAGGTTTAGGTTTAAGTACAGGTAAACACGCTGCTCCATTAAGCGATGGAAAGGAAGGCGTACTGCATGGAATGAGAACTTATCTGATGCAAGATGAATCAGGCCAAATATTAGAGACTCATTCAGTTTCAGCTGGTTTAGACTATCCTGGTGTCGGCCCTGAACACTCTTGGTTAAAAGATACTGGAAGGGCAGAGTACGTTGTAGCGGATGATGAGGAAGCTTTAGATGCTTTTAGAGAGCTAACAAAAATAGAAGGAATCATGCCTGCTTTGGAGACAGCTCATGGACTGGCGTATGTAAAAAAATTAGCTCCCACAATGAAGTCTGATCAAACAATTGTAGTCAATGTATCTGGTAGAGGAGATAAGGACATAAATACAGTGGCTGCTATAGAAGGAATTGAGCTTTAATGAAAAGAATTAAAAAAAAATTTGATGAATTATCATCAAATGATTCTAAAGCTCTTATAACTTATATAGTTGCAGGGGATCCTGATTTAGATACGACTTTTAATATCATGAACTGCATGGTAGAAGAAGGTGCAGATATTATCGAAATAGGCATCCCGTTCTCAGACCCAATGGCTGAAGGAGTTTCTATACAGAAAGGTCATGAGAGAGCATTGTTGAATAAGACCAGCATTAAAGACGCCTTGAATTTAGTATCTAAATTTAGGAATTTAAACAAAACAACTCCCGTAGTCTTTATGGGTTATATGAATACTTTTGAATCCATGGGAGTAAAGGAGCTTTGTAAGGCAGCAGCAGATCAAGGCGTAGACGGGTTATTGATAGTCGATATGCCTCATGAAGAAAGTAATGAATTTTCATCTGAAGCAGAAAATAATGGAATAGATGTTATAAGGTTAATTGCACCTACTACTGATATTTCTAGGGCAAGACAAATTTGCGACCTCTCTTCTGGATATATTTATTACATTTCAGTTAAAGGTATTACTGGATCAAATGATTTAGATTCAGAAGATGTAAGACAGAAAGTAAATTTATTAGGCAGTGCAACAGATCTACCTATTGCCATTGGTTTTGGAATAAAAGATTCTGATTCAGCCTTATCTGTAAAAGATCTTGCAGATGGTATAGTAGCTGGAAGTGTATTCGTAGACTTGATAGGCGAAGGAGGGGACACTATTCGGAAGATAGCTAACAAAACTAAAGAGTTATATCTAGCAATTAAATAGTAATGGCCAATTGGTTCGAAAAAATATTGCCTTCATTTATAAGAAAGGGGTCAATTAAAAAATCTACTATTCCAGAAGGCTTATGGCAGAACTGCAGTGCGTGTAACAACATACTTTATGTTCCGGAGCTAGAAACAAATCTTTATGTTTGTATGAAATGTGATCATCACATTAGGCTCGGTGCTAGAAAAAGGTTAGAGCTTTTCTTAGACACCTCAGGGACTAAAGAGTTGTCTGAAGGTAAATCACCAAAAGATTGGTTGAAGTTTAAAGACACTAAAACTTACAAAGAGAGAATAAATTCTGCTGAAAAGGCAAGCAGTGAAAATGAGGCTCTTATAGTAATGGAAGGCACTGTAAATAAACTTCCTTTAGTTGCTGCAGCCTTCGAATTTAGATTTATGGGGGGGTCTATGGGTTCAGTTGTAGGCCAGAAGTTTGTGGAAGGAGTAAACCATGCCCTGTCTAATCAACTCCCCTTTGTCTGCTTTTCAACTAGTGGCGGTGCAAGAATGCAGGAATCTCTAGTTTCTTTATATCAAATGGCCAAAACAAGTGCTGCTATAGAGAAGATGCATCAAGCGCACTTACCTTATATCTCAGTAATGATTGATCCTATCTATGGTGGAGTTTCAGCAAGCCTTGCCATGTTAGGCGATATCAACATTGCCGAACCAAAAGCTCTGGTCGGGTTTACAGGGCCAAGAGTAATTGAACAGACGTTAAACGTGCAATTACCTGAAGGATTTCAAAGAAGCGAATTTCTTTTAGAACATGGAGCCATAGACATGATAGTGCATAGAAAAGATTTAAAAGAAACTGTTCATAGATTAATTTCTGGACTCATATCTAATAGAAAATCATAAAACTGTATGAATTCTAACTCGCTGGTTGACTGGCTTGAATACATAAATCTGAATAGAAGTGAAGAAGGCCAATTTGGCTTAAAAAGACTAGAGCCAATAAGAAATATAGTCTTAGATTCCCCTATAGCAAAAAAAGTTGTTGTTATTGGTGGAACAAATGGGAAGGGAACTACAGCAGAATTCTTGAACAACTTATTGCTGCAATCAGATTTTAAAGTTGGTTTATATACTTCTCCTCATTTATTTAATTTTAACGAAAGAATTAGGATAAATGGATTGCCGGTATCGGATTTAGACATTATTAATGCTTTTAGACAGATAGAAGAGATAAAAGGAGACGTTAGATTAACTTATTTCGATTACGCTACGATCGCAGCTTTTATCCTCTTTAAAAAGAACTCTATAGATGTTGCCATTCTAGAAATAGGATTAGGAGGAAGATACGATCCTGTTAATTTATTAGATTCTGATATCTCAATTTTAACTAATGTTGAGTTAGACCATCAAAAGTGGCTTGGTAATACAAGAGAAGAGATTGGCGAAGAGAAGTCAGCAATCTTTAGAGAAGGTAAGACAATCATTTTAGGCGCAGCTGAAATGCCCGAGACAGTTCTTCAAAAAGTGGAAGCTCTAAACTCAAAAACACTACAGTTGGGGTTAGATTTTTTTGAAGATGAAATAAATACTAATAACTTAAATAAGGAATCTGCAGCTTGCTCAGTAGCAGCTTATAAAGAAATAACTAATCAGCAGATAAATTTTAAAGAAATTTTAGAAAACACAAGTTTACTAGGCAGATGCGACGTAAAAGGTAGATTTGTTTTAGATGTTTCTCATAATCTAGCTTCAGTGCGAAACCTTGCCTCTTTTATCAATAAAGAGTGCAAAGGGAAATCTGTAAAGGCCGTCGTTGGATTAATGCAAGATAAAGACATAACTGGAATCATAAAAGAGATTAAACATGTCATTTCTGAATGGTATGCTTGCTCCCCTGATATTGATAGAGCTATGCCAAGCAGTGATTTAAAAGAACTTATTCTAAAACAGACTCTTAGCAAAGCAGATGCATTCGAGTCAGTAGATTTAGCAGTTAAAGAAGCCGTAAAAAACGATAGCACTGATATAGTGATTGTTTTTGGATCATTTTATACAGTTAGCGAAGCTTATGAATCTCTATCAAAATTAAAACAAATAGATTTATGAATAAACTGAACTACTTTTTACTCCTATTCTTATCTTTATTTGTCCTTACTTCTGTTCTTATTAAACCTAAATCTTTTGAGAATTATTTTCTATCGGATATAGACGCTACCATTCCTGAAGAAAGCCTTAATGGAGATCTTCAAAAACAACAAAATACTTCTTTTGATATAGATGCTTTTAATTTTGCCTTAGAAAAAGAAGAAGATGAATTAACAAATTCAATTGAAAGAATAACTGGTTGGACTATTCAGGTTGAGGAATATGAAGATAAGAAAAGTCTAATGGATGACTTTAGAATACTTAAAAGTAGAGACCTGAAAGCATATATCCAATATAAAAATAAAGAAGAAAATAAATTTGTTTTGTATATTGGTCCTACTATGGATAGAGATGATGCAAGAGATAACCTGACAAGAATCTCAGATTTGACTAGATTTTCTCCTAAGATAATTCCTTATGATTGAAAATCTAGTTCTAATCGATTGGATTTCTTTTGCTTTATTATCTGCTTTTGGAATTACAGGGTTTTTTAACGGATTCATCAAAGAAGTTTTTTCTGCTGCCGCTTGGATAGTTTCTTTATTTATTGCTTGGTTTTATGGCCCCTTGATTTTTCCGATTTTGGAAGCGTATATAGAAACACTAGAAATTAAGAAGGCTTTATCTTTTTTTATACTTTTCTTAACTTTCTTTTTACTGCTTAAGTTTTTAGGATCAATCTTTTCTAAAATTACTTCAGTAATCGGATTGAAAGGTGTTGATAGGCTCTTGGGCCTCTGTTTTGGAACATTAAAGATTACAGCAGTTCTTACGAGTATATACATCTACAATCTTGGATTTCTCGATACAAAACAGTGGTGGTTAGATTCCTTGTCCCGGGAATACACTATTCAATTTGCCGAATCAGTAGAACCAATTCTCAAGGATTGGGAAATCGGCACTTCATATTTTTTAAAGAAAGATAATTTAAAATTAAATCTTTGATATAAAATAACTTTATGTGCGGAGTAGTAGGCATTGTCAGTCAATCGGAAGTTTCTCCGATTATCTACGACGCTCTAACAATTCTTCAACATAGAGGTCAAGACGCAGCTGGAATAGCTACCTCTACAAATAATCGGTTCTTCATTAGGAAGCAATTAGGCCTCGTTCGTGACGTGATTAGAAATCAGCACGTTATTAACTTAAGAGGTCAGATGGGTATCGGTCACGTGAGGTACCCAACTGCAGGCAGTGAAGATAGAGAGTTAGCCCAGCCCATGTATGTAAACTCTCCGTTTGGTATCAGTATCTCGCATAATGGAAATCTAACTAATCACAAAGAGTTAAAACAAACACTAAAGGAAAAAGATTTAAGACATTTAAACACCGATTCAGATAGCGAAGTCTTGTTAAATATTTTTGCGCACGAATTGCAGAAACAAGGTTCGATAAAGCCAACGTCTAAAGAAATTTTTGCTGCAGTTAAAGGCCTGCATAAGAGAGTAAGAGGTGCCTATTCTGTTGTAATAATGATAAATGGAATTGGTATTGTAGGGTTTAGAGATCCTTTTGGTATAAGACCTCTTATATTGGGTAGTAAAGAAAGTGATCTAATAGGCAAGGATTATATGGTCGCATCAGAAAGTACAGTTTTAGAATCACTAGGTTTTGATGTAATAGATGATATAGAAGCTGGGTCTGCGGTATTTATAAACTCTGAAGGTGAGATGGAAATCGAGTCTTGTATTAAGAACCCCATACCAACTCCCTGTATTTTCGAGTATGTATATTTAGCTAGACCAGATGCAACGATTGATAATATTTCTGTTCATAAATCTAGATTACGTATGGGCGAATACCTTGCAAAGAAAATTATAAAAGAGAATCCAGATCATGATATAGATGTAGTAATACCAATCCCTGATAGCAGCACAACTTCAGCATTACAACTTGCTTCAACCTTGGGTATTAAATATAGAGAGGGCTTTGTAAAAAATCGTTACATAGGAAGAACATTCATTATGCCTTTTCAAGAAAAAAGGGAAAAATCAGTCAGACAAAAACTCAACGCAATTGATCTAGAGTTTAAAGATAAAGTAGTTCTGTTGGTGGATGACTCAATAGTAAGAGGCACAACAAGCAGGCAGATAATTGAGATGGCTAGATCTTCTGGAGCAAAGAAGGTTTATTTTGCTTCAGCAGCCCCGCCCATTAGATTTCAAAATGTATACGGCATAGACATGGCAGCAACTACCGAGTTAGTTGCCCACAATAGGACTGAAGAAGAGATAGAAAGTTTTATAGATGCGGATTGGCTAATTTATCAAAATTTAGAAGATTTAATCCAAGCTGCCCAGCAAGGAAATAAAGATATAAAGCAATTTGAATGTTCTATTTTCAATGGAAAATACGTAACTGATGATATTGATGAGAATTATCTTAAAAATCTAGAAGATTTAAGAAGCGATAAATCTAAATCACTAAGACAAAGCAATTTAAACTAATCTAGTTTAACCTCTTCGATAGTAAGAGTAGGCAAGACAGCGTTCTTTGCAGCTTCTTTATAGGATGCAATCTCATGAAAATTTAAGTATCTATAAACATCCGACCCCATAGTATTTATCTCAGACATAAATTCATTATATTCTTCTATTGTAGGTATATATCCCAGGGTTGCTGATATTGCAGCAAGCTCAGCAGACGCTAGAAATACGTTTGCACCGTCACCCAGTCTGTTAGGAAAGTTTCTAGTTGAAGTTGACACAACAGTTGATTCAGCCTCTACGCGAGCTTGATTTCCCATGCATAAAGAGCATCCTGGCATTTCAAGCCTCACTCCAGCCTTTTCAAATATATCGTAATAACCTTCTTCCGTTAATTGATGCTTATCCATTTTGGTAGGTGGAGAGATCCATAACCTAGAAGGAAGTTCTGTTACTTTATCAAGTAATTTTCCAGCTGCTCTAAAGTGCCCTATATTAGTCATGCAAGAACCAATAAATACTTCGTCTATATTAGTCTTGGCAACTTCAGATAAAGGTTTTATGTCATCAGGGTCATTTGGGCAAGCAAGTAAGGGTTCATTAATTTCATTAAGATCTATTTCAAGCACAGCGGCATATTCTGCATCTTCATCTGCTTCCATTAACACCGGGTTCTCCAACCAAGACTCCATTGCCTGTGCTCTTCTTTCAAGAGTTTTTTCATCTTCATATCCTTCAGAAATTAGCCATCTAAGAAGGATGATATTAGATTCTAGGTATTCTCTAATAGGCTCTTCATT
>CACAIY010000015.1 GCA_902532675.1 uncultured SAR86 cluster bacterium
CTCTAATTAGCAGGTGGTTTAGTAATCAGACCTATATCTTGAGCACCTGATCTTTGAAGTTCAGCCATTATTATCATAACTTTCTCGTATTCAACCTTACCATCTCCCCTAATAACGACTTGAAGTGAAGGATCAGCATCTAATAATTTTGATACGTTTTGATTTAGCTGCTCTAGGTCCAATTCTTGCCCATCAAGTGATTCGACCTCTAAAAAAACTGATCCATTATTTTTTATAGAAACTATAAGAGGTTCTGATTTTTTTACTGGTAATGGTTCTGCAGAAGCTTCAGGTAAATTTACCAAAACTCCTTGAACCATTAAAGGTGCAGCAATCATAAAGATTACCAACAACACCAACATAACATCTATATAAGGAACAACATTGATATCCGATATCAGATTTCTCTTTCTCCTTAACATATTATTTTTTGGAATGAATTTCTCTATGAAGAACTGCTGAAAACTCCTCCATAAACCCTTCAAAGTTTGAAAGTAAAGTATCTGATTCAGATATAAATTTATTGTATGCAACTAAGGCAGGTATGGCAGCAAATAAACCTATAGCAGTAGCTACAAGAGCTTCTGAAATGCCTGGTGCAACTGCTGATAAAGTTGCTTGACTAGCTCCCGCTAGGCCTCTAAATGAATTCATAATTCCCCAAACAGTCCCAAATAAACCTACGTAAGGGCTAACAGAGGCAATTGTTGCTAAATAAGGAAGGTTTTTTTCAAGTAAGACTTGCTCTCTTGAAAGGGTTACCCTCATATTTCTCTGTACACTCTCCATAACTATTTCAGGATCAAGTTTCTGTGAAGTTAGTCTCTTGAAATCTAAATAACCAGCCTGAAATATACATTCAGCTCCAATAGCCTCACGTCCTTCTTCTTGACTCTTTTCTAATAAAGATTCAACTCCAATATCTGACCAAAAATTTTCTTCAAAAATTAAGATTTCTTCTTTTGATTTATTTAAATAAACCCACCTTTCGAAGATTATCATCCAAGAGAATATGGAGGCGGCTATTAGAATGAGAATAACAGCCTTAACTACAAAGCTAGCATTTAAAAATAATTCAATAATTGATAGTTCCATACTTTGATTAGATTAGTTTTTTCATACCCTTATGTAAATACTCAGGAAGAGAAGAAGGGGTAAATTTTTGATAATCCAAGCATCCACATTGGATTTTTGCTTGAGTTACAAGCGTTTCGCCAACAAATACATCTTGATTAAAATTAAAGCTTACTTTTCCAAGCTTAACGAGAGATGTGGTTATTGAGAGCTCATCATCAAGTCTTGCTGGTTTTAATAACTTCATTTCTACATTTCTTACTACAAAAATAAGACCTTCATTCATTAATTTCATTTGCCCGTATCCTGCACCTCTAAGTGCCTCTGTTCTTGCTCTCTCAAAGAATCTTAAATAGTTTGCATAATAAACCACACCTTGAGCGTCTGTGTCTTCATAATAAACTCTGGTCTTAAAAGTGTGCACTAGTCTTCTAAATCATGATTCTCTATATCTTCTAAATATAACTCCTTTAAAAGAAAGATAAAATCATCCCACAAAAGATCTGCATTAAATGGTGAGTCAATATGCAAATCTGGGTTAATTGCACCGATAGGAACCCTAACTTTAATGGGCCTTCTATCAAATTTGTAAACTAAAGCAGGTATGCCCTTTTCCTTGGTGGCATCAAGTACTTGTTGCCACCATGCCTCTAAAGGTTCCGCACCAGAACCATACCTTTTGCACTCAAGATACCATCTACCAATCATTAAGTCTGGAAGGTGTTTTTCCCTAGTTTGTTCAAGTATTCTTCTTATATTCTTTTTAAGACCTAAGTCCTTAGTCAAAAGGTTTGCTACTTCTCTCTCAAAAGAAGCTCCCTTATTTCTAGAATTAGTCATAAGTTAATCTAAATGTTCCAACATCTCATCAGAGAAATCTACATTTGAAGTTACTGTTTGAGTGTCGTCTAACTCTTCTAAAGACTCCAATAACTTAAAAACTTTTAAAGAAGTATCTAAATCAGCTTCAACAGTATTTTCGGGTATAAATGCTATCTCTGAGTCCTCAATGATTATTTCTTTATCCACTAAAACATTTTTTATATTCTCAAAATCTTCTGGGTTAGAAGTAATACTCATAGAGGTATCTTCATTTACCTCCATATCTTCTGCACCAGCTTCAATGGCTAATTCCATTACGAGATCCTCATTTTGTCCGCTTTGAACCCTAATTAAACCTTTCTTTTCAAAGAGGTAAGAAACGGAGCCGTTGGTGCCTAAATTTCCACCCGACTTAGTAAATGCATGTCTAACTTCTGCAACTGTCCTGTTGTTGTTATCTGTCATAGATTCAACCATGACAGCAATTCCGCCTGGTCCATATCCTTCAAAAGTTACTTCCTCAAGATTTTCACCCTCTAAACCGCCTGCTCCCCTTTGAACAGCTCTTTCTATAGTGTCCTTTGTCATGTTAGCCGATAAGGCTTTATCTATTGCAGTCCTTAATCTAGGATTATCTTCTGGTACGCCACCCCCTAATTTTGCAGCTACTGTAAGCTCTCTAATTAAGACAGAAAAAACTTTTCCTCTTTTAGCGTCTTGCCTTCCTTTTCTATGCTTTATATTTGCCCATTTAGAATGACCTGCCACTATTTTTTCTCCTTCTCTAGGCCATGAAATTTAATATGTAATTCATCAAGTTGTTCACTTGAAGCTTCTCCGGGAGCGTCTGTTAACAAACAAGAAGCCGTTTGCGTTTTAGGAAAAGCAATAACATCTCTTATAGATTCAGAATTAGTCATCAACATAATCATCCTGTCAAAACCAATAGCTAGGCCTGCATGAGGAGGACAGCCGTGTTGCAGGGCTGAAGTTAAAAATCCAAACTTTTCTTCAGCTTGTTCTTCATTTATACCTAATAAACTAAGAACAACCTTTTGCATCTCATGATCATGTATCCTTACCGAGCCTCCACCTAACTCAGTACCATTTAAGACAACATCATAGGCATCAGTAAGCGCATTTAAAGGGTCTTCCTTTAATTCATCAATACTACCCCTCGGAGCAGTAAAGGGATGATGCAAAGGAGTCAACTCTCCTTTGGTATTCTTCTCAAACATAGGAAAATCAACTACCCAGCAAGGAGCCCAGTCAGATTCTAATAAATCTAGGTCTTTACCGAGCAAATTTCTTAAAGCTGCAAGTGAGTCGTTCACTATATTTCTTTTCCCTGCTCCAAAAAATATTATGTCTCCTTTCTTAGCATCCAATATTGTAAGTAGTTTATTAATTATCTCATCGTCAATAAATTTAATAATAGGCGATTGCAAGCCTTCTTTACCTTTAGAAGGGTCTTCCACTCTTATATAGGCCAGCCCTTTAGCTCCATAATTTCCTACAAAGTCTGTGTAGTCATCTATTTGTTTTCTTGTAAGCGTTTCACCTTTAGGTACAGATAGAGCAGCTACCCTGGACTCATCGTCATTAGCTGGTTCACTAAAGACTTTAAAATCTGAGTCTTTAAATAAGTCTTTAACTTCAATAAAAGTTAGAGGGTTTCTTAAATCTGGTTTATCTATTCCATAAAGTTCAATGGCTTCTGAATAAGGCAAAACAGGAAAATCGCCTAAATCAATATCTAACGATTCTTTAAAAACTTTTTTAATCATCTCAGTTACAAGATTTATGATCTCAGAGGCATCCACAAAAGAAGACTCAATGTCTAGCTGTGTAAATTCTGGCTGCCTATCGGCTCTAAGATCCTCATCTCTAAAACATTTAGCAAACTGATAATATCTTTCAAATCCAGATGCCATCAAGGTTTGTTTAAATAATTGAGGAGACTGTGGTAGAGCAAAGAATGAGCCTGGAAAAGTTCTACTGGGAACCACATAATCTCTTGCTCCTTCAGGTGTAGCTTTAGTCAATAAAGGTGTTTCTATCTCTATAAAATCATTATGATTCAAGAATTCTCTTAAAACCTGTGATACTTTTGCTCTAAGCCTAAGATTAGATTGCATTTCATCTCTTCTTAAATCAAGGAATCTAAATTTTAGCCTAGTCTCCTCTCCTACAGATGAATGTTCATCTAACTGAAATGGTAAGGGTAAAGATTTATTAAGAATAGTTAATTCAGCAGCTTCTATCTCAACTTCTCCAGAAATGAGATTTTTATTTACAGTTCCTTCAGGTCTTTCTCTTACTTTACCTTTTGAATAAATAACAAATTCATTTCTACAACTTTCTGCAAGACTAAAAATCTCTTCGAGTTCAGGGTTGTAAACTACCTGAACCAGTCCGCTCTCATCCCTAACATCAAAGAAAATTACTCCGCCATGATCTCTCCTTCTGCGAATCCATCCCGTAACAGATATTTCCTTACCTACTAGGTCTTTTGTAACCTCATTGCATTTATGTGTTCGTTTGTTCATGGTAATTTATTCTATGTTCAAGAAGATGCTTTCTCAGTTGTCTTCTTTTTTTCACTTTTATCTTCTTTTGGAACTTTTGATTCAGCTGGCTTCTCATTATCACTTTTAGCAATATTCTTTTTATTGCCTGTCTTAAAATCGGTTTCATACCAACCGTTCCCCTTTAACCTGAAAGAAGGTGCAGTGGGTACTTGGGTTAGATTTGGATTTTTCTTCTTATAAGCATCAAGTTCAGAGATCCTCATTTGAACTTCGAAAACTTCTTCAGTTTTTATGTTTTTGAAAATATAAGTAGGCATAATTGTAAAAAAAGGTGAATTCTTCACCAAAAATACAATTATAGCAATTTAACTATATAGCTTCTCTAAAATCATCAATATAATGGTATTAATAAAAATATAATAACCATGAAAGCTTCAAAGTTAATATTTGCTACTCAAAGAGAGGATCCTTCTGATGCTGAAATAGTTAGCCATAAACTAATGATAAGAGCTGGCTTAACACGTCAAGTCTCTTCAGGCATATACAACTGGCTCCCAACTGGCAAAAAAGTACTGCATAAAGTAGAGAATATCATTAGAGAAGAAATGAATAATGCTGGAGCTCAAGAAATACTTATGCCGATGGTTCAACCCATATCGTTATGGGAAGAATCTGGAAGAAGAAATCAATATGGTCCGGAGCTCTTAATTTTTCAAGATAGACATGAAAACGATTTTTGTTTAGGTCCTACCCATGAAGAAGTAATAACTGATCTATGCAAAAATATTCTTACGAGCTACAAACAACTTCCTGTTACTTTGTATCAAATACAAACTAAATTTAGAGACGAAATAAGACCTAGATTTGGTGTCATGAGATCAAGAGAATTTGTTATGAAAGATGCCTATTCCTTTGATTTAAATCAAGATGGGCTTGACCTTACTTATGACAATATAAGGGAGGCCTATTTAAAAATATTTAACCGATTTGGATTAGATTATCGTCTAGTTAAAGCAGACAGCGGTGCTATAGGAGGATCTGACTCTGAAGAATTCCATGTCTTAGCGGATTCAGGTGAGGACTTGTTAGCATTTAGTGATAAAAGTGATTATGCAATTAATGCTGAATTACTTGTTGAGTTGCAAGAAGACCAAGATCCTACTTCTTTAGAAGGGAAAGATAGTCCTGATGGTAAAGGTAAATTAAAGTTAAAAAGAGGTATAGAAGCAGGTCATATTTTCAAACTAGGTACAAAATATTCTGAAAGTTTTAATTTAAAGATTCAAGGCGACAAAGAAAATATCACTCCCTACATGGGCTGTTATGGAATAGGGGCATCCAGGATAGTAGCTGCGGCTATTGAGCAAAACCATGATGAAAAAGGAATAATCTGGCCTATTTCTTTAAGCCCTTATGAAGTTGTAATTGTAGAAGCCAACCCTAAGAGTAAAGAGGATATAAAAGCTAAATGTGAAGATATTTATAATCTACTCGTAAGCAATGGGGTTGATGTTCTATGGGAAGATACAGATAAACGTCCAGGAGTTAAATTTGCTGACATGGAACTTATAGGTATACCAGTTATGATAATAATTGGGGATAAGGCCTTGAAAAACAACCAATTAGAATTAAAAACTAGGAAAGACGAGAAACCAATAATGGTTTCTCATGAAGACCTTCTGAATACTTTGAAAGAACTTAACTGAGTCTTTCAATAATCATCGCGTTAGCAGTTCCTCCACCTTCGCATATAGCTTGAAGGCCATACTTACCTTCTCTTCTTTCAAGTTCATGCAGTAAGGTTGTCATTAATTTTGCACCTGTTCCACCTAGAGGGTGACCAAGCGCCATAGCACCACCATTAACATTTAATTTATCTATATCAGCTTCTAATTCCTTTGCCCAAGCAAGAGGAACGGGAGCAAACGCTTCATTAACTTCATACAGATCTATATCATTAATGTTAAGTGAAGCTTTCTCAAGAACAGTTTTTGATGCGGGAATTGGTCCAGTAAGCATTATTACTGGGTCGTCTCCAGCAAGAGCTAGAGCTACAACTTTAGCTCTTGGTTTTAGGCCTAACTTTTTAAGCCCTTCATCATTGACAAGCATAATTGCAGCAGCGCCGTCACAAATTTGACTAGATGTGCCTGCCGTTAATACTCCATCTTCTGAAAGAGTATTTAAACCTGATAAGCTTTCTTCACTTGCATCAAACCTTATTCCTTCGTCCACCGTAACCATTTCTTTATCGCCATTTGGTAAATCTCCTTCTACAGGAACAATCTCTCTATCAAAATAACCACCTTCTGTAGCGTTTATAGCTTTTTGGTGACTTGCAAGAGCAAAAGAATCTAATTCTTCTCTTGATAACTCCCATCTTTTAGCCATCATTTCAGCTCCTGTAAATTGGCTAAATTGGACACCAGGATATCTTTCACTAGTTCCTTTTCCTCCGTAAGGTTGTCCATGGCCTGCTTTAAAACTATCAACTATGGCAGCACCTATAGGCACTTGGCTCATTACCTCAACGCCTCCAGCTATAACTATGTCTTGCGTTTCAGACATTACTGCTTGTGCAGCAAAATGTATAGCTTGCTGAGAAGATCCGCATTGCCTGTCTACAGTAGTTCCCGGTACAGATTCTGGCAATGAAGATGCAAGAACAGCATTCCTAGCCACATTCCCTGACTGAGCACCTGATTGGCTTACGCAACCAAAAATAACATCGTCAATTAATTCAGGCTTAACTCCAGTTCTTTCTACCAATTCATCTAAAACCAAAGCCCCTAAATCAGTTGGGTGCCACTGACTTAATTTTCCATTCTTTCTTCCACCTGGTGTACGTACTGCACCTACTATATAAGCATTTCCCATTTTTTCTCCTGTGAATTAAAAGAGCACCTTCTCATCATGAGTAGATGCTCATTAGAAATCCTATACTAAAATCAGATAAAAAAGAAGATTGAATAAGCTTATTCTGTTTTATTTATAGCTTCTACAACCTGTTTTTCAATAGCATTAAGTAATTTCTTATTTTCTTCTAAGAATTCAATCGATTTAGATTTTCCCTGCCCAATCTTTTCACCATTGTAGCTATACCAAGCACCTGCTTTTTCAATAATGTCTAATTCGACGCCCTTATCAATTATTTCACCGAGCCTGTTAATGCCTTTGTTGTAAAGTATTTGGAATTCAGCCTGTTTAAATGGTGGAGATACTTTATTTTTTACAACCTTAACTCTAGTTTCATTTCCAACTGCTTCGTCACCTTCTTTAACGGTACCTATTCTTCTGATATCCATTCTTACAGAGGAATAAAATTTGAGAGCATTTCCTCCAGCAGTAGTTTCTGGACTACCAAACATTACACCTATTTTATGCCTTATCTGATTAATAAATATAACTAAAGTGTCAGATCTCTGAACATTTCCAGTAATTTTTCTTAGGGCTTGTGACATTAATCGTGCTTGTAAACCAACATGATGATCACCCATTTCTCCTTCGATCTCCGCTTTTGGCACTAATGCTGCTACAGAGTCTATTACCAATATATCTATACCGCCAGAAGCAACCATTATGTCTGCCACTTCAAGAGCTTGCTCACCAGTATCGGGTTGAGAAACCAATAATTCATCAACATTAACTCCTAGCTTCTCAGCATAAATAGGATCCAAAGCATGTTCAGCATCTATAAAAGCTGCCGTGCCACCCATTTTTTGGCATTGAGCAATAACTTCTAATGTTAATGTGGTCTTGCCTGAAGATTCAGGCCCATAAATTTCAACGATCCTGCCTTTAGGCAATCCGCCTATTCCTAATGCTAAATCAAGACCCAAAGAGCCTGTTGGGATAGCTGGAATCTTTTCGTGCCTCTTCTCTCCCATACGCATAACTGTTCCTGAACCGAACTGTCGTTCTATCTGCCCTAAGGCATTATCTAATGATTTTGTTTTATCTACTTCTTTAATATCTGTCACCTTCTTTTGAGCCATAATACTTCTCCAATTGAATTATTATGGACATTATACAATATACTGTATAAATAAACAGTACTTTTTTAATTATCATTTTTTAATAAGTTAATAGCCTCCTCTAAAGCTTTTAAAACGCTTTTAAACCTTACTTCTTCTCTCGAACCATCAAAAACTTCTGTAACACTTAATGCAGGTAAGTCATTTAATTTCCAAGCTAAACAAACTGTACCAACAGGTCTTTCTGGGGTTCCTCCTCCAGGACCAGCAATTCCACTAATTGCAACTCCAAGATTTGCCCTGCTTTTTATCAAAGCCCCTTTAACCATTTCTTCTACAACTTCTTGGCTAACTGCACCATAACTATTGAGAGTTTCTTTAGAGACATCAAGAATCTTATGTTTAGCAATATTAGAATAGGTAATAAAACCGCAGCCGTACCAAGAAGAACTTCCTGGAACTGATGTCAGCGATTGACCAACCCATCCACCCGTGCAAGATTCAGCTGTAGTGAAGAAATAGTTCTTCTCCTTTAAAAGGACTCCTAATTCAGAGCTAAGTGATTCTAATTCTTTTAAATCCAATTTTTTGGTTTCAATTTTTAGAGTTTATTAGAACAGATATTGAATCTTTGTCTAGATGAATAGTTACTGCTAAATTTTTAGCTGTTAAAATGCGCAACCATGGCATTTATTGTTGGAGATGCATGCGTAAAGTGCAAATTAACAGACTGTGTGGAAGTATGTCCCGTTGATTGTTTTTATGAAGGCCCAAACATGTTAGTCATCAATCCGGATGAATGCATAGACTGTGCTTTATGTGAGCCCGAATGTCCGATTGAAGCAATCTACTCAGAAGATGAAGTTCCTGAAGATCAAATACCCTACATAGAACTCAATGCTGAATTGTGCATGGAATGGCCAAACATTGTAGAGCAAAAGAATCCCTTACCTGATTCTGAGGAATGGAAAGAAGTTAAAGGTAAATTTGAATATATAGAGCGTTAATTATTTTTGAGTTTATTAAAGCTATACATAATTAAAGCTCCAGTAAGTAATCCTAGAATTATTGAAATAAAATCTTGCGATAAAATTGGACTGACTTGCGAGATAGAGTTTGCTTTCCAAATAAGAGGAATACTGAAAAGAACTAAACCAAAGAATATAGAAAGTAATTGTGTTTCATTTTCTTCATAATATTTTCTAATTACCCTAACGATGGTAAACAATCCCAATAAAGCACCGACCAAGAAATAGGAAATCCTAACTAATTCTAGATTACTTACTGCTTCAATTAAGAAAGGATAGCTGCCTAATAATACTAAAATAAAACTTCCTGAAATTCCTGGAACTACCAATGCAGAAATAGCTATAAATCCAGATATAAATATGTAAAAACCTGTAACGTTATTAAAAGTAGCTGAAGGCGAAAATAATATTGCAGCACACAAGGAACCAGAAACAAGTAATCCTATTATTAACTCTTTTCTAAACTCTTGCTTTAAGGGCTCAATAAACAAAGAACTGAATAATAAAGACGAAAGAAATGATTTAAAAAAGATAGGGAAAGATAACATTAATAATAGTATTAGATTTGAAAGGATATAGACTGAAGAAATCATTCCCAAACCCAGAAAGAGAAGAAAATTACCATCAATAACCTTCCATACATTCCTGTATTCAAACTTTAGAAGTTTTCTTAAAAGATTCTGATCTATGGAGCTTATTGCAATAATCAGTCTCTTATAAATCCCCAGAATAAGAGCTATAGTTCCTCCTGATATTCCAGGTATTATCTCTGCAGCTCCCATAGCAAGACCCTTAGCAAAAACTATTAATTTATTTTTTGAAGGGACTATGAGACTACCCCTTTTAATAAAGGCACAAAAAGGACATCTTCTACTTTATCTTCTACAAATTCTTTCTTAGAAGTTCGAGTTACTAGTGTTAAAACTTGGTTAGTTTTATCACCAACAGGAATAATCATTCTTCCTCCTACAGAAAGCCTTTCTTTTAAATCTAAAGGAACCTCAAGAGGAGCCGCAGCAGATAATATAGCGTCAAAATTTGAATCTTTTATTGTGCTTCCATCATCAACCTTAAAAATTACGTTTGATATCTTTAGTCCTTTAAGTAGTTTCTTTGCTTTTTCTTGCAGCGGCTTGATCCTTTCTAAGGAGACAACCTTTTCGGAAAAAAGTGACAAGATATAAGATTGGTACCCGCAACCAGTTCCTATCTCTAATACATTCTTCAAAGGTTTCTGAGACATCTTATCATGCTGGATTAATGCTTCCGTCATTTTGGCAACAATATAAGGTTGAGAAATGGTTTGTTGGTAACCAATCGGTAAGGCAAGGTCTTCGTAGGCTCTTGTAGACAAGGCTTCATCTAAAAATAAATGTCTAGGAGTGTCTCTCATCGCCTCTAGGACTCTGATATCCGATATACCTTTCTCAGTTAAGCGTTCAATTAGTCTCTGACGAGTTCTTAAAGAAGTCATACCCTGCCCTTGAAGCGTTTCTTGATCTAATCCCATCGCTCAATCCATTTTGTTACTTCTTTAATGCAAACATCATTAGAGAAATTAGGAATTATAGGTGAAATAGATACCTCTTCATCCATAAGACACGATATATCCGTATTTTTATCATTCGAAGGGAATTGATCTCTATGCGTTGTCCAAAACTCCTCTTTTCCATTATCTTTTGTTTCTTTACGAGGAGGATTCCTTTCACCCCAACTCCCTATTCTTGTTACTCTTTTATTTAATGATTTTGAATATTCTACATTTGGAACATTTACATTAAGAACAACAGATGAATCTAATTCTATAGATTCATAATTTTCGATTATTTCTTTGATGACCAAAGCCGCAGTTTTATTGTTTGGTTCTAAATAATTTTCCGAACCCGGTTGATTAAAGGCAGCTGCCGAAACGGCTATAGAGGGATACCTTAACCCTCTTCCTTCAAGTGCAGCTCCAACAGTACCTGAATAAAGTAAATCTTCTCCCATATTAGCTCCAAGATTAATGCCGCTTAAGACTAGGTCTGGTTTCCAAGGCGATAGTTCATGAATTCCTAAATGAACACAATCTGCAGGCCTTCCGTTTACAGATATAAATCCATTGTCATGACGAGTAGCTTTTAAAGGTCTATTCGTTGTAATTGAACACCCTGCCCCACTATTATTTATTTCTGGAGCAACAACAAATAATTCTGCTACTTCCTTTAAATGTTCAAATAACACTTCTAACCCTGGAGAGTCATATCCATCATCATTCGAAATTAAAATCTTTAACATATTAGAAACTATTTTTTTATCAAGGAGACTGCATGACAAGAAACACCTTCTTTTGAACCCTCGAAGCCTAAAAAATCTGTTGTGGTTGCCTTGCAACTTACGCAATCTATCTCAATTCCTAAATCTTCTGATAAGTTTTTCCTAATTTGCGGAATATACGGATTTAATTTAGGCAATTGACCGATGTAAGTAATGTCTATATTTGATATACGATATTGATCCTCTTTAAGCTTAAGAACCACTTCCTTTAATAATTCTCTACTTGAGATGTCCTTATATTGATCATCTTCAGAAGGAAAAAAAGCTCCTAAGTCTCCATAGGCTGCTGCTCCAAGAAGTGAATCTATAAGGGAATGAATAATAATGTCTCCATCTGAATGGGCCTCAATAGAAAATTCAGAATCTATTTTTATACCTCCGAGAGTGACATGACTTCCTTTAACTAATTTGTGGGCATCGTAGCCATGGCCTATTCTCATGTTTAAATCCTCTTCTGATTGATTAAAATATTTTTAGCTAATCTTAAATCTTCTTTAAAGGTGATCTTGATATTTTCTGACGAGCCTTGCATGATCATTACACCTTCATCCAAATCATCAAATAAACTGGCTTCATCAGTTAAACTACTTAAGTCTTCCGAATTTAAATTATAAGCATTTTTGAGAGCTTCTTTAGTAAATAGTTGAGGAGTTAAAGCCCTCCAGACATTCTTTCTACTAATTGTAGATTTAATATAATTATTTTTAGAGAGTTTTAATGTATCACTTACAGGAATTGCTAATATCATAGCTTGGCATTCAATTTCAAAAAATTCTTCAAGCAAACTTATTAATTCGGTTTTAGTTACGCATGGCCTTACTGGATCGTGAATTAAAATATTATCGTAGTTAAGGTTTTCTGATTCTAAGAAATCAAATCCTTTCTTTACTGATTCTGCTCTTGTTGCACCTCCCTCAATGAAATGGAACTTAGGATGGTCGTGTATTTCTTTATGGTATTGATCTTTCTCGGAAACCGGGATGCAAACAGCCTGGCATTCATCTACTTCAGCAAGTAATTCCAAAGAGAATTCAATTATCATTTTCTCTCCAATAGAACAGTACTGTTTAGGTTTATCAGAATTAAAACGAGTTCCTGAACCTGCAGAAGGCAATATAGCAACAAATGGACTTATCAAATCTATCTAATTGCTTTGAGGGGATTCCTCTTTTGAGTCTTTAAAAACATAAAAAGTTTCGCCAGGTTTAATAAGACCAAGTTCAGATCGGGCTACGCCTTCCAATGCTTCCCTGCCTGAGCTTAATTTATCTCTTTCTTCTTCCAACAATTTATTTTCAAGCAATAATTCTTCATTTTCTATAGAAATCTGAGATATTTCTTCCTTCATAGAATTTAAATCGGACCTATTATAGTCTCCAAACCAGTAATTAAATTGCGTCATAAAAATTACTAGAGTCAATATTGAAACTAATAAGTAAAATTTAGTATTACCGCTGAATATCTTTTTAAGATAATTAACTACCCAAAGCATATATTTGAATTCTTCTCTATCATGAGAAGTCTGTTGTACTTAGCCACCCTGTCGGATCTTGAAGGAGCTCCAGTTTTTATTTGCCCAACTCCCATTCCTACAGATAAATCAGATATAAATGCATCTTCAGTTTCTCCGGACCTGTGAGAAATTATGTTCTTAAAATTATTTTCTTCGGATAGTTTAATTGCTTGGAAGGTTTCTGATAATGAGCCAATCTGATTAACCTTAATTAGTACAGAGTTAGCAGAACCCTCCTCTATTCCTCTTTTAATTCTAGCAGTATTAGTGGCGAATAAATCATCGCCGACTAATTGGGTTTTTGAGCCCAGTTCTTCTGTAAGAACCTTCCAACCTTGCCAATCATCTTCATCTAAACCGTCTTCTATAGAATAAATAGGATATGAATTCTTTAAAGTTTTAAGATAATCAATCATTTCATTTGAATTAAGTTCTCCTTTACCATTTATTTTGTAAATAGAGTCAGTACAAAACTCAGTTGCAGCTACATCTAAACATAAATTAACTTCTTCTCCTGGTTTGTATCCTGCTTTTTCAATTGATTCCATGATTAAATCAAGTGCTGATTCTGGTGTTTCCAGATTAGGGGCGAAGCCACCTTCATCTCCTACAGATGTATTTAGATTCTTGTCTTCTAAAGTTCTTTTTAAAGTATGAAATATTTCAACTCCGCATCTTAAAGAATCGGAAAAAGAATTAAATCCAAAAGGGCGAATCATAAATTCTTGAAAATCTATCGGGTTATCAGCATGTGCACCGCCATTTAAAATATTCAACATAGGAATAGGAAGATTCTTTTCAATTTTCCTGTTGCAAAATTCTGAAGCCTTATTATTTATATATTCATGTAAGTTAATTTTCATGGAACTAGCAGCTGCTTTTGCACAAGCCAACGAGACAGCTAATATTGCATTAGCTCCAAAATTTCCTTTTGAATCAGTGCCATCTGCTTCTACCATTATTAAATCATTACCGAATAGATCGGACGCATCCTTATCTCTCAATAACGGTAAAATATCATTGTGAATGCTATTTACAGCTACCAAGACCCCCTTTCCAAGATATCTATCTTTCTCACTGTCTCTTTTTTCAATTGCTTCGTACTTTCCGGTAGAAGCTCCTGAAGGAACTAAAGCCAGTCCTACACTTTCATCAGACAAAATAACCTCAACTCCTACAGTGGGGTTACCTCTTGAATCTAATAATTCGTAAGCTTTAATTTCTTTAATCTTCATTATTCAATTAACTGATAATTTAATTAAACGATTTTACTAAATCATCTATAGCTTTTATCTGCACTAAGAAGTCTTCAAGTGAATCTATTCTTAAAGCACAAGGACCATCGCATAAAGCTTTTTCCGGATCAGGGTGAGTTTCTAAAAAAAGACCTGCCAAACCAAGAGCCATTCCAGAACGAGCTAGATCTAACACATTTGAGCCCCTTCCATCAGTCTTATCTCCCAAGCTTCCTGGTCTTTGTAAAGAATGCGTAACATCAAAAATAACAGGGTAATTAGATTCCTTTAATTGAACCATTCCCAGCATATCAACTACTAAATTGTTATATCCAAAAGAGCTTCCTCTTTCACAAATCATAATTTTTTTATTTCCAAAATGTTCACATTTATTAATTATATTTTTAGTATCCTCAGGGGCCATGAACTGCCCTTTTTTTATATTGATAGGAATTTTGGTAGAAGCAGCTTCTTTAATTAAGTCTGTCTGCCTGCTTAAAAATGCAGGTATTTGAATTATGTCGAGCACTTCTGAAGCTTTGGAAACTTCTTCAACGGTATGTACATCTGAGATTATTGGTACGTTAAATTCTTTCTTCAAGTTAGAGAGAATTCTAAGACCTTCATCAACACCTGGGCCTCTGTAAGAGTCAACGGAAGAACGATTGGCTTTGTCGTATGAGGCTTTAAAAATGTAAGGAATGCTTAATTTCTTTGTTACCTCTATACAATGCGTTATGACTTGTTCAATTACCTTATCTGATTCCAGAACATTCAACCCAGCAATTAAAGTAAAAGGATTTGAATTACCTATCTTTAATTTATTTACACTTACTTCAGTCATGTTTTATTTTTTTAATCTTTTGTATTTCTCGGCAGCTTTTATAAAACCTGAAAAAAGAGGATGGCCAGCTCTAGGATTGGATGTAAACTCTGGATGGAATTGACATCCAATAAACCAAGGATGACTATTCAACTCAATTACCTCTACTAAAGACTTATCTTTAGATCTCCCTGCTACTTTCATTCCTGATGAGGTTAACATATCAAGGTAGTTATTGTTCACTTCATATCTATGCCTGTGTCTCTCTAAAATCTTTGCTTTTTTGTAAAGCGATCGAGATAAAGAATCTTTATCTAGTAAACATTCCTGAGCCCCAAGTCTCATAGTTCCTCCTAAGTCTGAACTTTCATCTCTTTTTTCAATTGTTCCCTCAAAATCCATCCATTCACTAATTAGACCGATAACAGGGTGTTTAGTTTCTTTATCAAATTCCGTGCTATTAGCTCCTTTTAAACCGACTACATTTCTTGCGTACTCAATAACTGCTATTTGCAAACCTAAACATATTCCTAAGTACGGTATCTTATTAACTCTAGCAAACTTAACTGCGGCTATCATGCCTTCTATTCCCCTTTCTCCAAAACCTCCAGGAACAAGGATGGCATGCGATCCTTTTAATAAAGATTTAGCATTTCTTGCATTTATCAACTCAGAATCTACATACCTTATGTCGACTTTTAAACTATTCTTTAATCCCCCATGTCTTAGAGCTTCATTTAAAGATTTATAAGCGTCTACTAATTCTGTGTATTTTCCTACCATAGATACAGTGACAGAATCTTTTGGATGTAAATCTTCATAAATAACCTGTTTCCAATCTATTAGAGAAGCTTTACGACATTTTAAGTCAAGTTTATTTACCACTATTTCATCTACCTTTTGGTTATTTAATTCAACTGGTATTTTGTAAATAGAATTAACATCGGGCATCGATATAACAGAACTCTCTTCTACATTAGTAAATAGAGCTATCTTTCCTCTCTCTTCATCTGCCAAAACTCCATCGGATCTACAAATCAATATGTCTGGCTGGAGCCCATGAGATAACATCTCTTTAACAGATCTTTGCGTGGGTTTCGTCTTCGTTTCACCAGCTGATTTTAGAAAGGGAACTAAAGTTAAATGTATAAATAAAGTCTGGTTGGATCCTAGCTCCAATTTCATCTGCCTAATAGCTTCTAAGAAAGGTTGAGACTCTATATCTCCTACAGTCCCGCCAATTTCTACAATAGCAACATCAGAATTCCCTGCACCCTTTACAATTTTACTTTTTATCTCATCAGTTATATGAGGTATAACTTGTACGGTACCTCCAAGGTAGTCACCCTTTCGTTCTTTTCTTAATACTTCTTCATAGACTTGGCCGGTAGTAAAGTTATTATCCTTGGTCATCTTAGTTTTTAAGAATCTTTCATAATGACCTAAATCTAAATCTGTCTCCGACCCATCTTCAGTCACAAAAACCTCCCCATGTTGAAAGGGGCTCATAGTTCCAGGGTCTAAATTAATATAAGGGTCAAGCTTAAGGATGGTTACAGTTAACCCTCTACTTTCAAGCAATGCCCCAATAGATGCAGAAGCAATGCCTTTCCCAAGAGAAGAAACAACGCCTCCAGTGACGAAAATAAAACGAGTTTGAACTTTTCCCATCTAAAATAGCCTTTAGAAGCTTTAAATAAAATCTTCTATAAGATGGGAGGACAGATTAACAAAAACCTGTTAGTTGAACAATAAAATTAATTGATTAAGCAGATAAATCTAGAGGTTTCTCTAACTCAGCCCAAGAAATATCCCCATCATTAGAATGAGATTCAAATTCTAAAACCCCAAGCTGATCATACAAAGGCCTAACTCTATCAGTCAGCAATCCAATTCGTGATAAATTGGGCATAACTCTAGAAAAGAGTAACCTTTGAAATTCTAGAGCAAAGCCTGCATTATTTGAAAATTCTCTTGCCTCGTCCTCATCCCAACCAAATTTTCTAAAAACATCCGTCGGAAACAATCTCTCTTTGCTAATTAGACAAGCTTCATAGGCAAACATAGCCCTATCTTCTTTCTCTTCTTCCGATAAATTTTCTATAAACTCTTCTAAATAATTAACACCAAAAGTAACGTGCCTAGCTTCATCTCTAATTATGAAATGCAATAAGTCTCTTAAAACTGGAT
Source organism: uncultured SAR86 cluster bacterium (assembly GCA_902532675.1). Lineage (GTDB taxonomy): Bacteria > Pseudomonadota > Gammaproteobacteria > Magnimaribacterales > Magnimaribacteraceae. The sequence continues at coordinate 17,507 of CACAIY010000015.1, forward strand.
CTGGTGTAACTGCTTTCGCAGTATTAAACGCAGCTAAAGCTAAACCTTCTATGATGATTTGCATCCCAATCAATTTAAGATCCCATCTTTCGTCAGTTAATATCTTGTCTAGGAGACTTTTTAAACCAGATCCTACTGGATACATCAATTTAGATCTTTCTTGGATATACCTATTGAAGGCTTCAACGTGTCTAGCTTCATCAAAAGCTTGTGAGGCAGCATAAAGCTTTGCTTGATAAGTAGGTGCGCAAGAAACCAACTGAGAAGCAACTAACAAAGCTCCTTGTTCGCCATGTAAAAACTGACTGAATTGACTTGCTCCTCTGTGTCTTAAAAATTCTCTCTTTCCATCATCATCTAATTCTTTATATGGCGGATATTCATCCCAAAACATAGGAGGTATCTCGTCAGAAACCACTAAAGGTCTATCCCAATCTATGTCTATAGAAGTATTCCAGTTAAGTTTCTTTCCTAGTTCATATAATTTAGAAATCCTATTATCTTGAGCCGTATAATCCCAATTATAGGTACCCGTTAAAGGAGTTTTAAAGATCTCAGCTATATCCTCTACTTGTTCAGGATTGAGCTGCAATTCCTCTTCATTAAAATCTTTAATTTTTCTGGGCGTTTCGTCCGTGTACTTAACTTTCATAATTACGAATCATCCTCTTCGTCATAAAAATTGGGGGGCTGAAAGGTATCAGCTTTTGAAAGGTTTTGGAAAGTTGCTATATGTTCAATAAATGCTACTTCTATAGCTCCTGTAGGTCCATTCCTTTGTTTAGCTACATTGACTTCAGCCTTTCCTCTGCTTTCTAAATCTGATTTATCATAAACACTGTGTCGGTATAAAAAAGCAACGACATCAGCATCTTGCTCTATAGCTCCTGAATCCCTTAAATCGGATAAAATAGGCCTTTTATTGGGTCTCGAATCAACAGCTCTACTTAGTTGAGATAAAGCCACAACTGGAACATTTAATTCTTTAGCCAACGCTTTTAGTGATCTACTAATTTCGCTTATCTCAGCAACCCTATTTTCACCCTTTCCAGGAACTTGCATCAACTGCAGATAATCAATAACAATTAATGCCAGATCTTCATTTTCGCGTTTAATTCTTCTTGCTCTAGCTTTAATTTCTGAAGGCGTTAACGCAGGCGTATCGTCTAGCAATATACGTTTTGAGCTTAAAACCGATAAAGCCTTGTCTATTCCTTCCCAATCATCTTCCTCTAACTGACCCCTCATTAATCTCTGCAGATCAATATTTGAGATGCTGGAAATAAACCTTCTAACCACTTGCTCAGCAGACATTTCCATACTAAAAAGCAATACACTTTGATCTGTTTGTCTAGCTACATTCTCAGCAATATTGAATGAAAAAGCTGTTTTTCCCATAGAAGGTCTTCCGGCTATAACAATTAAATCTGATTTTTGAAATCCTAAAGTTAGGTCATCAAGTCCAGTAAAACCCGTACTGACTCCCACTAAAGAACTTCCACTCTCAGCAGATTCCTGAATATCAGCATAAACAGGTCCTAATAATTCTTTTACAATCCTGGGGCCTGCTGATCTATTTAAATCATCTCTTAGGCTAAGTATTTTTTCTTCGGCTTCGTCAATAATCCTATCACTTCCCGAAGCATCAGATTCTTTTGCAACTTTAGATATGTTATCAGCAGCAACGATTAACCTTCTTAAGTTAGATCTTTGTTTAATAATGTCAGCATAACTTTGGATATTAGCTACGCTAGGAGTCTCTTTTGCTAGAAGAGTTAAATAATCTTTTCCTCCTGAATTAATAAGCTTTGGTAAATCTCCATTTCCTTCTATTGCCTCTTGGACGGTGATTACATCTACAGGTTTTCCAGCATCTTGAAGCAGATTGATAGTTCTATAAATTAGCCGATGTTCTTCTTTATGAAAATCATCTTCTTTTACTAGATCAGAAACAAGATCCCAAGTTTCATTTCTTAACATGATGCCGCCTAAGACGGCTTTTTCAGCTTCTGTAGAAAAGGGTAATTCTTTTTTTATAGTAGTTTCTAACGCCATGCCAATTTTTTTGAAAGGGATTAATTTTCCCACTCAAAAGAGATTAAAACAAGGTGTTTTAAATTAAATTTCTTCTTTAGCAGTTATGACTACTTTAATGCCCTGAATAACTTCTGGGTGAAGCTCAATATCAACGGAATATTCACCAACTTCTTTTAAAGTGCCTTCCGGTAATCTGATAGAACTTTTCTCCAAATCTATTCCTTTTTCAATTATGGAATCAGTGATTTCCCTAGTTCCAATAGATCCATATAAAGTACCTTCTTCAGATACAGGGACTTCTATATTTAAGATAAGAGACTCGAGTTTCTTGGCTTCTTCTAAAGCTGATTCTTTTCTCTCTGTTTCAGCCTTTAAGAGCTCTTCCTTGCGCTTCTCATATTCAGCCTTATTTTCTTCATCCGCTCTTATAGCTTTCCCTGTTGGGATTAAAAAATTTCTCCCATAACCAGACTTTACTTTAACTAAGTCTCCTGGGTCCCCCAATTGAGTAACTTTTTCTAAGAGTATTAATTCCATGTCTTAATTGTAATGTGAATCTGTATAAGGGAGAAGAGACAAGTGCCTAGCTCTTTTTACAGCTTTATTGAGCTGTCTTTGATATTTAGCAGAAGTTCCTGTCATTCTAGCTGGGATAATCTTTCCAGTTTCAGTTATGTACTCTCTTAAGAGTTTGAGATCTTTGAAATCAACCTCTTCAATTCCTAAAGATGTAAATTTACAGAACTTAGGTCTATTATCAAAATCACTCTTTCTTTTCTTAAAATTCTTTTTTTGTTTTTTAGCCATAACTATTCTTCTTTAGGTTCTTCTTTAGGTTCTTCTTTAGGTTCTTCTTTAGGTTCTTCTTTAGGTTCATTAGAAGTTTCTACTTTCTTAGCTTTTCGAATATCAGCATCTTCTGACTTTTCAACTTGCTCTCTTGCTTCCTGGTAAGAATCTTTTTCACTATCTTGTTTAGTTTGGATTAAAAGCTCAGATTCTTCTGTATACGCCTTCTTCGTTGTTACAACAAGATTTCTAATAATTGAATCGTTAAACTTGAAAGAATTTTTAATTTCTTCAATTGCCTCTTGGTTGCACTCGATATTGATTAATCCGTAACTTGCTTTGAATTGATCTTGTATTGGATATGCTAATTTTCTATTTCCAATACTTTCTGATCTATGAACTTTGCCACCCGAGTCTTTTACAAGCTTGTCTAATTTTGAAAGAATTGAAGAAGTCTGATCAGATTGATCAGGGTGGACTAAGAAAACAATTTCGTAATGTCTCATAAGTTCCTCTTGGTTAAAATTCCCTCTATAAAAATAGAGTGGAATGAGGTTAGGGGCCGCATTCTATGGCTAACTAAGAACCTTTGCAAGCTAAAAGAAGTATTTCACACACTAAATCTGCAAAGGAAATACCGTCGAAAGAGGCAGCTTTCGGATAAAGGCTAGTTTCCGTAAGTCCAGGGACTGTGTTAACCTCTATGATTTGAAAATTATCCTCTTCATCTTGCATAAAATCTACTCTACCCCAACCTTTACAGCCTATAGAGGAAAAGGCATGCCACGCAATTTCTTGTATTTCTTGAAGTTTTGTATCCTTTAGATCTGCTTTTAAATATTCAGTTTTATTACTTTCGTATTTAGACTTGAAATCATAAAAGGATCCACTGGGTTTAATATGTATGGGGTGTAGAACTTTTTCACCCAATATAGAGACTGTAAGCTCTCTGCCAGGAACAAAGGCTTCAACCAAAAGGGTATCATCAAATTTCAAAGCTTCTTTCATAGCATCTTCCAAACTTCCCTCTCCAGGTTTTACTATAGAAATTCCAAAACTTGAGCCTTCTCTAGAAGGTTTAACCACAAAAGTTTTATCTAAGGCGGTAATATCTTCTTCTTTAGATAAATACGGGGTTAACTTCATTGAAGGAGTTCCTGCTTTCTTAATCTCTACGAAATCGGGGGTAGGTAGTAGTAAATCTCTCCAAATCTTTTTTGCTTCAGATTTATCCATAGCAATCTCACAAGATTCTGGGTCACTTCCTGTGTACAAAATACCTTTGTCTTCTAGAATTCTATGAATATAGCCATCTTCTCCACCCCTACCGTGTAAAGCTATGAATACTAATTCAATTTCAGAGGATATATTTTCGGCATCTGTTTTGGATTGAAGATCAATGAAATCGTAATTAATCTTCAACTCTTCTAGTACTCCTGATACAGCTAAACCTGACTTTAATGAGATTTCTCTTTCAGTTGACCATCCGCCCGCTAAAACAGCAATCTTCTTATCTTTCAGCAATGAATAATCTTCCATCAGTCTAAATACTTTTTCATTATTTCTGAACTTACTTCTGAAATATTTCCTGCTCCTTGCATAACAAGAACCGAATGTTGGTTCACTTGATCTTCAAGAGATCTGATAATTTCATTTCTAGAATTTAATAACTTAACCTTATCGAAACCTTTATCTATGAGTTTTTTCATTAATTCTTCACTACTTACCCCATTTATAGGGCTTTCTCCAGCTGAATAAATATCTAACAAGATCAGATTATCTATTTTGGTTAATACATCTACGAACTCAGAAAATAAATCATTTGTTCGAGTGTACCTGTGGGGCTGAAAGACCATAATTAATTCTTTATTAGGGAAAGATTCTCTAATAGAATCAATAGTAGATTTGATTTCTGAAGGATGATGTCCGTAGTCGTCAACTAAGATACAACTTGATCCATTTATAGATAGTTCTCCCAGAACTTGCATTCTTCTATTTATGCCCATGAAGTTTTTTAGAGAATTATTGATTACCTTGGTCGAAATTCCTTCTTGAATACAAAGAACTGTGGCAGCTGCTGCATTTAAAGCATTGTGCCTTCCCAGCATGTTAAAACTAAGGTCTATGCTTTCTGATTCAGATCTTAAGTTAAATGATGATTGAAACTCGCTTGAGGAATAATTAGAAAGGACGTAGTCATTACCTTCATCAAACCCATAAGTTATGTAAGGTCTAGAAAATTTAGGTATTAATTCTCTGACTATCGGATCATCTCCACAAACTATAGCCATCCCATTGAAAGGAAGTTTTTTTACGAAATCTAAAAAGGCTATCTTGAGGTTCTCAAAGCTGTTCTCATAATTCACTAAATGATCTGGTTCTATGTTAGTAATGATTGACATGCTAGGCTGTAATAAAAGGAATGACTGATCACTTTCGTCTGCTTCAGCAATTAAATATCTGCCTTCGCCCAGCTGAGCATTTGTATTAAAACTATTAATTATGCCTCCATTAATGAAAGTAGGGTCGAGACCTGCTTCAGTCATTATAGAAGCTACAATGCTAGTCGTTGATGTCTTTCCATGCGTTCCAGCAATAGCTATCCCTCTTTTAGTGTTCATTAAACTTGAGAGCATCTCAGCTCTTGCAAGAATAGGAATAGATCTCTTTTTCGCTTCTATAATTTCTGGATTACTTTCAGAAATTGCGCTGGATACAACAACCATTTCTACCTTTTTTAAATTAGATGCAGAATGATCATACGCAATTTCTATACCCTTATCAGTCAAGCGATTAGTTACGTCAGACTCCTTTTTATCTGATCCAGTAACCGTATAACCTAAATTAAATAAAACTTCTGCAATTCCACTCATACCACTGCCACCAATCCCAACAAAATGGATATTATTTAAAGAAAATTTAGAAGGATTCATTAATTATCTCTACAATTCTATTGCCAGAAGAAACTGGAAAAGCATCGAATGCATTTAAACTCATCGAATGTCTTGCATTATGATCCTTTTCTAAATCTTTTAGAAGCGTGAATAGTTTATCTGAGCTATCTAAAGATGACTCTAATAGAATTGAAGCTTTCTTATCTTCAAGAAATTTTGCATTAAAATATTGGTGATTATCAGCTGCCCAAGGTAAAGGAATTAAAATTGAAGGTTTGGAGGAGCAACATATTTCACTTACTGTCATAGCTCCTGATCTTCCTATGACTAGATCAGACTCATGATAGGCTTTCCCTATATCTTCGATGTAAGAAACTACTTCATAACTAAAAGATTGCTTAGAGTAAACATCAACTACCGAACTTTTATCTAGATCTCCAGTCTGATGAACTATACGCCAGTTTGACGGTATGACCTTGTCTCTGAACGTCTTTAAGACTATTTCGTTTAGTTGTTTAGACCCTTGACTACCACCTAAGATAAGAATATTGAAATGTTCTTTTATAGTTAGCTCAGATTCAGGTTTCATAATGATTTCAGACCTAACAGGGTTACCTACCATATGAATCTTTGAAGATTTATTAAAAGAACCAGGAAAGGCTTCGAAAGTTAACTTTGAGAGTCTATTTAAGATCCTGTTGACTAGACCAGGTACACTATTTTGTTCATGTATGAATAGTGGAATGGACAATAAATAAGACGATAGAGCTGGTGCTAAAGTTACATAGCCACCGGTTGAAAATACTAGATCGGGCTTTATCTTTTTAATGATGAAGATACTCTTTACAAAATTAATTTCAAGATAAATTAGAGAAATAATCTTTCCAAAAATATTCTTCCCTTTAAAGCCTTTCGCATCAAGACTTATAAAATTAAAACTTTCTGCTTTAGAAAGTTTACTTTCTAGGGAGTCCTTTTTTCCTATCCAGGATATTGAAAATTGATTCCTTTTAAACGCTTTTGCTACAGATAAGGCCGGATAGACATGTCCTCCTGTTCCGCCAGCTAAAATTAGAACTTTCATTAAAAAGAAACTCTCCTCTTTACACTAGCTATAGGCATAGATATTTTATTTTCATAATCAATTCTAAGTATAAGCCCGATCATTGAACACATTATTAATATATTTGTCCCGCCGGCACTAAATAAAGGCAAAGTAAGTCCTTTAGTTGGTAAAAGACCTGTAGCAACGCCTACATTTATAAAAACATGTAATCCTATTAGGATCGCCGCTCCAAAACAAAAGAAAAAGCCAAAATGGTTTCTTCTTTGAAGAGACTGCCTTCCTATTAAAAATACCCTAAAACAAATTCCAAATAACATACCTATAATTAGAATTCCAGTTAAGAGACCTAGTTCCTCTATTAGAATTGAGAAAATGAAATCTGTATGAGCATCTGGTAAATAACCCATTTTCATTAAGCTCTCGCCTAAACCAACACCAAACCAATCCCCTCTCCCTATGGACATAAGGGATAGCGTAAGTTGATATCCTGTATCAAAAGGATCACTCCAAGGATCTACAAAAGAAATGATCCTCTCCCACCTCCATGGAACATATGTTATTAAAAGAGCTATTCCAATCAACCCTATTAAGAAAACCACTATAAATTGTCTAATTGGAACTCCTGCTACAAATAGCACTCCCAAAGCAGAAGCAAAAATAACTGCCGAAGCACCTAAATCAGGCTGTATAAGAATTAATGAGATAATGCTAATTAGTAAAACAGCTGGCCTAATAAAACTAAATAAATCATTTTGAACAAGCTCAATTCTTCTAACGCAATATGTTGAGGTATATAAAATACTTAAGAATTTCATTATTTCTGATGGTTGAAGACTGAAGCCAAATACTCTTATCCACCTATTGGATCCATTAACTTCCACTCCTATTCCTGGGATAAAAACAAGAATCAATAATAAAATCCCTAAAGCGAGCAACCATCTATCGAATTGGTTCCAAAAGTTTAAGGGAATTAGGAAAATAGTTATCAAGAAAATCAGGCCTAGAAAAAGATGGAATAATTGTTTGTTCAAAATATATGTGGGGTTCCCATATAAAGAATCTGAGAAATGCACTGAAGCAGTGGTTAATACAAGAAGTCCAATAAAACCTAGTAATACAAACAAAGATATTAAAAAATAATCTAATTTACTAAAGTCAAAATCAAAAATTTGTTTATAAAACATAAAATTATGATCCTTTCACTAACTCTTTAAATCTATGACCTCTCTCACGATAATCCTCGAACATATCAGTACTAGAGCAAGCAGGAGAAAGTAAAACAAGATCGCCGATTTGAGATTCTTTCTTAGCTAACGAATAAGCAGAATCTAAATCTTCACAAGCAACACAGTTAGTAAAATGCGATAATGACTCGTTTATAAGATGTTTATCTTTTCCATAAATAAAACATTTCTTTATTTCTTTGAAGATAACTGCATTCTCCTTACTTAAGCTCTGTTCTTTTAAATCTCCTCCGCAAATTAAATAAATATTTCCTTCTTTATTTAGATACCTACTTGATTCAATTGATTTGAGAGTAGCGTCAAAGTTAGTGGCCTTTGAATCATTCACATATGTAACATCGCTTACTTTTCCTAAGACTTCAAATCTATGCGGTTGTTTTTTGAAAGAAGCAATTGCTCCAATAGCCTTATCTAAGAAATCATTAACATCTGATATTTCTAAATTTTCTTTTTTTTCGAGAATAAGTTTTAGAGCCAATAAAGAAGCCTTTAGATTAAAAACATCGTGTATGGGCCATTTCTTTAAAGTTGGATTATTTAAGATGTGAGATTCAGGGAAATATTCTTCATAATCATAAAATTCCTTTCCAGCTATTTTGTTCTCTAATTTAGAAATATTAATATTAGATTTCTGAAGTACACGTAATTTTAGAGATTTATAAATTTCAAAAGATTTATGCCTATCTATATGGTCTTCTTCTACGTTTAACAGAATGCCTATTTCGGATTCCAGTCCTGAGCTTGCTTCAATTTGGAAGCTTGAAACTTCTATGATTGCAATATCAATTTTTTGATCTAAGAAATCTAAAACTGGTTTTCCTATATTGCCAATTGCCGATATGGACTTCTCTTTCATGAATCCTCGTAAAAGATGCTCTAACATAGATACAGTGGTTGTCTTACCATTAGTTCCCGTAACTAAAATGTTATAGCTCTGACTGAATTTTAAATAAATATCCATATCAGTCTGAATAGGTATATTTAAGCTCTTGGCCTGTTGCAATGCTTCATGCTCCATACTTACGCCAGGGCTAGGATAGACACTAGAAATTATTTTGAAGGTGTTTTCTGATATTTCTGGGTTAAGGATGTAATGTATGTCTAAATCCTTTAACTCTTTTAAGTATTTATTATTTGGAGAAGATTCTAAGATATATAAAGTTTCTTCTTTCTTAGCTAGATATTTAGCTAAGGAAATTCCTGTTTTACCAAGTCCTATGATTAGGGGGATTTTATTCAACTTCGAGAATCTACCTTAACCTCAATAAAGCGAGACCGAGCAAGACTAACATGAAAGTGATTATCCAAAATCTGACTATCACTCTTGGCTCAGGCCATCCTTTAAGTTCATAATGATGATGCAAAGGTGCCATTTGAAAGATGCGTTTACCTGTTAGTTTATAAGAAGATACTTGAACAATCACTGAAAGGGCCTCAACAACAAACAAGCCTCCCATGACTAGCAGAACATATTCATGTCTAATAATAACAGTAACTATTCCTAAGGCAGCCCCTAAAGCAAGTGATCCTACATCGCCCATAAAAACCTGAGCAGGATAGGTGTTGAACCATAAAAAACCTATTCCAGAGCCAACTAATGCACCACAAAAGACAATCATCTCACCTGTTCCAGGTAAATAAGGAATATTTAGGAAATCAGCATAAATGATATTTCCAGCGAGATAACCTATAACGCCTAATCCGGCTGCAACCATCACGCAAGGCAAAATTGCTAAACCATCCAAACCATCTGTTAGGTTTACTGCATTGCTAGAACCTAAGACAACAAAATAAGAAAGGAAAATAAAACCCACACCCAACGGAATAGAGATATCTTTAAAGAATGGAACTATTAAGCTAACTTCTTCGACGTTTTCATGGCTATAAAATAAGAAAGAGCAAGCTATGATAGTTATAACTGATTGCCATAAGATTTTGCTTGAAGCAGACAGTCCATGACTAGACTTATGTTTAATCTTCAGTCTGTCGTCAATCCAACCTAAAACTCCGAAAGATATAGTTGTCAAGAAAGCTACCCATAAATATCTATTTTCTAGATCTCCCCATAAAATAACGCTTAAGATTATAGAACTTAATATTAAGGTACCCCCCATAGTAGGAGTTCCTTGTTTGGAAAGATGAGTTTTAGGTCCCTCTTCTCTAATAACCTGACCCACCTGAATATCCTTCATCTTATTAATGAATCTTGGCCCTAAAAAAAGTGAGAAAAGCAATGAAGTTAAAGTTGCTAATATTGCTCTAGTAGATAAGAACTCTACTACCCGAAACGGTCCAAAAAATTCACTAAGATATTCGAATAAAGGTAATAACATAATTTATTGTTTTAATTTATCAGCAACAATATCCATTCTCGTTGATCTTGAACCTTTTACAAGGGTTACAGTGTCCACATTTATTAAATCTTGTACACTTTCATATAATTTTTCATGGCTTGAGAAGATCTTGAAGTTTGTATTGTCGGAATCTTGAATAGCATTCCATTCCTCGCCTATGCAATGAAAATAATCTACCTTATCCTTAGCATATTCATAAACTTCTAAGTGCAACAAACTTGAACCCTCTGCAAGTTCTTTCATTCCTCCAAATAAACATATCTTCTTATAGTTATTCATTGAAGCTATTAGATCAATAGATCCTTTCATTGAGGCAGGATTTGAATTATAAGAATCGTCTATGAGAATTGAATTAGCTATAGATTTATGAATAGAAAGCCTTCTTTTAGGAAAGTTAACTTCATGAAGTGCTTCCTTAACTTCGGAAATATCTATCCCAAGTACAGAACAAATAGCTAACCCCATAGCGGCATTTAAAGTGTTGTGTATACCAATTCCGTTTATTGAGCATTCTTCTATTAAACCTTCATGCATTAATTGAAAACTTGTTAAGTTATTCTCAACATCGATGCTAGGATTTATGACCTGAAAATCTGAATCTTCATGAATGCCAAAACTGACTACTTTCTTGCTATTTGTTTTGCTGCACCAAAATTTAAAATAACTTGAATCTCTAGGAAGTACGGCAATTCCATTAGAATCATAAAATTCAAGAATATCGCCCTTTTCGTCTGCTATTGAATCAGTATCTCTAAGTCCCTGCAGATGGCCAGAAGAAACATTAGTTATAGCTGCTACATTTGGCTTCACAAGGTTAGTAAGATTCTTTATTTCTCCAACTTGACTGGTTCCTATCTCAAGCACAGAACTTTTGTATAGATTTTCCATATTTAGCATAGAAAAAGGAACGCCTATATGGTTGTTTTTATTTCCATCTGTCTTATGAGTTTTATGTATTTGCGATAATAAACTTGAAAGAATTTGCTTAGAAGTAGTTTTTCCGTTTGTTCCCGTTATACCAATAACGTTTCCATTAAAGGATGATCTATTATGAACTGCAATAGTTTCCATGAAATCTAAAGTGTTATGAACAATAATAAAAGGAAGGCTAGAACTAATTTCCCTACTTACGATGAGTGCACTTGCTCCCTTTTTCTCTGCTTCTTCTATAAAGTCATGACCATCAAAATTTTGTCCTTCAATTGCAATATACACTTGTCCTTTCTTGATAGACCTAGTGTCAATACTAAACTCAAATACCTCTAAAGAATCTCCTCGCAACGAACCGTTAGATAATAAAGCTAGATCTTTTAATTCCATTATCTCTATTTTAGCTTTTGGTTAAGGAAAGCAGTATTCCTCTATCATCAAATTTAGTTCTTTTAGAGCCGATAATCTGATAATTTTCATGACCTTTTCCCGCAAGTAACATAATGTTCATGCTTTTTCTTTTGGCCATCTCTTTTAAAGTGAATTTAATTGCCTCTCTTCGATCTGAAATGGTTTTAATATTTTCAGATTTAGTTGTACCTTCCAATATATCATCGATTATCTTTTGAGGAGCTTCATTTCTAGGATTGTCATCTGTGATTATGACGTGGTCGCTGTAATCTTCTGCTATTTTTCCCATGATAGATCTCTTTCCTTTATCTCTGTCTCCACCACAACCAAAGACGCACCAAATTTCTCCCTCATAAAATTCTCTAATCTCCTTTAAAGCATGCTTTAAAGCTTCAGGAGTATGGGCATAATCAACGTAACAAATATCTTTACCTGCACGTATACTTTCTAATCGTCCTGCAGGAAAGCTAATCTCAGATGCGCACTCAGCCAGCTTATCTATTTTTACACCCTCAACACTTAAAGCCGCTATCGAGCAAATAACATTTGAAGCTATGTACCTTGAAATAGTTCTTAGATTAAATTCAGTTTTCCCGTAAGGTGACTTTAAGGAAACTTCCAAAGAGTCATCTGTTTTGTTAAATGATGCAGAAAAATCAGATTTTTTTTCTAAAGATACGCTAAAAACTTCAGCTTTATTTTCTATAAGGTCTTTATATAGATTTAAACCAAATTCACTATCAATCTGGATAAATGAATGCTTAGGTTTAAGTTCTTTAAATAAAATCCTTTTGGCATTTCCGTATTCTTCTAAGGATTTATGATAATCAAGATGATCCTGTGAAAAACTTGTTAAAACTGCATAATCAATATTTATACCTGACAATCTACCTTGATATAACCCGTGAGAAGAAGCTTCAAACGCAGCGTGCGTCGCTCCATTCAATAACATTTCGGAAAAGCTTTGATTTAAAGAAATGGGATCTGGAGTAGTTAAATGAGATGGCTCATCAACCCCTTTACCGTTTATTGATTTTCCTATGGTACTTATATAACCGCATTGTTTACCTAATCTTAGACAGATATTGGCATAGGTCTCAACTGAGGTAGTCTTTCCATTTGTCCCAGTCGCACAAAAAGTTGTTAGTTCTTCGCTGACATCAGAATAAAATCTTGAAGCAAATTTCCCCAAAAACTCTTTTAGGTTGTTGCAATGTACAACATCATTATCATTAATTAGCTCTTCAGAAACTATTAACTTTGCCCCTTTTGATCTTGCCTCTTCAATAAAATCCATTCCGTTCAGGTTTGTGCCTTTTATTGCAAAAAACACACCTCCTTCCTTTACATCTCTGCTATCCAAGTGAAGACTAGATATTTCACAGTTTACAAAATTATTAGAACCTATTAATTCTGGCATTATTTCACTTGAATTCTTCATTTAGATTTCTAAGTCATTAAGCATATATATTTCGTGCATTATGTCTGAGAAAACAGGGGCTGCAACCCTTCCTCCTGAAGATTCTTCTCCTTTTAAACCGTGCAAAACCACTACACTAAGATAGTCAGGGTTATTTGAAGGTACAAAACCAGAAAAGGTAGCTGTATACGAAGAGTCATCTTTTAATGATTCCTTTGCAGTTCCAGTCTTTCCAGCCACTATTCTTCCTTTAAGTCTGGCTGCTCTAGCTGTACCTGTATCTGAATTAACAGTTTGTTCAAGCATTTCTATTATCAGATTGTTAGTTTCTTTAGAGATTACTTGCGACTCTTTATTTGATTCAAATAATTTATCTTTAAATAATCTCAATTCTTTAAAAAAGCCATTATTAGCAAAAACCATATAGGCTTGAGCAATTTGTAATGCCGATAAGGTCATTCCATATCCGTAACAGGAACTTACCTTATCTCTGAGAGTGAATTCACTGTGGTGAGGTAAAAATCCTTCTCTGGCAGGCAATAAAATGCTTACAGGATATTCACCTATGCCAAATTTCTTATAGTAATTTGATAAATGTTCCATTTCTTGGTTCGAGCAAAGCTTAACCATTCCAACATTACTTGATAAAGAAATTATCTTAGAAAGATTTAATTTTCCATAATCTTTAAAGTCACTTGTTTTATATCCTGCTACCTCTACCCATCCCGGGGAAGTTTCGATAACAGAATCTAAATCTTCTTTTTTAGACTCAATAATTGCAGACATTGCAATAGGTTTTAATACTGAACCTGGTTCAAATAC
>CACAIY010000016.1 GCA_902532675.1 uncultured SAR86 cluster bacterium
AGCACCAAAATGACCACCCGTCTTCCCTACTGTATAAAGTAGGAATTCTCTTAATTCATCGGCGATGAAAGGTATTTCGGTCTTGTCTAGTTTTCTTAGATCTTCAGGGGAATTAATACTATCTAAATACTTAGAAGTAGGTTGTTCTGAAGGTATTGATTCAAAGATTTTCATAATCTAATTATTTCTAGTGACCACATAGTCTGCTAAAAATCTAAGATTATCAGCTTTTTCTGAAAGAGGAACTAGAATTTCTTTTGCTTCTTCAGCTAATTTGTGAGCTTTGGATTTAGATTCATCTACACCAACAACCGAAGGGTAAGTTATTTTGTTCTGGACAATATCTGAGCCTTGATTTTTACCGCTCAAAGAAGCGGGCGATTCAATATCTATAATGTCATCTTGTATCTGAAAAGCTAAACCTATCTTTTCCCCATAAAGATTGAGTAATTTTATATTTTCTTCTTCTAAATTAGATAATAGCCCACCTATTTCTAGTGAAGTTTGTATCAATCGACCTGTTTTTTGGAAATGCATTACATCTAATTCTTCTACAGTTGCTTCATAGTTCATTTGTATGTCTTTAACTTGACCTCCAACCATTCCACTAAACCCTGAAGCGCTGGCTAATTTAGAAAGAATTACAGTTTTTGTTTCTTCTTTGATATTAATTTCGCATATTAATTCGAAGGCCAGGGGTTGCAAAGCATCTCCCGCAAGAATTGCCGTAGCCTCATCAAATTTAATATGACATGTAGGTTTGCCTCTTCTTAAATCATCATTGTCCATAGAGGGCAGGTCATCATGAATTAACGAATAACAATGGATTAATTCAACCGCACACGCCGAAAAGTCTCTAGACTTTTGGTCACAGTGACTTAAATCAGAAGATAAATAAACAAGTATGGGTCTAAGCCTTTTTCCCCCATTAAGTACTGAATATCTCATGGCTTCAGTTATTAGGGAACCTTCAGAAGGTAAGACCTCTTGAAGGGATTTATTAACTTGGTCTCTGTAATTATTTAAGAGATTTTCAAAATCAGTCATCTTTTAATGGAGCGGTCTTAAGTTCTCCATTTTCTTCAATGAGTTTTTGAACTTGTAATTCTGCTTTTGACAATTGTTCTTGGCATTGCCTTGCTAATTTGATTCCCTTTTCAAAAGATTTTAGAGAGTTTTCAAGACTTAAATCTCCTGATTCCAGGTCTTCAACTATACCTTCAAGTTCTTCCAAGGCTTTTTCAAAATTTATATCTGTCTTTTTAGTAGCCATAAGCAATAAGTTTACAACGAATATTCCAAACCTACATAGGTTTCTCTAGGCAAACCAGGAAAATATCTATCTCCACCAAAGGCATTAAAGTCAGCTCTTTCTGCATAATCTCTATCAGTTACGTTATCTATTCTTAGATATAATTTTAGTTTTTCAGAGTAATTTAAATTAGTTCTGAAGTGCAGCAAAGTGTGACCTTCGTACTCATGCAGATTAGCCGCATCAGTAAAATAAGAATCCATATGCTCTAATTCGAAGGTTAAAGAGAGAGCATCATTAATGGAGGTATCCAAGATTAAATTAGCCATTAGTTTAGGCGAAGTATCGATTTCATTCCCGATTCTGATTTTCTCCCTCATTGAGGTATCGGAGTCAAAATCATATTTATGGTCTCCATAAGTTAAGTTGCTGGTCAGATTGCTTATCTCATTAAGATTTATATCTAGAGTTAATTCGATTCCTTTGTGATTAGTTTTTCCGTTATCAATAATAAAATTTTCTGAATCCCTGAATATGGAATTTCTTTTTTTACTTTTATAAATACTTACTGATCCTTTTAGATTATCTAAATTGAAGGTCGTTCCCATCTCAATCATCGTTAATTTTTCAGAATCTAGATCACTTACGCTTTGCTTTTTTTGCAATCTATAGGCCTCATTTATCTGAGGAGGCCTGAAGCCTAAACTTGCTTGAAAGAAATAATTCAAAAGGTCAAAGTCAGTTTCGATGCCTGCTCTAAAACTCAACTCATTGTAATTGTCTGATCTATCATCTGGCCTGTTGTAGTAACAACCACCAAACCCGCAACTCGTTCCATCTTCTCTAGTGTTGCCACTATTCATTCTGTTGTTGTAATCGTACTTAATGGATTCAGTTCTTAAATCAGCAAAAAATAATAAATCTCTACTGATATACAAGTCATCTATACCTAAAAATGCCGCGTAAATTTTAGAGTCAACTTCGTAATCATAATGCTTTCCTTGAGGTCTAGTTGCGTTGTTAAAAGCGGAGCTAGTGGTCAATGCATTGGCTTGAGTTTCAACTAATTCAGCATCAGCCATTTCAATCTGTATTCCCCCTATAAGAGAGTAATGTTCAAAGTTAACAAATCTTTTGAACAACACCCCATAACTAACATGACTATTCTCTTCAACTGGCGTTCCTGGTAAAAAATGTTGAAGAAATACCATGTCATTTTTTCTAATGAAAGGTGAGAGCAGGGATATTCCATTTTCTTCCTCTCTTTTTAAGTTTAAAGATATTCTTTGGGAATTAGCATCTCTAAAAGCTTCAGGGTTAAGATTTTTTCTATTTAAATTTGATTCCTTGTATGAATTTAAACCAGTAATGTAACCAGCAGTTTCTTGATTCAAGTTAGTTAGGGTCATATTTAATGATGCTGTCCAAGAATTCAGCTGAAAATCAGATCTCATCTTTAGTTTTTGCTGATCGTATCCTGAAAATTCTCTGAAACCATCGTTAGACGCACCAAAGACATTAAGACTCCAGTTAGATTGATTTCCTAGCTTCGCCTTAATATTTCTATACCCATTAGGACCTAAGTTTGTAGAGATGTTATTTTCATCTTTTAGTGGCTTTGAAATCACGTTTATAACTCCATGCATTGCGTTAGCTCCGTACCTAGAACTAGCAGGACCTGTTATGGCTTCAATACCCCCCGAAATTTCAAAAGCAGTTTCAAAAAGACCATTTACATTACAAAAACCAGCAGGCCTAACTGAAATACCATCTTCTAGAATTAAAAATGAACCGCAAGCTCCTGGTCCGGTAAGTACTGGTGATCGCATGGCAGTTAAATGCTCCTGACCAGAACCTCTGCTTATCCAAATTCCTGGTAGTCTTCTAAAGATTTGTTTTGGGTGTTGTGCGTCTAATTTATTTAAATCAGAAGAGTTGATTGATGATATGGATACATTATCTGACCATCCACTTAGATTAGATATCTTTTTTTCTAAAACTATTATTTCTTCTTCTGCTTGTAGAAGTGAAGCAAAAAATAAGAGGCCTAAAGTAATTAATTTAAAATTTGTCTGCATTTATAACTTCCTTTTAATCAATACATAAGTGACTTTGGAGTATTGTAAGAAGAATGATTAGATATTGCTAATTCACAAACCTAAATCTTTAATTTTGATTCGCTTTTTTTCTAAAGTTTACAAAAGGTCTAGTAAGTAAATTAAGAAGTTTTCTTGGAAGCCTATTTACTGAATCACCAAGCACAAGGGCACAAGGAGTAACAACTAGCGTTAATATAGTAGCCACGGTCAAACCAACCACCAGTGACCCAGCCATTTGTTCCCAGAAACTTGTGATATAAGAACCGCTTTTAACAGTTCTTTCGATTAAGTCGATACTATAACCTAAAGCGATCGGCATTAATCCTGCAATGGTTGTGAAAGAAGTCAAGAATACAGGTCTAAGTCTCAATACAGCACTTCTTAAGGCCAGTGATTTGGTATCTGATCCAGGATTATTTTTCTTAAGAAGGTTGAAGGTATCAATGAGTACAATATTGTTATTGACCACTATCCCTGCAAGAGCTACACAGCAAATTCCTGTTTGAAGAGTGCTAAAAGATCTGCCTAAAATTAAAAGAGATACAAACACCCCCCCAAAGGATAAAAGGATTGCTGAAAGCACTATATTGGCTTGGTAAAAACTATTGAACTGAGTAACAAGAACTATCAACATTACAAATAACATAGTAATGAAACCCATTATGAGGAAATCAGAAGATTCTTTATTGTATCTGTCGAAACCATCGAATTCTACGGTTACACCTCTTCCTAGATCAGTTTTATTTATCCATCTTTTAATTTGTCTAATTTTTTCGGAAGCAACTACCCCTGGCATATTGTCTGCTGCTATTTGCTCCACTCGTTTACCATCTTTTCTAGTTATTGTTTTAGTTGCAGGTTTAATAGTTGTGTTAACGAAGCTGCTAACAGGAACTAGACCTCTTTGGGTTTGTATATTCAATTGTTCAAGCTGGTCTATATTTCTTTCAGATTTAGGGAATCTAACTCTTATATCAACCTCTCTATCAAGATTCAAAGGACGATATTCACCAACTTTGATTCCGTTAGTAACCATTTGAACGGCTGCTCCAACGTCTGATAGTCCAGCTCCGTATTGTGCTGCTTTTGTCCTGTCTATATTTAACTCCCATTCTATTCCTCTAGTCTCAGAACTGTCTCTTATATCCGTTAGACCGGTTACTTCATTTTCCAAATAATTCCTTATCTTTTTTGTGGCCCTTTTTAGAGTTATTTCATCTTCACCTTTAATGTTTAGTTGAATAGCTTTGCCTATAGGAGGCCCACCTTTTTCGGCTTCTACGCTAACAATATAACCAGATACGTCACTTAAACGTTCTCTCATTAATTCTAATATTTCATATCCATTTTTATCAGAGACGGCATTGTCTTCAGCATAAAAGTCTACAAACATTCCTCCTACCTTGTCGGAATCATTTCCTCGAAAGCCACCACCTGAACCACCTGAATTACTCCAAGTACTCAACATTTGAATATCTTCCATGCCGATTATCTTTTGTTCAGCATCAATAGCTATGTCTCGAATTTCATCTACAGACAGATTTCCCCTAGCATATACATCCACATCAGCAAATTGAGGGGCAACTTCAGGAAAATAAATTATTCCTTTTCCGTGTTGTACCCATAAAGCAATAGATAAAACGATTGCTGACAAAATAATGAATATAGTCTGCCCCGGAGTGCTCAAATATTGATTTACTTTTTGAGCATATTTTCCAGTCACGCCTGGAAGAGCAAGAGGGTCAGAAGATTCTAGTCTTCTAATGTTATTTATTTCTTCTTCCGACTGCTTAGCTAAACCACCAAACATGGCACCTAAAATTGGAGCAAATAGTAGAGAGTAGAGAAGGGAGCCAACCAAAACACAAAAAACTGTTATGGGCATGTCCCTAATGAATTTACCCATTCCAGGCATTAGCATTAAAGGCGTAAAAGCTATTAAGGTTGTCACTGTAGACGTTAATACGGGCCAGAACATTCTAGTAGCAGCAGCTGAATAGGCTTGGACCCTATCCATGCCTTCCGCTAATTTTCTATCAGCGTATTCAGTTATAACTATTGAGCCATCAATAGTCATTCCCATTGAAATTAACATGCCAAACATGACCATGAAGTTAAATTCTTTACCTAATATAAGTAGAACCAATAAGGCAAAAAGGTATGAGAAGGGGATAGCCATTCCAACCAGCATAGAAGTTCTAAAACCTAAAGCTGCTAGAACCACTATCATAACTAAAGCAACTGAGGTTAAAACATTACCTTGTAATTCAGTGATCATCTGGAGAGCGAATTCAGAATCGTCTCTTACAAAATCTACTTCAACTCCTTCCGGAAAATCTTCAGAAAATTCAAGAACTAATTTTTTAACTTCTGCAACAGTATCTATGATATTTGTCCCTAGTCTTTTGGTTATGTCTATCGACAATGATTGCTTGCCATTGATTCTCGAGTAACCGCCACGATCTTTATAAGTAAGGCTTACATTGGCTACATCTTTTAAAGTCACAACGGAGTTTCCAGATACTTTTATTGGTAGCCTTTCTATATCTTCCAAGCTAGCAAAAACACTGGGTACGTTTACAGAGAATCTGCCTTTTCCAGTGTCTTGTGATCCAGCGGGGATTACTCTATTGTTGTTAGCTACGGCTTGGTAGAGTTGATTCATGGAGATGCCGTAAGATTCAAGTTTATTTTTTTCGACAATTGCTTCTATTAAGTCTTCGGGAACCCCATTCAATTCAGCAGTTAAAACATTAGGATGAGTTTCAATAACATCCAACAGATCTTGGGTTAAATTTACCAGTACTCTTTGCGGAAGAACTTCACTAGAAATACTTACTGTTAGTATGGGATTATCGGCAGTGGAAAACTCTCTTATAGTAGGTTCCCTGGCATCATCAGGGAGCAACCTTTTAGCTTCATCGACTTTTACACGGGTGTCATAAAGAGCCTGATCCATATCAATGTCTTGATCAAATTGAATCATAATTGCTGTATAACCAGTTCTAGAGGTTGATCTAATTGTATCGACCCCTTCTACCGTTCTTAAAGCATCTTCAAGAGGCTTGGCTAATAGTCTTTCAGAGTCCTCGGGCGATACTCCTTCAAAACCAACACCTACATAAGCACCAGGAAAATCAACATCGGGTTCTGTTGCTTTTGGTAAATAATTTAGAGCATAAAAACCAGATAAAGTAATTAGAATTAGAACACTCAATGAGGTCCTACTCTTCTTTATAGCTTGTAATATAAGGGCTTTCATGCCTCAGGGTATGATATTTCTTTAACGTTAACTGTCTGACCCTGGAACACATATTCTTGACCTAGAGTGATAATTCTTTCGTTCTCTTTTAAACCAGAAATCCAAAGACCATCCGTTGTGTCTTCAAGTATTTCTATTTCTCTGAACTCAACAGCATTATTTTCATCAACAGTTCTTATGCCTAATTTACCTTGATCATTTAAAGAAAGGATGGCGGGTGAAATTTTATGGGAGAACACTTCTTTACTGTTTATGAATATTTCTGCAGAAACACCATCTCTAATAGTCCTATCCTTATTATCTACTTTAATCTCTACTCTAAAAGTTCTAGTATTTCTATCTGCAGAAGTGGCTATAAAAGAAACCTTACCTTGTATCTCGTCTCCTGATATTAAGCGGGCCATTGAATTGGCTCCTACTTCTAAGTCAGCTATATCTTTTTCAGCAATATCCGCCACTAATAGCATGGGATTAGAGTCTATTAGAGAAGCGCAGGTTCCTCCTGTGTTTAAATAATCACCTTTATCCACGTTCAAAGATTCTAAATAACCTGAGAAAGGAGCTACAATTTTAGGGTAGGCTTCTCTTCCAGCAATATATAACTGGCATATAAGGTCACCTTCTTTTACATAGTCACCTTGTTTAAATGGTGTTGATACAACCCTTCCACCTATTTCCGCTCTTACGTTTATGAATTTATCTGCTTCGGTAAAACCACTTGCTCTGATTGACTTGGATTTTAGGATTGCCTTACTATTTAAGACAGTTACCGAAGAAAGAGTTGCTAAAGAGCTCTCACTTTTAGGGCTAACATCTTCATCTACAAGGCTTCCAGATACCATCCATATGAGTAAAAAGGTTGCCGTTATTGCAGCTGTTTTATAGGTTTGTTTAACTTTCATACAAATTTTTAGGTGTTATACATAACTATAACACTAAAATAGTATTTATAAAATTAAATTTGGTGTTTTTCTCTTAGTTTTTTGAAGTTTAGTTTCGTTTGTTCGCTAACTTTCTGATCTTTTTTATGATTTTTAACAGGCTCGGAAATATTCCAACTAGACTCTATTCTTTTATCCATTAGATTTTGGCCTTGGGCATTCTGATTCTGATTGTATTTCTGCCATTGAAATTTTACATGTTGTAGAAATTTACTATTCCAAGAGTTATGCGATTGACCAGTTTCTTTCCAATATAAAATAAATTCAGCTATCGTTCCGTCAGCAAAGTCTTTCGGAATATCAGTGAGAGTTAATACATCATAAAAATCTTCGTTTGGAAGCCATTTAGAATCAATTTTAGAAGGTACGTCGTCTTTTTCATTAATGCCTTGAAGTCTGCCCCACTGTCTTCTAATGTGAGATATAAATTTAGAGTTCCATATATCAGACTCTTCTTTTCTTTCGCTCCAATACAATACGAATTCAGGTATTTCTTTATCTATAAAGCCGTTATCTATTCCAGACCTTACTAAGATATCTCTAGCTTCATCTTCTGGTTTCCAGTTTGCCTCAATCGGTTTTCTTTTCTTATTTTGATTGTCTGTTGCTTCCTTCTGTCTCCATTGTTTTATAACGAAGCGAAGAAACTTAATACCCCATGATTTATTTTTTTCTTCCTTTTCTTGGTTTAGGTGTTTGAAATCATCTACTTGGGAATAAGTGAATTCCTCCGGTATTCCGTATTCATGTATTTGATCAAGAAGTTCTTTTTCAGGTTGCCAAGAGTTCTCCATGGAACTTTCCTTTCTGCCATTGCTTTGCATTTCTTTAATTGAAAAACTGGATAAGGGTCCGTTTTTATTTTCTATAAGTAGGCCTTTGCTTAATAAGCTGGTTAAGTGTTCTAGTACTTCTTCTTCAGTCCAGAAAGAAAGAAAATCCTGTAATTCTTTTAGATTAGCACCTTCAAGATCATATTTTCTTAATACTTCCAATAAAACAGCCTCAGAAAGCCCTATGGTACTAGCTATATCTTTTGAAAAACTTATTGTTGAATCTGACATATAAAACTCGGAGGAAAGAGATTAAATTATCCTCTCCCAGTAAACAAGAACAACTTTAATTTTATACTTTGTTTTCTCTAGCTGACACGGCTTCAGCCAATTGTTGGAGGCAGATCTTTGTATCTTCCCAATTAATACATGCATCTGTAATGCTTTGTCCATAAACAAGATTATCTAAGTCGTTAGCGCTTTGATTACCCTCTTCAATATTGCTTTCGATCATTACTCCTGTAATGCGTCTCTCACCCAAAGAAATTTGATTGGCAATATCTTTACAGACTATTAATTGGTTTTTATGTTGCTTATTACTGTTTCCATGACTCATGTCTACCATGATTGATTCGACAAGATTATTGTTTTTGAGTATTTCTGCTGTTTGATCAATGTCTTCTTTGCTGTAATTGGGTTTACTTCCGCCTCTAAGGATTACGTGACAGTCTTTATTTCCTGAAGAATAAAATACAGCCGCTCTACCTTCTTTAGTTACGGATAGAAACTTATGAGGGTTTTGTGCTGAACCAATTGCATCAGCTGCAACTTGGACACCTCCATAAGTACTGTTTTTAAAACCAATAGGGCAAGATGACCCTGAGGCCAACTCTCTGTGAACTTGACTCTCAGTGGTTCTAGCTCCGATAGCCCCCCAAGAAATTAAATCAGCGATATATTGCGGTGTAATTACGTCTAAGAACTCTGTTCCAGCAGGCAGCCCTAGATCGTTTATGTTCCTTAAAAGTTGCCTTGCAATAGACAGACCTTTATCTATTTGAAATGAATTATTTAAATCAGGATCATTAATAAGGCCTTTCCAGCCAACTGTTGTTCTAGGTTTTTCGAAATACACCCTCATTATAATTTGCAATTGATCTTCATAATTGAGACTTTCTTCTTTCAGTCTCTCGGCATAATCCATCGCTGCTGATGTGTCGTGAATAGAACAAGGTCCAACCACAACTGACAACCTACGATCTTCCTTATTCAAAATCTTTGAGAAGTTCTCTCTTGCCTGGTATACGGTTTCAGATGATTCTTTAGATATGGGCTGATCAGACAATAGAGAACTTGCAGAAATCACTTCCTGCCTGTCAGATATCCTTAAATCACTAGTTTTATGCATAACTAAAATAAAATTGGATGTGCATTCTACATATATTACGAATAGATTAAAATTTGATCCTTAATATAAATATTAATGCCAATAAGCTATATTAGTTATATACAAATTTAAAAATCTTTAAAATTCAATGAATTCATCGCATTTATCGTTAGGAATAGTGCAAGAAAATCCAATTGTTGGCGATATAAAAGGTAATCTAAATCTCGCCAAGAATGCCATCGAGAGGATCTTATCTGAAGAAAAGGTAGACGTAATTCTTTTTACTGAAATGTTTCTTACAGGCTACCCTCCAGAAGATTTAATACTTAGAGACGACCTTTTAGTCGCGGTTGAAGAAGCGTTAGAAGGGCTTTCTAAGATTTCTCCAGATACTTATATAGTCATGGGGTATCCTAAGAAGATTGGACAAAATATCTACAACTCTGCCGGGGTTTTATACAACAATGAAGTTGTACTTGAATATCACAAACAAGAATTACCTAATTACGAAGTATTTGATGAAAAAAGATATTTCAGTCCTGGCAAAGGTCCAGGAATATTTGAGATAGGAGATCTCAAGCTTGCGTTAACGGTTTGTGAAGATATTTGGCACACCAAAGCGGTTAGGCAAGCATCTAGAAGAGGTGCTGATTTAATTCTTAATTTAAACGCTTCGCCTTTTCATTTACATAAATTAAAAGAAAGAAAAGAACTGATTTCTAGCCATAGCCAGAAATACAAGCTTCCGATTGTTTATATAAATCAAGTAGGAGGGCAGGACGAATTAGTTTTTGATGGGACTTCAATGATTATGGATAAAGATGGCCAACAAGCATTACAACTTAAAAAATTTGACAGTGAGAGCAGAATTATTAAGTTTAGGAAATCTGGTGAAAGTGGTTTAGATATTCTAGATTCAGATAACATTCAGGAAGAAAACGAGCTGGAAGATGTTTATAAGGCTTTAGTTCTTGGAGCCAAAGATTATATTCAGAAGAATGGTTTTCCAGGTGTTTTAATTGGTTCCTCCGGAGGAATTGATTCAGCTTTAACTGCCGCAATAGCTGCCGATGCCATAGGCCCAGATAAAGTAAAGACTTACATGATGCCATTTAAGTTCACTTCAGATATAAGCGTTCATGACGCAGAAGAGTTAGCTGAGAATCTGAAGATTGAACATCATGTTTTACCTATTAAAGATATTTATAATTCTTTTTATAGCGCCTTAGAAAAAGAATTCAGTAATAAAGAACGCGACATTACTGAAGAAAATCTTCAATCAAGATGCAGAGGAGTTTTGTTAATGGCTTTATCGAACAAGTCAGGTGATTTAGTTTTAACAACTGGTAACAAAAGTGAAACAGCAGTCGGTTATTCCACATTATATGGTGATACAGCTGGAGGTTTTGCTGTTTTAAAAGATGTACCTAAGACTTTGGTTTACAGATTGGCTGATTATCGAAACACTCTATCAAAGGCCATTCCTCAAAGAATTATTGATAGACCTCCTACAGCAGAGCTGTCTGAAGACCAAAAAGACAGTGATAGTCTACCGGATTATGACGTTTTGGATAAGATCATAGAAATGTACGTTGAACAAGACGAGAGTAAAGAGAAGATAATTGAACAAGGGTTTGATATGCAGACCGTTGAGAGAGTTATTAAATTAATAGATTTCAGTGAATACAAGAGACGTCAAGCACCGTTAGGAGTAAAAATAACACCTAGAGGTTTTGGAAAAGATAGAAGATACCCTATAACTAACAAGTTTTTTAAATAAACTCTATTTCCTCTAACAAACTTAAGTGGCTATAATGTAGAACCAATACACATGTATTGGATAAATGGTTGATTTAAAAGCCGTAAATCCTTCAGTAAAGGAGGAAGAAAACAATCATCCTCGACAAGAGGAAATGTTCTTAGCGACGGTACAAGGCAAAGAAACCTCTCTACCTGAAGATTTATACGTACCACCCAATGCTTTAGAAGTTCTTCTAGATAGTTTTGCCGGACCTCTAGACTTCCTTTTATACCTAATAAGAAAGCAAAACCTCGATATATTAGACATAAACGTAGCCAAAATAACTGAACAGTACACTGCCTATATCGATTTAATGGATGCATTGCAGGTAGAACTTGCTGGAGATTACCTAGTGATGGCTGCGTATTTAGCAGAATTGAAGTCAAGAATGTTATTACCTAGACCTGAAGAGCAACCTGAAGAAGAAGATCCTAGGGCTGAGCTCATTAAAAGGCTTCAAGAATATGAACGCTTTAAAGAGGCTGCAGAAAGAATTGATCAAATCCCGAGGATAGATAGAGACGTTTTTGCTGCGCAAGCAAAATTACCGGAATTTGCAGTTGAAACACCGTTAATTGATGTTCCATTAGAGGATTTAGCCTTCGCTTTATCTGAAGTTATGAGGAGGGCAGAGCAATCTCAGGCTCATTTAATTAATTTTGAAGAGCTTTCTACAAGAGAAAGGATGAGTCAGATCCTTGAAAGGATGAGAACTGAGTCTTTTATAGAATTCACTTCATTATTTAATTCAAAAGAAGGTAAGATAGGTGTTGTTGTTACTTTCCTAGCAATTTTGGAATTACTAAAAGATTCACTGATAGAAATTGTTCAATCAGAAGAATTTGGTCCTATCCACATTAAAGGAATAGAAGAGGTACATTAAATGGAACATCAATTAAATGAAATCATAGAAGCTTTGCTGTTATCAGCTTCAAGACCTGTAAGCATTGAAGAGATAGAAAAAGTATTCGTTGAAAATCCTCCTTCGAGAGAAGAGATTAGAAATTCATTAAATGAAATAGAAGAAAATTGCCTAAATCGAGGTATAGAATTAAAAAAAGTTTCAAGCGGATTTAGATTGCAAGTGAAACAAGATCTTTCTGGTTACGTTGCAAAGTTGTGGGAAGAAAGGCCTCAAAGATTCTCAAAAGCCACTTTGGAAACTTTATCTTTAATTGCTTACAAGCAACCAATTACTAGAGGCGAAATTGAAGAGGTCAGGGGTGTTACAGTAGGAACCCAATTAATGAGAGGCCTTATGGAAAGAGGCTGGGTTAAGATTGTGGGTCAGAGAGATGTTCCTGGCAGGCCTTCTTTGTACGCAACCACAAAAGAATTTCTCGATTATTTTGGGCTACAGCACCTAAGAGAACTTCCAGAGCTTCCTGAATTACCTGACTTGAAATCTTTAGATCTAGAACTTCCTATTGAAGAAGTTGAGCAACCCGAAGAAGATAGAGTTCCTCAATCACTAAGTTAAAAGAACTGTGAAACAGAGGATTCACAAGGTTCTTGCTGACCATGGTCACGGTTCTAGAAGAGGGATAGAGCAGTTAATTAGACAGAATAAAGTTGAAGTTAATGGTGAGGTAGCGAAGATAGGTCAGCTCGTATCTGAAAAGGATTCCTTTAAAATTGAAGGAAAGAATATTGTTCTCAGTCGCAAGGGCCATCTAGAGACTAGAATCTTAATGTACAACAAAAAGGTTGGAGAGGTTTCGACTAGAAATGACCCTGAAAAGAGACCCACTGTCTTTGATAATCTTCCTAGACTGCATTCTGGAAGATGGGTTTCTGTAGGAAGGTTGGATATAAATACCTCAGGATTAATATTGTTCACTAATAAGGGAGAATTGGCTAATAAGCTCATGCATCCTTCTTCTATGATTGAGCGTGAATACGTAGCGAGAATACATGGTTTGGTTACTAAGAAGGTTGTGGAAAAACTAGTGAATGGAGTGAAACTTGAAGATGGGTTAGCGAGATTTACTGATGTACAAGAAGGCCAAAAGGGGAAGACCAACCAATGGTTTGCTATGGTCATTATGGAAGGTAGAACGAGAGAAGTTAGAAGGTTGTGGGAAAGTCAGGATTTGCAAGTATCAAGACTAAAGAGAGTTAGATACGGAGATTTATTTCTACCTGCAAATTTAAAGCAGGGTTCTTATAAAGAATTATCAAAAAGTGAAGTGAAAGTTATTGAGCATTTATAGATTGACCATTTATTCCTTTACTCGCATCGGACATAAGGTAAACATACAAGTTCATTATTTCCTTAGGTAGAGGGTTTGTTTCTGGGTCTTCAGCTGGGTACGCTTCCTCTCTCATTTTTGTTCTTACTGCGCCAGGATTAATACAATTAACCCTTATTTTGCTGGTGTTTTCTAACTCATCTGCAAAAACCTCCATCATTCCTTCAGTGGCAAATTTACTTATTGCATATGCGCCCCAATAAGCTCTTCCTTTTTTTCCTACACCCGAAGAAGTAAACACCACAGAGCCTAGCTCAGAATGATTTAACAAAGGCAATAAGGTTTTTGTAAGAAGAAAAGCCGAATCCACATTCACGTTCAGTACCTTTTTCCAAATAGAATATTGGTATTGTTCAAGAGGCTTTTTTTCACCTAAAACCCCTGCATTGTTTATGAGGCCATCTAATTTATCAAACTTATCTAGAATGGCTTCCTTCACTTTTAGATATTCCTCTTCTTGAGCGCTTTCAAAATCCATAGGATGAATTAAAGGTTCTTTGGAACCTTGCTGAACAACTTCTTCATAAAGACTTTCAAGTTTTCCCGTATCTTTACTTAAGAGTATTAGCTGAGCACCAAATTGGGATAACGCTTTTGCTGTAGCTCTTCCAATTCCTGAACCTGCACCAGTAATAAGAATTGTTTTATCTTTCAAACAATCCTTAGAAGGTTCAAAATCATTCATGATTAATTGCTCTCTATAATCTTATTAATTTCTAGAGGGTGATTAATGACGAAATCTGCACCCCAGTCTGAAGCAATATCGCCTTTAGGTATATATCCATAAGCTGCTGCTACTGTTCTCATTTTCGCAGATTTACCTGAAGTTATATCAATTAGATGATCTCCTACGTATATAGAATTCTTCGACGAAACATTGGTTAATTTACATGCCAACTCTAATCCTTTAGGACTGGGTTTCCTTTCCCCAACATCATCTGGGCAAATTAAGAAATCAGGATTAATGCCAGAAAATTTTTCATTCACAATGGGCTCAGCAAATTTTCTGGGTTTGTTGGTTACGATTCCCCAATTCTTACTTTTGTCTTTTAGGTTAAGCAACACTTCACTAATTCCGTCAAATAGTTTTGCGCCTAAGCAGCATTTTTCATAGATTTCCAGTAATTCAAGTCTGAACTTCTCTATTTCTACCTTTTGATTTTCATCCAAGTTTAAGGCATAACGCGCAAGACTAGCTGCACCTTGAGAGACTCTTGATCTGACTTCTGAGAAATCTCCAGATTCTAATCCATTATCTTTCCTTAACTTATTAACTGCGTAAAAGAAATCGGGTGCTGTGTCCAATAGAGTCCCATCTAAATCAAAAGAATATAGTTGAATTTCTTCCACTCTTACTCTTTTGTTACGTGAACCATGTAATTAACTTGTATATCTTTTCCAAGCCAGTAATGGTCAGTTATTGGGTTGTAGCTTAATCCAATGGTTTCTTTAAGGTTTAGCCCAGAATTTCTTATCCAACCAGCTAGCTCTGAAGGTTTTATGAATTTTGAATATTCGTGAGTGCCTTTCGGCAATAAGTTTAATATGTATTCCGCACCTATTACTGCGAATAAATAAGATCTTGGGTTCCTATTTATTGTCGATAAAAATATATCGCCTTTATCTTTTAATAAAGCACAACAACTTTCAATGATTTTATCGGGAGCTGGAACGTGTTCGAGCATCTCTAAACAAGTAATCACATCAAATGAATCATTCTGATTCTTCGATATAAAATCTTCCACTGTTGATTCCAAATATGTTGCTTTGCTGTTTACCGAATTGGCATGAGACCTCGCCACACCTATGGTTTGAGGCGAAGCATCTATTCCTATAACTTCTGCTCCCGCTTCACTAAGTGCTTCCGTTAATATTCCACCTCCACAACCAATATCTAAAACTTTCTTCCCTTTAAGACTAGTTCTCTCTTTAATGAAATTCAATCTTAATGGGTTAATCTGGTGGAGAGGTTTGAATTCACCCTCAAGGTCCCACCATTTTTCAGCAATATCGTTAAATTTCTTAACCTCTTCAGGGTCTAAATTTTTTATGTTCATTGTTAGCGTTTTTCATTACACTTGTTTAGGAACTCAGAGTCCCAAATAAAACTTAATAATGCAAATATTCTTTCCTAAAGAAGAGGATCAAGAAATCCGCACTACCATTTTACCTGAAGTGGCAAAGAAGTTTGTCGATTTAGGCTTAGAGGTTGTTATCGAAGAAGGTTTAGGATCTTCTGTTTTTATTGAAGATGACCTTTATTCTGAAGTAGGAGCAATAATATCGGATTCTAGAGATACTGCCTTTAATTCTGCTGACATAGTTTGCAGAATAAATAAGCCATACAAAGAAGAAATAGCTAATTTAAAAAAGAAAAGTATCCATATAAGTTTCTTAGATCCTTTTAATGAATCAGATCTGGTAAAGGAATTTGCAAACCAAGAAGTAAGTGCCATCAGCATGGAATTAGTTCCAAGAATAACTAGAGCTCAAAAGATGGATGCTCTAAGCTCTCAAGCAAATTTAGCTGGATATGCGGCTGTCGTGGAAGCTTCTCGAACCATAAACAAATCCTTTCCCATGATGATGACCGCCGCAGGAACCATCTCACCTTCAAGGGTTTTTGTAATAGGAGTAGGTGTTGCTGGGCTGCAGGCCATTGCAACTGCCAAAAGACTTGGCGCCAGAGTAGAAGCTTTTGATACAAGACCAGTTGTTGAAGAACAAGTTAAGTCGTTGGGGGCTAAATTCGTAAAGATTGATATAGGCGAGACTGAAGAAACTGACCAAGGATATGCTAAAGAGCTTACTGAAGAACAAATTAAGATGCAGCAAGAAGGAATGAAAAAGATTTGCTCACAATCCGATGTCGTAATAACGACAGCCCAAGTCTTTGGTAGACCTGCTCCAAGGATTGTTACTAATGAAATGGTTCAAGCCATGCAACCGGGTAGCGTAATTGTTGATATGGCAGTATCCACAGGAGGAAATGTGGAAGGATCAAAGGCTGATGAATATGTTTTTGAAAATGGCGTTACTATAATTGGAATGTCAAATTTACCTGGAGAAGTTGCTAAAGACGCTTCTCAAGTTTACGGAGCCAATTTATTTAACATGATTGAAGAGTATTGGGACTTGGAGAATAAAGTTCTTAATTTTGACCTAACTGATGACGTTTTAAAAGGTTGCGTGATAACGCATGAAGGAAAGGTAGTTAATGAACTAGTGAAGGATAGGATGTAATCATGGAAAGCCAGATAATTTTACTGATCTTTATTTTAGTTTTATCCATTTTCTTAGGAGTTGAGCTAATAACAAAGGTACCTTCTACTTTACACACACCGCTTATGTCTGGAGCTAATGCAATATCAGGTATAACTCTTGTAGGAGCTATCTTGTCTTCAGGATCTTCAGAAATAGTGACAATTATTTTAGGCACGTCTGCTGTTTTTTTTGCTTCTATTAATGTTGTAGGTGGTTACTTAGTTACAAACAGAATGCTAGGCATGTTTAAGAAGAAATAATGGATATTTCGATACTAGTAAATCTAACTTATATAGCTGCCTCTATTTTATTCATAGTAGGTTTAAAAATGTTAGGTTCTCCTGATACTGCCAGACAAGGTAATTTATTATCAGCTTCAGGCATGCTGTTAGCAGTAGTGATAACTTTACTGGATCAAAATATTATTGACTATAGATTTATTGCTGGTGCCCTACTTGCTGGAGGTATAGTAGGTTATTTTG
The DNA here is from genome assembly GCA_902532675.1 of uncultured SAR86 cluster bacterium. Classification (GTDB taxonomy): domain Bacteria; phylum Pseudomonadota; class Gammaproteobacteria; order Magnimaribacterales; family Magnimaribacteraceae. Next base: position 17,514 of record CACAIY010000016.1, read on the forward strand.
CTGCAACTAAAGTTCAAATGACTTCGATGCCTGAAATGGTGGCTATCTTTAACGGATTTGGCGGTATAGCAAGTTTATTAGTGGGTTCAGCTGAGTACGTTGTAAGTCCTTTAAACAATCCAGCTCTCATGGGAGCCATTTATCTTACGGTATTGATCGGGGGTCTTACATTTACAGGCAGTCTAATTGCTTACGGTAAACTTTCCGAAGTTATCTCTGGCAAGCCTTTCCTTTATAAAGGTCAACAATTTGTTAATGGCTTACTTCTTTTAACTATCTTACTTGTTGGGGTCAACATGATCTTTGTACAAGGAATGATAAGCCCTAATGAGACACTTATTTTATTAATAAGCTTAGCCTTTATTTTAGGAATTCTTTTTGTTATTCCTATTGGAGGAGCTGACATGCCTGTCGTTATAGCTTTATTAAATAGCTTTTCAGGGTTAGCTGCTTGTGCAGCAGGGTTTGTTATCACTAACAATGTATTGATAGTTGCAGGAGCTCTTGTAGGAGCAAGTGGACTTATTCTTACCAACATTATGTGTAAGGCTATGAACAGGTCCTTAGCTAATGTTTTATTTAGTGGATTTGGAGCTGTGTCTGATTCAGATACTGAACGAAGCGAAGAACAAGGTGAAGTCAGCCCTATCAGTGCTCAAGACGCTTATCTGATTTTAGAAGCAGCTTCATCAGTTTTAATTGTTCCTGGATATGGGATGGCAGTAGCGCAAGCGCAACATGCCGTAAGAGAGTTAGGAGAGTTACTTGAAGCAAATGGAGCTGAAGTCAAGTATGCCATTCACCCTGTAGCTGGAAGGATGCCTGGGCACATGAATGTTTTATTGGCCGAAGCAAACGTTTCTTACGACGTTCTTGTTGAGCCAGAAGATGTTAATCCAATTATGGAAACAGTTGATGTCTGCATGGTAATAGGAGCTAATGACGTTGTTAATCCAGACGCGAAAGAAAATGAAGGCAGTCCTATTTACGGTATGCCCATTATAGAAGTCGATAATTCTAAAACAGTTTTTGTTTTAAAACGTTCCATGGCGTCGGGGTTTGCCGGCATTCAAAACCCGCTTTTTTTCAAATCCAATACAAGAATGTTATTTGGGGATGCTAAGGAAACTGTATCAACTCTAGTATCGGAATTTAAAGGCTAAATAACCTTATTTTTATTGATTTTTTACGCAGTTTTTAAGCAAAAATATGGTAAAATTTTACCAACTTGATACTTAGTAAATTACAAAAAAATTACTCTAATTTCATAAGAGAATGGGCAGTGTCTTCTGCCTCAAAAATCAGCATACGGAAATAAAATATGGGCGAAATAACTGCAAAAGAGATTGTTCCAATAGATATAGAGAAGGAACTGAAGCAATCCTATTTAGATTACGCTATGAGCGTAATAGTAGGAAGGGCCTTACCTGATGCTAGAGATGGTCTTAAGCCAGTTCATAGGCGTGCTTTATACGCTATGCATGTGTTAAATAATGATTTCGGTAGACCGCATAAAAAGTCAGCAAGAATTGTTGGTGACATTATTGGTAAATATCATCCCCACGGAGATGGCGCTGCATATGAAACCATTGTAAGGATGGCGCAGTGGTGGTCCTTAAGATATCCATTGGTAGACGGACAAGGAAATTTTGGTTCGATGGATGGAGATGGACCAGCTGCTCAGAGATATACAGAAGTTCGAATGGCAAAGATCTCTCAAGAGCTTTTAGCTGATCTTGATAAAGAGACTGTTAATTTTGTTGAGAATTATGATGGTACTGAAACGATGCCTGAAGTTCTTCCTACGAGAGTACCTAATATGCTTGTTAATGGATCTGCAGGAATAGCAGTTGGAATGGCAACTAATATGGCTCCACATAATTTAAATGAAACTCTTTTAGCCTGCTTAGCATTTATAGAAAATCCGGAAATTTCTACGTCGGAATTAATGGAATTCATCCCTGGACCAGATTTTCCAACTGGCGGAATAATAAATGGGAAAGCTGGGATTGTGAGTGCTTATGAAAGTGGTAAGGGAAGAGTAAAGATTAGAGCTAAGACCCATTTTGAAGATGAAGAACAGGATAAAGCAAAAATAGTAATTACTGAGATGCCTTATCAAGTTAACAAATCAAAGTTGATTGAAAAGATAGCTGAATTATCTAGAGACAAGAAGATTGAAGGAGTTAGAGATATCAGGGATGAATCTGATAAAGATGGAGTTAGGGTCGTAATTGATCTTAAATCAGGACATATTCCTGATGTCTTACTAAACAATTTATTTGCTCAAACACAAATGCAGACAGTCTTTGGAATTAATAACGTAGCTTTAGTTGACGGAGAACCTAAGCTCTTAAATTTAAAATCAATGCTTTCTGTATTTTTTAATCATAGGAAAGAAGTAGTTTCTAGAAGGACTTTCTACGATTTAAAAAAGGCTAAAGAAAGAGGTCATGTTTTAGAAGGACTTACAATAGCTTTAGCTAACATCGATGCCATGATAGATTTAATTAAAAAATCAAAAGAAGGTTCAGAAGCAAAACAGAAGCTACTTTCTAAAAAATGGAAACCAGGGAAAGTTATTTCTATGTTAAAGAAAGCTGGCCCAGATGCTTGCAAAGTAGATGGTTCAGATAAATCGTTAGGACTAGTAGGTAAGACTTATCAGTTGTCTGAAGTCCAAGCTCAAGCAATTTTAGACATGAGGCTCCAGAGATTAACAGGATTAGAGCAAGACAGACTTATAGGTGAATACGAAGAAATAATTGACCAAATTTCTTATTTACTCGGAATTCTAAATGATTCTGAAAAATTAGTTGAAGTGGTGACTGATGAATTAAAAGAGATTCAAGAAAAATACAAAGATGATAGGAGAACTGAAATACAAGAGTCTTCTGCTGATCTAAGTGCTGAAGATTTAATTACTCCAGAAGATAGAGTGGTAACAATCTCACATGAAGGTTATGCAAAGACACAACCTTTAGAAGAGTATAGAGCACAAAGAAGAGGAGGTACTGGGAAAACAGCAGCTTCTGTAAAAGATGAAGATTTTGTAGAGCAATTACTTGTTGCAAATACCCACACAACACTACTCTGTTTTTCAAACTTAGGACAAGTTTATTGGTTGAAGGTTTATGAGATTCCTTCTGCTGGTCGAGCTGCGAAAGGAAGACCTTTAGTTAATCTTATACAGCTTAGCGAAGGAGAAAGAATAACCAGTATGGTTCCTGTAGAAGAATATGACGATAAGCATTTTGTTTTAATGGCTACCAAAACAGGAACAGTCAAGAAAACGGTATTAACAGAATTTTCAAATCAAAGAAAAGGCGGAAAAAGGGCAATAACTTTAGTGGAAGGTGATGAATTAGTAGGTACTACAGTTACTGACGGAAATAAATTTGTAATGTTAGTTTCAAATGCAGGCAAAGCAGCTCATTTCTCAGAGACTGAAGTTAGGTCTATGGGAAGAACCGCTAAAGGAGTCAGGGGCATAAAACTTGATAAGGACCAATATGTTATTTCTTTAATAATCCCTGAAGAAGAAGCATCTATTTTTACTGTTAGTGAAAACGGCTTTGGCAAAAGATCAAAGTCTATAGATTTTAGGAAGACAAGAAGAGGAGCTAAAGGTGTCATAGCTATGCAGATTTCTGAAAGAAATGGACAACTTATTGGCGCAGCACAAGTAATAGATGACGACGAAGTGATGCTTATATCTGATAAAGGAATGCTTGTCAGGACAAGAGTTTCTGAAGTTAATGTAATAGGCAGAAATACTCAAGGCGTAACTGTTATTAGACTTAAAGACAATGAAAAATTAATAAGCATCGCTCCTATAAGTGAAGAGTTCATAGGGGACGATGACTAGTGACGAGAAAATTTAATTTTGGCGCCGGTCCGGCAGCCATGCCAGAGATCGTATTAGAAGAAGTTCAACAGGAATTACTTGATTGGAAGGGCATGGGTTTGTCGGTTATGGAGATCAGCCATAGAAGTCCAGAATTTATAGAGATTGCTGATAAGGCAGAATCAGATTTTAGGGATTTATTAGATATAACTGCTAGCTACGCTGTGTTATTTCTTCATGGAGGAGCTACATTACAAAATGCCATGATACCTCTCAACTTATCCAGTGAGGGAGGAACGGCAGACTACGTCAATACTGGCCATTGGGCAAAAAGGTCAATTAGCGAAGCTAAAAAATACACTGATGTAAATATAGCCGCTTCTTCGGAAGATAAAAATTTTACTTATTTCCCTAAACAGTCTGCATGGAGTTTAAGCAAGAATACTGCATACGTGCATATAACTCCTAATGAAACAATTGGAGGTTTAAGACTTAAGGGAATAGAAGATTCTGAGGTTCCTGTAGTGGCAGATTATTCATCAGGAATATTATCTGAAGTTATAGATGTAAGTAAATTCTCACTAATTTATGGAGGAGCGCAAAAGAACATAGGACCAGCTGGCTTAGGCTTTGCAATTATAAAGAAAGATCTTTTAGGAAAGGCTCAATCAATTACACCAACAATGCTTAATTATACTGAAATGCATGAAGGGGGATCCATGTACAACACTCCTCCGACCTTTGCTTGGTATGTAGCTGGTAAGGTATTTGAATGGTTGAAATCCAAGGGTGGAGTTTCTGAAATGGAAAAACTTAATAATAAAAAAGCTAAAAAGTTATATTCTTTTATAGACCAATCAGACTTTTATGAGAATAAGATTAATAAAGAAGATAGATCAATAATGAATATTCCATTTCAATTAAACGACGAAAATTTAAACTCTAAATTCTTAGAAGAATCTAGAGATGCTGGATTATTGGCGCTTAAAGGTCATAGGTCTGTTGGTGGTATGAGAGCTAGTATCTATAATGCAATGCCTGAAGAAGGCGTAGATGCCTTAGTAGACTTCATGGAAACATTTGAGAAAGAAAGATCCTGATCTAGTATGAGCAAAGAAAAAGACCTTAATTCTGTTAGAGATAAAATAGATTCTTTAGATGAAAGAATACTATCACTATTGAACGAAAGAGCTGATCTTGCAATTGAAGCAGGTAAAGCAAAAGAAGAATCAATAAAATATAAGCCAGCTAGAGAAGCAACTATCTTTAATAAACTTAAAGCTACTAATAAAGGGCCTTTAAGTAATGATCAAATAGTTTCTATATACAATGAAATTATTTCAGCGTGCAGATCTACAGAATCTGATCTAAAAGTAGCTTATTTAGGACCTGAAGGGACTTACTCTCAGTCGGCACTTAAAAATAAGTTCGGCTCGTCAGTTGAGACTAAACCGGAACCTTCTATAAGGTCAGTATTTGAAGAAGTTAATAAAGGATTGTGTGATTTTGGAATTGTACCGATAGAGAATTCATCTGAAGGGGCAGTGAATCTAACTTTAGATTGTTTAATGGATTTTGAGTTAACTATATGCGGCGAAATAGAGATGAGGATTGAACATAATTTAATTGGCTATAACAAGCCATTGCCAAAAGAAGGCATAGAAATACATGCTCATGAGCAGGCATTAGCCCAATGCAAAGATTGGTTATCTTCATATTGTCCTCAAGCAAAGCTAGTACCGGTAAGTAGTAATTCACAGGCTGCCATGAATGCTTCTGCAAATGAAGGTGTTTTAGCGATAGGCGGCAAAGAAGCAGCTCAAAAATACGATTTAGATATTCTAGATAGCAATATAGAAGACAGTTCTTCCAATACGACTAGATTTATTGTTATAGGCAAGAGTAAGTCTAGCCAAACAGGAAATGATAAAACTTCGATAGTTGTTACAACTAAAAATGAAGAAGGTGCTTTGTACGCAGCCTTACTTCCCTTCAATGAACTTTCTTTAAATCTAACCCACATAACATATAGACCTTCAAAGAAAGATAAGTGGAACTATTCTTTCTTTCTAGATTTTGAAGGCCATGAAGATGAAGATGACGTTCGAAAGCTGTTTAAGCAGTTAAATAATCTTAATGCAGAAGTAAAGATTTTGGGATCTTTCCCTAAAGCTATAACTTAAAATTATGAACCTTGAAGATTTAGTCAATAAAGGCATTCTAGATTTGAGTCCCTATAAGCCTGGTAAGCCCATTGAAGACTTAGAAAGAGAATTGGGCATAAAGAATGCTATTAAATTAGCTAGCAATGAAAACCCTTTGGGCCCTAGTCCACTAGCGATAGATGCTGTCACCAAAGTTTTAAATGGCACTCACAGATACCCCGATGGCAATGCTTTAAGGCTTAAAGAGTGCCTTAGTAATAAATTTGAGGTTGATATTAATTGCTTAACCATAGGGAATGGATCTAATGACATTATTGAATTTATTGCTCGAAGTTTTCTGTCGGACAAAGATAGTGCAATCTATTCTGAGCATGCCTTTGCGGTTTATCCTTTAGTTGTTCAAGCAGTGGGAGCGGAAGGTATAGAAGTCCCAGCAAAAGAATATGGTCACGACCTTGATGAGATGCTAAAGGCAGTGAAAGAGAATACGAAATTAGTATTTATAGCCAACCCCAATAACCCTACTGGTACTTTCTTATCTCCGAAAGAAATAGAATCATTCTTAGACCATTTAGATAGAAATATTATAGTTTTACTAGACCAAGCCTACTTTGATTACTCTTCATATAACAATGAGGATGTCAGTTTTGATTTAATTAAGAATTATCCTAATGTAATTATAAGCAGAAGTTTTTCTAAAGCTTATGGCTTAGCAGGTTTTAGAATTGGCTATTCAGTTTCTTCCCCTGAAGTTGCAGATTATTTAAATAGGGTTAGGCAACCATTTAATGCCAATTCCTTGGCCTTAGTTGCGGCTGAGGTTGCTTTATCAGATAAAAGTCATCTAAAAAAGTCTCTAGAAATTAACCTAGATCAGAAAACCATTCTTATGAAAGGTTTAAGAAATTTAGGTTACGAATGTATTCTGAGTGAAGGGAATTTTATTAGCTTTAATAGCAATGGGAACGGGCAGAAGTTATTTGAAGATTTATTGAATGAAGGTGTTATCGTCAGGACTTTAGGAGTGTACAAAATGCCAAACTACTTAAGAACTACTATTGGTCTTCCTGAAGAAAATTTAATTTTTTTAGAAAAGTTATCTGCCCTGTCTTAGATCTATGAGTTCTTCTATAAATTTTAAAAATATCCTAGTAGTAGGAGTAGGCCTTATTGGCGGCTCAATAATAAGAGCCCTAAAAGAGAGTTCTTTTTCTGGTGGAGTTTACGGAATGGATAGTGATAAAAAAGCAGTAACCTCTGCCTATGATCTTGGATTTATACAAAATAAAGATATAAATATTTCTAAAGATTTAGATGATCTTTTGGTTATTTTTTCTGTCCCTGTTCTTTCTTTTCAAGAAGCTATGTCTCAAATAAATATGATGATAAATACTGAAAATGTTATTTATACAGATACACTAAGTGTTAAATCTTCAATCCTTAATACTTTAAAAACTTTAGATAGAACCGTTCTAGAGAGATTTGTTTTATCACATCCTATAGCAGGATCTGAAAAGAGCGGTTTTAAGGCTTCTTCTGCAACACTATTTAAACAAAAGCTAAGCATCATCTGTCCTCATGAAGATAATTCAGAACTAGATATTTCTAAAGTTGAAGAGTTTTGGAAAGCATTAGGGTCTTATACAAAAAAATTATCCGCCAATGATCATGATGAATTATTTGGGAAGACTAGTCATATGCCTCATGTTATTGCTTATGCCTTAATGGATTCTTTATACCAAGACCTTGGCGAAAAGACTTTCCTTTATTCTGGAGGCAGTCTTGAAGACTACACAAGAATAGCTTCTAGCGATCCAGTTATGTGGAAAGATATAATGGTTTCAAATGATAAATCTATTTTAAGTTCTATAGAGTCTTTTAAGAGCAGCTTAGATAAGTTATCTGAATTAATTGAAACGAATGACGCAACTGGCTTAATCGAATTCTTTCATGCTGTAAAAGATTCTAGAGATGAATCTATCTCAGGGAAAAAGGATTAATGCATTTTAAAATACAGAAAGGGAATGGTCTTAAAGGGGAAATCACTGTTCCTGGTGACAAGTCTATGTCTCATAGAGCAATAATGCTTGCTTCTTTAGCAGAGGGAAAATCAGAGATTTCTGGTTTCTTAGAAGGAGAGGACTGTCTTGCAACCATTGAAGTCTTTAAAAAAATGGGAGTAAATATTTCCAGAAGGGAGGGGATATTTATAGTAGAGGGCAGAGGGCTCAGGGGACTTAAAGACCCTTCTGGCCCTTTAGATTTTGGAAATTCAGGCACTTCAGTAAGACTATGCTCTGGAGTTTTGGCAGCTCAAGAATTTTCTTCGACTTTAGTAGGTGATAGTTCTTTATCTTCAAGGCCCATGACAAGAATAACTAAACCTTTAGGACTTATGGGTGCTAATGCATCAAGCACAAAGAAGGGAACTCTGCCGATGAAGATAGAACCAGTAGACTCCCTTAATTCAATCAAATATTCTTTACCAGTTCCGAGCGCGCAGGTTAAGTCATGTTTATTGTTTGCAGGTTTATATTCAGAAGGAATTACTGAAATTGAAGAAAAGGTCACTACCCGAGATCACACAGAGAGAATGTTTAAACAATTTGGTATCCCTATTGACATATCCCAATCAAAAGGATCAAAGTTAATTAAATTAAATAAAGTAGAAGGTATAAATCCTACTAATATAGATATTTGTGGAGATTTTTCTTCTGCATCCTTTTTTATCTTAGCTGCACTAATTACTCCTAATTCTGAATTGTTACTTAAAAACGTGGGAGTAAATCCAACTAGGATTGGTTTTTTACATGCTCTAAGGCATATGGGAGCAAATATTGAGTTACAAAATGAAATAGATTCCTTCGAGCCAACAGCAGATATACTTGTTAGAACTTCTAGCCTTAAAGGCATAACCCTAAATAAGAATTTAGTTGCAAACATGATTGATGAAATGCCAGCATTCTTTGTCGCAGCCTCTCTAGCCGAAGGCACTACAAAGGTTAAAGACGCTAAGGAGCTTAGGACTAAGGAAAGTGATCGACTCCAAGTTATGTCGGAAGCTTTAGATTCTTTCGGAGTTCAATTCCGGCTAGAAGATGATGGAATTACTATAAATGGACTTGGGAAAACCGGCACCTTTAAAACTGCGGAAATAGATTCTCATGGAGATCACAGAATAGCTATGGCCAGCTCCATAGGCTCTCTTAGATCTGACGGAGAAACCTCAGTATTAGATTGCTTTAATGTTAATACTTCTTTTCCCAACTTTATTGATGCTTGTAAAGAAGTAGGTATAAATATAGAAAAGATATGAGCGAAATGAATGTTCCTGTAATAACAATAGATGGTCCCAGTGGAGCAGGCAAGGGAACGATAGCCCAGATGCTTGCTTTAGATCTGCAATGGAATATCTTGGATAGCGGAGCCCTTTACAGAACTTTGGCCTACTTTATGTTGGAACAAAATATAGAATTACATGATTTTGAAAAGAAAAAGGAACTTATTAAGGAAAACTTTAGTGTTAAATTCGATCCTGGGATTGCTGGAGAGCCTGTAAAAGTAATATTTAATGATATGGATATTACTAAAGAAGTTAGAACTGAAGAAATTGCTAAAAAAACCTCTGATTTGGCTACAGATCCTATTATTAGAGATTTCATTAAGCCTTGCCAGAGAGATTTTAAGAGATATCCAGGTTTAATTGCAGATGGAAGAGATATGGGAACTGTCATATTTCAAGACGCTAAACATAAGATTTTTTTAACGGCTTCATTAGAAGAGCGCGCAAAAAGAAGGCAAGTACAGTTGAAAAGACAAGGAAGCGAGGTTAACATGCGCC
>CACAIY010000017.1 GCA_902532675.1 uncultured SAR86 cluster bacterium
AGAGGAAGCGGCTCCAGCAGAAGAAGCAGCAGAAGAAGCCCCAGCAAAGGAAGAGGACGAAGATAAAAGTTCTTAAGAAGAACCTTTTTGTTTATTGATGCGGTCCTCAGACCGAAAAATATTACTAGGAAAATTAGGAAAACCTCATGGCGTGAAAGGTTTTCTCTATATTCACTATTATGGAGAAGACGCAAATAAACTCCCTGACTACAAGGGACTGTTTCTTGAAGACGGACAGGCAGTAAAAGTAGAAAAGCTGTTACTGCAAAAAGATAGAGTTATTCTTAAATTTCATGAAACCAACTCAAGAAATGATTCAGAGAAGCTAAGAGATAAAGAGCTTTTTATTTTAGAAGATTCCCTTCCTGTACTAGAGGACAATCAAGCTTACTACTTTGAATTAGAAGGGTTGAGTGTTAAGAATTTAGATAATGTTGACCTAGGAAAAATTAAGGAGATATTGGAAACTAATGCCAATGACGTTCTAGTCATAGAGCCAACTGATAACAGTGTCGATGAAAAAGAAAGACTGGTGCCTTATGTAAAGGATAACGTCGTAAAAGATATAAATAAAAAAGATAAAACAATCTTAATTGATTGGCCAGAAGATTATTAAATGCATTTCAACTTAGTTACTATTTTTCCGGAACTCATACAAGATTTTGTATCCCATGGGATTATTTCTAATGCAATCTCTGGGAACAAGTTATCGATTTCAACATGGAACCCAAGAGAATTTTCAAAAGATAAGAATGGACGTTTAGATGATAGGCCGTATGGCGGAGGGTCTGGAATGGTTTTGCAACCAGAACCTATAATAAAAACGGTTGAAGCCATTAAAAAAGAAAATAAAACTTACGTTGTTTGTATGGCTCCCCATGGAAAAGTTTTAAATCAGGAAAAATTATTAGAATTAAGCAAAAAGGATAATTTAACTATTATTTCTGGAAGATATGAAGGTATAGATAATCGAGTTGAAGAAGCTTGTGTGGATGAAGTTTGTTCAGTAGGAGACTACATTCTCAATGGAGGTGAATTACCAGCTTTAATTTTATTAGAAGGCATTTCTAGGCTAATTGCAGGAGTCTTGGGTGACGATAATTCTATTGTGGAAGAGTCTTTTAATAATGGTTTATTAGAATTTCCCCAATACACTCGACCTGAGAATAGTAATTACGGGAATGTTCCTGAAGTTTTATTAAGTGGAAATCACGAAGAAATTAGAAGATGGAGGCTAAAAGAGTCTTTAAGGAGGACTTTATCCAATAGACCAGACCTTATAGAAATAAGAGAATTAACTTCTGAAGAAAAAGAATTAATTGATGAAATTAAAGATGAAGGTTGATACTTTTATCTGATAGAATGCGCAACCTCAAGAAAAATTAATTATAGAAATGAGTAAAAACAAGCATATACAAGCCGTAGAAGCTTCTCAGTTAAGAGACGACATCCCTGATTTTGCACCTGGAGATACTGTTACTGTTGATGTAAGAGTTGTTGAAGGAAGCAGGGAGAGACTACAGCCGTTTGAAGGCATTGTTTTGTCTATAAAAAAGAGAGGCTTAGGTTCTTCTTTTATTGTTAGAAAGATATCTAATGGTATTGGAGTTGAAAGAACTTTCCAAACTCACAGTCCTATCATAAGTGGCATAAAAGTTAAAAGACGCGGAGATGTGAGACAAGCTAAATTATTCTACCTAAGAGAAAGAACTGGACGTTCTGCTAGAATTAAAGAAAAACTTACTTAAGTCAATTTTATCAGGCTGATCAATTTATGAGCAGCAAATCTCCAGAATCACAAGAATTAATCGATAACTTTATCGATGAACTCTGGCTTGAAAGAGGCCTAAGTAAGAATACGTTAAGCGCCTATAGACAAGATATATCTTCATTCAATAAATGGTTAAAGAAAACTCATCTATTGGAAGTTACTAAAATAGAACTTCTAGATTATTTAGCCTATAGATTAAAAAAAGGATACAGCAGCAGATCAACGGCTAGATCATTGTCTAGTTTAAGAGCTTTATATAACCAACTAAGTAATAAATATAATTTAAAAGAAAACCCTACTTCAAAAATAGACAGCCCTAAATTGGGCCACTCTCTCCCTAAAGTTATATCTGAGGAAGAAGTAGAGACATTAATAAAAGCTCCTGACATTAAAGAACCTATTGGATTAAGAGATAGAGCAATGCTAGAGCTAATTTATGCCTGTGGACTTAGAGTTTCTGAATTAATCAACTTAGACTTGCTAAATGTGAATCTCAGGCAAGGTGTAATAAGGGTAATTGGTAAAGGAGAAAAGGAAAGATTAGTTCCTATGGGTGAGGAATCATTATTTTGGGTTTCTGAATACATTAATAGAGCTAGGGGAAGTTTAATGATTAAAGATGAAAGAGAATCAGCCTTATTTTTAAGCAAAAGAGGTAGTTCTATGACAAGGCAAGCTTTTTGGTATCGAATCAAAGAATATGCCCTAAAATCGGGGATAAAGAAGAGTCTTTCACCGCACACTTTAAGGCATGCTTTTGCAACTCATCTACTTAATCATGGAGCAGATCTTAGGACAGTTCAGTTGTTATTGGGCCATACTAGCCTTTCAACAACGCAGATATATACTGAAGTAGCTAGACATAGAATGAAAGAATTACATAATGAGCACCACCCAAGAGGTTAAAAATGAATTTCTTAGTTAAATTATCGTTCATTATTATTATTTCCAGTTTTTCTCATGGATGCTCTTCTAATGACAATACTAGCAATGAAGATACTTTAAGTATCAAACAAAAGTTAACAGAAATGTTGCCTGAATCTATTCAGCTAAACTCAATTAATGCAACTGACATTAAAGGTTATTATGAAGTTAATTTTGAAGGCGTTGAACCTTTATACGTAACTTCAGATGGGAACTATCTAATTTCTGGAGATATTTACCTTATAACTAAAGAAGGATTAGTTAATAAATCAGAAGCTCGCAGGGACTTTCAAAGAAAAGCTTTAATAGAGGGGCTTGATAGTAAGCAATTTATTGTTTTTAAACCCAAAGATACAAAGCACAATGTGTTTGTCTTTACGGATATAGATTGCGGGTATTGTAGGCAACTTCACAGCCAGATTGATGAGTATCTTAAACTGGGAATACAAATTAACTATTTAGCTTATCCTAGAGCTGGGATTGGTTCAGATTCTTATAGAAGAACCGTTTCTGCTTGGTGCGCAGACAATCCCAATTATTCATTAACAGTTTTAAAACAAGGTGGAGAAATTAAAGAAAATATCTGTTCAATTAATCCCGTAGAAAGTCACTTTAATCTAGGTAGATCAATTGGAGTTCAAGGAACGCCTTCAATAGTTACTAAAGAAGGTAAATTGATACCTGGGTACCTTCCTCCTGAAGAATTACTTAATTTACTTGTTACAAATAGTTAGAATTGTTTAATGGATAAAGATTTTCCAAGAGTTAATCAACTGCCACCGTATGTTTTTGATGAAATACAGACGTTAAAAGCTGCTGCCCGAAAGGAAGGTAAGGACATTATAGATTTTGGTATGGGGAACCCTGATCAGGCTACTCCTGAAGAAATTGTAGAGAAACTTAGAGAATCCTCTCTTAAACCTAGTACTCATAGGTATTCACAATCAAAAGGAATACCAAGATTAAGGAAATCTATTTGTGATTGGTATCAAAGAAAGTTTGATGTAACTTTAGATCCAGAATTGGAAGCTGTGGTTACAATGGGATCTAAAGAAGGCCTGGGGCACTTAGCTTTAGCTACGCTCGATAAGGGAGACGCCGTATTAGTACCAAATCCTTCTTATCCCATTCATCCTTATGGCTTTGTAATTGCTGGAGCTGACATAAGACATGTTCCTATCGGGGAAGGTATAGATTTTTTTGCTGAACTAGAATTAGCTGTTACAAACTCTTTTCCTAAACCAAAAATGTTGGTTTTAAATTTCCCAGGGAATCCAACAACCGAATGCGTGGATATAGAATTCTTTCAGAAAATAGTTAATTTCGCTAAAGAGCATAAAATTTGGGTAATACAAGACCTTGCTTATGCGGACATATGTTTTGATGGCTATAAAGCCCCATCTATACTACAGGTTGAGGGAGCAAAAGAAGTAGCTGTTGAATTCTTCTCACTTTCTAAAAGCTATAACATGCCAGGATGGAGAGTAGGGTTTTGCTGTGGGAATAAAGACTTATTAGCCGCCTTATCACGAATTAAGTCTTATTTTGATTACGGTTTATTCACTCCTATACAGGTAGCTGCAATCAAAGCCTTAGATGATGGAGATGATTACGTAGAGGAGATAAGATTAAGATACCAGGACAGAAGAGATGTTCTAATAAAGGGCCTAAATGATGCTGGTTGGAGGGTAGAAAGCTCAAAAGCCACAATGTTTGTTTGGGCAAAAATACCAAGCACTTTAAGATCTCTGGGCTCTTTAGAATTTAGCAAGAGACTATTAAAAGAAGCTGAAGTTGCAGTGTCGCCTGGAATAGGATTCGGAGATTATGGAGAGGGGTATGTGCGTTTCTCTTTAATTGAAAATAAACACAGAACAAGACAGGCAATTAGAAACATTAAAAAGTTCTTATCGAAATCAAGCAAGGTCCAAGCTTTAGGATAATAATGAAAACTCTAAAAATAGGAATATGCGGTGTAGGCAATGTGGGCGGAGCCGTACTTGATACTCTTAGTAAGAATCCTGAAATCATTCAAAGCCAAGGAGGAGTGCATCTGGAAGTAGTTCTTGTAGGTGCCAGAAAAGGAAAAGCAGCTGTCGAAAATAAGCAATTAAATGTAGTTGAGGATCTAAAAGAAGTTGCTGCTAACAACGAAATAGATGTTTTAGTTGAGCTTATAGGGGGTTGCGATTTAGCAAAAGAATTAGTTGAGATAGCAATTAAGAACGGAAAGCACGTTGTGACAGCCAATAAAGCTTTAATAGCCTCTCATGGAGATGAATTATTTAAGTTAGCGAAAGAAAAGAACGTACAGATAGGCTTTGAAGCTTCAGTTGCAGGCGGAACCCCAGTTATTAAGGCTCTTAGAGAAGGTTTGGTGGCTAATAAAGTCCAATGGTTTGCAGGTATATTGAATGGAACTACAAATTTTATATTGAGCGAAATGTCTGATAAAAATACTAATTTTGATGATGCTTTAAAGCAAGCGCAAGATCTGGGGTTGGCAGAAGCAGACCCTACAATGGACATTGATGGAACTGACGCAGCACAAAAAGCAAGTATCTTGGCAGCTCTTGCCTTTAAGGTTCCTTTTGATTTTAAATCAGTAAGTTATGGTGGAATAGATCAAGTAGATCAAGAAGATTTAAAATATGCAGCAGAATTAGGTTACGCTATTAAACACATTGCCTATGGCAGCTTAGTTGATCAAGAAGTGAGCGTAAGCGCTTACCCGACCTTAGTTTCAAAAGACTTGTTGCTTTCTCAAGTAGGACAACAGATGAATGCCTTGGACATCTGTTGTGAAGACATGGGCTCAACAGTATATTATGGGCCTGGAGCAGGCCCTAAGCCAACCGCTTCAGCAGTTATTGCTGATTTGGTGGATATAGCAAATGGCGGATGGCCTTCACAAGATTCTGGCAAGAAGGTTAACAAGATAACTAAAACAACTGCCGACTTCCCTAGATACCTTAGACTTAATGTTAAGAATGAGCCTGGAGCTATAGCTAAAATATCTTCTACCTTTGCTAATGAAGATATTAGTATTGAAGCGTTGATCCAGCACGAAGCAGGGAAGTTACCAGAAGACCTTCAAGACACTGTTCCAGTTGTTATTATTTCTGGATCAGTAAGTGAAGAAATTATTTCAAAACTTATCACCAACCTTGAATCTATGAAAGAGATTGATACTAAGGTAAGGCAGTTTAGAATCCACAATGTTGTATAAAAGCACTAGAGGGCAGTCTCCAAAAGTAAGCTTTTCAGAAGTACTGCTTGGTGGATTAGCACCTGATGGCGGTTTGTACATGCCTACTAGTATTCCAAAGTTTTCTATTGAAGAGATTAATGATTTTAAAGATTTACAATTTCATGAGCTAGCAACTGAAATCCTTTTTCCTTTTATAGAAGGCGATATAGATAAGGAGGTTTTTAGTGATCTCGTTCGTGAAACCTATAAAGTTTTTGAAGTTAATGATGTTGTAGAGATAGTTGAATTGGAGAAGAACAGGCAAATCCTCGAATTATTTCACGGCCCAACTCTCGCTTTTAAAGATGTGGCTATGCAGCTTTTAGGTTCATTACTGGATCATTTTGCTAAAGAGCAAGGAAAGAAAATAGCAGTTTTAGGAGCGACTTCTGGAGATACTGGCGCTGCAGCAATCTCTGCGTGCTCAAGACATTCAAATGTGCAGGTTTTTATACTTTATCCTCATAACAAGGTTACCGATATACAAAGAAGGCAAATGACAACTTCTGGTTCTGCAAATGTATACCCTTTAGCAATAGAAAGTGATTTTGACGGATGTCAGTCTTTAGTTAAGAAAATTTTCTTGGATAAAGATTTTCATGTTGATAGCACGAGGTTCATTGCAGCTAATTCCATAAATTGGGCAAGGTGCATGACTCAATCAGTTTATTTCTTTTGGGCGTACTTAAAGTTAAGAAACAAAGACAAAGATCTAATCTTTTCTGTTCCTTCTGGAAACTTCGGACATGCTTATGCAGGTTGGACAGCAAAAGAGATGGGACTTCCGATAAAGAAATTGTTGATAGCAACTAATAGTAATGATGTTTTGCACAAGTTATTTTCTGAAAACAACTACGAAAAGAGTTCTGTAGATCAAACTTTAGCGCCTAGCATGGACATATCAGTAGCGAGTAACTTTGAGAGGCTTTTATACAATTTACATGATAATAACTCGGAAGTTTTATCATCGATTATGGCTCAGTTCCCTGAAAAACCTATCTCTATTCCAAAAGAAAAATGGGATTCAGTGGTCAAATTCTTCTCTAGTGATAGATGTTCTGACCAGGGAATAAAAGAACAGATTAGAAATACTTATGAAGAGTCGAACTACTTATTAGACCCTCATACAGCCACAGGAGTTAGAGCTTCTAATAATCTTGAAAGTAAAGATGAACTAGTTGTAACCATGGCTACGGCTCATCCTGCAAAATTTGGTGAGGCTATAGATGGAGCTATTCCAGGGCATGATTTAAATATTCCTAAGAGACTGAATATTGTCTTTGATAAAGAAGAATCTTATGAAGTATTATCTGAAGATTATGAAGAAGTTAAACAACTAATTCTTTCAAAAGTAAATTAAATAGCATGTTAGAAATTACCTCTTTAAATGAAGACCTAAAAGATCATAAAAAAAGAATAACTGATCTTAGGGGGTATCTTTGACGTCGATAAAAAATCTTCCGATTTGGAAGAATTAATATCTAAGCTTAGTGATCCTTCCGCTTGGGATGACCCAAAAACCGCTCAAGAACTTAATAAACAAAAAGTTAATCTTGAAAAGGAATTAGATAAATTTTTTAAGCTAGAAGAATCTATTTCAGATTCAATTGAGTTAGCCGAGATTGCTATTGAGGAAGATGATAATGCTGCTTTAGAGGGCATTGCTAATGAAATTTCTGAACATGAAGTTTTATTGCATGAATTGGAATTCATCAGAATGTTTTCCAATAAGATGGATCCCAATAATGCTTTCTTAGATATTCAATCAGGATCTGGCGGAACAGAGGCCCAAGATTGGGCTGAAATGATAATGCGAATGTATTTAAAATGGGGAGAGGCAAAAAACTTTAAAACGGAAGTTGTGGAAGTATCTCATGGTGAGGTTGCCGGAATAAAGAGTGCCACCATAAGATTCGAAGGAAGTTACGCATACGGTTGGTTGAGAACAGAGACAGGAGTTCATAGATTAGTAAGGAAATCCCCTTTCGATTCAGGTAGTAGAAGACACACTTCTTTTGCTTCAGTATTTATTTCTCCTGAGATAGATGAAGACGTTGAGATAGATATCAATCCTGCAGACTTGAGAGTAGATACTTATAGAGCTAGTGGAGCAGGGGGACAGCACGTGAATAAGACTGATTCTGCCATTCGAATAACCCATGAACCTTCAGGAGTGGTTGTGCAGTGCCAATCACAAAGATCTCAGCATCAAAACAGAGATAAGGCAATGAAACAATTGCGTGCAAAACTTTATGAAATAGAAATGAGTAAGTTAGAAGCTGAAAAGCAAAGCCAGGAAGAATCCAAAGCAGATATAGGTTGGGGTAGCCAAATAAGGTCTTATGTATTAGATTCAGCTAGAATAAAGGACTTAAGGACTGGTGTTGAGACTTCAAACTGTTCAGGAGTGCTAGATGGAGACTTGGATCAATTTATTGAAGAGAGTCTTAAATTAAATATATAAAATTGTATGACAGACAAACCTAACGAAAGCGAATTGCTAGAATTAAGAAAAGCTAAGCTTGATGAGCTTAGATCTTCAGGAAATGCTTTCCCCAATCAATTTAAAAGAGACTCATTAGCCAATGATTTACATTCTTCTTATGGAGAACTGGAAAATGAAGACCTAGAGAAGAAAAAAGATGTTTTTTCTGTAGCTGGGAGAATTATGCTCCAAAGAATAATGGGCAAAGCAAGCTTTATGACTATTCAGGACATGTCGGGTCAGATACAAGCCTATTTAACCAAAAATGATTTACCAGAAGGGGTTTACGACGCTTTTAAGACTTGGGATCTGGGCGACATTGTCGGCATTAAAGGAAAGCTCTTTAAAACCAAGACAGGTGAACTAACTATTCATGCTGATGAAATAGAACTGCTGACTAAGTCATTAAAACCTTTACCTGAAAAGCATGCTGGATTGGTTGACACTGAACAAAGATATAGAAAAAGGTACTTAGATCTAATAACCAATGAAGACAGTCGTGAAATATTTAAGCAAAGAAGTTTTTTAATTAAAGAGATAAGAAGTTTCTTTGATGATGAGGGTTTTATGGAAGTAGAGACTCCAATGATGCACTCTACTTTAGGGGGAGCTGCTGCTAAACCTTTTGTTACACACCACAACACCCTTGATTTAGATTTATATCTTAGGATTGCACCTGAATTGTATTTAAAGAGACTAGTTGTCGGTGGGATAGAGAAGGTTTTTGAGATAAATAGAAATTTTAGAAATGAGGGTTTGTCTACTAAACACAATCCAGAATTTACTATGTTGGAATATTACACAGCATACGCTGACTTTAATGATCAGATGTCATTTCTAGAAAGATTATTTGCTTATCTATCACATGAATTGAATGGTACTTCCAAAATCTCAATTGAAGGCAAGGATTATGATCTATCTAAGCCCTTTAAGAGAATAGGGTTACTCGAGTCAATTGCTACAAAACTTTCTATACCTCTGACAGATCTTTCTGACAGGAACAAACTGGAAGAGTTATCTAAGAAATATAAGATTGAAGACTATAAATCTTATTCAGATGGAAAATTACAATTTGAATTATTTGAAAAAGTAGTTGAAGACGACTTAATTGAGCCAACTTTTATTATTGATTATCCAGTAGAAGTATCTCCACTTTCGAGGCTTTCTGATGATAAAGAGGGCTTAGTTGATAGGTTTGAACTTTTCATCGGTGGTAACGAGATTGCCAATGGCTTCTCAGAGTTAAATGACCCTGAAGATCAGGCTGAAAGGTTTAAAACACAGGTTGAACAAAAGGCTTCAGGTGACGAAGAGGCCATGGAATACGATGCAGACTACATCGAAGCGCTTGAGTACGGGCTACCACCTTGTGCAGGCGTAGGTATTGGAATAGATAGGCTTGTAATGTTATTTACAGGTGCCGAATCTATTCGGGATGTACTGTTATTCCCGCAAATGAAACCTAAGTCTTAATATTCTTATATATTCTTCTCGTGAATATAAATAAGTAATAATTTATAAAAAATTGAGCTATAACCAATAAGCCAATAATTCCTTCAGCTCCAAGAGTATTTAAAAGTTCTAGAAAATTTTCTAAGACATATAATTGAGGAAAAAATATTTCTCCTAAAATTCCGAAATAAACCAATATAAGAATAACAATTAAAGATACATGAACTAAAAAGAAATACGCCATAAATGGAAAGACAATAATTTTTTTTAGAGTCTGCATAAGGACTTAAAGCAAATCTTTAACTGCTGTTTTTTCTTCTTCTAACTCTTCTGTTGTAATTTTTATTCTTGATTTAGCGAAGTCATTCAACTCTAGACCCTGAATAATCTCAACTTTTCCTGGTGAAGTTGTTCTTAGTGGGTATCCAAAAATTAATCCTTCTGGAACCCCATAACTTCCATCACTTGCAATCGCTGCACTGAAAGAATCATTTTCAGGAGTTACATTCTCAACAGCCTTAACAGTATCTATTGCAGCATTAGCCGCAGAGGCTGCGGACGAAGCGCCTCTTGCATCGATAACTGCTTTGCCTCTTTGTTGAACAAGAGGCAGATATTCGTTTTCAATCCATTTTTCATCATTGATTACTTCCGCAGCGCTGGTTCCATTAATCTTAGCGTTATATGGATCAGGGTACATGGTGGGACTGTGATTACCCCAAATGGTCATATTGCTAACAGAAGTTATGTCAGATCCAGCCTTTAGAGCCAGTTGAGCTTTAGCTCTATTAGCATCTAAGGCAGTCATAGCGAACCATTGCTGAGTATCATTATTCGCATGTTGCTTTCCAATCAGAGCGTTGGTGTTAGCGGGATTTCCTACAACTAATATCTTTGCTTCCTTATTGGCTAACTCTCCAATGGCGGCGCCTTGGGCTGTGAATATCCCCCCATTTATTTTCAATAAATCACTTCTTTCTTCTATTTTCTTTCCATCTATTACTATGCCTCTAGGTATACTGCCAACCAAAAGAACCCAATCGGCTCCGTCTACACCTTCTTTAATATCTGCAGTAGCTAACATAGAACCCGTTTGATCAAAACCGCAGTCAACTAACTCCATTATCGTTCCTTCAAGTTTATCCACTACTTGAGGTATTTCTACCAGTCTAAGATTAACTTTAGTATCTGGACCAAAAGTTTCTCCACTAATTAATCTAGGCAACAAGGAATAAGATATTTGTCCTGCTCCGCCTGTTACTGCCACATTAATTTCTTTCATCATTTTCTCCTTTTAATCTGGTTGAAAGACATTTCTTGAATCTTCAAACTTCACTGTTCCTTTAGCATCTAACATCTCATTAGACATCATTTTATTTAAAAGGTCTTGATCTCCTTTTCTTGTATTTGCAACAAACCTTTTACCATCTTCTAATTTACCAATTATTATTGCTTTCGTAGGCGCTTCTCTAGAATTAACAACGGTATACGTTTCTATCGATCCACGCCCATTTGCTTCTTCAATGAATTGTGAAGATATGGAATTATCTATTTCGATTTGAGTGTGCGAAGTGTCTGCAACTTGATCCCACTCTCCTTCAAATGGTTTAGAGGAGAATAATCCTAAAGCGTGCTTGGTCAGAAACCATCCATTGGCATTCAGTAAACCAAAACTTCCATTATCCTCTCTTAATTTATTCATCATGCCCGCTATGGAGTTAACGACATAAGCGCTTCCAGGTCCTCCATAATAAGGAAGGCCTCCTGTAACGGTTAAACTCCTTTTATCATCAACTGGTATGCCAATTTCTTTTTTAGCTATCTGAACCGCGCTTGGGAAACAAGAATATAGATCGAAATGATTTACGTCGGACACTTTAAGACCGGACTTACTGAATACGGCTTCGCTGCATTTATTAATGGCAGGCGATGAGTGTAAATTATCTCTATCAGTGATATTCCAAACATCATTCAGCGAGGCACCGCCATACATAAATATCCATTTGGATTCAGGAATGCCTAATTCTCTAGCTTTCTTCGCTGAGGTTACAACTAACGCAGCAGATTGATTCACTCTCATGATGGAGTTCATATACTTAGTGTACGGAAACCCAACCATCCTGTTTTGAGGAGAAACTTCTACTATTTCTTCGGGTGATCGATGGACTTTAAACCAGGCATGTTCGTTTTCTGCAGCAACTTTTGAAAATTCACTAAAAAGATTACCAATATCTTGCATGTGTTCAAGAGAAGATTTTCCTTCACTTTTTCTAATACTGTTAGCAAAGAGAGGGTAAACAGAGGAGGGGTCGAATATCCCATGTCTCATTTCAAACTCACTTCCTAACTCTTTTAAGCTTCCTAATGATTCTGGTTCTCCGCCTGGATCATCTTCCCAGTCCATTTCAGCTCCGGACTTCAACCTAGAAACAAAAGTATCTAAGGCTTCGCCACCAGTTAATACGGCACAGTTTGATGCACCGTCTTTAATTCGATTACAAAGCTCATTGAGCAGCAATTGAGGAGAATTTCCTCCAGTTGTTGTGTAGATTTCATTAGGAACTTTAATACCAAGAACATTTCCAATACTACGAGGCATATTAGGGTATCCCCAAAGTTCAGTTGTTGCTGAATCTCTATTTGGTGTGTCTGCTGTGAAGCGAATAACAGAAATCGTATCTAAATGAGCAGCGATATTATTTTTAGCCTCACAATCAGCTATTGCTGCTTTTGTCGCAACAGAAAGGATATCAAGATAATTAGGCCCATCTAGGCCTTTCTTCCCTAAATACTGAGAGCATCCTACTAATACAGGGGTATTATCGTTTACGTTGCTGTATGAACTTTCTGTCATATTTTTATCTAAAACTATAAGGTCGTGAAGTCTAACTTCACTAAGACAGATGAGCAATAGCCAAGATGCCAAGGTCTTTATAGAGTAAAATACCTTTATGAAATACGACTTTGACTCAATCGTAGAAAGGAAACATACCCATAGTACAAAGTGGTTAAAGTTTTCTGACCCTAACATTATTCCAATGTGGATAGCGGATATGGATTTTGCTTGTCCTAAAGAGATAACTGACCCAATGCGTGAAAGAGTTGACCAAGGCATATTTGGTTACACAGACACGCCAGATGAATTAACTCAAATATTAAAAGACAGAATTAAATTGCGTTCTGGATGGGACATTGAAGAAGAGTGGGTTGTTTGGGTACCAGGAGCTGTGGTTGCGTTAAATTTAGCATGTAAAACGGCTTTGGCACCAGGTGAGATAGTTGTTACACCATCTCCTATTTATGCCCCTTTTGATGACGCTTCTGAAAACATGGCTAGAGGTATGGTAAAGAACTTTCTGATAGACAATAACGGCAGAATGGAACTAGATTTTGATGCAACAGAGGAACTCTTAAGTAAGGACACTAAAATGTTATTCTTTTGTAATCCTCATAATCCTGGCGGAACAGTTTTTAATAAAAAGGAAATTACAACACTAGTAGAAATATGTAAGAGACATAATATAACCATCTGCAGCGATGAAATTCATTGTGATTTGATTCTTCAAGATGACCTGGAGCATTTTCATTTAGCAAGCTTAAACGAATACGCTAAGCAGAATTCCATTACTATTTTAGGTCCTTGTAAAACTTTTAATTTAGCAGGATTTCCTTTGGCAGCTTCAATTATTCCCAATAAAGAATTAAGAGAAGATTTTATTCAAAATACTAAAGGCATTGTTTCACATATAGATAATTTAGCTTTTGTAGCTTCTTCTGCAGCATATAAGTACGCCGGAGAATGGCACAAGGAACTTATTGAATACCTCCAAGAAAATAAAAAGATATTAATAGAGGGTTTAAACAAAATAGACGGTCTTTCTCTTTCAGGTCCGGAAGCAGGATTTTTAGCCTGGGTGGATTGTAGGGAGACTGGATTAGACACCCCGGGTGATTTTTTTATTAATCATGCCGGAGTAGGTGTTTACGATGGGAGTTGGTTTGGAAGAGAAGGGTACATAAGATTAAATTTTGGTTGCCCTAGGTCTGTTCTAGAAGAATCCATAGAAAGAATACAAAAAGCTTTTTCACAAAGAAACTAGGTTACTGTAATATGTTCGCCTAAAAATTACGTAGGAGAGATTATGTCTATTACTTTTAATGATCGTGTAGCTATCGTCACTGGAGCAGGCGGAGGCTTGGGAAGATGCCATGCTCTTGATTTAGCTAGAAGAGGTGCAAAAGTTGTTGTAAATGACCTAGGTGGAAATGTAGATGGATCAGATGATGGTTCAGTATCAGCTGCTGAGGCTGTTGTAGAGGAAATAAAAGCAGCAGGTGGAGAAGCAATGGCTAATGGAGCCAGTGTTACAGACAGAGACCAAGTTAATGCCATGGTTGAAGAAGTCATGAGCAAATACGGTCAGATAGATATCCTTGTAAATAATGCAGGAATCTTAAGAGATAAGAGTTTTTCTAAGGTAGAGGATGAAGACTTTAGAATGGTCCTTGAAGTTCATTTAATGGGTAGTGTGAATTGCACAAAAGCCGTTTGGGAGATCATGAAAGAACAAAATTACGGAAGAATAGTTATGACTTCTTCTTCTAGCGGGCTGTACGGTAATTTCGGTCAGACTAATTATGGTGCGGCTAAAATGGGTGTTGTTGGTTTGATGAACACGCTTAAATTAGAAGGCGCTAAATATAATGTTAAATGCAATACTTTAGCCCCGTTGGCGGGAACTAGAATGACTGAGAGTTTGATGCCTGGAGAAGTTATCGAACAGATCAAACCTGATTACGTCACTCCAGCGGTGACTTACATGGTTTCGGAAGATGCACCTACTGGCGTAATCATAGCTGCTGGCGCAGGAGTGTTTACCAGAGTCATGGTTCATGAAACTAAAGGAGTCTATCTTGGAACAGGTGAAGATATGACCGCTGAGAACATTGAAGCCAATTGGGATCAGATCTCTGATATGACTGATGCTACTTTGTGTTATCAAGGCGGAGATCAGTCCATGAAAGTATTTAGTCTTATACAAGAAAGCGAAAAGTAAGTATTCATAACTAATTTTCTCTGACTCTCAACCATACAGATTATGCGTTTAAAAGATTGCCACGGTTTCAGTGACTTCCGTGAGTTAGCCAAAAGACGCCTTCCAAGTCCTATATTTAATTATATTGATGGAGCGGCAGATGATGAGACAACCTATGAACGCAATACTAAGAGTTTTGAAAAATGTGATCTAGTTCCAAACGTTCTTAGGGGTACTGAAGGCATAGACATGTCAGTGAACATAATGGGCCAAAAGCTAGAAATGCCCATTTATTGTTCTCCTACAGCTATACAAAGAGTATTTCATCATGAAGGAGAGAATGCTGTGGCAGCAGCAGCTGATAAATACGGAACTTTATTTGGGGTTTCTTCTCTTGGAACAGCTAGTTTGGCTGAAATAAGAGAACAGTACAAAGGACCTCAGTGTTATCAATTTTACTTCCACAAAGATCGAGAGCTTAACCAATCAATGCTTGAAAGTGCTAAAAACGCAAATGTAGATGTAATGATGTTGACGGTTGATACCATTACTGGTGGGAATAGGGAAAGGGATTTAAGAACTGGGTTTTCTATTCCTTTTCAACTTACCTTGGGTGGAATCTTTCAATTTGCTATTAAGCCAATGTGGGCTATTAATTATCTTACGCACAAGAAATTTGCATTACCTCAACTTGATGATTTTGTAGACATGTCAGATGGACCAATTTCTATTGGTAGATATTTTACGGAGATGCTTGATCCGAAAATGAACTGGGATGATGTAGCTAAGATGGTCGATTATTGGGACGGTGAATTTTGTTTAAAAGGCATCATGAGTGCAGAAGATGCAAAGAAAGCAGTTGAAATAGGGTGCACAGGAATTGTTGTTTCTAATCATGGCGGCAGACAGCTTGATGGAAGCAGATCTTCGTTCGACCAGCTATCCGAAATAGTTGATGCCGTAGGAGATGAGATTGATGTAATCATGGATAGTGGTATCCAAAGAGGCAGTCACGTTTTAAAGGCCTTATCTCTTGGAGCTAAAGCCGTTGGAGGAGGTAGATTCTATCTTTATGCTTTAGCAGCAGCTGGGCAACTT
Organism: uncultured SAR86 cluster bacterium; assembly: GCA_902532675.1. GTDB lineage: Bacteria > Pseudomonadota > Gammaproteobacteria > Magnimaribacterales > Magnimaribacteraceae. The sequence continues at coordinate 16,017 of CACAIY010000017.1, forward strand.
GGAGTAGAGCGAGCTTTAGAACTAATGAAACAAGAAATAGAAAGGGATATGAGGTTAATGGGAGTGAGTTCAATATCAGAACTCAGTAGAAATAATTTACGCTTTAGGTAGTAGTTATTTCTTTAGGAAATCTAGAACTTTTCTTTCTATACTTTTAATGACTTCTTTAAAATCCTGATCTCCCATTTCCTTAGGATCTGGAATATCCCACTCAATTCTTTCTTTTGCTCTTATGGTTGGACAAGAATCACCACAACCCATTGATATCATTGCATCTATTTCTACATCAGGTAATTTATCTACGTGAATTGATTGATGCTTAGAAAGATCATAATTTATTTCTTTCATTAAACTAACTGCCTTAGGATTAACGGTACCTGAAGGTTTGGATCCTGCACTAAAAGCCAAAATTTCTTCTTTTCCATGTATGTTTGCAAATGCTTCAGCTATTTGACTTCTGCAAGAATTTTCAACGCATAAAAAAACAACTTTCTTCATTTTATTATTATTAATAATAGAGTTTTTAATTTCATGCCTTAAATCTATTATAATTACAAAAAATAACCTTTTTCAGAGGAAATGATGAAAAAAATTACATTCTTTTGGTCTTTAGTTTTATTAACCAGCCTTTTATCAGCTAAAGAGATATTCATTGAGCCTAGTGACAATTCACAAGAAGAAGTTCAAACAGCACTTATAGAGCTTTCTTCAGGCGATATTCTTACACTATCTCCAGGAATTTTTGTTTTTGAAGATGGTTTATCTTTAGATGTTGATGAAGTGACCGTAAGAGGTTCCGGAATAAATGAAACTATTCTTGATTTTAAGAATCAGATGTCTGGAGCTCAAGGGCTATTGGTCACTTCTGACCGAGTAACTTTAAAAGACTTTGCTGTAACTGATGCTAAAGGGGATGCAATTAAAGTCATTGGCGCTGAAGGGATTAATATGATTAATCTAAAAACTGAATGGACGGGAGGCCCTAAGACTACGAATGGAGCTTATGGACTATATCCTGTCGAATCGACAGACGTATTAATTGATGGTTGCGTTGCTATTGGGGCTTCTGACGCCGGTATTTATGTTGGTCAATCAAAGAATATTATTGTCAGAAACAGCGTTGCTCAATATAACGTAGCCGGAATAGAAATAGAAAATTCTTATTATGCTGATGTCTACGATAATTTAGCCTCTCACAATACTGGAGGTATTTTAGTTTTTGATCTTCCAGATCTTCCTCAACAAGGAGGCCGCCATGTTAGAGTCTTTAGAAATAAAGTAATAGATAACGACACTGATAACTTTGCACCAGAAGGAAACATTGTTGGAGAAGTTCCTAGAGGCACAGGAATTATTATTCAAGCCAATTCAGACGTTGAGGTTTTTGATAACGATATATCAGGTAACGGTACGGTTAATGTATCCATTGTCACTTATTCCAATGAAACGCAGGACGAGAATTATTACCCGCATCCAAGATCTATCCAAATTCATGGAAATAGATTTGGGGAAGGGGGTTTCGATCCTGACGTTGAAACAGGAGAACTTGCTGCAATCTTATTCGAATTATCTGGTGGTAATATGCCTGATATCTTTTGGGATGGCATTCTGCCAACTTCTCAGATAATTTTTGGACAACCGAATGAAGAGAGACTAGTTTTGACTAATAACGGAGACGCAACCTTTTTGACCATCAATCCGATCAAATATTTATTACCTTTCTTTGATCCTGTAGAAACTGACATCAGTGAATACGAAGGAGAAGTCAGGCCATTAGCAGAAATTACTATTAATAGTTTCTAGGACTTCTTTATGAAGAAAGCATTTTTTGGGATTTTTTATGCCTTCATTTCTCTGCATTTATTGGCAGTTAACGATGAGCTAATATTAGCTGAAGATTTCCCAACAAAATTATCCGAATTTACCTTTTTTAATGACAAATCCGCACAAGTCCCAGCTGAAGGAGTCATTCCTTATGATTTAATTTCAACTCTCTTCTCGGACTACTCTTACAAACAAAGATGGGTTTACGTTCCTAAAAATAAGAAAGCTGAATATAGAGAAGATTGGGTTTTCGATTTTCCGGTAGGGTCTGTTCTTATTAAGACATTTTATTATCTACATGACGAAAGGAATCCAGAGTTAGGAAAAAATCTTCTAGAGACAAGACTATTAATACGTAAAGAAGATCAGTGGCATGCTGTTTCTTACGCTTGGAATGAAGAGCAAAATGAAGCTTTTATTAAGAAAGCTGGAAAAACTATCAAAACTTCATGGATAGACGAGTTTGGAGAAGAAAAGCAGGTTAGGTATAGAGTTCCAAATAAGAATCAATGCAAAGAATGTCATGCAGCCAATGATTTGATAACTCCAATAGGTCCTAAAGCTAGAAACTTAAATAAACTCTACAATTATGACGATGGATCGTTTAACCAATTAACTTATTGGATTAAAAAAGACTTTATTGATTCTGTTCCGATAAATATTAAATCACCAGTGGATTGGACTAAAGAAGATTTAGATTTAGACAGCAGAGTTAGGTCGTACTTAGATATCAATTGTGGCCATTGTCATGCCACTACTGGGGTTGCTAATTCAACTGGTCTATATCTGCATTTAAACGAAGATAGAGACATGCACTTAGGTATTTATAAGAAACCGGTAGCAACGGGTAGAGGAAGTGGAGGAAATTTGTATTCTTTAGTGCCAGGCAAGCCAGAAGAATCTATAATGCTCTATAGAATGATCTCAAAAGATCCTGGAATCATGATGCCCGAGTCAGGGAGGTCTTTAACGCATCAAGAAGCTGTTACCATGATTAGAGACTGGATCAAGGAGATGGATAATAGATGAGTGATAAAGAAGATTTACTAAATAATCTAAAAATTGATAGAAGCGCTCCTCCGTCTGAAGATCCTATGAGTCCTCAAGTTAGATACGGAATATTAGGAGCTATATCGGTTCTAATAGTATTCGGATGGCTATTTTTTAGTGGCGAAGAGCCTTTAGAAGTCTCTACCTTTACGGTTAAAGAAATTAATCAAAACAACATGTCCACTTCAAGTATTCTTGATGCTTCAGGTTACGTTACGGCAAGAAGACAAGCAACCGTTTCTTCTAAGATAACTGGAAAAGTCTTGAAAGTTTATATAGAAGAAGGTGATTTGGTTGAAGAAGGTCAACTTTTAGCACAATTAGACGATAGTACTTACGTAGCTGAATTGAATTACGCTGAAGCCCAATTTAAAGAAGCAAAAAGGATATTCAATAGAACTAATGAATTGATGGAAGGACAATTGGCTAGCCAAGCATCATTGGACGCGGCAAGAGCAAACATGGATGCTTTAGAAGCTCTGTTCAATGTCAGAAAACAATTAGTCTCTGATATGAAAATACGTGCTCCTTTTGGAGGAGTTGTTGTCTTTAAAGCCGCACAACCAGGCGAGATGGTATCACCTGTATCTGCAGGAGGTGGTTTCACTAAAACAGGTATTTGTTCGATTGTTGATATGGATTCTCTGGAAGTTGAGGTAGATGTAAATGAAGCCTTTATCAATAGAGTCGTGCCTGGACAACCAGCTGTAGCTAATCTAAATGCTTATCCGAAATGGGACATACCTGCAAAAGTTATTGCAATTATTCCTACGGCGGACAGAAATAAAGCAACAGTAAAAGTAAGGATAGGCTTAATAGAAAAAGATGAAAGAGTCTTGCCTGACATGGGCGCAAGAGTTTCTTTTTTAAGAAAAGTAGAGGAAACAGAAAATCAAGTTAAGAAAGAAGGTGTCATGGTGCCTCTTAACGCAGTAGGAGAGATGGATGGTGCTAGTTATGTGCTTATAGTCTCTAAAGGAAAAGTAAAGCTTAACGAAGTGGAGGTTGCAGAAGAGACTAGCAATTACGCTAGAATAATTTCTGGACTATCCTCAGGTTTAAAAGTGGTGGCAAGGTTTGATTACGAGTTAGAAGACGGTCAAAAAGTAACAATCAATTAAAGGAGTTATATATGAGTAATCTCATAGAAGTTCAATCAGTAAATAAAACATACAAAAGAGGTGAAGAGACTTTAGTCGTGTTAGATGACTTAAGTCTTGAAGTGCAGAAAGGAGATTTCTTAGCTTTAATGGGTCCTTCAGGATCAGGAAAATCTACCTTATTGAACTTAATCGGAGGACTAGATTCCCCAACATCTGGTCAGATAGTGGTTAATGAACAACATCTAGAGACCATGAACGCGTCTGCTTTAAGCACATGGAGAGCTAACAATGTTGGCTTTGTATTCCAGTTTTATAACTTATTACCGGTACTGACCGCTCATAAGAACGTAGAGATACCGCTTCTCTTAACCGGCCTGTCCGGATCTCAAAGAAAAGAACACGTTTCCACTGCTCTAAATGTAGTTGGATTATCCGATAGAGGAGGTCATAAACCAAATGAACTTTCGGGTGGACAACAACAAAGAGTAGCTATTGCTAGAGCGCTTGTTTCGGACCCTGATATATTAGTTTGCGACGAACCGACTGGTGATTTAGATAGGAACACGGCTACTGAAATCTTGGATCTTCTTCAAATACTTAACCGTGATCATGGCAAAACCATTCTTATGGTGACTCACGATCCAGTAGCGGCAGATTCGGCCAAAAGAACTCTTCATTTAGACAAAGGAAAGCTTACTCACTAATGTATTGGACCCTAGTTAAGATTGGGTTAATAAGGAAAAGGCTTAGAACTTTCCTTACCATTATGTCTATGTTCATAGCTTTTTGGTTATACGGAACATTGAACACATTTTCTGGAGTGTTTACTGGCGGTGTGGACGGTCTAAGCGCAGAGAATATTATGGTCATGCCAAGGTATGATATGTTTGGAAAGCTACCTTATTCTCATGTTTCTTTCGTCGAGGATATTGAAGGAGTTGATCAAGTCATGTACATGGACTTTTTAATGTCAGACTCCATAGAAAGTATGATGGATGGTGTTGTTTATGCAGTTAGTCCAAACTTTTTTGAAGTATACGATAGATTTGTGACCGATGAAGAGGCTCTTACTGAAATGGTCAATAATCCTAATGCAACCATAGTAGGACAGTTAATGGCTGATACAAAAGGACTGGAAATTGGAGACATTTTGGCTATTAAATCTAATTCAATGAATTCAGACGGTTCCTATGATTGGTCTTTTCAAGTTGTAGGTTTTTATACTGCTAAGCAGATAAAAGGTGATGAAATGGGCGCTGTAATAAATTGGGAAAGTTTTGATGAAGCAAGATTAAGTCAAAAAGGAACAGTTGGTTATATTATGGCTAAGGCTTCTGACCCTTCTTTATCAGATGAAATTAGCGATATTATTGATGATAGGTTTATAAATTCTCCTTATGCAACTCGAACAGGCCCTGAATCTGCCGTAGCAGCAGAAATGGCAGGAGAGATTGCTGACGTAGAATTAATAGTTAATGCCATAATGTTATCAGTGTTTTTTACTATTTTACTGGTTTCAGGTAATACCATGGCTCAATCCATAAGAGAAAGAACTAATGATATTGGAGTCTTAAAATGTTTGGGTTACAAAGATAAAGTCATTTTCTTTTCTGTTATTTTGGAAGCGATAACAATCTGTTTTGCTGCAGTGATTAGTGGTTTACTTTTTACTTTGATTCTAATTCCTGTAATAGAAGTTTCGAGCGGAGGTTTATTAGATGACTTAATTAGCGTAAGGTCTTCCACTGTCTTTGGCGCTTTTTTAGCAGGTTTAATAATTGCCTTTATGGCAGCGGCAATTCCAGCTTATCAATCACTTAGATTAAAGGTAGTAGATGCCTTAAGAGAAGCTTAGTCATGAAGTATTGGACAATTGTAAAAGCTGCATTAACTAGAAAAAGGATTAGGACTTTCATGACTGTCGCTTCTATTGCAACTGCTTTCTTACTATTTTCTTTGGGGAGATCAGTAGCAGTAGCTTTTACCAATGAAGTTGACTATGCAGGCAAAGATAGACTTATTGTTTCTTCTAAACTCTCTTTTACGCAAGCCATGCCTATGGCGTATGCCAATAGAATAGTAGCTCTAGAAGGTGTTGATCAGATTGCTTGGCGACAATGGTTTGGAGGAACTTACATAGATAGGTCAAATTTCTTTCCTAAATGGCCTGTACCGGATAGTTATTTTGATGTTTTTCCTGAATTAATTATAAGTGAAGGTGGTCGAGAGGCTTTTTCTCAGAATGTGCAAGGAATGATAGCTGGGGCTGACTTAGCTGAGAAATACGGATGGAAGATAGGGGACAGGATACCCATTATTGGAGATATTTGGGTTAAAAGTGATAACTCAAATAACTGGGAATTTGATTTGGTAGGAACATTTACTAATGCAAGCGGAGGAGAGCAGGATGAAGCCTACATCAATTGGAAATATTTTGATGAAGCGAGAGCATTTGAAAAAGGCTTGGTAGGTCAATTTGCCGTTAAAATAAGAGACCCAAATCGAGCAGAAGATATCGCAAAGGATATTGACTCTTTATTTGCTAATTCACCTGATGAAACTAAAACTTCAACTGAAGAGGCATTTAGCAGGATGTTTGCAGAACAGGTAGGAGATATTGGATTCATCATTAATTCTGTTTTGGCCGCCTCTTTTTTTACTATTCTTTTGTTAACAGCAAATACAATGAGTCAAGCAGTCCGAGAAAGAACAAATGAGTTGGGTGTACTCAAATCAATAGGATACCCAGATATACTAATAATGATCTTTGTCTTGATGGAATCAATGTTCCTTTGCCTGATAGGAGCTGCTATTGGAGTGGTAATTGCCTTTGCTTTGTTCCCATTCTTCTCTGGCGTGGCTTTAGGGTTTGCCGGGCAGATTGAGTTTTCATTTTCAATAGTCTTGAGTGCCATAGCTTTGGCTTTATTAACCGCTACTATTTCTGGATTGTTGCCAGCTTACTCAGCCATGAGATTAAACGTAGTAGATGCATTAAGGAAAAATTAATATGAGTTTTATTAGACAGGTCCTTTCGATAACAAGAATGAATCTACAGAGTGTAATTGAACGCTCCGGAGCTTCAATAGTAATTATTGTTGGTATTGCAGGCTCTGTAGCGGTAATGGTTTCTCTATTGGCTATGGGAGAAGGGTTAAGTTCGACTATTTCAAATACCGGTCAAGAAGACAGAGTGATTATCTTACGTGATGGTTCAAATTCTGAACTAAGTAGTGGATTGGGGATGCAAGAAGTCGATATTATCCTTAATTCTCCAGGCGTAAGGGAAGAGAATGGAGATCCACTAGTGGCTGGTGAGATTTATGCCATTATAGATTTAAAGAAGAAAGGTGCTGAGTCAACCTCTAATCTTCCATTCAGGGGAGTGCAGCAAACCAGCTTTAGCATTCGACCGGAACTTGAGATCATTGATGGAAGAAATTTTAATACTGGTACGGCTGAAGTCATAATAGGCAAAGGAGCTTATGATCAATATGACGGAGTAGAAATAGGAGATCAAATAAAAGTAAGGGATGGTTTTGTAACTGTAGTAGGAATCTTTAGCACTGGTGGAGATGTTCATGAATCTGAGATTTGGGGAGATTTACCTATTACTCAAAATATTTTCAGGAGAGAAGGAAGTGTTTCTAGTGCCATCGTTAGATTAGAGAGCAAAGATACCTTTGATGATCTTGGTATTTATATAGAGAATTATCCAAGTCTAGAATTAAGAGTTCTAACAGAATTAGATTTCTTCGATAGCCAAGCTTCGGGTTCTGAGTTAATTAAAATTTTTGGACAAGTAGTAGGCTACATAATGGCAGTTGGCGCTATATTTGCTGCATTAAATACGATGTATAGCGCTGTCTCTACCAGGTTAGTAGAAATCGGAACTTTAAGGGCCTTGGGCTTCAAAGGTTCAACAGTTCTTGTCTCTTTGATGATTGAAGCAATGATCTTAGCGACCATAGGAGGCTTATTAGGAGCTGGAATAGCTTACGTTCTTTTTAACGGATATACCGTCTCTACCTTAGCCGGGGGCTCGTTTACCCAAACAGCGTTTGCTTTCGCAGTCACAGGAGATGTAGTTCAACAAGGCATGAGTTTAGCCCTTACGGTGGGTCTTATCGGAGGTGTTTTCCCAGCTTTCAACGCTGCTAGAAGAGATATAACTGAAGCCTTGCGATCTATTTAAGAATTAACTCTTTTTTACTTAACAGCAAGCCATTATTATCTGCATAGACGTAATCGCCTGATTGGAAGGTGAGTCCTCCAAAAGATACGTCTACTCCAACTTCGCCTTGGTTTTTCTTTTCGCTTCTAACAGGCATAGTGCCTAAGGCTTGGACCCCTATATCTAGAGTTCCAACAATATCCACGTCTCTTATGTATCCATTGATAACAACGCCGCTCCAATTATTTTTTACTCCTGCTTCAGCAATCATGTCCCCGAGTAAGGCAACAGTATTGATAGCATTGGCATCTACTACTAAAACTTTCCCATTACCTTCTAAATTTAAGAGTTCTTTCACAAAAGAATTATCATTAGGGCATTTGAGCGTTTCAATTTTTCCCCAGAAGACTTTCTTCCCTCCTAAATTTTTCAGTATAGGAGAAAGAGCCTTAACCTCAGGATTTTCGTCAGATAAGTCTGGAGTACTAAAAGGCATATAAAATCAGTTTTATGCGCTTATTGCTTCAGCAGTTCTTTCGCCTCTTAATACAGTACCAGGCAGCTCACCGGTAGCTTCATCATTTTTGAAGGTAATAACTCCACTTTTGATAGTAGCTATATAACCACCTGCTTTTTGAATAATTCTTCTACTTCCAGTTGGCAGATCATGAACCATTTCAGGTTTATACACACACAAATTTTCATGATCAATGATATTTATATCAGCCATATAACCTTTTTTAATTTGACCTCTATCCATTAAACCAAAAGTTTCTGCAGTCTCTTTGGTTTGTTTTCTTACAAGAAATTCTAAAGGAATTTTTTCTCCTTTGACCCTATCTCTTGTGTAATGAGCTATATTCCAAGTTGGCATACTAGCATCACAAATAAGACCGCAATGTGCACCTCCATCACTAAGTCCTGCAACTGAGCTTTCAAATTCCATCATCATTTTGTATGTATCTAGGTTATGATCAGGATAGGGAGAAAAAGGAGCCCAAACGAACGTTTTCCCTTCATTTTTGAGTAATTCTTCATACATTACTTCCATGACTGACTTATTCGAACTTTCAGCTATACCAGCAATACTCTCTTCATATGAAGGTTCGTAGTCAGGTATTTCATTCATAGGGAATTGCTTGTCAAACGACATCATCAGAGTGTAGATCATGTGATTTTTATCTACCGCCGGTTCTTCAGCAAGTATCTTTTGTTTGAAAGATTCGTCTTTCATAGTAGCTACTTTTTCTTCTAAAGTTTTATCTGCTATTTCTGCATAACTAGGATGAGCGATAAAAGGATGCACTGTTGACTCTAGGCTAAAGAGCATACCAGTGGGTCTGCCTGGAAATTGAGGTCTTATTTTTACACCCTTAGAAAAGTTTTCTTCACAATATTTCCATGTTTCAACTGGATTCCCACCTGTCTGAGCATAAGTTAGTGTTCTATCAGACTTTTCTACAAATTCTTTAACCCAGTCTAATTCGATATCTTGATCCATCCAGTCTGAGACTATCTCTAAAGTACCTTGACCAAGATCAGCAATTGTATTGGCAATCTTTCTCATTTCTTTGGCTGTCGCCTCTGTTCCAGGAACATATTCCCCAAATTTATCTCTATGCAGGTATGTTCTAGAAGTACTAAATCCTAGAGCACCTGCCTCAATGGCTTCCTTAGTTATTCGTGCCATTTCAGCTATTTCACTATCAGATGCTTCTTCTTTACCTTGGCATCTATCCATTCCCATAACATAAGATCTAATTGGTCCGTGTCCAATCATGGCTCCAATATCCACGGCATATTTATTTTTCCCAATTGAATCAAGATATTCTGGGAAGCTCTCCCAGTCCCAACTGACCCCTTCATTTAGCGCTACTCCAGGAATGTCTTCTACTCCTTCCATAAGTTGAACCAAAAACTCTTCTGTACCTGGTTTTACAGGCGCAAAACCCACACCACAATTTCCCATTACAACGGTAGTAACTCCATGCCAGCAAGAAGGAGTTAAATACGAATCCCAACATACCTGGCCATCATAGTGAGTATGA
>CACAIY010000018.1 GCA_902532675.1 uncultured SAR86 cluster bacterium
GTTTAATCCTAAAACTTTAATAAGCGGATTTTTTATTTTCCAATTTTCTTGAAGATCATTGTTAATAATTAAGATAGTTTCCTCAATATGATCTTGAGTAATGTATTCAGGAACTTCTCTAAGTGGAAGATGGGTAGTGGCAAGAGCTACCTTTAATTCTTGAGTGGCGAGCATCATAACCACTTTATCTATTTTTGAGAGTTTAGCTAATTCCTCAGTGTGTCCGGTGAAATTTATTCCTCCTTTATTGATAATTTCTTTATTAATAGGACAGGTCACAACAGCTTCAAACTCTTTAGAGATTGTCCTCTTAACCGCCTGTTGGAAATTAGAAATTATGAAATTAGCACAATTTGGATCTGGTCTCCCAGGATATATATTGAGGTCACAGTCTTGGTTGGCTATCCAAAGGCTATCATTGGATAGTTCTTCTTGTCCTTTGTAGATTTTAATATCAGCATTTATCCCTAGAGTTTTAGCTCTAGATTTAAATAGCTCTTTGTCCCCAAAAATAACTGGAGAGAAATCATATATTTTTTTTTGACCGAAGGCTTTGATGCATATATCAGGACCTATTCCTGCTGGGTCTCCAGAAGAGACAGCTATTTTGATCATGAGTTGAGCTTAATATCTACGTAGGCCTCTGCTCTAAGCTCAATTAACGTACTTTGAAGTTCTTGTTCAAATTTTCTTTCGTAAATTATTTGGTAAGCTCTGTTTTTCTGCTCTTCTTGGCTAACGTCTTCATTTCTTCTATCCAATACTTCGATGACGTGCCATCCAAATGAAGACTGAACAGGACTAGAAATTTCTCCAATCTCAGTTGCGTTAAGAGTTGTTTCAAAGGCAGGATCATATTCTCCAGGGTTCGCCCATCCTAGATTACCACCATCCATTTTAGAACCAGGGTCTTCTGAATATTGCCTAGCTAATTGTTTGAAGTCTTCTCCTTCAAGAAGCCTCTTATGTATATCTTTAATTAATAATTCTGCTTGTCTCTCAGTTCTAATTTCAGAAGGCTGGACAAGTATGTGTCTTGATAAGGTTTGATCCATGAACTTTACTGTATTACCCCTTTTATCATTAAGTCGTAATATATGAAAACCTGCACCGCTTCTAATTAACTCTGAAATTTCACCAACTTTTAAAGAAGAAACAGTTTTCGAGAATAGGGTAGGTAATTCTGCCGACGTTCTCCATCCAAGAAAACCGCCCTCCAGAGCTTTTTGTCCAGAAGAATAAGTTGCTGCTAATTTTTCAAAACTTTCACCTTCTTCAAGTCTTTTTAATATATCTTGAGCTTTATCTTGTACAGCCAATGTTTCAGCTTCAGTTAATCCTCCTTTCACTGACACTAGAATGTGTTGCACATCATATTGCTCAGCTAACTCCGTTCTCCCTTCTTCAGAATTTATAAAGTTTTCTATTTCTTGCTCTGATATATCTACTCTAGATCCCACTTTGCCTCTTTGGACTCTTTGTATAATTAGTTCTTTCCTTATAGTTTGTCGAAAATCCTTATAAGAGTCACCTTCTTGTTCCAGTGCAGCCCTAAACTCTTCTAGACTAAGGTTGTTCTGCGACGCAATCCTAGATAAGGTCTGATTCAATTCTGAATCACTGACCTTTATGCCTGCTCTATCAGCAATTTGCATTTGGATTTCTTCTATAATTAGTCTGTCCAAGACTTGTTCTTCCAGTAAGTTCAGAGGAGGCAGTTCTGCTTTGGTGCTCTGTAGTCGCTTTAGTACTTCTTCAACTCTAGCATTTAATTGAGTTTCCATTATCACACCTGAATCAACAACGGCTATAACTCTATCTAACAGTTCTATCTTGGCATTTACGTTAAAAGATAAAGCACCTAACAAAACAAAAGAAAACAAATTTCTAAACAGGAATCTTGTACTTTTGTTAGGCCAAAAACTATTCATAGGTGCTATTGTCTTCTTTTTTACAATTCTTGCAATTATTCAAGTAACGTAGATGAGATAACTTCAGATATTTCCTTTCCTATTCTTCCTATGTCTCTAAGTTCAAAGAAGAAATAAATATTATCTCTTTGTAACTCTGGATTGATCCCACTTTCCAAAGCCTGAAAAGCTTCAGTAGGACTTGCATACCAGTTGTAATAATCTTGGTCTTTCCATTTTCTTTTTATCAATCCTGCTTTCATGCAGCAGTTGGAATATTGAAACCCAAAAGAAAGGTCTTTGGATTTATGCATTTCGTTATCCTTTAGTAATTTTCCAAAAATCGTAAATTGATCTGATATGGACCATTGAGTGAGAAGCTCTAATTGGGAGATTGGTAAATCTTTATCAAACCAAGGCAAATTGTTTATAGAAGGATTAAGTCTCTTATAAATTGATCTTAATTCTATTTTATTACCTTCATCTCGTTCATAGGTTAAACCAAAAGAACCGGAATAAACCCTATGGAAGTCAGAATCTGTCTCTAACATACCATTTGTGAAGAGATTATTTTTTATTTGCTGTTTAAATTCCATTACTAAGGGAGAAGCTCTTTTATTCATTTCACCAATGTTGTATTCATCTTTTAAGAAGAACGCCTTACCTATTGAGAAGCTTAAATTGGTATCACTTTCTAGGCCTAAATTTTGGTGTTCTATACCTAAAATAACTCTGTCTTGATTTAAGAATCGATCTGGGCCTGAATACCAGTTTCTTAAAAAAAGATTATTATAATTAAGTCCCATCAGTCTTGAATCTATTGATTCAAAAGGAAGAGATTCTTCATTAAGTAAAATATATTTAATAGTTGGATTTAAGGATTTATATGATTGCTCGGATCTATTTTCAAAGAATAGTTTGTATTCTGTTTCAAGCCAATTTGAAGATCTATCAAAGCCAATTGAATTTATATCGTAATTTAAATCCTCAATACCAATAGCAATAGAAAAACTGGAACTGGTAAAGTATTTATTAAAGCTTAGAGAGGGTTCTATAGATTTCCTTGTGATTTCTTTCTGTTTATTAAAAGGATTGAAAGATCCATCGAAGGCAAATTTAGTGTAGCTAGATAATAGGTTAAAGTTAATTCCTTTATAGTTATCTTGGAAAATAAGTGAGAAGTTAGGTCTTGTTTCATATTGTTCAGATGTAAAAGGGTTCAAATCTTTATATTCTCTGATTTCTCCCTCTAGCTTTAGAGACTCACCAATCCATTTGGCATTAACTCTTTTCGTTAAATAATTTTTTTGTTTAGTTCCAAGAATATCCTCGTTTAAATTTTCAAAAAAGAAATTATCACTTACACCTTCCGTATATATATCTATCAATAGGTTGGAACCAATTTGGGACCTATGAAACCATTGGGCCATCCACCTATTACCTTCATAGTTAGTTTCGTTATAAAACTTTCTATCTTTAAATATATTTGAGGTAGAAATATTTCCATTAGAAGCCTCAGTAAGATATCTAAATTCAGCAGCTATTCCTGACCCTCTTTCTTCAATGTATCTAGGAGAAATAGTGAGGTCATAGTTAGACGAAAGGTTAAAAAAATAAGGCATGGATATATCGACCCCATCTCTTCCTTGTTTCAAAGAGGGAGGCAGGAATCCTGAAAATTTATCTTTTCCAACAGCAGTTCTTAAATAAGGGATATATAGAATAGGAATTTCTTTAATCTTGAGTTTAACTCCCTTAACAACAGCATTCCTTCCAGTTTCAAGAATAGTTAGACTCTCTGCTTTCAATTGCCAAGCAGGGTCTTCAGCTGAACAACTATTTAAAGAAGTATTTAAGAGTTCAATTTTCTCATTGGCATAGACTCTTATTGAATCTGCATTACCAAAGCTCTTCTTCATAAAAGAAAAAGAGGTTTCAGAAATATAGAAAGTTCTATCCAATAAATCTGCTTCCATTTCTTTAGCACTAATATCGAGGTTTTTGGACAACACTCTGATAGAGCCTTCTAGTTTTATAGATTTCTTCCTTTTATTGTAAATGGCTTTTTCGCTCCAAAATTGCAGTTGTTCTGTTTTTATAACTACATTTCCTTCCAAAGAAAGAGTGTCAGGATCAATGGTGGTTATGATTTGGGCATCTATTGAATCAATTTTTATTTCATCTGATGACCATAGGGGCATTGCAATCGATATCACAAAGCAAAGACTTAAGGACCTAAGGAATGTATATTGTTTAGGCATACAGATCATTAGAGTATATTTAACTTGGATTGTTCCATAAACTTATTTATAGATCATAAAGCAAGCTGCTGTCAGTTAGAATAAAGAAATGATCTTGTATGGTTTAAGTAATGCTAGAACTCGAAGATAATCTATTTAAGTGGGCAAAATCTATGGTGGCTGATCTTGGGCCTATGGAACTTCTTAGAGAACAGGCGAGTTCAAGAAAATATTACAGAGTAACCTCAAAAGAAAAAAGCTTTATCCTTGCTTATTCAGACCCACAAAAAGAATTAAACAATGAATTCATCAAATACTCAGGATTTTTGATTAAAAACAATATTTCAGTTCCAAAAATCGAAGCATTTGATTTTGAAAATGGATTTATGATGATAGAAGACTTTGGAGACAAGGTTTTTTTAGATGCAGTGAATAGTAGTAATCGAAAGAGTCTCTATTTATTAGCCATTGACCAGATAATTAAATTGCAATCTGTAGAAGCCAATGAAGCTATCAATGAATTAAATGAAGTTTCAGTAAAAGAACAAATGAAATTGTTTGAAGAATGGTTTTTATTGGATTACTTAAAGCTAGAAATTCATTCCTTAGAGAAGGATGTTATTAATGATGCTTATATTTTTATATCAAATAAATTTTTAGATCAAAAAATGACTTTATGTCACTTTGACTTTGAATTGAGGAACCTTATGTTAAGAGAAGATGGGACAATAGGAGTGCTAGATTTCCAAGACCTTACATATGGTCCATTCACCTTAGACCTTGTCTCTCTAATTAAAGACATAGACAATCCTATCTCCGATAAAGAAATAGATTATTACTTAGAAGCATATATATCCTTATCTAACGAAGCAGGCATAACTGTCACGGAAGATTTAATTTCTTTGAATAAAGATTTAGATTTTGCTGGATTACAAAGACAATTAAGAATTTTAGGTACTTTAGCAAGACTACATATTAGAGACGGCAAGTCCTTTAGATTGCCTGATTTAAAACAAACCTTGATTTATGTCATCGAAACAAGCAATAAATACGATGAACTCAAAGAGTTTTCACAATTATTAAAATCAAAAGTTCAACCCGTTTTAGAAGAACATTTAGGGGGTATAAATGACTAAAGCGTTTGTGTTGGCAGCAGGTCAAGGGAAAAGATTTTTACCTTTTTCGGAAATAAAACCTAAACCACTTTTTAAGATAGGTGAAATCTCTCTTATAGAAAGAAATTTAATTAATTTAAAAAATTGTGGTGTAGATGAGGTGGTAATTAATATATTCCATTTAGGAGAAAAGATTATTGATGTTCTCGGAGATGGCTCTGACTATGGGTTAAAGATTTCTTATTCAATTGAAACTGAACTTCTAGGGACGGGTGGAGGAATAGCTAATGCTATCCATCTCTTCAAAGAACCTTTTATAGTATTAAGTGGCGATATATGGACAGACTTTGATTTCTCAACTTTAAAACTACAAGATAATAGATTGGCACACATGGTTCTGATAAAGAATCCTATTTCTAATCAAAAGGGAGATGTTTGCCTGACTGAAGGTCTAGTTAAGCCAGATGGTGAACGTTCAACTTATACTTATTCAGGCATTTCTGTTCTTTCACCTGAATTATTTCAAAATATAGATAAACCAAAATTTGGTCTTTGGGAGGAGGTTCTTTTGCCTGCATCAATAAACAATCTTGTTTCTGGAGAACTTTTTGAAGGCTTATTGGATAATCTAAATACACTGGAAGAAGCTGAAAAATTAGACGCCTTATTATCCTGAGAGTAAACTTGCCGCTTATATGGCAACAAAAGATTACATAATTGCCCCATCTATACTTTCTGCCGACTTTGCTCGTTTAGGAGAAGAAGTTAATTCTGTCCTAGAGGCAGGTGCAGATTGGGTTCATTTTGACGTAATGGATAATCACTACGTTCCCAATCTAACAATAGGTCCTATGGTTTGTCAGTCGTTAAGAGATTACGGGATTACTGCACCTATTGATGTCCATCTAATGGTAGAACCCGTGGACCAATTGATCCAAAGTTTCTCGAAGGCAGGAGCAACTTATATAACTTTCCACCCTGAAGCTTCAGATGATGTAGATAGATCGTTAGATTTAATAAAAGATAGTGGCTGCAAGGCAGGACTTGTCCTTAACCCTGACATCCCTATAGAAGTATTGGATGGTTTTTTAGATAAATTAGATATGATTTTATTAATGTCCGTTTTCCCCGGTTTTGGAGGGCAGGAATTTATTGATTCTGTTTTAGAAAAGGTCACAAAGATGAGATCTATCATTAATGAAAACAGCCTCGAAACAAGACTAGAAATCGATGGGGGCATAAAGTTAAAAAATATTAAAGAAGTGGCTGACGCCGGAGCTGATACTTTTGTTTCTGGTTCTGCTATTTTTGGTGAGCCTGATTACTCCGAAATCATACGAAAGATGAGAGACTCTCTTAAGGCTTAGTAATTAGTGAAAATTAAAACAAAAATACCTATTTCTAGAGAAATTCTAGTCGATATGGAAACCCCATTGAGCGTTTATAGAAAACTTGCAAATGGCCCTTACAGTTATCTTTTTGAATCAGTTGAAGGGGGAGAAAATTGGGCCAGATATTCTTTGATAGGTTTAGAAGCGTCTCAAATTATTTTTCTCAATAAGAACCAAATAAAGATTGAGCTTAATGGAAAGATTATTGAAAGTTTTCATTGTGATGACCCTTTAGAATATATAGAAAAACTTCACAAGAGCTTTGACCTAAAGAAGAACAATGACTTACCTATATTTAATGGAGGTTTGGTTGGGTACTTTGGATATGATTGTGTTAGATATATCGAAAGTAAATTAGTAGATTCAGAGCCGCCAGACACAATTGGTACTCCTGATGCTCTATTCATGATTTCTGATGAAGTAGCTGTCTTTGACAATCTTAAGAATAAATTACATTTAATTGTATTAATTGAATCGGAAGATGATGAAGGGAAAGCAAACGCTCGTCTAGATGAACTAGAAGATCAATTAAAAGCAAATTTGCCCTATGAAGATTTCAATAAGCCAGCAAAAAGTATTGAAGAAACTGATTTTGTTTCTGGCTTTGGCGAGGATGAATTTAAAAATTCAGTAGATAGAGCTAAAAAATATATAGAAAGTGGCGACATTATGCAGGTAGTTTGTTCGCAGAGGATGTCTATACCCTTTAATGCTGACCCTGTAGCTTTATATAGGTCTATAAGACAATTGAACCCTTCCCCTTATATGTATTATTTAAATTTGAAAGAATTTCATATTGTCGGCTCTTCTCCTGAGATTCTTGCAAGACTTGAAGATGGTAAGATTACTGTAAGACCTATAGCGGGAACTCGCAGAAGAGGAAAAGACGAATTAGATGACGCAGCCATGGAAAAAGACCTTGTAAATGATCCAAAAGAAATTGCCGAGCATCTAATGTTAATAGACTTAGGAAGAAATGATGTAGGTAGGGTAGCTAAACCTGGAACCGTTAATGTAACTGAAAAGTTTGGTATCGAAAAGTACAGCCATGTAATGCATATGGTTTCCAATGTTGAAGCTAATTTAGAGGAAGGTTTGAGTGCGATAGACCTATTTAAAGCTACTTTCCCTGCGGGCACAGTCTCTGGAGCACCTAAAGTTAGAGCCATGGAGATTATTGATGAATTCGAACCAGTAAAAAGAGGAATTTACGGAGGTGCTGTAGGTTATCTCTCTTGGCAAGGTAACATGGATATGGCTATCGCAATAAGGACAGCCGTCATAAAGGATGAAGTCCTGTACATCCAAGCTGGAGGAGGTTGGGTTGCTGATTCACAACCTAATCTTGAATGGAAAGAGTCTTTAAATAAAGGTAGAGCAATTTTTAAAGCGGCTGAGATGGTTCAAGAGAAGCTGGAAGGTTGATATGCTTTTAATGATAGATAATTACGATTCCTTCACTTACAACCTAGTTCAGTACTTTTTTGAATTAGGGCAAAAGGTTGAAGTTTTTAGGAATGATCAGATTAGTCTTCAAGATATTGAAAAAAAATCCCCTAATTTCTTAGTTATTTCTCCTGGGCCTTGTACCCCTAAGGAAGCTGGCATCTCCGTTAGTGCAATTTCTCATTTTGCTGGGAAAATCCCTATTCTTGGAGTTTGCCTAGGCCATCAATCAATTGGTGCTGCTTATGGGGCAGATATAATTAAAGCAAAGGAAATAATGCATGGAAAATTATCGAAGATTAACCACAATCAATCTGGTATTTTTTCATCGATAGATAATGATTTTGTTGCAACAAGATATCATTCATTAATTATAGATGAGAGCAGTTTAAGTAAGGATTTTGAGGTGAGTGCAAGATCAGATGACGGCACTTTAATGGCCATACAACACAATACTCTTCCTGTTACAGGAATACAGTTTCACCCTGAATCTATTGCCACAGAGAACGGAAAAGTTTTGCTAAAAAATTTCTTGGAGGGTAAATGAACATAACTGCAGCTATTTCAAAGATAACTTCAGGATTAAGCCTTAATGAAAGTGAAATGTCTGATGTAATGTTGGATTTACTTGAAGGAAGGGCTACGGATGCACAGATAGGTGCATTTTTGATAGCTTTAGATATGAAAGGCGAAACCGTTGAAGAGGTTTTGGGTGCAGCTAAGATCATGAGGAAACTTTCAGCCAAAGTTGAAGTTAATAAAGATAAGTTAGTAGATACATGTGGAACCGGTGGTTCAGGCATAGGAATATTTAATATTTCGACTACAGCTGCATTTGTTGCTTGTGCTTGTGGAGCTAGAGTTGCAAAACACGGCAATAGGTCTGCTACCAGAAAAAGCGGAAGTGCAGATTTATTAGAGGCAGCTGGAGTCTCTCTGGAACTAAATCCTTCCCAAGTATCAGACTGCATTGAGAATGTAGGTTTGGGTTTTATGTTTGCACCAGGCCACCATAGCGCTATGAAACATGTAATAGGGCCAAGAAAAGAAATAGCACACAAGAGTATTTTTAATATATTAGGACCTTTAACGAATCCAGCATCCACTCCTAATCAAGTTATGGGAGTTTATGATAAAAAATGGATGAAGCCTGTTGCGGAAGTTCATCAATCTCTTGGAAGTAAAAACGTTATGGTGGTGCATTCTGAAGATAATTTAGATGAAATTAGTATCGCTTCTAAAACTAAAGTTGTTGAATTAAGAGAAGGTAAAATATCTGAATACGTTATCTCACCAGAAGAATTCGGCTTAGAGTTTCAGTCCTTAGATGGGCTTAAGGTAAATTCTCCTGAAGAAAGTTTATCTATGGCTAAGAAAGCTTTAAAAGGAGAACATTCAGCAGCTAGCTCTATGGTTGCCTTGAATGCAGGGGCAGCCTTGTATGTCTCTGGAGTAGACAACTCATTAGCCGAAGGCGTAGAAAGAGCCCTGGAAGGAATAAAACAAAAAAAAGGACTAGATAAACTTCAAGAGCTATCAGAATACTCTCAATCCTTTTAATGAATACTTATCTAGACAAAATCATTGATCAAACTATATCTACTGTTGAATTAGATAAGCAGAGGATTCCTTTACAAGAATTAAGATCTTATCTTTCAGATTTAAATGAAACAAAAGGATTTTTTAAATCTATAAAGGCTAGACATGACGCTGGGCTTGTTTCGGTTATTGCAGAGATTAAAAAGGCTTCTCCTAGCCAAGGGTTAATAAGAGAAAATTTTAATCCCGAAGATATTGCTAAAAGCTATCAAGCTTCTCAAGCTACTTGCTTGAGTGTCTTAACAGATGCTCCTTATTTCAAAGGATCTTTAGAAGACTTAGCTGCTGTTAGAGAAGTTGTTGAGCTTCCTTTGTTAAGGAAAGATTTCATTGTTGATGAATATCAAATATACCAAAGTAGGTTTTATGGAGCAGATTGTATTTTATTAATAGCTTCTTTTTTATCTGATGCCCAATTAAAAAAATTTTATGAGATTGCAAAAGAATTAAATCTCGATGTACTCATAGAAGTTCATGATAAATCAGAGATGGATAGGGCTTTAAAATTAGAATTTCCTTTAATTGGAATTAACAATAGGGATCTTAAAACTTTCAAAGTAAATCTAGAGACCACTATTAATCTCTCAAAAGGTCTACAAGACAAAATAATCGTATCGGAGAGTGGAATTAAAACAAAAGAAGATGTAAAAGAAATAATGTCTTCTGGAACAAAAACTTTCTTAGTAGGGGAGTCTTTCATGAGAGCTTCTGATCCCGGTGAAGAATTACAGAAACTTTTCTTTTCTTGATAATATAAAGAGATGGAAGAAGGGGAAGTTCTGTTTACTATTTTTATAGGTGTATTGTTCTTTCTTCTCCTTCTCTTTGTTCTTATACAAAGGATTAGAGAATACAAGAACGATAAGTATAAAGATGTGGAGAAATGATCATGTTAATCACAAGTACATTTGATATAGCTGACAAGACAATAGTAAAAACTCTTGGTTTGGTGAAAGGAAATACTATTAGAGCGCGCCATGTGGGTAGAGACATAATGGCTGGTTTAAGAGGAATTGTTGGAGGCGAACTACATGAGTACACAAAGTTACTAGCTGAGAGCAGGGAACAAGCTCTTGATAGAATGATTGAAGATGCCGAGAAGTTAGGAGCAGACGCCGTTGTTGGGGTCTCCTTTTCTACTTCTGTAATGTCTCAAGGTGCCGCAGAATTAATGGCCTACGGAACAGCAGTGCTTATTGAAGATAAATAATTAACTTAAATTAAAAGTTAACTGATAGAAGACTATATAGTAATTTAGGTTCTTTCTTTTGCTTGATTAACTCTGAGATCTCTGCCACTAAAGTCATTTCCATCTAAAGCCTCTATAGCAGCATTTCCAGCATCGGCTTGAGCCATCTCAACGAATCCAAATCCCTTAGATCTTCCAGATTCTCTGTCAGTAATTATTCTTACGGAATTTACTTCACCGTACTGACCAAACAAACCTTCTAATTCTTCTTCAGATACGCCCCAAGGTATATTCCCTACGTAAATATTCATAAAATTATTTAAGAAATTAGACTGATTAGTCTCTTGGTTTTGCTTCGTTAACCCTAAGGTCTCTTCCGCCAAAATCGTTTCCATCTAAGGCTTCTATAGCAGCTTCTCCAGCTTCTTTAGATTCCATCTCGACGAATCCAAATCCTTTAGATCTTCCTGAATGGCCTTCTGTGATTATTCTTACTGCGCTGACGTTTCCGTACTGAGCAAAATGAGATTCTAGTTCTTCCTCAGATGTGCTCCAGGGAATGTTTCCAACGTATAAATTCATTAATTTTTTCCTTATTGTAATTTATTGTGTAACTTACTTTAAGTTACGCGCGCCACTATACTTATGTTGACTCAATTATCAACCCATAATTCATAAAACTTCTATTACGATTAAATATGATAGCTAGATTTTGTCATTACTTTAGCAACCTTAGACATTAAGTTCTTAATCTCATCAGGTAGTATTTCTGCTCCAGCTTCTAAAGCATCATGACTATGCTTCTCTTCATCAATTCGCATTTGTTCAATAACAGCTTTTGTTTTGAAATCTTTTTTTGATAGCTTATCTAAGTGACCATCTAGGTGCTTTACGACTTGTTCTTCAGTCTCGTGAACAAAACCAAGACTCCAATTATCACCAATTAGTCCTGCCACTGCTCCCATACTAAATGACATACCATACCAAATTGGATTTAAGACGCTTGGTTTATCATTAAGTTCTTCAAGTCTTTTATTGCACCAAGACAAATGATCTAGTTCTTCAGAAGCAGCCTGTTCCATTTTTGCTCTGGTATCAACAAGTTTGGCTGTAAGTGCTTGACCTCTGTAAAGAGCTTGAGCACATACCTCACCAGAATGATTAACCCGCATAAGGCCAGCAGAATGATTTTTTTCAAACTCATTTAAAGAGTCCTGCTCAATTTTATCTGCCGGGTAAGGTCTGGATTCAGTTTGATAATTTTGGGTTGAGTATTTCAATCCTTTATCAACTTCATTTATCAATAAATCTATTAAGTTCAATTTTTTTCTCTTTTAATTGCTCTGTAGCCAATATCATTTCTGTAAAAACAGTCTTTCCAATTAATACTCGCAATCGCATCATAAGCCTTTTTTTGTGCTAACGAAACAGAATCACCTAAAGCAGTTACACAAAGAACCCGACCTCCACTAGATTTAATATGTCCTTCTTCATATATTGTTCCTGCATGAAATACTTTAAGATCTTCAGACTCTTCAGTTATTCCTTCGATAACATTTCCTTTCTCATAGGCGAAAGGGTACCCTCCAGAAGCCATAACTACCCCCAAAGATTTCCTTTCATCCCAATCTAACTTCTCATCTGATAATTCTTTCTTACAAGCCTTTAAGCATAATTGTGCTAAGTCAGTTTTTAGACGCATCATGATGGGTTGAGTTTCAGGATCTCCAAACCGACAATTAAATTCTAGAACTTTGATATGTTCGTTGGCATCAACCATAATTCCTGCATAAAGGAATCCACAGTAATTACTGCCTTCGGATTTAAGGCCTTCCACTGTTGGCATTATTACTTCTTTAAGAATTTTTTCATGTATAGGTTTTGTGACAACCGGAGCAGGAGAATAAGCTCCCATGCCTCCAGTATTAGGTCCTTGATCTCCTTGATCTCTAGCTTTATGGTCTTGTGAAGAAGCAAAAGGAATTACTGTATTACCATCTGTTAAGACTATAAAGCTGGCTTCTTCACCTTCTAGGTATTCTTCTACTACAATTTTAGAACCAGCTTCACCAAAGGTTTTAGACTCTAATGATTGATTGACCGCTTCTATTGCTTGGTCAATATTTAAAGCTACAGTTACGCCCTTGCCAGCAGCCAGACCGTCAGCCTTTATAACTATTGGGCAGCCTTGTTCTTTAATATAACTAATTGCTTTTTTCGAATCAGTGAAAGTTTCGTAATTAGCTGTAGGAATGTTGTGTCTTATCAGAAAGTCTTTCATGAACTCTTTAGAACCTTCTAATCTCGCTGCATCTTTCGAAGGTCCGAAACACAAAAGACCTTCTTCTTGGAATTTGTCGGTTATGCCTTCCACTAAAGGGTCTTCAGGCCCAACAATAGTTAAATCAACACCTTCCTTTATCGCAAAAGTAGACAACTTCTCTAAATCATTTGCTTCTATATCTATATTTTGAATCAATTCTTCGATCTCGGTTCCTCCATTTCCAGGAGCAACAAAAACCTCAGTAACTATATTGCTTTTAGATAATTTCCAGGCTAGAGCGTGTTCTCTTCCGCCACCACCTACAACAAGAACTTTCATGGTTTGGTTTAATGCCTAAAGTGTCTTATGCCAGTAAAGATCATAGCCATATCAGCTTCATCTGCTGCTTGAATAACTTCATCATCTTTCACCGAACCTCCAGGTTGGATTACAGAAGTTATCCCGATTTCTGCAGCAGCATCAATACCATCCCTAAAAGGGAAAAATGCATCTGAAGCCATGGTGCATCCTTCAGTTTTGAATCCTCTTTCTGTAGCCTTAGAGGCCGCTATCTTGGCACTGTCAATTCTACTCATTTGCCCAGCACCAATACCTATTGTTTGATTCTCTCTTGTATATACAATTGCGTTTGATTTAACAAATTTACAAACTTTCCATGCAAATAAACAGTTTTTGATTTCTATCTCTGAAGGTACTCTTTTTGAAACAATCTTAAGATCATCTTTTGTAACAATTCCATTATCTGTTTCTTGAACTAACATTCCATCAGTAACACTGAGAAATTTAAAACCTTTTACCTGGGAGCCAAGTTCTTTACTATTTAAAATCCTTACATTCTCTTTAGCCTTGGTTAGTTTGAGCGCTTCATCTGTTACTCCAGGAGAAATTATTACTTCTACAAACTGATTATTTATAATTTTCTCTGCGAGTTCTTTGTCTAGTTCTCTGTTAAGGGCAATAATTCCACCAAATGCAGACGTAGGATCAGAGATAAAGGCTTTTTCATAAGCTACGAGAATATCCTGATCTGTTGCTATACCACATGGGTTGGCGTGTTTTACAATTACACAAGCAGGTTCTTCAAAAGCTTTAACACATTCGTATGCTGCGTCCGTGTCAGCTATATTGTTATAAGAAAGTTGTTTACCTTGAAGTTGATCAGCATTTGCTACTCCATTGCCTTGCTTGGCGTCGTCTATATAAAAAGCTGCTTTTTGATGTGGATTTTCTCCATATCTCATCACTTCTTTTTTAATAAACTTAGCAAACATACGATCAGGAAAGTCATCCTCTGCAAGAGAGTACAAATAGTCAGAAATAACGGTATCGTAATTAGCTGTATGACCGAAAGCCTTTGCAGCCAATAAGCTCCTTCTTTCTTGAGAAATAGAACCATTGTTTAACTGCATTTCTTCAATTATTAAAGGGTAGTCGTTCGGATCAACGACGACACCAACATATTTATTATTTTTTGCAGCTGATCGGAGCATGCTAGGGCCGCCAATATCAATATTCTCAATAGCTACTTCTAAAGTAGTTTTGGGTTTAGAAATAGTTTCAGCAAATGGATATAGATTAACAATAACAAGGTCTATTTCTTTTATATCGTTTTCTTTCATAACCTCCAGGTCTACATCCCTTCTTGCTAAAATACCTCCATGGACTTTAGGATGGAGGGTCTTAACTCTTCCATCCATCATTTCAGGGAAGCCTGTAAATTCACTTATATCAATTGCTTTTACACCGCCGTCAAGAAGAGACTTTAGAGTTCCACCTGTAGATATAATTTCAACTTGATGTTCATTAGTAAGCACAGAACATAATTCCACAATTCCTTCTTTGTTGGAAACGCTTACTAGTGCTCTTTTAATTTTAGGGTTGGCAGTTTGACCCATTTATATCCTAAAGTAATTTATGTGCTTTAAGTTTTGTTCGGAGGGTGCCTCTATTGATTCCAAGAATTTTACTAGCTCTTGTTTGATTGTCATCGCATTGTTGCATAACAATTTCTAACAAAGATGATTCAACTTCTTTAAGTACCATGTTGTAAACATCATTGGGAGATTCCCCATCTAACTGCTGAAAGTATTTGCGCATACTTCTAGAAACTTGATGACCTAGTTTCTCTCCTTCGCCATTAAATTTCTTTTTTTTGTTTGCAGTCATGTGATAAAAAGTTGGACAATATAATTTTATTAATTAGGACTGGTGATAATACCCAACAAAATTTTTCTTTCAAGAGGTTTAATAATTTAAATTTTTATTTTTTTATTGAATAATTTTATTCAATTCAATTACTAATTTTATTAACTCTAATTTCTCTCTTTTATAAGTTAATGTTTTAAAATATTTGTATTAATTATGAAAATGAATTTAACAAGAAGTTTCGTAAATCAGGAATTTTTTTTAAACAAAAAGATAATTTTAGAAAAGCCTTCTTCTCATCATCTTATAAAAGTCCTTAGAAAAAAAGAAGGTGATGAACTAGTGCTTTTTGATGGAAAAGGCAATTCATGTTTAGGAGTTATTTCCAAGATCCATAGATCAGAAGTCCAATTAGATGTAATTGATATCTTTGAAAAATCTCTTAGGTACGGCATAGAGATAAATTTAGGTCAATCACTGATAAAGAATGATCCTTTCAATCTTACTATTCAAAAGGCAACAGAATTAGGAGTAACTTCTTTTCATCCTTTGATTACTGACCGATCTGAACTAAAAATAAAAATGACAAGAAACAGAAGTTTAAGATGGAATTTAATTGCAAGAGGGGCTTGTGAGCAGTGCGGCGAGAACTGGTTACCTATCATTCAAGATCCCATAAAATTAGATAGATGGGCAGCAAATGAAGAGTCTAAAATTAAGATAGTCCTTTACCCTAATGCAGATAACAAAATTTCTGATTTTAAATATAAAGATTCGGTTTCTCTTGCCATAGGTCCTGAAGGAGATTTCAGTGATTACGAAGTTGATTCTTTAACTGAGAAAGGTTTTATTCCTGTTAGTATAGGTAAGAGAATTTTGCGGGCAGAGACAGCAGCTATTTCTGCTATAAGCTCGGTGAGGTTTAGTGCAAAAGAATTTTAATTAGAATTAAATTTTTATTTTATGAAGATAGGCGTAGTGATGGATCCAATAGAGTCCATTAATTTCAAAAAAGACAGTACTTTAGCCATGATGCTAGAAGCTCAATCAAGAAAGCATCAGCTTTTTTATATGACTCCAGATTCATTGTATATAAACGAGAAGGGCGCATTCGCTATAGCAAAAACTCTACAAGTTAAGAATGATCCAACCGGATGGTTTGATTTTAAAGAGGAGAAACAAATTAAGTTATCTGAATTAGATGTAATATTAATGAGACAAGATCCTCCATTTAATTCAAATTATATATACAACACATATGTATTAGAGTCTGCCGAAAAAGAAGGTGTGTTGGTTGTAAATAAACCTTCTAGCCTTAGGGATTGTAATGAAAAAGTTTTCGCTACAGAGTTTCCTGAATGCTGTACGCCATTTCTGGTAACTAGCGATCCAAATTTATTGAAATCTTTTATAGAAGATCATGGAGATACTGTAATCAAACCTTTAGATGGGATGGGAGGTTCTTCAATATTTAGATTGAGATATTCAGATCCTAATTTAAATGTGATCCTTGAAACAATAACTGAGTCTTTTACTACGAAAGTGATGATACAAACATACATACCGGAAATAACTGATGGTGATAAAAGAATTTTATTAATCAACGGCAATCCAATAGATGCTGCTGTTGCTAGAGTTCCTGCTGAAGGTGAGCTTAGAGGAAACTTAGCAGCTGGAGCTTCAGCAGTTGCAAGATCACTAACTGAAAAAGACTTATGGATTTGTGAACAAGTTGGACCGAAGCTAAAAGACTTAGGGTTAGTGCTTGTCGGGTTAGATATCATTGGAGATTATCTAACTGAAATTAATGTCACTAGCCCCACTTGTTTTAGGGAATATGAAAGTCTATGCGATATTGATGTTGCGCATAGCTTTATAGAGGAAGTAGAAGGTCTACTTAAATGACTGAAGAGTCTAGTGTAATAATGGCATTTGATTATGGGTTAAGAAATATAGGAATAGCTATAGGTCAAAATATTACTAAGAGCGCTTCAACTTTCTATGCCATTAAAGCCAAAGAAGGAGAACCTGACTGGATAAAATTAGATTCGATTGTTAAAGAATGGGAGCCGACTTTATTTATTGTTGGAGATCCTTTTAATATGGATGGGACAAGAAGTGAGTTTCAGAAAAGAATCTCTCAGTTTTCTACAGAATTAAAGAATCGATATAAGATCAGGTTGCATATGATGGACGAAAGGCTTACCACTAAAGAAGCTAAAGAAAGAATGAAGACTGAATCAAGTGGGTTAAAAGAATCTGCTAATAAACACAGCATTTCTGCTCAAATTATTTTAGAAGATTGGTTTAGGAGCATGGATTGATGGCTAGCTCAATTCCTCAAGATTTTATAAGAGAGATTGTTGATACAACTGACATTGTCTCCTTAGTTGATGGATACTTACCACTTAAAAGAAAGGGCAAGGATCATTGGGGTATATGCCCTTTTTGTGATGATGGCAAAAATCCTTCTTTCAGTGTTAGCGAACAAAAA
This sequence comes from uncultured SAR86 cluster bacterium, assembly GCA_902532675.1. Taxonomy (GTDB): domain Bacteria; phylum Pseudomonadota; class Gammaproteobacteria; order Magnimaribacterales; family Magnimaribacteraceae. The sequence continues at coordinate 17,814 of CACAIY010000018.1, forward strand.
CAATTCTTCTATTGTTTTAAGTGCAGAGCAACTGGAAATGTGATTGGTTTCTTACAATCCCATCAAGGACTTGATTTTGTTGAATCTATAGAAGCTCTTGCTGCTAAAGCTGGTCTTGAAGTTCCTTACGAATCAAGTCAAACGCCAAATAAACAAAGAGACCCTTTACTAGAATGCATGAAGGCTGCAAGTGACATCTTTGAAAGAAATCTAAGTGAAAATGACTCTGCAGAAAAAACTAGGAAATACATAAAAGAAGATAGGAAGATTTCGCCTGAAATCTGTAAAAAATACTCTATAGGTTACTCTCTAAACTCTTGGGATTCTTTAAATGAAGAATTAAAAAAGAAAGGTTTTTCAGAAGAAGTTGTAATTCTTGCAGGTTTAGCAAAAAAAAATAAAGAAGGTAAGTTATACGATGTTTTTAGAGATAGGTTAATGTTTCCGATTAAAGACAGGAAGGGAAGGGTGGTTGGTTTTGGAGGCAGGGTTATGAATCCAGACGATCAACCTAAATACTTAAATACAGGCGACACACCCATCTTCCAAAAAGGCAAAGAACTATATGGATTATTTGAGGCATTAGAAGTTAGAAAAGATCTAAATAAACTATTTGTGGTTGAGGGTTACATGGATACAGTTGCGATGTCTGAGCATGGCTTAAGAAACTCAGTGGCAACATTAGGTATAGCAACAAATAGATTCCATGTGCAGAAATTACTACAACTTGTTAACGAGATAATTTTTTGTTTTGACGGAGATGATGCTGGAAGAGGAGCTGCTTGGGGAGCATTAAAGAATGTTTTGCCTGCTGTAGTGGATGGAACAGAAATCAAGTTCTTATTTCTACCGGAAGGAGAAGATCCAGCTAGTTTACTTGAGAAAGAAAGTGTTGAAGATTTTAATAAACGGATAAATAATGCGAAATTATTATCAGAATATTTTATAGAGAAATTAACACAAACTTTTGACGTGACTTCTCTTGAAAAGAAAGCTTCTTTAGCCTCAAAAGCTATGGGTCATCTAGCTTCAATGCAGGAGAGTTCTATTAAAAAACTGTTAGAGAGCGAAGTTTCAAATATTACTGGATTAGATAAAGATGATTTAAAGACCCATAATCAATCTTCAAATTATCAGAGAAAATCTCTCAGACTTAAGCAAGACGTAACTGAAACTAAAGAAGAAAGAGTTTTCCAACAAACCGGCTTGGGCTCTAAGGTCCTTAACGTAATTCTTGCCTATCCTTTTTTAGCTGCAGAAATAAAAAACTTAGAAAAATTTGAAGGATTTAAAGAACCGGAAGTTGTATTAATGGTAGAAGTTGTTAAGTACTTCTTAGCTGATCCAAAATTAGGAATTTCTGATTTATTGAGCAATATTGATCCAGACTCTGCGTCATTCATCGGCACTTTAATCTCAACTAGCCCGACTATAGAAGAAAAGAATGCATTGGCTTATTTAGAAGATTGTTTATCTGTGTTAATGAAATCAGATTCAATCTCTAGAATCATCGAACTAAAAGAAGTTTATAATAGCAACGGTCTATCCGAAGATGAAACTTTTGAACTTCAACAACATTTACTGTCTAATATAGATAATCTAGAAGAACCTGAAAGAAAACTTCTAAGAGACTTAAGCCAGAAAGCAAATTAAAGGGTTTTTTATATTAAATAAGGCATTTATTAAAAAAAGATAATATAATTGCGCACCGCTAAGATTTAGATATGGCAAAGAAAGCAAAAACCCCAGTAGTTGAAGTAAAAGAAAAGGATGTAGAAGCTCCAGAAGAAGCCGAAGAGGTATTATTTGGAGAAGAAGACCTAGAAAACTCAGGTCTTAGAGAATTGCTTGATAAAGGTAAGGATCAAGGCTTCCTAACCTATCAAGAAATAAACTCAATGTTACCTGAGGATATTTCAGATCCAGACCAAGTAGAAGAAACAATACAAATGCTTATCGATATAGGCATAGAAGTTTTAGAGTCAACCACTGCTTCTGGTGGAGATAATTCTGATGCGGCTCCCGAAACGATAGCGGATACCAGAACAACCTTAACAACTGTTGAATCAGAGGTTGGTAGAACAACTGATCCAGTTAGGTTGTATATGAGAGAAATGGGAACAGTTGATCTCTTAACAAGAGAAGGCGAGATAGCTATAGCCAAAAGAATAGAAGAGGGCGCAAGAGAGTTGCTATACGCATGCTGTTTTTATCCTGGAATAGTAGATAGGATATTAGATGAATATCAAGAAGTTGTTTCTGAAGACAAAAGGCTATCTGAAGTGCTTGTAGGGTTCATGGACATAGAAGAAGGAATCCCACCTCCTGCTTTAGCTCAAAAAAAAGAAAAAGAAGAGAAAGGTGAAACGGATGAAGAGGAGCAAACAGGACCAGATCCGGTTGAGGTAAAGAAAAGATTTAGTTCGTTGAAGAGACAGTTTAATAAAACTGAAAAAGCTTGTGCAAAATCAAGAACTAGCAAAGCCGCAATTAAAGAACAAGAGAAATTAGGTGAGATTTTTAAATTTCTTAAATTATCTCCTACCCAGTTTGAAATAATTGCCAATCCGGCTAGAGATGCTTTAGAAATAATCAGAGAAAGTGAAAAATTTATTTTCACGGTAATGGTTAAAAGAGGCAAGATGCCTAGAAAAGACTTTATAAATGAGTTTGCTGGAAATGAAGCAAATACTAGCTGGTCTGAAAAGATAGCAAAATCTAGAAAGCCTTACGCTAAAGTAGTTAAAGAAAATATTGATGAGATAGTAAGACTTCAAAACAAACTATTAAAATTAGAAAAGATTATTCAATTACCAATAGCCGAAATAAAAGATATCAACAGAAAAATGTCTATAGGAGAAGCCAAGATAAGAAGAGCCAAGAAAGACATGGTAGAGGCTAATTTAAGGTTAGTGATTTCTATAGCGAAGAAATATACGAATAGAGGTCTCCAATTCTTAGATCTTATACAGGAAGGCAATATTGGACTCATGAAAGCAGTGGACAAGTTCGAGTATAGGAGAGGATATAAGTTTTCTACTTATGCCACATGGTGGATCAGACAAGCAATAACTAGATCCATAGCAGACCAAGCAAGAACAATTCGTATACCAGTTCACATGATAGAAACCATCAATAAGCTAAATAGAGTTTCACGTCAGATGGTTCAAGAGATGGGTAGGGAACCAACTCCAGAAGAATTAGGTGAAAGAATGGATCTACCTGAAGATAAGGTTAGAAGGGTTTTGAAGATAGCTAAAGAACCCATATCTACAGAAACACCTATTGGCGATGAAGAAGACACTACCCTTGGAGATTTTATAGAAGACACCTCTATCGATTCACCAGATGAAGCAGCTACTGAAGAAAACCTTCAGTATGCTACAGATGATATTCTCGGAAGCCTTACTGCAAGAGAAGCTAAAGTTTTAAGAATGAGATTCGGTATAGGTATGAATACAGACCACACTTTAGAGGAAGTTGGAAAGCAATTTGATGTGACAAGAGAGAGGATCAGGCAGATTGAAGCTAAAGCCTTAAGAAAACTTAGGCACCCAACAAGATCTTCTCATCTAAAAGGGTTTTTAGACGAATAAGAGTTTCTACAGGGCCTGTAGCTCAGTTGGTTAGAGCAGTGGACTCATAATCCATTGGTCGGAGGTTCGAGTCCTCCCGGGCCCACCATTTAAAGATTAGTAAGAGATCAGCTTAAAGCCTATATTAAATATTGGAGATTTGCCTTCAAGATAATCGATTGATAAAAATAAAGGCCCTCTAACAAGACTTAGCTCTCCCTCGGTATATGTTTTGCTAATTTTAGATGGTAACTCAAAACTTTCTGAGGATGAAAGGTTAAAATTGCTTGAAAATTTTCGTTTAGAAGAACCTATATTTAAGGATCCAGTAAAACCAAAAATCTTGAAAGGATAGTAAATATCAACAAATACATTTTGGCTGAGCGTATTCAAAGAATTGAAATGTAAATGTAAGAAATTTCCCTTTTCTTCAAACTTATTAATAAAGATTTTGTCATATGAAATTCCAACATTAATTGCAAGATCATTAACAGCTATGGATCTTTCAACGAAGGCAGAACCAGTTTTAAATTCTAAATTTGAAATTGAATTCCCCCACAAATCATTACTATTGAAGTTTTGCGGATTATTATTTGTGTAAATAAACCCTAATCTAATTGCTGATATTTCTTTAGATAGACCTATAAAATTACCTTGTAATACTCCTTTTGCAGTTCCTGCAAATAGATTTAGGTAATCAGATTGATTTGAATTAACTCCAAATACATATGAGTCTTCATAGTCTTTGTATATGAAATCTTTATTCCTAGAGGATCTCCTTACTTCGTTATATTGGTTAACAGAAGAAAGAATATATTCAGAGTAAACGCTACCTTTAGACAGAAAGTTATTTAAAAGAGCTTCATTTTGAGGGTCTAACACTTGAAAATAGGTTGTCAGACTATAGTCCCTTCCGTTACTGTCAGTAAAACTTCCTATAAAGTCGTAATCAAATTTATTATCTATTTCAATTGGCCACAATATCCAATCTTCATCAAGGTCAACAAAATTATCGTACAACTCAAATACATCTCCATTATTTATAAGTACATAAGTTCTAGTGCTCGAGTCAACAACATCTATATCACCATCATGATCATAATCAACTAGATGTATTTTTCCTTGACCTGCCCACATCTCGGAATAGGGGTTTCCATCAGTGTATATAGAATAATTGGGGTTCTTTTCTTCAGTAACATCAATAAAACTTTCACCATCAATATTCTTAAAGAATTGAATGACTCTAGATCGATAATAAGGGTCATGGATAGTGGATGCTAGAAGGATATCAGTGTAACCATCGCCATCAAAATCAAAAGCTTCCATATCATTAGCATTGCCATTATCTCCAAAAAAATTTGCAGGCAATTCAATAAAACCTCTTTGGGTCCAATCGTTAGATCCATTGTTTAGATAAACAGCTCCAGAACTATTCTCACTAAATCCATACAAAGAAGAAATTCGGGGATTAAACCATCCAAATGCTACATCTCCATAACCATCATTATCAAAATCTCCTATAGTTGCAGTAGTCGGCCAAAGCCTATCTATATTATTACCATGATTGTCATAATTTACTTCTAACCAATCAAATTCAGGGAAATTATGGTTTGCAGAGAAATTGCCCGTTCCATCATTAATTAAAGCCGTGAAAGGTATCATCTGAGTACAGCCGGAACATGGGTCTTTTTCTCCTCCAAACAAATATCCTAAATTTGTCTGATCAAAAATTGGTGTAAAAATATCTAAATCCCCATCACCATCTAAATCACCATATGCTGCATCATGAACAAAGATTTTTCCGTGTCCTTCTTTAAAAAATAAATCTGGTAAATTTGACTGACTTTTATTTTCTAAGATTCCCTGATTACTAAGATACAGAATACTTGTGTCATAGTAGTCACTTATTCCGTCACCATTAAAGTCAGCCACTATTTTTCCATTGGTGTAGTCCTGCTGGTTGCCACATTCTCGCGTTGGGTCATTATTTTCTTCATTTAACCAGCTTGTACCTCCCTGCACACAAGGAAAACTATTATTCACAAACAACTCTGGAGCTATTTTAAAATGGCCATTTCCATCATTTAAGAATGTGATCATTAGGTCTTCAGGAACAAATTCCCTTGTTCCAAATGATTGTCCTACGTAAATGAGGTCAGAGAAATCATCTCCATTAAGATTAGCTTCAAACCATTGACCAGTGTTGTACCAAGGCCCTTCAATGCTTATTTCATCCTTATTAGAATCATCTCCAGGGTGCTGTCCCTGAGCTCTGACTTGCAAAAAACCATAATCTTCAATCTTATATTTCTCGTTTGATGGTAATTCGCTGGATGGTCTATATTCACCTACGCTGTAAGTAAAAACCACTTCACCCCACGGAGATGTCATTTTGTTTTCAAACGTTTCAAAACTATATCTTTGGTCTCCTGTAAGAATAGTTGTAACAGAATTATCAATTAAATCTGAATTACCATTTCCTCCACTCGCACAAGAAGAAACACAAATTGAAGTGATAGCAGTTCTAAGGAAAAATTTAAACAAGAAACGTTTATACATTCTTCTTAACTGTAGCATAGGAAAGAATCTTCTGTTTTTTTAAAACTTATCTATTTTAAGAATCATTTTTTAAATCAATGTTGTTTAAAAGAGATTTGTTGTATTCTCATTCTTAGGAGAGTTCACAAGTAACTTAATAATGCTTTATCTTTCTAGCTCTATATTCATATTAATCTCTATTTGGATTGGAAATGCAGCTCTAGCTCTTTTTTTAGGAATAATTTTGGCCATTTATAAAGAGGTTCCTCAAACCTTCTTTACTAAAAAATACGGTTCAAAAATTCTTCAGACTGGTATAGTTTTTTTAGGTGGAAGTTTAAGCCTTGATACCTTCTTAGAAATAAATTCTTCTTATTTTCTCGTTATTTCTTTGTATGTCATTTCTGCATTTCTTCTTGTTATTTTAATTGGAAGAGTATTGGGAGTTTCTACGAAACTTGCTTATTTACTTAGTTCTGGAACTGCTATATGTGGAGGAACTGCTATCGCTGCTGTCGGGCCAGCAATTAAGGCTAAGCCTGAAGAACTCACTACTGCTATCACAATTGTTTTTTTACTTAATGCTCTAGCCGTTATTTTTTTCCCTATTGTTGGAGATTTCTTCAATCTTTCTGAACAAGAATTTGGAGCATGGGCTGCTTTGGCAATTCATGACACGGCTTCAGTAATAGGAGCCGCATCGATGATGGGGGAGGAGGCTATGGAAGTTGCAGCAACTCTGAAAGTAACCAGAACTTTATGGATAATTCCTTTAGTTGTAGGATCTGCCTGGTATTTTAGAAACAAATCTGAGGGATTTGGACTGCCTTTATTTGTAATTTTCTTTTTGTTTGCAACAATTCTTAACTCCTTAGCCAGTCCTTCAAGTGATTTGATAGCTATCTTAAAAATAATAAATCAAGTTTGTTTATTAACTGGTTTATTTTGTATAGGTACTCAAATAAATATTGAGAGCTTAAAATCAATTTCATTAAGGCCCGTTCTTTTAGCTGTCTCAGTATGGGTAATTATTATCCCAACATCTTTTTGGTTGGTATCAGTGATTTAATTTAGTGTTTAAGACTTTTTATATTTTTTCATTAAATCGTAGGCATTTTTTCTAGCTTTACCTACCGTATAATCTTTAGAAAGATCCTCTTTAGAAGATTTTGGTGAAAGTTCTCTAACTCTTTCATATTTTCCTTCATCGTAGGCTGTTCTAAATGGTTTCATGTTACCCCAGACATCTCCTACTTTGCCGCTAGCTCCCATACCAAATCCTTCTATTGTTGCACCATAGACAATGGCTTGCATGCCCATTCTATGAAGTAATTTAGGACTTGCATTTTCAATTACATCTGGTGCAGCAGAAAGCGACCAGTTTTCTTGTGTTCTCATCCAAGCTTTAACATTACTCATAGTTGCAACAAATCTTCTTTTGTCTGTCTTATTAACACCCGTTCCATGTAAAACCCTTCCATCAAAAATCATTATTGTTCCTGCTTCAGCTTCTAGGTTTATGGTTGGCGGAATCTTTCCTATTTTTCCTCCGCTACCAGCTTGACTCATTATTTTATGACTTCCAGGAATAACTAGAGTACCTCCATTCTCTTCATTAATATCCTGAGGTATGTACATTGTGTTCACTAGAGCTGGTGCTTGTTCGGTAATCCAGGGCACTAAAGGACCTTGATCCATATGCATACCTTGTGGGTATTTATTCGGATCCGCACCATTTGATAAAAAGCTATGACAAATCCATCCAGGCCCTAAAGTTTCATTTAGTAATTGCTCTATTAAAGGCCCTGCTTGAACGGCATCAGGATGTTGTTCAATACATTTTCCAAATATTTCGCCTTTGTTAATTAAAGTATGTATATATTGCCCAGTAGGAGACATAGCCTTAACTCCTGCTAACTCTTCTCCTTCTGCTTGTTCTAGAATTCTAGTTATAAAAGCATTAGTTTGTTCTTTTGACATGGCTTCTTCAATCAAGCCATAGCCCCATTCCTTAAGATCTGATCTTAATTTATGAATATCTTTAG
>CACAIY010000019.1 GCA_902532675.1 uncultured SAR86 cluster bacterium
TAAATTAAGGCTTTTGGGGATAATATATTTTTTGACTTAATGAAGTCCAATGATTGTTGAATTAAATTTTCTCTGAAAGGAGGATCTATAAATAAAATATCAAATTTATAAGGTAAATTATCGAAGTCTATAGAAAACGCATTGGCATTTAGGACCTGACTAGAACTATAAACCTGTAATCTTTTAAGATTTGTCTTTAAAGAATCAGCTAGTTTCTTTTGCTTTTCTACGAATACCACTTCTTTCGCTCCTCTCGATAAAGCTTCAATGCCTAAAGAGCCGGTTCCGGCAAACATATCCAAACAAGTTTTTCCTTCTAAGTCGTTTAGGAGCCAATTAAATAAAGTTTCTTTTGTTTTTCCTTCAGTGGGTCTTATAGATCTATTTTCTTTAAAAGGAAGCTTAGAGCCCCTTAGACTGCCTCCAATAATTCTAGTTGTAGCTTGTTTTTTAGGCATATGAACAATATTATTCCTTTTAAGGTCACTAGTTACCATATTTAATTAGTGATTATTCACAAATGGAAAATTCGAAAGTTCAGGAAGATTTTTTAATCGCTATGAGGGGTATTACCTCTACTGTGAATGTCATTTCAGCAAAACTAAATGATGAAAGCCATGCGATGACAGCTACTTCTGTAACTTCTTTATCTTTAAGCCCTCCTTCTATGATTATTTGTATAAATAAAGAAGCTTCGATACACAATACTATTTATGAAGACACAAAATTTTGTATAAATGTTCTGTCTAACAAACAAAAGGATCTTTCAGAAGTCTGTAGTAATTCTGAAGAAGGAGAATCAAGATTCAAAGACAATGGATGGGTTGATGATAAAGAGTTAATTTATAATTCTAATTCTATTTCAAATATATTTTGTTTATGCACGAAGGTCATTGACCACTCAACACACTCTGTTTTCTTTGGTGAAGTGATTAAGGTCAATATTAATAATAAAAATAAAGCCTTGCTTTATGCATCAGGGGAGTATTTAGTTGATTAAAAAATATTTAGTTTTATTTCTTGTCTTAATTTCTTTCCCAAATTTAATAGCTTCAGAAGCTAGTGTTTATTTTATCAACATAAAGGATGGGGATTCTGTGAATAACCCTGTTTTCATACAGTTTGGTTTATCTGGAAAAGGAGTAGCACCTGCAGGGATAACTATAGAAAATACTGGTCACCATCATTTATTAATTAACGTAGATGATTTAGATTTATCTAAACCAATACCCTCAAGCAAAAATCATTTGCACTTTGGAGGTGGTCAAACTGAAACATCTATCGATTTACCTCCAGGAAAACATGAATTACAGCTTGTATTAGGAGATATGTATCATGTACCTCACTCTAATCCATTAATTTCTGAAAAAATAACAATATTAGTAAAGTAAATGAAAGGCTTTCTGAATTTTTGCTTAATTCAATGTCTTTTATTGATTGGTGCAGTTTTACAAGCGGAAATAATTATTGATGGTAAGTTAGATGAAGATGAATGGAGTGAAGCAAGACAAATCACAACGTTCTATGAAGTATTCCCCTACACTCTAAATCCTGTAACAGATATAAAAACAGTCATATTAATACAGGAATCTGAGGACGGAATATTCTTTGGTTTTAAAAACTATCAGTCCAATGAAAGTATGCGATCGCAAAGTCATCAAAGAGACAATGAAAGGTCTATTGCTGACAAAAATGGTGTAACAATAGATTTTGATGCAGACAAATTATCCGGTTATCAATTTTTTGTGTCTTCTAGTGGTTCAATAGGCGATGCTACTTATCGAAATGAGAATGAAAGGAATTATGATTGGGACGCTGATTGGTTGTCAGCAGCCTCAACCGAAGATGGAGTTTGGTATTCGGAGATGTTTATTCCCTGGACAGTAGCCCCTATGAAGGCTCAATCCGCAGCTCAAAGAAAAGTAAGAATGGCCTTTTATCGAATGCTGGCAGGACCGCAAAGAGTGATAGCAACTATAAAAGGTAGTTCTTATGAAAATCTTTATTTATCAGTATTTAATGATTACGAATTTAAGAATTATCAGTCTTCAAGCATTGATTTTTTTCCTTATTTAACCCTAAACGAAGACAGAATAAATGGTGAAGTTGACAATAAAGTTGGTGCTGAAGTTTTTTGGAAAATTGATTCAAGTAAACAGCTGAATGCAACTTTTAATCCTGACTTTGGTCAAGTAGAAAGCGATGAAGTGGTGGTAAATTTTTCAGCAACGGAAACTTTTTATTCCGATAAAAGGCCTTTCTTTTCCGAAAATCATGGATTATTCAATGTCACCGCATGGAGGTTCTTGTATGTCATCAATACAAGACGTATAGGCGGTGAGCCAGACTATGATTGTTCAAAATTTGAAGATGTACAACAGGATTATTGTTTGAACAGCAAAACAGGGGCTAACGATATAGATTATGCTTTACGTTATTCACAGCAAGGAGAATCTGTAGATTTTGGATTTTTAGGTGCTTCCGAAGCGGATGAAAACTTTAGCCAAGGAAAAGACTTCTATTCAGTTCGACTTAGAACCAGAAAAGATGATTTAACTATAGGCTATCTTGGTACTTACGTAGATAGACCCGTCATTGATAGAACTGCTCAAGTTAATACTATGGATTTTGATTATAGGCCTTCACCTGAATTAAGAATAAATGGTTTGCTAGTTCACTCCAAAGTGGATGATGAAAATGGTTACGGTTTTGATTTTGGGCTTGGCTATGATCCAGATAAAACTAGGCGTTTTGGATTTGGCTTATATTATTTTGATGAAAATCTTAATGTTAACGATATGGGGTATTTGGTCAGGAATGATTGGTTAATGTTTGGTGGCAGATATCAAATAAGAAAAACTGATTTTAATGCCGACTCTCTCTTTCGATCAAGACAATATGAATTTGGTTGGTCATTAAAATCCGACTCTTCTCTTGATAAAGAGCCATCTTCCATTAGATTTTCAGTTGATAATTCATTTAAAAATAGTTCAGAATTGAAATTTGCTACCTTTTATAGGGTAACTGGTCGGGATAATAGAATTACTAGAAATTCTTTATTAGCTCCCTTTATTAATTTACCTGAAGGATATGGTGTTGAGGTTGATTTTAATGGACCAAGAGAGGATTTTCTTAGATATTCTTTTGATGCTAAGAGACAAAAGGGTGATAGTTATTCAGGTGAATTGGGGTGGACATCTTCTTATAGAGGATCGATAAGTATTTCTCCACTAGAAACATTAACAGCCAAATTAAGTTATAGACATACGGAAGAAACTAATTGGTTAAATTGGATTGATGATAATCTTCTAGCAACATATGATAGAAAGCAGAGGCGAACTACAGCAAGTATTCAATGGTTTGAAGGCAGCAAACATGAATTGAGAGTAAGGGCTCAAATGCTAGCTTTTACGGCTAGAAACCCTAAACCATATTTAGGAGATCTGAATGGTAATTTAAATCCATACCAAACGTCTTTACCGCCAATTACTGTTAGTCAATTAGCTTTTCAGGTTAGGTATAGATACGAAATACAACCTTTAGCCTATTTATATGTTGTGTACACTAAGGGAGGCAGGGTAGCTCTGAATGACGAAGAAGATAGTTTAAACAAACTTTATAAAAGACCTTGGAATGATCCTCAAAGTGATAATTTCACCATCAAACTTAGATATAGATTTTAAGACACTCAACACTTAGAATACCTGTTCTCAAAATGGGAACTAAATTGCAAAGGAAGCTAATATCTCAATTTTCTTATCTATTAGGATTTTTTTTCTTAACTCCACAACTTAGTGCATTAGATATATCCGTTGACGGGGTGTTGGATGAAAGGGAATGGTCTGAGGCCAGGGAATGGACCAAATATTATGAGTCCATGCCATTTTCATTAGCCGAACCTAAACATTTCCAAAAAGTTCTTATTCAAGAGGACGAGAAAGGCATCTATTTTGGTTTTATAAACCTTCAACCTAAGGACTCCATAAGAGCAAATAAGCATGAGCGAGATGATGAGATGGCTAATGCAGACAAATGCGGTCTTGCCATAGATTTTGATGGAGATGGCTTAACGGCATATGGTTTTACTGTTTCTGCTGGAGGCTCTATAAATGACGGTATCTATAGAAATGAGAATGATGTTAACTATGATTGGGATGCTGATTGGGATTCAGCTACTTCGATCAATGAAGATGGATGGACTGCAGAATTTTTCATTCCTTGGACCATAGCTCCTATGAAGATACAGAAAGGAGAAAAGAGATTAGTTAAATTATCCTTTTGGAGAATGGTGGCAGAAGAATGGAGAGTTAATACTTCCATCAAAGGAAATCCGAGACAAGAAAAGTTCATGTCTCTTTTTCATGAAATGGATTTTAATAATTACAATGTTTCGAAAATAGATTTCTTCCCTTATTTAAATGTAACAAATGATAGGGTTCTAGAAGACACTGAAGCAAAAGCTGGCGCTGAGATATTTTGGAAAATAGATTCGGGTAAACAATTAAATATTGCTTTAAATCCTGATTTTGGTCAGGTTGAGAGTGATGAATTAGTAGTTAATTTCACTTCATCTGAAACTTTCTACTCTGATAAGAGGCCTTTCTTTTCCGAAAATCATTCTCTGTTTGCAGTAAAAGGTTATACCTTCTTTTACGTAATAAATACTAGAAGAATAGGGGCTGCACCTGACTACAATTGCAATAAATATAGTGGATCTTTAAAAAATCTTTGTGATTCTAGTCAGGTTGGCATTACTGATATTGATTATGCTGTTAGATATACCCAACAAGGAGAATCTTTTGATTTTGGATTTTTAGGTGCTTCCGAAGCCGATGAACCTTTTACACAAGGGAGGGACTTTTATTCTGTTAGATCGGTAAAAAATGGAGAAAACTTCTCTATAGGTTACTTAGGAACTTATACGGATAGGCCAGTTTTAGACAGAAATGCCGATGTACATTCAATAGATGCCATCTATAGACCTAATAATAAACTTAGATTAGAAGCTATCTTGCTAACTTCTAGCGTAGATCAAGGCATAGATGATACTGAAGCTTCTGGAGAAATATTTAGATTCAGACTTACTGCATCACCTAAAAAAGGAAGATGGCATGATTTTGGTATTTTCTTTTTTGATGAAGATACTGATATCAGTGATATGGGATATCAAATGAACAATGACATGATGTGGGCAGGAGGTCAGAATGGACTCAAGTATACTGACTTTGATGAATCATCTTTGCTACTTTCTAGTGAATATGAATTTGGATTCGGTTATGAAACGAATGCTGATTTAGAAAAATCCGGTATTTTTGGCTCTCTTACAAATAAAAGTACTTTTAAGAATACTTCTTTTTTAGAGGTTAGTGGTTTCCATAGAGCCGCAAGTCGAGATTTTTGGATTACTAGAGGTAATGATGAAGCTCCTTTCATAAAGAAACCAGAGAATTATGGCGCCTTGGTTCAATACAAAGGACCGTCAAAAGATTTTTTTAATTACTTCCTAGAAGTTAAAAGAGAAAAGGGTAGCAAATGGGGATTTTCTGCTCTAGGTTTCAATACCTCTTATACAGCTCAAGTTGATTTATCTCCTAGAGACAATCTTAAATTTTCTCTCATGCACCAGCATTCAGAAGAAGATAACTGGTTAAATTGGTTGCAAGATAATCTTTTAGCTACTTATAAAGAGAAAAAACAGAGAGTAACCGTAGCGTCTTTAAATTGGTTTGGTGGAGACAAACACGAGCTGAGGATGAAAGCTCAAATGGTTGCTTTTACTGCAAGAAATCCTAAAGCTTATTTAGGGGATACTTATGGAGCTCTAAATCCTATTGAAATGGCTCTTCCTCCATTTACTTTAAGTGATTTGGCTTTTCAAATTAGATATAGGTATGAAATTTTACCTTTAGCATACTTGTATGTTGTCTATTCTAAGGGTGGAAGAATTGTTGAATATGACGAAGAAGACAATTTAGAAGAACTATATAAACGCCCCTGGAATGATCCTCAAGCTGACGCTTTTACTGTTAAAGTAAGATATAGATTCTAGTTTTTATGACTTTCAGAACAGAACCAGTAGTTGCCTGATTTTATTGCTTCAGATTTAGGTAAATTAAGTCTGCACTTTTCGCACTTAACCATTTCAGTACTTTTTTCAGAAAGATTAGCTTTGGGTTTTCTAGCAGATCTAGCAATTAGATAAACAAGCGTAATTACCGCTATAAGTAAAAGAACCTGATACATTTTAGGGATTAAGAGCTACTGGTTTTTCTATTTTTTCATTACCAAGAAGTCCTAGCGTTAATATTCTTTTCCAAGATCTCTTTTTTACTGAAAGATTTTGGTTTATATCAAAATCTGGAAAATTAGAATTAAGAATTTTTAGATTAATATCTCGAAGCTCAGGGTAATTTAAGATCTCATAAGCTTCTATTAAGATTGAAAGTGCATAAGGAGTTTGAGGTGTGTTAGGTAGGTGTTCTATAACGTATTTAGCTCTACCTACTGCGGCAAGATAAGCTCCTCTCTTCATATAAAAATCTGCCACATAGATTTCATGTTCAGCAAGCAGGTTTCTAAGATAAATCATTCTTTGTTTGGCATGAGGAACGTACTTACTATTAGGATATCTGGATATAAATTCAGACAGCTCATCAAAAGATTTTTGAGCCATGATTATTTCTCTTTTTGCTAAGTCAGATTGAAAATATCTAGTAAATAAACCAGCATCGTCAGTAAATGCAGCTAATCCTTTCATGTAATATGCGTATCCAGTGTGAGAATGTCTCGGATGTAAATTAATAAATCTCTGAGCTGCTGATTCACTCGCTTCAAATTGAGAATTCATGTAATAGGCATATATCAACTCTGCTTGTGCTTGTTCTGCGTATCTTCCAAAAGGAAACCTTGACTCAAGTGATTCTAAGCTAATGATAGCCGTGGAATAACTAGCACTTTTTAATCTTGATTGAGCTTGATCATACAGCTCCTTTTCTACGAGTCTTTCATCGGGAAGCTCTTCGTTTGAAGAACAAGATACAATTAAGACAACAATTAGGAAGTTTCTCAAAAAAACGAGATTTGTCTTGATTGAATTATAAAAATTGTGAACGATTGACATTTGAGTAGCAGATTCTACAGATATGAATAGTTCTTGGACAGAAAAAGCTGTATAAGGTTCAAAAAACAGTTATATAGAATGAAGAAAATTACCCTCAGTTACGAAACAAATGCTTTAGATTCAGGAGAGCGTTTGGATTCTGTCACTGCGAGAGAGTTCACCCAATTCTCAAGAGCACACATACAAAAGTGGATAAAGGAAGGTCAGTTATTGCTGGACGGTAAGAGTGTAAAACCTAAGCAGCTTCTTAAAACCAATCAACTCATTTCTATTGACGCCTTAGAAGAGCAAGTCTTAGAAGATAAACCTGAAAACATTCCAATTGATATTATTTTTGAAGACAAAGATATTATCGTTCTGAATAAACAACCTGGTTTGGTTGTACATCCGGGAGCAGGAAATCCAAAAGGAACATTAGTGAATGCTTTATTGCATCATGATAAAGAGTTAGGTTTTTTACCAAGGGCAGGAATAGTGCATCGTCTAGATAAAGATACTTCAGGAATAATGGTGGTTGCAAAAAATGAAATTTCTTATTTGAACTTAGTATCTCAACTAAAAGATAGAAAGGTTAAGAGGAGTTATTTAGCTTTAGTTGTGGGAGAACCTTTATCTGGATCAACTATCAATGAACCCATAGGAAGGCACCCTAAACTTAGAACGAAACAAGCTGTAAATGCTAAAGGCAAAGAGGCTATAACTACTTTTAAAATTCAGGAAAAGTTAAATGGATACAGTTTATTAAATGTTTCTTTAGAAACTGGTAGGACACATCAAATTAGGGTTCATTTAGCTTTCATTGGTTTTCCTATATTGGGCGATTCTGTTTACGGAGGAAGAAAAAAGTTCGCATCCGGAACCAGTGAATCTCTCAAGACAGAAATTTTAAAGTTTTCTAGACAAGCATTGCATGCTGAAAAATTAGAATTTATACATCCAGCTTCAGGAAAGTTAGTAAATTACTCTGCAAAAGCACCTAAGGATTTAATAAAACTAATTGAACTGCTCAATAAATCTTGATGACTAATTATGAAACAGTTTCTTCGAAAGGTGCTTTAGGACAAAAGATCGGCTGTATTACTTTAACTAAGCAATTTTATAAAAAAAACAATATTACAAATAGAGGCAATAAAACTTTACCTATTTCTTTCACTGAATTCCAAGGTTTACCTGTCCAGTATATGAATCAAGTTCATGGAACTTCTCTGGAGGAAATAAAAGAATTTTCCGATGAGCCAATTTCCAATACAGATGCACTTTTCACTAAATCAAACAAAGTTTCATTAGCTATCATGTCTGCCGATTGTCTGCCCATTGCTTTAGCCAATGCTGCAGGAACAGAAATTGCTCTCCTTCATGCAGGATGGAGAGGACTGTCTGCTGGGATAATTCAGCAATCTTTACGAAAGTTCAATTTAGAAAATAACGACTTAAGAGCTTGGTTAGCTCCTTGTATTTCCCAAGATAAATATGAAGTAGGAAAAGATGTATATAAAACTTTTATGGACTTAGATGAAAAGTCTGAAAAAAACTTTAAACAAGTTAATTCTGAAAAATGGATGTTTGATTTAAAAGCTGAAGCAGCAAGAGTCTTAAAAAGCTTTAAGGTCGAAGTATCCCAAAGTAATTTTTGTACTTACACTGATGAGGATTTATTTTATTCTTATAGAAGAAATAAAACAGATGAAAGAGTATTGACCCTATTGTGGAGGAAAAATGTCTAGTAAGGGATTTATAGGTTTGGGTGTCATGGGTTCTGCTATGGCTGGTCATATTTATAATAAATATTCAAATCTTATCGTCTATAACCGAACCATAGATAAAGCCGAATCTTGGGTAAAAGAGAATGGTGGAAATGCAGCAAGTAATGCAGCGGAAGTTGGTGCATTGTGTGAACAGGTTTTTTTATGTGTTGGTAATGATGAAGATGTAAAGGAGGTGGTATCAGGAGAAGAGGGCTTGATTCAAACAATGAAGAAGGGCGGTGTTATTGTAGATCACACGACGATCTCTGCAGATATAACTAAAGAATTAAGTGAACTTTGTTCAAAAAAGGGCATTGGCTTTATAGACGCACCGGTTTCTGGAGGTCAAGCTGGCGCCGAGTCAGGACAATTAACTGTCATGGCTGGAGGAGACGCAAATTGTTTTAATAAAGTTAAGGAAACTATCGAATGTTATTCCAAATTTATAAAGTTAATGGGGCCAAGTGGATCAGGACAATTAACTAAGATGGTAAACCAGATTTGTATTACGGGATTGATTCAATCTTTATCAGAAGGTTTAAACTTTTCTGAAGAGGTTGGCCTAAACACTGAAGAAGTAATAGAGGTAATATCAAAAGGAGCTGCCCAGTCTTGGCAGATGGAAAATAGATGGGAAACAATGCTTCAAGATCATTATGATCATGGTTTTGCAGTTGATCACATGAGAAAAGATCTTGAGTTGGTAATCAAAGAAGCCAATAAAAAAAAGATCAATATAGATTTAACCAAGATTGTTAACGAATACTACAAAGATATTCAAGACATGGGGGGTAATAGATGGGATACTTCAAGTCTGCTTAAAAGATTAAAAGAATTATGACATTTCCTTCTTGTAGTGATCAGCGCTGTAAGGATTTATTGGACTCTTCAATTACAGATCTTCATAGAATCTCTGATCATTACAAAATTGAAAACCTCCAATCCAACTTCTTTAAGGATATTGTTATTCCGATCAGTCTATATCTAGATAGTTTTCCTAAAAGAAAAGACCCTTATTTAATTTGCTTTACAGGAGGACAAGGGTCGGGAAAAACAACCATGTCTTATTTTGTGCAAGAAGTATTGAGCAATCACTGCGGTAGGCCAAGTATGGGCTTTTCCATTGACGACATTTATAAATCGCAAGAAGAGAGAAAAAAATTATCTGAAGAAGTTCACCCCCTTTGTTACATAAGAGGAGTTCCTGGAACTCACGATATATCTATGGGCTTGGATTTAATAAAAGAATTAAGTGCAGCTGATATTGATTCTATTACGAAAATACCATCCTTCTGCAAACCTGAAGACAAGCATTACCCTGAAAGTGATTGGCCTATTTACAAAGGCAAGCCTGATTTTATTTTTTTTGATGCTTGGTGTGGAGGCGCTAAGCCTATTAGTGAAGAAAATTGGGCAGGTCCTATGAACGATTTAGAAAGAGAGGAAGATCCTGATGGCGTGTGGTCAAAATGGAGCAATAGAGAGTTAGCGAAAGATTACCAAAAATTGTTTGATAAATTTGATCTTTTACTAATGATAAAGGTTCCAAGTATGGATTTTGTGTATAGAAGCAGATGGATACAAGAGCAAACGCTAGCAAAAACTATTAAAGACCCAATTTTAAAAGAGAAGATAATGACTAAAGAGGAAGTTTATAGGTTTGTAATGCATTACGAACGACTTACTCACTATATTCTTGAAGAAATACCTAAATTTTCAGATATTGTTTTAGAAAGAGATGAACAATTTCTTTTCTCTATTAAAAAGGCTCCTTAAAGCCCTACAAAGAGTGGTTTTCTTGACTTAGGTCGTTCTGATGTCAAAATGCTCACCCTCCTAGCTTTAGACCTTGAATTAATAGGCGTTAATAGAATATGAGTAAAACAAAGACATCGGGCGGAGAGGCCTTAATACAATCGCTTCATAAAGAAGGGGTTGAGCTTATATTTGGCTACCCTGGCGGCGCTGCGCTACATATATATGATGCTTTATTTAATCAATCTGATGTAGAACATATTTTAGTTAGACACGAACAAGGAGCCGTTCATGCTGCAGATGGATATGCAAGGTCCACTGGAAAACCTGGTGTTGCTTTAGTGACTTCTGGACCTGGAGCTACTAATGCTATAACAGGGCTGGCAACTGCCTTCATGGATTCAACGCCGGTTGTCGTTATTTCAGGACAAGTTAAATCTGAGTTGATAGGAACAGATTCTTTTCAAGAAACTGACATGATTGGAGTGTCTAGGCCAATAGTTAAACATAGTTTCTTAGTTCAAAAAGCAGAAGATATACCGGAAATAGTTAAAAAGGCTTTTCATATAGCAACAACTGGAAGGCCAGGACCGGTTGTTATTGATGTACCTAAGGATTTTACAGATCCGAATTATACTTTTGATTATATTTATCCAAGTGAAATCAACATGAGATCTTACAAACCTGCCAAAGTTGGAGACCCTAAACAAATTAAAGAAGCAGTTGATTTAATTTTAGAAGCAAAAAAACCAGTTATTTATTCTGGTGGGGGAGTAATTCAAGATAATGCTTCAGACGAATTAATTAAGTTAGCAAAATTGACTAAATTTCCTACAACTAACACTTTGATGGGTCTTGGTGCTTTTCCTGGGACTGATCCTCAATTCTTGGGGATGCTTGGAATGCACGGAACTTATGAAGCCAATATGGCAATGCATGAAGCTGACCTAATTGTTGCCGTAGGAGCAAGGTTTGATGATCGAATAACTAATGACCCAAAACAATTTGCGTTGGGAGCTAAAAAAATCCATATTGATGTTGATCCTGCCTCATTATCAAAGATTATTCATGCAGATGTCCCTATAGCGGGTTCAGCTAAAGAATGTTTGTCAGCTTTAGTTAGTCAATTAAGTAAAGAAGAGATAGATAAAAATAAATTAGAACCTTGGTTACAAAAAATTACTAACTGGAGAGAAGAACACGGACTTAATCACTCTATGTTAGAAATAGTTCCAGAAAATGGAAAAATACTGCCACAACAAGTTATTCAATCTCTTTACAAAGAAACTAAAGGTAAGGCTTTTATCACTTCAGACGTTGGCCAACATCAAATGTTTGCCGCTCAATATTATTTTTTTGATAAACCTAGACAATGGATTAACTCTGGAGGTCTAGGAACCATGGGATTTGGTTTGCCATCTGCTATGGGAGTTCAATTTGCCTTTCCAAAAGAAACTGTTGCTTGTGTTACAGGAGAGGGCAGTATTCAAATGTGTATACAAGAATTATCTACATGTTTTCAATATGGGTTGCCTATAAAAATAATAAACTTAAATAATGCAGCTTTAGGGATGGTTAAACAATGGCAAGATATGCAATACGGAGGAAGGCATTCTTCTAGCACTTATGAAAATTCATTACCTGACTTTTGTGCTTTATCAGAGTCTTATGGCCATGTTGGCATAAAAGTAAACAAATTAGCTGAATTAGAACCTGCTATGAAAGAATGTATTTCCATGAAAGATAAACTAGTTTTCCTAGATGTGGATGTAGATCCTGATGAACATGTATATCCAATGTTAGAGGCAGGAAATGCAATGGATTTCATGCATTTGAGCAAAGATAAAAAGACTTGGTAATGAAAAGAGTTATAGCTTTATTAATGGAAAACCAACCTGGAGCTCTTTCAAGGGTAGTGGGCTTGTTTTCTCAACGTGGATATAACATTGAGACTTTGATAGTTGCACCAACAAGTGACCCTACTTTATCTAGACTAACCATGACCACCAATGGAGATGAAAAGGTTGTGCAGCAAATAACTAAACAATTAGATAAGTTGATAGATGTTGTAGCTGTTTCTGATCTTGGCGAATCAGAATTTATTGAAAGAGAGTTAATGTTAGTGAAGCTTAATAAAAACTGTATAACTAGTGATGAAATAGAAAATCTAGAAGGCAAAGTTGTATTTGAGGATAAGGAAATCATTAACTTACAATTTGTAGGAGAGCCTGATAAGTTAGATAAGCTAGTGGAAAATTTAAATACCAAAGAACCTCTAGAAATTGTAAGAAGTGGATCTTCTGGAATATCTTCAAACTCGAAGACATTGACTATATAAAATGTAAGGAGAAAGGGCATGCAAGTTTATTACGATAAAGACGCCGATTTAGAAATTATAAAGAACAAAAAAGTAGTTATAGTTGGCTATGGTTCTCAGGGACATGCCCACGCTAATAATCTTAAAGATTCTGGTGGAAATGTAACTGTGGCTTTAAGAAAAGATTCAGCATCATGGGAAAAGGCTGAAACAGCAGGGCTTCAAGTTCAAGAAGTAGCAGAAGCAGTTAAAGATGCAGATATGGTCATGATATTAATGCCTGATGAGTTGCAATCGGCAACTTATAAATCTGAAATTGAACAAAACATCAAAGAAGGAGCTGTCTTAGCATTCGCTCATGGATTTAATATTCATTTTGACATGATTGCTCCAAGAGATGATCTGGATGTAATTATGGTTGCGCCCAAAGGCCCGGGTCATACCGTTAGGTCTCAGTATGAAACAGGAGCAGGCGTACCTTGTTTATTGGCAATCCATAAAGATGTATCGGGCAATGCAAAAGAAATTGGCCTGTCTTACGCATCAGCGATAGGATCAGGAAGAGCAGGAATTATTGAAACTAATTTCAAAGATGAAACTGAAACAGATCTTTTTGGTGAACAAGCTGTTTTATGTGGTGGATTAACGCAGTTGATTCAAAACGGTTATGAGGTTTTAGTTGAAGGTGGCTATCCTCCGGAGATGGCTTATTTCGAATGTCTTCATGAGGTCAAGCTCATTGTAGATTTGATTTATGAAGGTGGCTTAGAAAACATGAGGTACAGCATTTCTAACACAGCTGAATTTGGAGATTACGTTAGTGGTCCTAAGGTCATTAATTCAGATACGAAAGAAGAAATGCGAGCAATTTTAAAACGTATTCAATCTGGAGAGTTTGCAAATGAATTCATGTCTGATTGCAGAGAAAGCAATGATGGGAAAGGAGGACCTAGGATGAAAGAATATCGTAAACAAACTTCTGAACATTCTATTGAAAAAGTAGGTTCTGAATTACGAGATATGATGCCCTGGATAGCGCAAAATAAAATAGTCGATAAAGCAAAAAATTAAAATGTCTGACGATCCTCAAGAAAGTCTAGATCTCTTCGATGAGCACGAAGAGATAGTTTCTGAAGATGGTAAGGAAGTAAAAAGAAAAGGTATTTTTCTTTTGCCAAATCTTTTAACCACGGCTGCTCTTTTTGCAGGCTTTTTTTCTATCGTATCAGCTATAAATAGCAATTTCATATACGCTGGTATGGCTATATTTGCTGCACAAATGTTAGATGGATTAGATGGAAGGGTGGCAAGACTAACAAATTCTCAAAGCCTCTTTGGAGCTCAGTACGACAGTTTAAGTGATGTTATCTCTTTTGGCCTAGCACCAGCTTTAATTGTATTTCTTTGGGGCCTGAATTCCGTTGGTCAGGCAGGATGGATAATATCTTTCTTTTACGTAGCTGCAGCTGCTTTACGATTAGCTAGATTTAATACTTTTATAGGTTCTGAGGATTCATTTTTTAAAGGACTTCCTAGTCCAATAGCTGGGGCAATGGTTGTTTATTTTGTTTGGGCTATGAGTTCTTACGGAATTCAAGGTGAAGAAGTAGGTAGAGCTTTAGCTATTTCAACAGCGATTTTAACCGCAACTGTCTCTTTGTTAATGGTTGTTAATATTCCTTATTACAGTTTTAAAGAGTTAGACATGAAGAAAAGAGTTCCATTTTTTAGCATGCTCTTTGTCATCTTTATATTTGCTTTCATCTCAATTGACCCACCGATAGTTCTAGCATCTTGTGCTTTTGTTTACATCTTATCTGGTCCAGCAATGTGGGCTTATAAAGCCCTAAGAAAATAACTTAGTTATTTAGTCTTTCGCCAATATCCAGTTAAAGTCATTTGGTTAGACCTTAAGGGATATTTCTTTTTTAGAAGTTTTCTAATATTGGACATTTGTTTTCCTTCTCCAGCTCCAAATATATATAAATCTTTTATATCAATATCTAGTTCATTAATTCGGTTCATTAATTTCTTACCTCCTCCCGGCTTATCAGAGTCTCTATAAATCCATTCAATATGTCCATTGCCTAAATCATATTGATATTGACTGTGTGTGTCTTGGGTTTCAAATATACAAATATACTTTTCCCTATGAGATAAGTTTTTTATTGAAGCTAAAATTGCAGGTTGTGCAGTTTCATCAGCAATAAACAGATAATTAGTCGTATTTTTTGGAGGCTGGAACGATGTTCTAGGTCCCCATACCGCTACAGTATCTCCTACTTGTACATTGGAAGCCCAATCAGCAAGAGGTCCAGGATGCTCATGGAGCACAAACCATACATATATCTCATTTTCTTTAAATTTCTTGATGGTGTAATAAGCTCCAAAGAATTTTTGATCTTCTTTACCCACCATAGCTCTGTAATTTGACATGCTGAATCCTTCAGGGAATTTATCTTTTTTAAATTTGGGGATAATAAAAAAGAGAAAAGCATCGTTTTTTATATCTGGAAGATCATCGAGACCATTCTTAAAAGAAATTTCTACGATGTTTGATGAAATCTTTTTAGTACCAGAAACACTAGTGAAGTAAGTTTTTAAATTCTTGTTTCTTTCTATTTCTAATTCAATTCTTGTTTTTGGTACATTTTTAGGAGCTTTTTTTCTAGCTTGATCTAAGCACTCTAGCAAGTAAGCAGCAGCCTCATTAGAATTTAGTGGCTCTGTTTTAAATTTTATATCTTTTAGAATATTTTCTGATTCTGTTCTGACAGTTAAGGTTAATTTTTCTTCATCAAAAGAAGAGAGAGTAGATTCAATTACTTCATCAACTTCGAAATAATATTTAGTTAATAAGATAATGGCATCACTGTGACGGTCATTATAGACATCCATCATTAAGCTGATAGCTTCCTTAGTATCTTTAGAAAACATTAAGAAGTAATTTCGTAGTCTCGGTAAAGATTTGCTTGACCAACCAACATGTCTTTATATTCTTTTGCTGTAAGGCAAATTTTATTGAAGCCAATGAATATGATTTTTTTCTTTGAACTAACGTAATAGCCATCCATAGTAAGAGCAATCATCCTCGCTTTAGGGTCTTTAATATCATGTTGTGCATTTAGGGACGAAACAATGGAATTGGAATGATCATTATTCATATGTTCAATAATTGATTCTTCGTTTTTTAACCACTTAACTTGAGTATGCTTCCATTTATCATTTTTTAGCCAGGCTATCTTTCCAAAACCACCAATCCATCGTGCTTGAGAAATTTTTAATCTGTAAAAGTTAAAGTCATGCATCGCTGAATATTTTTCGCTTTCGGGAAGGAATTTGATAAATCTTTTTTGAGTTTCTTCGATCTCTGTATCCGGTAAGTTAACAAGGTCGCCTAGTAGAGTAAGTCTAGAACTTTCCTGTTTATCTTTTTCCTCTTCTAACTTAAATAATGTTAAACAAGATTTTGAATCCTTTTTTAGGTTAATAGTGTGCTGAGCTATGTTACTTGCATAAATAATCACGCTTCTATCTCTTCCAGACATAAAGGTCACAAAACTACCAAAAGGATAACCTTTAAACTTATGAGATATAGTGGACAGCACTGCTTCTTTGCTAGTTCTTAACAATTTAACTGCCTCCAATTCGTATTCTTGTAATTTTTCTTTCATTTTTAATAATAATTTACTCTTAAAGGGTCCCTTTCAACACGCATTGTTAGTCCGTAAACATAGCTTAATATATCTCTTTCTAGAACTTCTTCAGGGGAGCCGGATTTTATAAGACTCCCTTCTTTGAATAGAAATAGTTTATCTGAATATTTAGCTGCTAGGTTCAGATCGTGAAGTATTAGTAAAACTCCTATCCCTTCTCTAGCCTTTTCTTTCACCAATTTCATAAGATTCTGTTCATGGAGAATATCAAGGTTTGCAGTAGGCTCATCTAGAAACATATATCTAGGGTCTTTTGAATCAGAAGGTCTCCAGAGCTGGATTAAGGTACGCGCAAAGTGAACTCTTCTTTGTTCCCCTCCTGAAAGTGTATTAAATTTTTGATCTAGTAAATCTGAAACTGAGCATTCTTGAGCCACATTCACCACAGCATCTTTGAAGTCTTCGGAATAACTTGCTATACCTCTATCTAGCCAGCCCATTTCAATAATTTCTTTTACAGAAAAGTCATAGACAATCTGTTGTGATTGAGACATAACACTTCTCATAAAAGACCTTTCTTGAATCGTTATCTCCTTGAGGTTCACATCATCAAAAGTGATATTGCCTGAAGTTGGTTTAATATCGCCTGAAAGAACGTTTAGAAAAGAGGATTTACCAGCACCATTAGGACCTATGATAGATACCACCTCTCCATTCTTTATTTCTAGCGAGACATTGTTAAGAATTTTTTTCCCATTTATCTCCCAATATATTGATGAAGCTTGAATACTCATATTTTTCTTATCCTAAAAATAAGCCAAAGAAAGAAAGGTGCACCTATTGCGC
Source organism: uncultured SAR86 cluster bacterium (assembly GCA_902532675.1). Classification (GTDB taxonomy): domain Bacteria; phylum Pseudomonadota; class Gammaproteobacteria; order Magnimaribacterales; family Magnimaribacteraceae. The sequence goes on from CACAIY010000019.1 coordinate 17,440, forward strand.
TTGTAATTAATCCAACTGGCAATTCTGCTGGTTGAACTAAGATTCGAGAAAGAAGATCTGCACTCATCATAAGCCCAGCCCCTAAAAGAGCTGATCCCGGCAATAAATAGCTATGATTTACTCCTCCTAATAACCTAACTAAATGAGGTACTACTAAACCAACAAATCCAATCATTCCTGATAGAGAGACGCTAACACCTACTGTTATGGCAGAAGAAATTATTACTTTGTATTTAAGTTTCTTTACATCAACTCCAAGCCTGTATGCTTCAGGTTCGCCTAACTGAAGTAAGTCCAGTTTTCTTGAAGAGGGAATCATCCAAAACATGGACAATGAAATTACTACTATAGCAGGCAATATTAAATACCATGATGCTCCTCCAAAACTTCCCATCGTCCAAAAAGTAAGTCCTCTTAATTCGGAGTCTGTACTTATGTAAGTCAATATCCCTATACCTACTGAAGCAAAGGCATTGACTGCAATTCCAACCAATAACATATAAGTTATCCCTTGATAACCAAATCCTCTGGTAAAGACGTACAGTAAAGAGATTACCAAAGCGGCACCGCATATCGCGGCCATAGGTAAGATAAATGCACCAAATATAAAACCAGGAAATAGGCTTGAGCCTAAAACAATTATAATTGATGCTCCTAAAGCTGCTCCTGCAGAAACACCTATAAGACCTGGGTCTGCAAGAGGGTTACGAAATAGACCTTGAAGAGAAGCCCCCGACAAACCAAGACTTGCACCAACAAAAGCTGCCAGAATCACTCTAGGAATTCTTATTTCATAAAGCACTGTGGTATGAAGAGAAGTTTTAGAAGAATTAAAAAGTTCAAATACTGAGAAATTAAAACTTCCAAGACTTATTGAAGCAAGGAAAGCTAATAAAAAAGCTATTAGGAGAACGCCTAAAAGGTATATCTGACTAGAGTTAGTAAATCTTAATAAGTTTTTAACGAGAGGTTTAACCCGCATTATTTTTTGGAAAAAATTTCTGAGAATTTAAGAGCAGAGGCGATTGTTCTTACTCCAAAACCTAACATTGCCATTCCATCTTCAGTTAAAATATTTTTATTCTTAGCGGCTGAAGTAAATTTTAAAGAAGGGTCATTAGCTAAACTCTCTATATTTGCAAACGATCCCATACCTCTTTCAGTGATGACGATATAATCAGGATCATAAGAAATGATTGCTTCTGAATTAACAGGTTTCCAACCTTCAAATGAAGAAGCTACATTTTCCGATCCAGTCATCTTTATAAAACTATCTCCAGAAGTTCCTTGACCAGCAACAATTGGTGAAGTGCCTTGCATATTTAGAATTAACATAACTCTTTTTGGACTTTTTAAGTTTTTTGCGACAAGAAGACTCAATTTATTGACGTCTTTATTTAACAATGAGATCTTTTGATCTTGAGAAGATTTTGAAACTCCTAAAATTGAAGACAAACATCTAATTTTTCTAAGAATCCCTTCAACTGTTTGTTCTTCAGGAACAATTCTCACATCAACCCCAGTAACGCCTAGCTGGTCAATAACTAAAGGAGGTCCCATATCGTCTTCACCAATAATTAGAGTAGGGCTTAGAGATAAGAGACCTTCTGTTGATAGAGCTCTTACATATCCAATTGAAGCTAAATTTTTGGTCTCTTCAGGGTAATTAGACGTTATATCTACAGCAATAAGTTTATCTTCTTTTTCTAAGAAATAAGTTATTTCTGTTAAAGAGCCTCCAGCGATTACTGTTCTTGAAGAATCTATAGATTCGAAACAGTCCGAAAGGGCTAAACTAGAAAAAAAAGAAATTACTAAAAAATATAACCGCATTTGTAAGATTGTATTGATTTTGCTTTTAAAGTAAATGATAATCATTCTCGTTTGAAACTAAATTAACAGGATTTATATGGAAATTAACAATCTTTTTAAGGCTTTTTTTATTATTTTCTTTGTTGGTACAAACTTTATATATGCAGATGATGAGGTTGATGAGATAGTTGTTATCTCTTCAAAATATCCCGTTCCTTTGAATGAAGTTGTAGGTAGTGTCAGCTCAATTTCTTTAGATGACATGGAAACAAGAATGGTAAGTGATTTGTCTGACTTGCTAGATAAAACAATAGGTGTATCTGTATCCAGAAGTAATACTTCAGGAAGGTCATACAATGAAGGAATAACCATTAGAGGCTTGGGCGGTAAAAGAGTAAATATATTAATTGACGGCGTAAGAGTTGCAGATGCTTATAGCGGCTATGGAAGAGATGTTGTAGAAGTTGATCTCTTAAAGAGAGTTGAGATTCTTAAGGGCCCAAGTTCAGCACTTTATGGTTCAGATGGTTTAGCAGGGGCAGTTTCTTACATAACAAAAGATCCAAGTGACCTAGCAGAATTAGGTGAAAACTATTTCTCTATTAATGCTTCTTACGACGAGGATGCTGAGCAATCTAAAGTTGGTTTTTTAGCTGCAAGGACGGGAGAAACGTTAGAAAGCTTACTTCAAGTAACTTCCAGGGAACGCAGCGAATTGGAATTACATGATGATTCAACTTTAGCTTTGGATCCTTTTGATGGAGATCAGCTAAGTGTTTTAGCTAAATTTAAACTTAGTCTGTCTGAATCTATTGATTTAAGTATCACTTTGGATTCTCAGGAATTTGAAGGCGATTATGTATTAGGATCTCAGACAGGAATGAGTTATTTCCCTGCTGTTGTTAATACATCTGCTGTTCTTGGTATGGATGACGGGAATAGAGATAGAGGAACACTTGCATTAGATTTTAGTAATAAAAATAGTTTCTTTGATAATGGAAGTATTAAGTTCTTTACTCAGGAAACAGACCAAAGACAAATTACTACATACTCTAAACAATCTTTTGGCGGAATGGGTCCACCAACGCCTCTGTCTGAATATAAGGACTACCAATTTAACCAATCTATAGATGGTCTAACAATGGACTTCTTTAAAACAATAAGCGGCGCCGACGTAGTTCATAATCTTGTATACGGAATGGAGATAGAGAACATAGATGTTGAGAGGCCTAGAATTCGCTATGAAACTAATTTAATGACAGGAGCACAAAATACTTTCTTAGGTGGTGAGTTTTATCCAAATAAAACCATCCCTGATACCGAGATCGAAAGACAAAGCTTTTTCTTTAATAACAGGATGGATTTGAATGAAAGCACATCTATTGTTTTTGGTGCAAGATATGACAGCTATGAGCTTACACCTAAACCAGACGCTTTATATACAATCAATGAACCTGCCAATAATAATTTACTTTACATAGATGATAATGAGCTTTCAGTAAAATTAGGCTTCATTCATGAGTTCGAAGAAGGACTTTCTTTATTTGGTCAATACGCTGAAGGTTTTAGAGCGCCAGATTTCCAGAGTGCAAATTTAAGCTTCACCAATTTAGCTTATTACTATTCTGTAAAAGTAAGCCCTGGTTTAGAGCCTGAAGAGAGTGAAGGTTTTGAGTTAGGTCTTCGGGGTTCGACAGAAAAATCTTCTTGGTCAATAGCTATCTACGATAATAATTACGAAAAATTCATAGACACTTATATGAGTGGAATGGTTATGGGTATGATGGTTTTCGAATACGGAAATTTGGATGAAGTTGATATAACAGGTCTAGAGGCAGAATTAAAAACAGATATTTCAGATAATTTACAAGCCTCTTTAGCGTTTAATATGACTACTGGAGATCAAAATGGCGAAGAACTATTATCTGTTGATCCTGATGAAGCTCTTATAGGTCTATCTTGGAGCTCTTCTAACAGGAAGCTTAATATTAGTGGGTATGCCAATATTGTGGGAGGAAGTCCTGATCATTTAGCTCCTTCTTGCGGTCGATCTGGATGTGTCCCTGCTTTAGAGTTATCAGGACTGATAACATACGATCTTTATGCAAGTTATGAGATAAACGATAACCTGAAAGCCAGATTAGCTGTGAGAAATTTATCTGATGAGAGTTATTGGAATTGGTCCAGCGTAAAAGGAAAGTCTTCAAACGATGCTAATTTAGACTTATTCATGGAACCAGGTAGAAATATTAGTATGGGATTAAAATACGAATTTTAATTTAAGAACTTCTTTCTAATTCATAAAAGGAAGCCAAATTCTGGCTTCCTTTTTTCTTTTTAACTACTAAAAATAACAATTATTTATGCTCACCAGATTCTTTAATTTGTTGTAAGATGCTCGCTCCACGAAAGTGGGTCTGTAGCTCAGCTTGGTTAGAGCGCACCCCTGATAAGGGTGAGGTCGGAAGTTCAAGTCTTCCCAGACCCACCATCTAATATATACTCCTGTTTGCTTATGAAAGATAAAGAGTATTTTTTAAAAGAATTGCGCAGCAGAGGCTATGATAATCCTAAACTATCTGATTTAAGCGAAACAACTCTTAAGGAAATTCTTAAGAATGAAGAATCTTTTTATATCAGGAATTCAAGTTAGCATGCTAAAAAAAACATTAATTTCTACTTTTATATTTTTTCTATCTTTTCAATCTTTAACTGAAGTTAAAGAATTGACTATCTTGCATACCAATGATTTGCATGCGCATCTTTTTCCTCGCATAGCGCCTTGGATAAGTGAATCAAGAAAGATAGGAGGATTTGCTAATTTAGCTACTTTAGTAAAACAAGAAAAGCAGTTCAATCCAAGCGCCATTCTTATCGATGCTGGGGATTATTTCTCTGGCCCTTATGTCAGCACTCTAACTGAAGGGGAAGCTGTAATTAAATCAATGAACTACTTAGGAATTGATGCCGCTTGCATAGGCAATCATGAATTCGATCATGGTTGGGACAATATGCTTAAACAAATTAAAGAAGCTGAATTTCCGATTCTTAATGGAAACATTTTTTACGAAGGGACAGACAAGCTGGTTTGGGATAATCCATACATAATTTTAGAAAGAGAAGGGTTAAAAATCGGAATAATTGGACTTCATGGAAAATTTGCTTTTTACGATACCACCAATTCAAAAATGACAGAAGGCATTGAAGCTAGGGATGAAGAAAAGTATTTAAGGCAATACATAGAAGAACTAGAACCTATCACAGATCTTATAATTCTCAGCATTCATCAAGGAATGCCAGCAAGACAATCCACCATTGGGTTAACTGATGTTGAAAGAAATCTTTATAAAGATATTCTGCTTGCGCAGAATGTTCCTGGGGTAGATGTAATTGTAACTGGACATGCCCATCAGGGAACAGATAGAGCTTTAGTTTCTAATGGAACAATTATTGTTTCAACTAATGCGACTTCAACAGAGCTTGGAAAGCTACAAATACAATACGATACAGACAGGAAAAGAATAGTTTCGCATTCAAATCAATTGATAACAATTTATGATGATGAAATAGAAGATGATACTGATATGTTGAGTGAAATCACTTATTGGCAACAAGAGGTAGATAAAATAGCTTCAGTTCCTATAGCCTCCTCAACAAAAAAACTAGTTAGAGCATATGGCAAGGAATCCAATATGGGTAATTTATTTACGGACGCCATGGCTGCTTTTGATGAAAGAATAGATATAGCTGTTATGAATAGTGGCGGTCTTAGGCAAGACATTGATGCAGGAGTAATCTCAAAAGGAGATTTAATTTCTGCTTTCCCTTTCCCTAACACTATAGTTATGACAAAACTAAAAGGATCCCAATTAAAAAAATTATTTGATCATGCTGCTGGCATGACTAATGGAATATTGCAGGTATCACAAAATGCCAAATATACTTTTAGCCCAAGAAACAAAGTTCTTGAAATCTGGATCAAAGGTGAATTGATAAATGATGATCAAGATTACTGGGTAGCAGCTCCAAATTTTGTTACGCAAGGTGGAGACGGGTACTCAGAATTTCAGAATTCAATAGAATATATTGATAGCGGCGTTCTGATAATTGACGAAGTAGAGAATTTTCTAAAGAAGATACAGTTGTATGAACCTAAAAATGAAGGAAGGGTTCAAGCAATAGAATAAAGGAGTTGGATGTGGAATTTGATGAAGTCGTATTAGGAAGGAGAAGTATTAGAGGTTATAAGCAAGAACCTGTTCCTAGAGAAGTTATAGAGGAGGTATTAGAACTCGCTGTTAGGGCTCCGTCTTCTATGAATACTCAACCATGGCATCTATATGTCGTGACTGGTGAAGTTTTAGACAAAATAAGAAAAGGAAATACTGAAAGGAATGTTTCAGGGGTGCCACCATCTCGAGAAATAAAAACCCCTAACAGAGGCTACGAGGGACTTCATAGAGAAAGACAAATTGAGATTGCAGTTCAATTATTTCAAAAGATGGGCATAGAGAGAGATGATAAAGAAGGCAGGCAAGATTGGGTGCTCAGAGGATTCAGGCAGTTTGATGCCCCATTCTGTGTCGTTGTTACTTTTGATAAAGAGTTACTTG
>CACAIY010000020.1 GCA_902532675.1 uncultured SAR86 cluster bacterium
AGTTTCATGAATGCATTCTAAACTTTTTAGTCTAAAACTCATATAAAAATTAACTTTCAGCCGAATATTAACATGGCAAAAAAGCATTTAATTTGTTGCAATAAAGTGAAATATTGACTAATCTAGCTACAACATTGGCCCGTAGTGGGCCTATTTAACTCTATTTGGGGAAAAAATATGATAAATTTTTCTAAATCTACAATGGCATTTGCCGTTGTTGCGCTTTTATCATTTGGATCAAACCCAGCTCTTTTTGCTGAAGACGACGAAGAGTCGGCTGAAGTAGAAGAGGTTGTGGTAACTGGTTCAAGGATTAAAAGAGCATCAAATTATGACTCTACGGGTCCTATTGAAGTTTTTACAGCTCAACAGGTAATAGATCAAGGTAAGAACAACATTGGTGACTTCTTACTTGAACTACCTTCAGCTAACTTAGCTTCAAACCAAAGAACCGTAAACAATGGAAACAGTGGTACAACTGAGTTTAACCTTAGAGGAGCAGGTTCTGAAAGACTTCTTACTCTAATTAATGGTAGACGTGTTGCTCCATCTGGTACTGGAACAGGAAGTGCTGTTGACTTACAGATTTTCCCTCTATCATTAATTGATTCAGTGGAAGTTCTTAAAGACGGTGCGTCAGCTGTTTATGGATCAGACGCTGTTTCTGGTGTATTAAATATTAAACTAAGATCTTTCGAAGGTTTTGAACTTAACGTAATGGAAGGTGCTTCTGACTTGGGAGATGCTAAATCAGATATGATTTCTGCAGCTTTCGGTACTTCAGGAGAGCGTTCTAGCATGGTAGCTACTATATCTATGTCTAAAAACGATGACTTAGACATGTGGGATAGAGACTTTTCTTTCTGTCCTAGATTAGAGCCTGATTACATGCTTTATTTCCAAGCTTATGTGCCTGGGCACGGTGACTTTGGAGACAATCTAGGTAAAGGATCTTGCGGAGCCTCAACCTTTATACCGAAAGGTAGATTTTATACTACTGCTGGCTCCAAAACTGTTTGGGACGGTGTAGGACCTACAGGCGGAAGAGTTTCTGCTTTTAACTGGTGGCAATACTCTGGTAACGAACCTGGAGATCCTGAAAATAACGCTGGAATGTATAATTACAGTGAGTGGATGCAACTACTTGGCGGAAGAGAAAACTACCAAGCTTGGTCTGCTGGTTCTTATGAATTGGACGGCGGTGTTGTTCTTGATTTTGAAATTGGAGCTTCACACAGAAAATCTAGTCTAATGATGGCGCCAGTACCCATGGGTAATGGAGCTCAGTTCACTTACGGACTAACAATTCCTGCAGACAATCCTTTTATGCCTGCGGAAATAGCGGAAGTTGCACCAGCTACTGGCCTACCTTACAGAAAAAGAATGTTGGACGTAGGGCCAAGACTATTTAGCCAAGAAGCGAATACATTTAGGTATGTCTTCGGAGCTTCTGGCACTTTAGACAGACTAGGCGGCGCTGATTGGGAAGCGTATCACACGTATCAAGAATACACTTCTACACAGTTGACAGAGAACTACATTAATATGTTAGCTGTACAGAATGCGTTCGAAACTGAGTTAGGTGCTGGAGTTGACATCAATGGTGTTCAATATCGTTGTCAAGACCCTGTAGCTCGTAGACTTGGTTGTGTTCCTCTAAATATGTTTGGACCAAACAGTATTACTCAAGCTGCTGCTGATTACATTAGATTCAATCAGCTGAACAGACAAGGTACTATTTATAAAGGTTACGCTGCAAACATTTCAAACGTTAAATTGTTTGACATGCCTGCTGGAGAAGTTTTAGCTGCATTTGGTATTGATAAATCTGACCTAGAAGGTAGTGAAAAAGTAGATGCTTTAACTGCTTCAGGTGGATCTTCTGGTAACCCTAGAAAATCTACTATAGGAAGCTATGATAACCAAGATATCTATGCTGAGATTTCAATGCCTCTAATTGCAGATGTAATTGGATTCCAAGAGCTTAATTTAGACTACGCATATCGTAATTCATCTTACAGTGATTTCGATAGTGAAGGTGTGGAAAGGACTGCTATTAAGTGGAAGCCGATGAATGATTTGACTGTAAGGGCAACATTCTCTACTTCTTATAAAGCACCAACTATATCTGACTTGTATTTCGGAGGTGGGGGTGGATTCCCTACGTACGTTGACCCTTGTGAACAAAATGTTCAATCAACTTACACTGCCGCTCAACAGGCCACAGCTGCAACACAATGTGCTGCGGATGGTCTTGATACTTCTACATGGGCAACTTCAAATAATCAGATATTAAGTCTTAGCGTTGGTAATCCTAACCTTACTCCTGAAGAAGGAGAAAACACTACTATAGGTGTGGTATGGGAACCTACTAACATAAGCTTCTTAGAAGATATCGGTTTCTCAATAGCTGTAGATACTTTTGAGTTAGAAATTGCTAACGCTGTTGCAACTTCAGGAACTCAAGGTACTCTAAATAGATGTTACCTATCTGGCAGCGCTGCTGATTGTTCTAGGATTAACAGATCTTACGGTGGGGACATTAACTCTGTAGAAGTTTCTAATATCAACACTTCATCTGCAGATCTTTTCAAAGGTGTAGATTTCTCAATAAACATGACTTTCGATGAATTACCAAGAATTGGTGGTGCTTTTGAAATTGATGTTATAGGAACACACTTTAAAGAAAATGTAACTGTTGATGCTTCTGGTGTTAGTGATAACTACGTAGGTAAGTGTTACAGTTTCGGTGAATCTTGCTTTAACCAAGACAGAGTTAATTTCTCTTTCAGATGGTATAAGAACGATTGGCGTGTGAACTTAACAACAAGATACTTAAGTGGAATTGATATGGATTCTAGTGCGAGAGATTACTTCGGTGGAGCGACTTTATACGGTCAACCACTTACTGCTGATTTAAAACAGCAAATCGAAGACATTCACTCGATTGATGACATTACTTATTCCTACTTAACAATAGCTTACAATGCAACTGATCACATGAACGTGTCGTTGTCTGTAAGCAACTTGTTTGATAAAGAACCTCCATACTTCAAAGACTTCTTTGGTTTCGTTGATCCACAAATCAATACTCCACAGAATACTTATGACGTAGTAGGAAGGTACTACACATTAGGATTTAAGCTTACTTACTAAGCTTAAAGAGTTAAATAAAAAGGGTTGCAATAGCAACCCTTTTTATTATGATCCCTTTAATTATGAGATACCTTTTACTAATACTGCTTCTAACTTCTCCTTTTATAACTGCCAATGAAAAGGAAGCAAGTGAATGTGTACAAATTGAAGATCCTGATTTAAGGCTCTCCTGTTACGACTCTTTATTTAAAAATGAAACAATTGAAGAACCTAAATTAATTCCTCTTAAGAAAAAACAAGAAGTAATTGTTACGAATAAAGATAAAGAAATTAAGAAAGAAAGAGAAAGAAGGTTTGGTCTTCCTAAAAGAGAAGAAAACAAAGAAGAAAAGATTGAAATAAAGGATAAAATAACCAAAGTCACCCAACTAACCAGCCTAAGATTAGATGTTACTTTAGATAACGATCAAAAATGGAGAAGTGTAGAAAAAATTAGACAAATAAGATTAAAACCTGGTCAAGAGGTTACTATCTCAGAAGGATTTATAAGCGGCTATGTTTTAAAGGTGGTCGGGAAAAAAATATCAATTAGAGTCAGGAGGATTAAATAAAAATGAAGAATATTATAGCTATTTTTGCAGTTTTCTTATTATCAACTTTCTTAAGTTCGCAGGAAATCAATCAGAACGTAAAGAATTTTTCACAGCTTCCGGACGTATATAGCATTAAAGTTTCTCCGAACGGCAAGATGATTGGTGTTCTGAGAGAAATCGATCAAGAAAGAATGGTGTCAATCATTGAGCTTGAGTCAAAGAAAATGTTGCATACGCATAGATTTATAAGGAAGTATCAGATTCAAAGTTTCGAATGGCTTAGTGATGAAAGGTTGCTGTTTTCTAGATCGGCTAAGTTTTCTGGTGAAAATAGGAGTTTTTCTTCAGGAGAATTGTATGCCACGAATATAGACGGTAAAAAATCAATCATGCTTACAGGACCGCAGGCCAAGAAATCTAGTGACACAACGAAAGATGATCCAAGACAGAGGGCATTTATGATTGATGAATTAGAAGATGATCCAGATCATATATTGATTCAGTTTTTTACATCTGATCTATTCTTCAAACTCTATAAATTAAATACAAATAATGGCGAAATGGAAAGATACGCAACGCCGCCAGTTAGACAACCACAGTATGTTTTTGATGTAAAAGGTAATTTAATGGCCGTTGCTGGTATAGACCCTAAAACCTATGATGTAGAGATTTATATTTACAATAAGAACCTTCCTGTCGAATATTTTTCTAGATCTGCATGCTCTGGTCAGAGTGTTGATTGCGTGGAAGCTGTAGTAAAAAAGACATCTAAAATAAAAAATGAGGACTGGACCTTTTGGAAATCTGTTGCTTGGGATGAGGAACTGAGTGTAATTTCTTATGACGAAGAGAGCAATAGTTTAATAACTGTAGAGAATGGTGAACAAGATTTATCTGCCATTTTCAAAACTAATTTAAAAACTGGTGAAAGAAGATTAGTTTATAAGCACGATACAGTAGATATAGGAACAGTTCTGGTAGATGAAGAGGGAGCCGTTTTCGGTACAACCTTGATGGATGGTTACCTAAGTTGGGTTTTCTTTAAAGGAGAGAATAAAGAAAAAGATAGAATAAAAGAAATTGGTGCTAAATTCCCTGGAAGCAACATAAGTATACTTTCAATAAGCGATAAAGAGGATAAGTTTACGTTTACTGTCTCTTCAGATATCAATCCGGGTATACATTTCTTATTTGATCTAAATTCAGCAGAACTAACTCCTCTTGGTAAATTTTGGGGAAGTATAGATGAATCAAAATTATCTTATATGGATCCAATATCTTTTAATGCTCAAGATGGCACGACTATTCATGGTTATTTAACTAAAAGTGCAAAAGGCAATTCTAGAAATTCTCCAACTATAGTTCATCCTCATGGAGGACCTGAGGCTAGAGATCGTTGGGGCTTTAGTCCTAGAGTACAAATGCTTGCTTCTGAGGGTTTCAATGTTCTTCAAATAAATTTTAGAGGATCGTCTGGATATGGAAAGTCACATCAAAGATTCATTTATGGTAATTGGGATGGAGTCTTGAATGATATATTTGATGGAATGGTTTATTTAGATGAACAGGGTTTAATTGACATAAATAGAGCTTGTATTTATGGCGGAAGTTATGGAGGCTATGCTGCTACACAAGCACCCATTATGAGACCCGATCTCTTTAAATGCGCTGTTAGTGATGTCGGTGTGTATGATGTTGGAGGTTTATTTGAAGAAGGCGATATGCAGCGCGCAAGAGGCGGAAAGGAAATGTTGAAGATAAGGGTAGGGGATGATGAAGAAAGACATATAGAAATGTCCCCACATTACAATGCTGAAAAACTTACTGTGCCTTTTTTTATGCTCCATGGTGAAAATGATATAAGAGCTCCTTATGTGCATGCAGTAGCTTTTTCAAAGAAACTAAATCGATTAGGTATAAAGCATAAAGCTACTTTTGTAGAGAACGAAGGTCATGGATATTTTGATGAAGATGTTAGGTATGAGACCAATATGGAGCTTCTTGATTTCTTTAATGAACATCTTAATTAGGCCTTATGAAGTATAAATTTCTTTTTATTTTATTCTCTGTATTTCTAATAGGAAGTTGTGGAGAAAACGTTCCTCCAGTTGAGTCTTCTTATGAGACTAAGATTCTTTATTTGGGGAATGGAACAGAACCAAAAGACTTAGATCCTCATACTGTAACTGGCGTTCCTGAAAGCAAGATACTAATGGCTTTGATTGAAGGTCTTGTAATTAGGCATCCAGATGGTTTGGAACCACTTCCAGGAGTGGCTAAGAATTGGGACATTTCTTCTGATGGTAAAGAATATGTTTTTTATCTAAGGGACGCTTTTTGGTCAAATGGTGATCCAGTTACCGCCAATGACTTCGTGTATTCGTGGAATAGGATGCTCATGCCTTCATTGGGTTCACAATACCCTGATATGCTTTACGACGTTGTTAATGCTGAAAATTTTAATAAAGGATTAATAGATGATTTCAGTTTAGTTGGAGTTAAGGCCATTGATGCCCAAACTTTAAAAGTAAATTTAAGAAATCCAGCACCCTATTTTGTTGAACTTTTAGCTCATTACACCACTAGACCTGTGCATAAAGCCACTATAGAAAAGCATGGCGAAATGGACTCTATGGGAAATCAATGGACCAGGCCAGGCAATTTTGTTGGCAATGGCCCCTTTACTCTGGAAGATTGGAAATTGAATCAGGTTATCAGGGTTAAGAAAAGTCCAACTTATTGGGATGCCGATAGAGTTAAATTAAATGAGATACATTTCCTTCCAATTGATAATCCAACGAGGGAAGATTTCATGTTTAGGTCAGGAAGAATTCATGTGACAAGTACTGTGCCAACTGAAAAGATAGAAGTATATAGAGAACAATACCCTGACCAAATTACTATTACTCCTTATTATGGTACTTATTACTATAGGATTAATATAAATAAGAGTCCGTTGGATAATAAATTAGTAAGGCAGGCTCTTTCGCTTTCTATGGATAGAGAAAAGATAACAGATAAGGTAGCGAAAGGTGGGCAAATACCAGCTTTCTCATTTACACCTCCTGATCCTAATTCTTACTTTCCTCCTACAACCTTGGAATATAATCCAGAAGCAGCAAAACAGTTACTAGAGATAGCAGGATATACTCCTGAAAACTTACCAACCATAGAGCTCTTGTACAACACAAGTGAGGGTCACCAGAAGATAGCAGAAGCGATGCAACAGATGTGGAAGGAGAATTTAGGTATAAATATCGTATTAACTAATACTGACTGGAAAGTTTATCTATCGAGACAAAATACTGGTGACTATGAAATAGCTCGAGCTGGTTGGATTGGAGATTATCAAGACCCTAAATCCTTTTTAGATATGATGGTTACTGGAAGGGGTAATAATCAAACAGGTTGGTCTAATGAAGAATACGATAATCTATTAATAAAGGCTGCAAACTCTACTTCTCAAAGTGAAAGATTCATGCATATGTACGAAGCTGAAAAGATTCTAATGGACGAGCTCCCAATTATCCCCATATATACCTATACAAGGATATTTATGAAACACCAAAGCGTGAAAGGTTGGAATCCAAATTTATTAGACTCTCATGCTTATCAATATATTTCTATCGAAGAATAAGAAGCTTATATGCTCAATTTAATATTAAGACGGATAGGTATAGCTATACCTGTTCTCCTGACAGTCATCACATTAACTTTTTTAATGGTTCACTCTGCTCCAGGAGGCCCTTTCGATGAGGAGAAAGCAGTATCTGCTGAAGTTCTAGCTAAACTAAATGAACGTTATAACTTAGACCAACCGCTTTCAGTCCAATATTTTGATTATCTTTCAGGAGTGTTAGTAGGAGATTTCGGACCATCATTTAGATATCCAGGAAGATCGGTAACTGAGTTAATTTCTATTGGATTACCTATTACTTTTGAACTTGCGCTTTATTCAATTATTTTTGCATTATGTGTTGGCATTTTTGCTGGAGTATTAGGTGCCCTTAGACCAAATACAGCTTTAGACTACATTCCCATGAGTACTGCTATGATAGGAATCTGTGTTCCTTCCATTATTTTAGGACCTACTTTAATTCTTGTTTTTGGTATATGGCTTGAGTTAGTTCCAGTATCAGGCTGGGGTTATATGCCCGGAGACAAAATACTACCCACACTGACGTTAGGAACTGCTTATGCCGCCTACTGTGCTCGATTAACAAGAGGAGGGATGTTAGAGATCTTAAATCAAGATTTTATTAGAACGGCAAGAGCAAAAGGTCTATCAGAAACTCGAGTCGTTGTTGTCCATGCTCTTCGAGGAGGTCTTACACCTGTAATTGCTTTCTTAGGACCTGCCATGGCTGGTTTGTTAGCTGGTTCTTTTGTAGTTGAAACTATATTCGGTATTCCTGGTTTAGGCAGATTTTATGTAGAAGCTGCTTTTAATAGGGATTACACCATGATCCTTGGTTCGTCTATATTCTTTTCAGTTTTAATTGTTTCCTTCAACCTGCTTTCAGATCTTGTAGCAGCAGCTCTTAATCCAAAACTGAGAGATTAGAATGAATAATAGTTTATGGAAAGATGCCCTCGATAGATTAATTTCTAATAAATTATCTTTGTTTGGTTCGATCTATATTTTATTTATTATTGTTTTAGCTCTAATTACACCATTAATTGCTCCTTATGATTACGCTTATCAAAATCTTGATCTAGGTCCTTCTGCGCCTTCAGCGTTGCATTGGTTAGGAACAGATACGTTAGGCAGAGATTTATTAACAAGAATGATGTACGGAAGTAGAGTATCACTAATGGTTGGATTCTTGGCTACTATGGTTGCTTTAACTATAGGTGTTTTGTGGGGAACAATCGCAGGTTTTTCTGGAGGAAAAGTAGATACCATTATGATGAGAATAGTAGATGTTCTTTACGGCATCCCTTTTATAATCTTTGTAATTCTTCTAATGGTAATTTTCGGTAGAAATTTAATTTTATTATTTATGGCTATTGGAGCAGTAGAGTGGTTAACGATGGCTAGAATTGTAAGAAGCCAAGTCATGAGTTTAAGTAAGCAAGAATTTATATTAGCTGCTGAAGCTATGGGAGTTAGTAAATTGGGTATTATTTACAAACATTTAATTCCTAACGCGATTGGCCCCGTGATTGTTTATGCAACTTTAACAGTACCTCAAATAATGCTTTTAGAGGCATTCTTAAGCTTTTTAGGTCTAGGTGTCCAAGCACCTTTAAGCTCCTGGGGATTATTAATTCGTGATGGGGCTGTGTCGATGGAAGAATATTGGTGGCTATTAATTTTTCCTTCTCTAGCTTTTTCTTTAACTCTCTTTTCTTTAAATTTTATAGGTGATGGTTTGAGGGATGCCTTAGATCCAAGAACATCTGATTCTTAATAGATGTCTTATAAGAAAAGTTTCAGTACTTGACCAGGAAATATCTTTGAAGGGTCTTTAATTTCATTCCACTCTTGTATTTGAGAGGCCTTAATATCAAATTTTGAGGCTATTCTGCTAACAGTGTCACCAGACTTAACAGGATATAGCATAGTTCGTAATTGCTTAGATGGAATATCCTGTCTAATCCTTTCATAACGAGAAAATATCTTTATTGCTTGATTGATCTGCAAAGGCTTCTCAATTTTTAGCTCATTCCATAGGACTATGTCTTCAATTGAAACTTTGAATTTTTTTGAAATATCCCATAGAGAGTCTCCTTTCGTAACTTTGTAAGTCCTTTCTCTAGGACTTTGTTTGTTTGCCCAAGCAGAACCTCTTGGAACCATTATCTCTCTTCCTGCAATGATTAAATCAGATGACATCCCATTGATTTCTTTCAGCACTGATACCTTTATTTTATATCTGGAAGCAATTCTAGAAAGGTTATCTCCTCTTCTAATTTTATATCTATCCCATCTAACCAGATCATTTTGATCTAAAGAATCCAGCTGAGTTATAAATCTATCTGATACTCCTATAGGTAGAAGCAAGTAATGAGGTCCGCTTGGATCAGTTGCCCATTGATTAAAGCCAGGGTTAAGTTCGTATATAGTTTCAGGCTTGAGGCCAGCTAAATCGGCGGCCTGCATTAGGTCCAATTGCCCAGGAATTTTAACCTTTTGGAAATAAGCTCTGTTGGCAATAGAAGGCAAATGAACATCAAATGAATCTGGATCTTTAATCAGCTCACATAACACTAGAAGTTTAGGTACATAAGCCGTGGTTTCTTTAGGTAGGTTTAAGTCCCAGAATCTTGTTGGTTTACCAGCCTTTTTATTCTTCCTAATAGCTCTATTAACTCTAGTAGGACCAGCGTTGTAGGCAGCCATAGCCAACAACCAATCCCCTTCAAATTTTTCATTTAGGTAAGTTAAGAAATTAAGTGCAGCTTCAGTTGAAGCCATTACGTCTTTCTTGCCGTCATACCACCAATTTGACTTCAATCCCCATTCTTTACCTGTAGCAGGTAAGAATTGCCATATCCCTGTAGCTCCGTCAACTGATTTGGCGTAAGGATTAAATTCGCTTTCTACAAAAGGTAATAAAGCTATTTCAACTGGTAAGTTGAGCTCTTGAGCCCTACTTAAAGTATGAAACAAGTATCTTTGACCTGATTTGCTGATTCTGTTGACTGCTGTTTGGTTACTATAAAGTCTTTCCCTATAGACACTTGTTGCGGCAATTTGATCCTCAGGAATAGTTAAAGTAAGGTCTACTCTAATTCTTTCCCATATATCATAAGGCGCCTTTTCGATTTCTGATTCAACTATCTTAGGTGCATCTGCAGTAATTGCTTTAGAATCAAGTTGAATTACCTCTTTACTTATAGCCGTGCTTGAACAACTACAGAGAATAGCTAGAGATAAAGCTATCGAATATTTGTTCATTTAGAAATTATCTTTCCAGTCTCTTATAGCCCCCAAAACTTCATGAGGCTCTCTAAGTTCATTACCAAAATAATTAGTAGCTGCATCTATAACAGTTTTTTCTTCGCACCTCATAAAAGGATTTATTTTCAACTCTGAGCCAATATCTGAAGGCAAGGTTTCTTTATCTGACTCTCTAAGTTTATTTACTTCCTCTATTTTATTTTTGATAAATTGATTGTCAGGCTCTACGGTAATAGCGAAGGCAAGATTTGACTGAGTATATTCATGACCACAATAGACCTTAGTATTCTCAGGAAGAATAGAAAACCTTGAGATTGACTCGTGCATTTGCAATGGAGTGCCTTCAAAAATTCTTCCACAACCGGCTGAGAATAAGGTGTCCCCACAAAAAAGGATTGGCTCAGAATATGCTTCGTCAGAATAATATGCCAATTGATCAAGGGTATGGCCAGGTGTAGAAAGGGCAATAAACTTTTTACCTAAGAGGTCAAATTCCTCATTATCGTTTAAAGGACAACTTATACCTTCTATATGGTCTCCACTAGGACCGAAAACTTCACAATTAAAATGATCTTTGAGTTCTTGGATACCTCCAGTGTGATCAAAATGATGATGGGTAATGATGATGCCCTTAAGATCTAGTTTTAGTTCATTAAAAGTTTCAAGCACAGGCTTAGCTTCTCCTGGATCAACAATAATAGCTTGTTCTCCTTCAATCAGGGTCCAAACATAGTTATCTGATAATGCTCTTATCGGGAATATTTCAAACATAATTTAATGTTGATTTTACACTTACTATGAAAGAATAGTTAGTCTAACTGTAATACAATTGAATTATATTTGTATGGAAGAAATAGAGATATTTACTGATGGCGCGTGTAGAGGAAATCCTGGTTTAGGAGGATGGGGGGCCTTAATCAGAAAAGACGGCGAAGAAAGTTCACTCTGGGGCGGAGAAAGAGATACAACAAATAATAGAATGGAGATGGAAGCCGCAATTAAAGGTCTCGAGTCAATTATTGAAAGTTCAAATATTATTATTACTACTGATTCAAATTACTTAAAAGATGGCATTACACAGTGGCTGGAAGGCTGGAAGAAGAAAGCTTGGAAAACGGCTGCAAAGAAACCTGTTAAGAATCAAGATTTATGGATGCGTTTGGATGAACTTTCTCAGTTCCATAATGTTAAATGGAAGTGGGTCAAGGGACATAGTGGACATAGAGAAAATGAAATTGCTGACTTGTTAGCAAACAAAGGTATAGACGAGTTGTAGATGAGTAGACAGATCATTTTAGACACAGAAACAACAGGACTTGATTTTAAGACTGGTCATAGAATCATTGAGATTGGTTGTGTGGAGATAGTTAACAGAAAGTTTACTGGTAATGAATATCACACGTACATTAACCCTGATAGAGATAGCGACGAAGGGGCTTTGAGAGTACACGGTCTTACTACTGAATTTTTATTAGATAAACCTAGGTTTTCAGAAATTTATGAAGATTTCATTAGTTTTATAAAAGACTCTGAATTGCTTATACATAATGCCGAATTTGATATTGGTTTTTTAGATAATGAAATAAAGTTGGTTTCTAAAAATTTAAATTCTATCGAGAAAGAAGTTCTTAAAATTACTGATACTCTTCAAATAGCCAGAGAAAAACATCCCGGTCAAAGAAATAGTCTGGATGCATTAGTTAATCGATATGAAATTAATGGATACGACCGAGAACTTCACGGCGCTTTACTTGATTCAAAAATATTAGGGGATGTTTATCTATCGATGACTGGAGGTCAAAGCGATTTAGATTTCACTACAAACGATAGTCATGAGAATAATTTAGAAGAAGTAAAAGAAAAAACTTCGTTGAAGAAGAAATTGAAAGTCGTAAAAGTATCGGCTAAAGAGAAGGCTAGGAATTTAGAGTATTTAGCTAAAATGAAAGAAGAGACAGATGTAGAGCCGATTTGGAATCTAGAACATGAGTAAATCATCTGTAAGAACAAGATTTGCTCCTAGCCCTACTGGCTACCTCCACATAGGCGGGGCAAGAACAGCATTATTTGCTTGGTTATTCGCAAAGTCTTATGAGGGCGATTGCTTATTAAGAATTGAAGACACTGATAAAGAAAGATCAAAAGAAGAGTATACCGAGGAAATTATTCGTAGTTTTGAGTGGTTAGGTATTGAGTTTGATGAGGAAGTTGTATACCAATCAAAAAATGCCATTCGATATAAAGAAGTCATCGATTCACTTCTTGAAGAAGGCTTGGCATACGTTTGCAGCGGAGAGGATCTTCAGGAGGACAAAAAATTTAGAGACGAGAATCTTGCAAGAGATGAAAACACGGTGGTTAGGTTTAAAATGCCGGAAAAGGGCACAACGAAGTTTGATGATTTGGTAAAAGGGCAGATTGAGGTTTTGAATGACGAATTAGAGGATTTTATAATTGAAAGAAGTGATGGTTCCGCTACTTATAACTTTTGTGTTGTTGTAGATGATATAGATTCTGAAATTTCTCACATTATTAGAGGTGATGACCATGTCAATAACACCTTTAAACAGATCAATGTGTTTAAAGCACTTAAAGTTGAACCGCCCACTTACGGTCATGTTCCGCTGATCCTTGGAGAAGATGGAAAAAGAATGTCTAAAAGACATGGAGCTGTAGGTGTTTCAGAATATCGTGACATGGGTATTCTTCCCCAAGCTTTTATGAACTACTTAGCTAGATTGGGTTGGTCCTTAGGAGATCAAGAAATTTTTACACCTGATGAATTGGTAAAAAATTTTAGAAGTGGAAATTTAAACACAGCTCCCGCTAGTTTTTCTTTGGATAAATTAACTTGGTACAACAAGGAATACCTTAATGCGATGGAATTTACTGATTTAGTGGATTTAATTCCATCTGAACATATAAAGAATGATGAATATTCTAAAAAAGTAATTGAACTAATTAGGGAAAGGTGCAATTCTTTAAATGATTTTTCTACAGAATCACAGTATTTTTATAACAAGCCAGAAGCCTTTAAAGAAGAAGATAAAATCAAAGCAATTAAAGAGAATACTTTAAATTTGTTGAACTTACTGAGCGAACGTTTAAGCAATTTAACAGAATGGAAGAGTGATTCAATCCAAGAAGAAATTAAAGCTTTTGTTGATGACCAGGAAATAGGTTTTGCAAAAATAGGCATTCCTTTAAGACTTTGCTTAACAGGATCCTTAAATTCTCCATCAACTGATAAAGTTTGTGAATTGCTTGGGAAAGAAGAGGTTATAGGGCGAATAGAGTTTGCGATTAAGAGTTTTTAATTAAAGGTTCGCAAGAAACTCGTCAACTTTTTCCCAGGCTTGATTCCTAATTGAATCAGATTCCATGAAGATTTCATGTCTACTATCAATGTTCTCAATATTGCTATTTTTGAATCTATTTAAAATTTGAACGTTTCCAGAAGGGGATACTAATCTATCTTGGGTGGCATTTAGCAGCAATATTGGACTTTCAACACTGGCTCCCCATTTATTTTCTTTAAATTTATTGGTTCTTTTAACGGCTTCATAAATCCAACCTAGACTTAATCCTTTCACTCCTAAATCTGGTTCTTTACAAATTAAGCGATAAACTCTTTCAAATCTATATTGGTCGCTGGTTAAGAAGTTATCTCGAAACTCTTCTTGTAGCCAGCCTTTCTCTTCATTCCAATTTGGTTTATTAATAGCAAAATCCTTAAAACCTAAGGAAGAAATTGATCCAAGTACGCTAACTATAGTTCTTAAAGCGAATCTACTTCTAATAGAAAGCATCGGGGCACAAAGAATTAGGGCCTTAAAGTTTTTTTCATGGCTAACAAAATTACTAGCCATTAAACATCCGCCCATCGAGTGCCCAAAACCAATCCAAGGCTTCGGACAAAGTCCCTCATAGAGCTCAAGAGTTTTTATCAGGTCTTTATCGTATTCTTCAAAATCATCTATATGACCAAGCCTTATGTTCTTAGAGGTTCTTTCCGAAAGGCCTTGACCTCTCCAATCCATCGCGGCAACGCAATAACCTCTTGAAATAAATCCTTCTATCACTTCATAATATTTCTCAATAAATTCTGTTCTACCGGATTGTAAGATGATGGTCCCTTTATCAGAATTCATATTCCATAAAGCTACCCTTAACTTTTTATTATCAAAGCCTCTAATGAAAAAACTTTTTTCTCCTTCTGGGCATTTAAAATCTTCCAGTTCAATTAAAGGGGCTGTTTCATATTTATTTATGTCGTCCACAAATATATTTTAAACCCAATAAGTCGTATCCATTTTGTTTTTTATGCTATTTTGCTATTCGTTTAATCTACAAAGTGAACTAAAATCTAGACCTAAGGGGCTATAGCTCAGCTGGGAGAGCGCTACCGTGGCACGGTAGAGGTCGGCGGTTCGATCCCGCCTAGCTCCACCACTTTCTTAATTTAAATTCACTAACTTTTGGACACGAGGTGGGCACGAGAAACTATTCTTTACTACCTGGCCCTTGCCAAAATTGCTTTCCAGTTAAAATCCATTTAATTAGGTTCACACCAAAGACTAATACTAACGGATAAAATACTTCTGGAAATTTTAACTTTGAAGGAATGTCACCAAAATTGGATTGGCACATATCAAAATATAATCTTTTATCTATCTCTTGACTCCAAAAGGTACCCCATTCAACTAAACCTAAAGCACATCCGGCACCATGAATCCATAGACCTAAAAAATAAACAAGTAAAGTCCAGTTGATTACATATATTAGTCTGTTACTCATAAAATTAACCTATGTTTTTTTAATTTCAAATATATCTATATACTAAACTAACAACACTATAAACTTTAATGTGTGGCTCTAGCAAGGAGACACAAGGGATAGAGCTCATTTGTGGCACGGTAGAGGTCGGCGGTTCGATCCCGCCTAGCTCCACCAATTAAATTGATACTTCTATAAAAAGTGCAGGATGATCACTAAGAGGTCCTTCTTCTGTAACAAATGATTTGTCTTCTCCTACTGAGATAATTTTAAACTCTACCTCGTTGCCTGGCCTGTATAAAATGTAATCCAAGACACTCCACTTTTCACTGATTTTATGTCCTGTAAAAGCGTCTGTTAATTTGAGTTCTTTCTTGAACTTTTTTAAAAGTTTTACGTCTTCTGGGTTTTTAGAATGGAGATTTAGATCTCCAGCCACAATAAGAGCTTTTGTAGTCGTCCGTTGACTTATAGTTGAGACAATATGCTCCAATTGTTTCTTTCTTGAAGATCTATCTGAATTTCTTCTCCCTGCATCCATGTGCGTATTGATTATAAAAAATTCTTTATTACTAGGTAGGGTAATTTTTATTATTTGAAAGCCTTTATAAGCAAAACAATCATTTGCACCTTTCAACCAACCGGAACAAGTTTGATAAGTTTCATTCTCAACTTCTACGGTCCAGTTTTCAGGTAGATTGAATACAGAAGTTAATCCTGAACCAGTACAGAAAGGACATAATAAGCGACTACCCATCCCACCACGAATAGCTATGCTTTCTTTAGCTAAGCCAGATGATAATTCTTCATGATGTGAATAGTCTTCTTGCAACAAAGAGATATCATAGTCTTGAGTTTTTTCACCTATGATTGGAAAACGTTTTTTTGGATTATCATTTATAAATATCTCTGGAAGTCCATGAGTGTTGTAGACAAGAATTCTTAATTTATCGCTTTGTTTTTCAAGCGAAGAAAGATTCATAGACAGAATAAATGAGCTAAGTAGTAGGATTATTAGTTTCATAAGTTATAGAATTTAATTCTAGTCTTCTTGGACTGCATTGAACATAATTATTGAGGTAGATAAACATAGGGAATAGTTGGTTCCAATTCTTAACCAGAAAGTCCACAATAATAAGATTTAGTATCCATCTATGATTGAGATTAAAGAAGATTCAGTAATAGTATCAACAGGTTTTAAAAATCAATACGATTTACCATTTTTATGGTTAAGAGATAATTGTCAATGTGATAAATGTAGAATTCTAGAAACTCAAGAGAAACAGTTTCTTTTACACACAGTACCGGTAGATATTTCTCCAAAGCATGTAGAGGTAAAAGATGAAAACCTCTTAGTAATATGGCCGGATGATCATGAATCTCTAATCCCATTAAGTAAAATTAAACAAAGTGGCGTAGCTAGATATCCAGAGCGAAAGAAATGGATAGGTAATTTTGTGCCTGAAAAGTATGACTGGTCTAAATTTTTAGACGATAGTGATGTCTCTACTGATGCACTAAGAACCTTTATTAGTTTTGGTGCGATTATTTTGACTAATGCACCTAAAGAATCAAATTCGTTAGAGCTTTTATCTAAAAGATTAGGACCAATTCATGAAACTTTATTTGAAAGGATTCATAATGTTTCTATTACCGGGCATGTTTATAACGTCGCCCACACTTCGAAAGAGCTTCCACCTCATAATGATTTTGCAAGCTATAAGTCTCAGCCAAGCATCCAAGCTCTTCATATGCTTGAAAATGAATGTGAAGGAGGTAACTCAATAATTGTAGATGGCTTAGAGGTCATTGAAGACTTAAGACTAGAAAATCCTGGTTTTTTTAATACGTTGAGCGAGTTTAATGTTCCCTTTAGACAATTTGATGAAAACAATGAAACCTATGCTGAGGCTCCTCTTATTAAATGCTCATCAGACGGATCCATAGAAAGTTTTAGGTTTTCAAATCAATTAATGCAGATGATTGATCCAACTAGAAATGGGCTAAAAGAATTTTATAAAGCTTATCACGATGTTTCAGCCAGAGTTCATCAAGACAAGTATCGTTCAACTTTTAGGTTAGATGGTGGAGAAGTGTTAATAGTTGCTAGTTTTAGAGTTTTACATGCTAGAGAAGAATTTATACCAAATGGTAAAAGACATTTGCAGGATGCCTATTTTGTATATGATAACGCTCTAAATAATTCTCTTTTATGAAAAATAATATCCTTTCAGCTCTTGGAGCATTTATATGCATTTCCATGCTAGCTTTTCTTAACTCTTTCGATGAAACCAATTTATGGTTAATACCTCCATTTGGTGCCAGTATGGTTTTAGTTATGGCAGTCCATGAAAGTCCTTTAGCACATCCAAAAAATATATTATTTGGGCATATATTATCTGCTTTTGCTGGAGTATTTATTTTCTCGATACTAGGCTCTTCATTTGTTAGTTTGGGGTTAGCGGTTGGATTAGCCATCTTTTTAATGATGGCAACGAAGACAGTCCATCCGCCTGCTGGAGCAAATCCTATTATCGCTATTCTTGGTGCTAAAGGTATAAGTTTCATATTAATGCCAGTTGCTATCGGAGCATCTTTTATTGTGCTCTTTGCAATCATTTATAATAAAGTTTTAAAAAGGAAATACTTTACTTTTAAAGAATTAAAGAAAGTAACTAAGTAGATATTCAATACAGAGTTGTAAGGCTATGAAAGAGTATTTCGGAGGATGTCATTGTGGAAAGGTTAAATATAAATTTAGTTCAAATGATTCAGTTGAAATTTGGAAATGTAACTGCTCCATATGTAAAATGAGCGACTATGAGCATCTTTTTATTCATCACAATGATTTCCAGATTTTAGAAGGAGACAACTTACTTAACGAATACTCTTTCGGAGCTAAGAAAGCTAAACATTTGTTTTGTAAGAATTGTGGAATAAAAAGCTTTTACCAACCTCGTTCACATCCTGATTCATATAGTATAAATCTAAGATGCGTAGAGGAGCCACCGGAAGTTAAAAACGTAGTTTATTTTGATGGAAAAAATGAGTACTAATTTTAAAGACTTTATCTCAGGATACTCTATTGAAGTGGTTCCAAATTCTGCTGCAAAGATTGAATCTTTTAAGGAAGTCTTACCTATAAACACCAGAGTTTATATAGCCCATTTAGAAACAGAGAATATTGCTACGATGGTTGCTACAGCTAAAAGAATAAATGAAGAGGGTTTTAAGGTGATGCCTCATATCCCAGCTAGAATAATTCAAAATCAAACTATGCTAAATGATTGGATTTCTATGTATCAGAATGAAGCGGGAGTTAAAGAAGCACTTTTATTAGCAGGAGGTTCAACAAAACCAGTTGGAGACTATGATTCATCTATGCAATTGATTGAATCTGGGCTATTTGATAAGGCTGGATTTAAAAGACTCCATATAGCAGGACATCCCGAAGGAAGTAAAGACATAGACCCTGATGGTGGAATGAAAAATGTATCTGAAGCCCTTTCATGGAAGCAAGAATTTTCTAATAGAACAGACGCAGACATGGCAATAGCTACTCAATTTTGCTTTGACGCTGATGTCGTGAACAAATGGGCAAAAAATATTCAAGAGGATGGAATTGATATTCCTATCCATATAGGGATAGCTGGACCAGCAAAACTTCAAACATTACTTAAATTTTCAGTTGAATGTGGGATAGGGGCATCGATGAAAATTCTTACTAAAAGAGCAAAAGATTTAACGAAACTATTGCTACCCTACAAACCAACGCAGATGTTAACTGATTTATCTGAATATAAATCTAAAGATCCAACATTAAATATCGAACAAGTCCATTTTTTCCCAATTGGCGGAATTAAACAAACTACTGATTGGTTAGAAGAAGTTCTAGATGATTGAAGAGTATTCTGAAAAATATATAAAAGAAATACTTCAAGAGGTCAAAACCGTCGCTGTTGTTGGAGCCAGTGCGAATAATGAAAGAGATAGTTACAAAGTCATGGAATCACTTATTCAACATGGTTATAAAATATTCCCTATAAATCCCAATGAACAAGGAAATCTAATCTTGGGTCAGTTATGTTATTCCAATTTAAGTTCCGTTCCAGAAAAGATAGATATGGTTGATGTTTTTAGAGCTAAAGATGCTGTAATGAGAGTAACCGAAGAAGCAATATTTATTGGAGCAAAAGTTCTATGGACTCAACTAGGTGTTATTAATGAAGAAGCACGCGAATTAGCAATCAATGCTGGTATAAAAGTAATAATGAATAGATGCCCAAAAATAGAATTAGAAAAACAATATTAGATTAGTAGCTTAAAATAGCTTTTAATAGATTTGCATGGAAGAAAATATAAATATATTAATCAAAGAAAAGTCTGATAAGGGCGTCTTGCGCCTTATCATGAATAATACAGATCAAAAGAATCCTTTGTCTGAGAGCATGATGAGTATGTTGATGGAGGAGATAAAAGGGGCGTCTTTAGATCAGTCCATAAGAGTTATAGTTTTAGCGGCAACTGGCAATGTATTTTCTTCAGGACATGATTTAAAGGAAATAACGGCCGCAAGGAAGAGCGAAGATAACGGAGAAGGTTATTTTAAAAATCTTTTTGATTATTGTTCTTCATTAATGCAGTTAATAGTTAATGCGCCTAAACCAGTTATAGCTGAAGTAGATGGTGTTGCTACAGCCGCTGGCTGCCAGTTAGTTGCAAGTTGTGATCTTGCAATTGCTTCTCATGAATCTAAGTTTGCTACTCCTGGTGTAAACCTAGGTCTTTTTTGCTCAACGCCTATGGTTGCTTTATCTAGAAATGTTAATAAGAAAAATGCAATGGAAATGCTACTTACTGGTGACTTTATTAGTGCTGAGAAGGCAAAAGAAATAGGATTAATCAATAATGCAGTTTCAAAAGATGAACTAACCTCAGAGGTGGTTAGATTGGCAGAAAAGATTGCCAGTAAATCAACTATGACAGTTGCAACTGGGAAGAAGGCTTTCTATGCTCAAGCAGAAATGGACTTGTCAAAAGCTTATCAATATACGTCTAAGACAATGACTGACAATTTATTAAAGCATGACGCCAAAGAAGGCATCGATGCATTTATAAAAAAAAGATCGCCTGATTGGAAAGATCAGTGATTTAAGTTCTCTCAAGCCACGGGAGATCAACTGTTATTGCTACGATTTCCTTCTCAGGTGAAGAGATAGTTATTTCTTTCCCACTTTTAGCATGTTCAATACTCAGAATTGTGTAAGCTATATTCTTATCTAATCTTGGTGAATAAACCAAGGCATTCATGGACCCTATCTTCTTTCCGTCAATCAAGACAGGCCAACGCTCTTCATTGAAGGCAGTTATAGGATCACCTGGAATCTCAGCTCCCATTAATTTTTTTGTAGGCCCTGAATGGTAAATTTCACGTAAAGATTCCTTACCAATAAAGTCATCTTCTTGATCTAGATCCACCATCCAATCTAATCCAACCTCGTAAGGGTTATTCGTTCTATCAATGTCCGCTAAATAGCTAAGTATCCCGCCTTCAAGTCTTAGAATTATGTTCGGTGTGCCTGCGCTAATGTTTAGATCTTGACCTGCTTGCCAGAGAATTTCCCACAGCTCATCTCCCTTGGAATGATCTTGAAGGAAAATTTCATAGCAGAGTTCTCTGCTGTAACCCATTCTCGCAATAACCATAGAGATACCCTCATGATTTACTTCTTTAAATCTATAAAAACCCAGATCATTAACCCAGTTTCCAAAAACCTTAATCATCAATTCTTTTGAATTGGGGCCTTGAACTTGCAGAGGTGAAACATCGGGTTCATGGATATCAACATCAAATTTATATCCAGCTGCTATACCCTGAGCCCATAAGAGGGCATCTCCATCAGCTAAAGAAAACCAATAACAATCTTCATCAATCTTTAACATAACTGGATCATTAATAAATCCCCCCTTGAAGTCTAGAAAGGGTGCATACATCGCTTGTCCTTTTGAACATTTTTTGATATTTCTAGGCGTTAAGAATTGCGACAAAGCTTCAGCATCAGGACCTTTAATTTGAACTTGACGCTCGACTCCCACATCCCATAACTGAACACCTTTTAAAAGATTATTATAATCTTCTATAGTTCCTTCATAGCTAGTGGGCATATACATGTGGTTATAAACTGAAAAAGCTTGGACACCGTATTTTATAGTCGAGTTAAAGTAAGGCGATTTTCTCACACGTGGACTAAAAACCACTTTCGATGTCTTGTACATAATAAAATTTCGAGAATTATACTTATTAAGAAGAAATTCTGAACTAATAAATTACAACTGATCGAATGCTTTCTCCCGAATGCATTAAATCAAAAGCTTTATTAATATCTTCTAGTTTCATGGTGTGAGTAATTAAATCATCAATATTAATTTTCTGATCCATATACCAATCTACTATTTTTGGAACATCAGTTCTGCCTCTGGCTCCTCCAAAAGCAGTTCCTCTCCAAGAACGGCCAGTTACCAATTGAAAGGGACGAGTTGAGATTTCTTGACCTGCACCTGCTACACCGATTATGTAAGACTCTCCCCAGCCCTTATGACAACATTCAAGAGCTTGACGCATCACTTCCACATTGCCGATACATTCGAAGCTATAATCAACTCCACCAGTCATTTGAATAATTTGATCCACGACATTATCGATCTCTGTGGGGTTAATGAAATCCGTCATACCAAAATTTAAACCTAATGCTTCTCTTTCTGGATTTATGTCAACACCAATAATTCTGCTTGCACCAGCCATTTTAGAGCCCTGAACGACATTAAGACCAATACCTCCAAGACCAAATACAGCAACGGTAGAACCTACTTCTACCTTAGCTTGAAAAACTACGGCACCTATTCCTGTGGTAACACCACACCCTATATAGCAGATCTTATCAAAAGGAGCATCTTCACGTACTTTAGCTAAAGAGATTTCTGGTATAACGCTATATTTTGAAAAAGTAGAACAACCCATGTAATGCATTAAAGGTTTGCCATTCAGAGAAAATCGACTAGTTCCATCGGGCATCAATCCTTGACCTTGAGTTTGCCGTACAGCCTGACAAAGATTAGTTTTAGGATTTAGACAATATTCACATTCCCCACATTCGGCTGTATACAGAGGGATTACATGATCTTCTGCTTTGAGGGTTGTGACCCCTGGACCTACTTCAACTACTATTCCTGCTCCTTCATGACCAAGAATAGAAGGAAATACTCCTTCGGGATCATCACCGCTTAAAGTAAAGGCGTCTGTATGACAAATACCTGTAGCTTTAAGTTCTACTAGTACTTCACCTTCTTTAGGACCTTCAAGATCAACATCACATATCTCTAAAGGTTTACCTGCCTCAAAAGCTACAGCAGCTGGTGTTTTCATTAATCTCTATTCTTACTAATTTTAAATCCTTTTATTTTTTAAACTTAGCTGCTTCTTCTGAACCACCTGTAGATGTTCCTTTGGTGTAAGAATGGGCACCCATACCTGCGAGGTCTCCATCTTCAACAATAAGATATTCATTTCTTATTTGTTCGCCATCAAAGAAACATTCTAATATTTCTCTTACTCCATCTGCATATCTAGCTTGTGCCGATAATGAAGTTCCAGATGTGTGCGGAGTCATTCCATGGTGCGGCATTGTTCTCCAGACATGATCATTTGGTGCAGGCTGAGGGAACCAAACATCCCCTGCATAACCACTTAACTGTCCTGATTCTAAAGCTCTCACAATAGCATCTTTGTCACAAATCTTACCTCTGGCAGTATTTATAATATATGCACCGGGCTTGCATTTGCCAATCAACTCATCATTAAATAAATGCTCTGTTTCGGGGTGAAGAGGGCAACTTATATTTATGACATCACAAGCTGCAACCAGAGATTCAACTGAATCATGATAAGTTAAATTCAGTTCTTTTTCTTGATCTGAAGACAATCTATGTTTATCAAAATAATGTAAATGCACATCAAATGGATACATCTTTCTTAACATATCAAACCCTATACGCCCGGCAGCTATTGTACCTATATGCATGCCTTCTACATCATAAGACCTCTTAACTGCATCAGCGATATGCCAGCCACCTTCATTCACTATTCTGTGTTGATTATGATAATCTCTAACCAAAGATAAAATCATCATAACAATATGTTCTGCTACTGATCTAGAGTTGCAATAAGTCACCTCAACAACATCAACTTTATTATCCATTGCGGCTTGCAAATCAACATGATCAGAACCAATACCGGCTGTAATTGCCATTTTTAAGTTAGGAGCACTTTCAATCCTTTTTCTAGTTAAATAATAAGGCCAAAATGGTTGTGAAATTACAACATCAGCATCAACTAATTCTTTATCTGCAA
>CACAIY010000021.1 GCA_902532675.1 uncultured SAR86 cluster bacterium
AAAATATGGAAACCGAAAGGGTCATGGACTCTGACGATCAAGAAAAAGAAAGAGGCATAACCATTCTTGCTAAGAATACTGCCATTACTTGGAATGAGCATAGAATAAACATAGTGGACACACCGGGTCACGCAGATTTTGGTGGAGAAGTAGAAAGAGTTCTTTCCATGGTTGATTCAGTGTTATTGCTGGTTGATGCGGTAGATGGACCTATGCCACAGACTAGATTTGTTACTCAAAAAGCATTTGATCAAGGGCTAAATCCTATATTGGTCATCAATAAAATAGATAGGCCTGGAGCAAGAGCTGACTGGGTATTGGATCAAGTTTTCGATTTATTCGATAGATTGGGTGGCAATGATGATCAGCTGGATTTTCCTGTTGTATATGCTTCAGCATTAAACGGAGTTGCGGGACTTGATGAAAATCAAATGTCAAAAGACATGTCTCCTTTAATGAACTTAATCATAGATCAAGTTAAACCTCCTAAAGTTAATGATGAGGGCCCTCTTCAAATGCAAATTAGTGCTTTAGATTACAGCAGTTACGTTGGAGTTATAGGAATTGGAAGAATTAGCAGAGGAAAAGTAAAACCAAATGAACAAATAATCATCGCTGGGCCTGATAAAACAGAGCGCAGGGGTAAAATCTTACAAGTCATGGGCTACAACGGCCTAGAGAGAATAGAAGTCCAAGAAGCTCAAGCTGGAGATATTATTTGCGTAACCGGTATAGATGAACTGAACATATCAGATACCTTGTGCAGTCCAGACAAAGTTGAAGCCCTTCCTCCTCTTAGCGTTGATGAACCTACTGTGAATATGACCTTTCAAGTGAATGACTCTCCTTTTGCGGGCAGAGAAGGCAAATATATTTCTTCAAGAAACTTGAAAGAAAGACTAGAAGAAGAGCTTATTCATAATGTGGCTTTGAGAGTGGAGCAAGGCGATACACCTGATAAATTTAAAGTGTCGGGAAGAGGAGAGCTACATCTATCAGTTTTAATAGAAAATATGAGACGAGAAGAATATGAGCTTGGTGTTTCTAAACCTGAAGTTATCCAAAAAGAAGTTGATGGTGAAATTCATGAACCCTTTGAACAAATTGTTATAGATGTAGAAGATAAACATCAGGGTGCAATTATGGAAGAAATGGGAACAAGAAAAGCCGATCTTCAAAATATGGAACCGGATGGCAAGGGTCGAATAAAATTAGAATTCATAGCCCCCTCTAGAGGCATGATAGGTTTTAGGTCTAGCTTTTTAACGATGACCAGCGGCACAGGAATCATGACAAGCGTCTTTGATCATTATGGAAAAGCTAAAGATGGAGAATTGGCTAAAAGACAAAACGGTGTTCTTGTGTCGATGACTGCAGGAAAAACTTTGGCTTACTCTCTATTTAATTTGCAAGAAAGAGGCAGAATGTTTGTAGGGCATGGTACTGAGGTTTATAACGGGCAAATTGTCGGTCTTCATTCCAGAGATAATGATCTTCCGGTCAACCCAACTAAAGCAAAGCAATTGACCAATATAAGAGCTGCAGGATCTGATGAAAATTTAATTCTTACACCTCATGTAGAGCATACTCTAGAACAGGCTCTTGAATTTATAGAAGATGATGAGCTAGTTGAAGTTACACCCAATTCGATTAGACTAAGGAAAAAATAAAAGGAGAAATTCTTATGACTGTAAATGTTTTTGTAGAAGGACAATTAAAGGATGGTGAGAAAGATGGATTTACTGAAATCTGCAGAGAAGCTTTTAAAGTAACTCGTGATTTCGCTGGTTGCAAGCACATTGATTTGGTTTATAACACGGAAGACGGAAATAGCTGGGTTTTTAATGAGACTTGGGAATCAAAAGAACATTACGATAAATATTTAAAATTCAGAACGGAGGATGGAACTTTGGAGACCATAGCAAGTTTGTGTGAAAACGCTCCCTCCATTAGAGTTTTTGACATAATTGATACCTAAGAAATTAAAAAATATAAGGCTATATTTACACTTTTTTTTTAAACCATTAATATACACGGCCCAATTTAACCAGAATAAGAGAAATATCATTTTTAGAACACAATTAATGAGCGACAAGATTGCAATGACATTGTCATCTGCCTGTGCCATTCATTGTTTCTTTAGTCCTACTTTTATCCTCTTAACATCAGGCCTGTTTGCATTCTCTTTTGATAATGAGTCTGTGCACTACTTAATATTGTTTTTAGCAGTGCCTGTTAGTCTTTATGCATTAATCTCAGGTTTCATGAACCATAAAACAGCTTACTTTTTGGGAGTAGGTATTTTTGGTCTTTTTGTATTAATACTAGCGGTTGCTCTAGGCGAATCATTTTTGGGAGAGTTTGGAGAACAAACTTTAACCCTAATAGGCTCTTTCCTGGTTGTATATGCTCACTTTAAAAACCATCAAGCCTGTAAAGAGTTAGATTGCTCCTGTCACGACGAAACTTTAGTTAATTAATTTAACACTTCTTTTAATATTAAATTCATATATGCTTCTTAGTAAGCATGGAAACTTCTTTATTCTTTAAAACCTTTGTTGTTTTTGGGAGCCAACTGTCTCTAGTATTTGGAATCTGCTATCACTTTATTCAAGGAGCTAGAGAGGCGGCGTTAGCTGGTGAACCTTTTTTTGGTGCTGTTTTTGAGAAACGATACAACAAAAACGGGGAGCTCGATTTATTTTCAGCAGAGGAAGAAGAATACGATAAATGGGCCCAAAAAGAAGAAGCGGAATTAAATGCCCTTTATTACAAAGACAAATCGGCTTATAAAAAACGCAAGAAAGATCTTGAAATAGAGATGCAATATAAAAGACCTCCCTTGAGGAAGTTACTTTTTAGCTTATCCGCGATCTGGTTTATTGCTCTCCTCGCCACAGTTTTTATTTCTACATCTGATTTTTCTATTTTCATTAAAATGATTGTGCTCTCTGTTGCCAGCATATGTTTTGGACCGATTCTTGGAGCGATTATGATTGGAATGGATGAAAATGATGGTTTAAGAATTTTAAAACTTACTGTCTTTATAACCTTCTTGACCGCAATAATTGGAATTTATAGTGGCATAGATTTTTCCTCTTTGGGCTATATTCTTATCATCCCGTTGTTTATCTTAGTAATTTGGAACCTTCTTAATATATTCATAAATTTCACATCCGTTTCTAAAAGAATAATGGGGTTTTTTGGTTCTATTATTTTTATATTCTATTTGTTATTTGATTTTTACAGACTAGAACAAGCTTCCGCAAACGGCATAAACGACTGGAACACAGCATTTAATATAGGTTTTTCTATCTATCTTGATGTTATAAACTTATTATTAGAATTATTAGAAGCAATGGGGTAAAACATGGATAAAATTAACGAAGTACTGGATAACATAGCAAGACCTATTTCTGGATTAGCTGAATGGCTCTTGAGAATAGGCTTAGGAATTTCATTTTTCTTGCACGGTTACGGAAAGATGCCTATAGGTGAGGGTTTCATAGGATGGCTTGCATCAAAAGGCGTCCCTGCAGCCGGAGCAATGGCTCATATGGTTGCTTGGGGAGAAATGTTGGCAGGCATAGGAATTATTCTAGGCGGTTTAATAGCCAGTAGAGCCGAGCAGGCTGGACACTTAATTACAAGATTGTCGGGTGGAGCAGTTCTTTTTATTATGATTTGGGCAATGATAATAGCCCATTCAAATTGGGGGATATTCTTTGGAGAAAGAGGGTCAGTTTTGTTCGCCAGTGAACAGTTATTCTTGATACTGGTCGGCTCCTATTTTGCCATCAAAGGTAATAAATAAAAAAAAGGGGCTAGAAATCCTTTCCCAGCCCCTATTTCCAGTAATGCATATGGGGTATAGCAATACTTACCTAACCTGAGTTAGGTATGCCAGCTATAACCTAAAACTTATAACTGAATTTTACTCCGTAGTTTCTGCCTGGTAGAGGAACTTCATTCTTCACAAAGGAAGAGTGATTTCTGGCAGCCTTATCAAGCAAGTTATTACCAAATAATGAAACTAAAATCTCACTTTCAGCGCCTACATCAAAAGTCTTAGCTAACTTTAGATCAAGCATTTGGTACCCGCCTGTAGCAGTCTCATTTATTCCAACGTCTTTCTGCTCATCAACATCTTTCAAGCTTAACTTAAGATTTAAATCTTCTTCAGAATAAGCAATTGTATAAATATTTCTCGCTGGGTTTATTCTAGGTATGTTTGTTCCGTCTGAGAATTTAGCAGAAACAGAGTCCCTACCAAAAGATAAAAGCAACTCACCTGATCCTAATTCAAACGTTTTACCGAACTCAAATTCAAAACCTTGGAATTCAGCATCTTGCTGCAGGTAATTTGCCAGAGTTAGACCTCCGTGATCGTCATAACCTTCTTCATGCTCTTCATGCTCTTCTTCAGTCTCGTCCAATAAATATATGTAGTTATCTACATCGTTTTTATAAAAGGATGCGAACGCATAGGTTGAATCGCCTTCAAAACTCAGAGTCATATCAACGTTTTTAGACTTTTCGATATCTAAACTGGTATTTCCCACTTCATATTTTCCAGTTGCAAGATGCGGTCCATTCATAAACAGTTCTACAACTGAAGGTGCTCTTTCCATATTTACTAAACCAAAACTAAAGTGAATCTCATCACTAAGATCTTTTCCTATACTTAAAGCAAAGCTAGTAGTGTCATGGTCCATATCAAAATAGTCGGTTTCCATTTCTTCCTCATGATGCTCGTCTTCATGATGCTCATCTTCATGATCTTCATCATCATGATGCTCTTCTTCGTCATGCTCTTCTTCGTGCATATGACTTACGGAACCTTTTTTATTGATTCGGTCATGTCGTATACCGAAATCTAAGTGGAAAGATGCTATATCTGTACTTAAATAGTAACCCATAGTGGTCTCTTCATTCTGAGCAGGATTCATAAAAGCTTCATGCCCTATGATCGCAGAATCTTCATCAGTCATATTAACGACAAATTTTTGTGAAAAAGTATCTTGAGACAGGTCAACTATAAACCCTGCTTCCTGAGCTTCATTAGTAAATAGAGTTGGGCCTTCATCATGCCCATGGCCTTCATGTTCATCTTCATGCTCTTCTTCGCCGTGTTCTTCATCATGATGCTCTTCTTCCTCTGCGTGTTGCTCGGTTAATGCATAATCACTGTCACGAAAATAATAATCCACAGACTGAACTAAAGAATTATTAAAGTTGAAAGAGCCTCGCAAATCTAATCTTTCAGAATCTGTGGTAGAGAAAATTCTTTCTCCTTCATGCTCTTCTTCATCTCCATGCTCATCTCCATGTTCATCTCCATGTTCATCTCCATGTTCATCGCCATGTCCTTCATGTCCTTCTCCATGAAAAGGTATGCCATATAAGCTTTCGATGTTGCTAAAAGAAACACCAACATAACCCCAATCACCTGTTGTGGATAATCCTATTCTAGAGGCTTCTGATTCAAGGTCTGAATTAGCTATATAACCTAAATTCTCTTCATGCTCATCTTCGTGCTCTTCTTCACCATGCTCTTCATCATGATCTTCATCATGGTGCTCTTCTTCATGAATAACAGCGCCATTAGGTACATCATAAACACCGAATTCGCTGTCTTTAAAAGATAGGCTTAAATTAATACCACCTATGTTATTTTCATAATGAAAGTTTTGGGTATCTCCATCATTGACGGATTGTGTTTCAGCACCTACTACCAATTTATCTTCCTCAAAGTCTTCTCTAGCAATGGTAGTATCAACTACGTTAACTATTCCACCGATAGCTCCATTTGAATACAACAAAGATGCAGGACCACGAACAATCTCAATTTGTTCAATATTATTCAAGTCCACTTCATTCATATGATCTGGCCCCAAGAAAGAAACATCTCTGGTTACCAAACCATTATTTAAGACCTTCACTCGACTGCCAGACATTCCTCTGATTATTTGCTGACCTATCGCAGAACCATAATCTGCTATTGAGACGCCAGTGAGAGAGTCTATTGCCTCTCCAAGACTAGTTGTTGCGGAAGTCTCTAAATCTTCGCCATCCAATACATGTATTGGGTTGTCTAAATCGCTTAAGTTCTGATCAACAAAAGAAGCTGTTACCACAACCTCTTCTACTTCTTCAGCACCAAACACTTTTTGTGCAATTGTTAATTGCGTAAATATTATGCTCGTCAAAACGAACACATGAAATTTTAATTTCATGATTTTCTCCTTTTTATTAAATTTGTTTTCTTAAAAAATTAAGATAAGGGTGGCGCTCTAGCGCTGAAGCCTATTTGAAATGAGGATACGAATGATCCTTTTAGGCTTGTATAGTTATCCGAAACTAGTTCAGATATTTGGAGTTCATATTGTTCAAGTGCTTCTGACTGTTCACTTTCACAAAACTGACACTCTACTACTTCATATTCAGAATGATGATCCTCTTCCCCTTCCCAGGCATGGAAAATAGGGTCAGCCGATACACCTATTGCAAAGAAAAGACTGAGCAACAGGGCTAGCTTATTTTGTTTTGTCATCATAAAGTCTGGCAAATATATACTATCTTAGTAGAGATGCAAGAGCTTTTGAAAGCTTGTCAGCAGAATGAGGTGCTCTAAAAAAACCTGAATATTTAGCTTCTGGGTTTATCAAAACTAAGCTTCCAGAGTGATCTACTGTGTAATTATCTTCTTGACTATTTACGACAGGAAAAAAAGGCGCGTTAACTTGCGTAGAAAATTTATAAATTTGATCTATTCCCCCAGTTAATCCAATGAACTCCTTATTAAAATTGTCTAAGTAGATTCTTAAGTTCTCTGGAGTGTCTCTATCTGGATCAACGCTAACGAGGAAAACTCGTAATTCTTTAGAGGTTTTACCCTCTAGCTGGCTTTTAACCTCTTGTAATTGTTTCATAGTAATAGGGCAAATATCTGGACAAAAGGTAAACCCAAAAAAGAGTATATTCCATTTATCTTTGAAGCCTTCTGAAGAAAAATCATTGCCTTGATCATCAATTAAATTAAAGCCCGATAACTGCCTTGGCGGATCTATAAAATAAGCCCCTAAATCTTTGTATTCTTCTTGAGACAATTCCCTGGGGGTATTCATCCTAGAAATAAACAAGGAAAGCACAATCGCCATGAAGGCTAAACAGCTTAAAACAGTCCAGGTTATACCTTTGTTCATAAATAAATATAAAAATCTATCAACATCGCAGAAAATAGTAATCCTAAATAAACTATCGAAAAGGCAAAAGTTGGCATGGCTTGTGAATTAGTATCGTCTTTAAACAATTTATAGGAATAATAAAGGAAAATTAGCCCAAGAATAATTGCACACGTTAAGTAAATCTCATTAAACAGTTCAGTTGCATAAGGCAGTAAGGTGCAAACTAAAAGAAGCACTGTATACAAAAGTATATGTTGTTTTGTAAAAGGTACACCCTTTTGAACGGGCAACATAGGCACATCTGCTTTTGAATAGTCGTCAATTCTATGAATAGCCAACGCCCAAAAATGAGGCGGTGTCCAAACCATAACTATGAGAACAAGCAGAAGCGCATTGGGCTCAATTGTATTTGAAACGGCAGTCCACCCCAGCAATGGTGGCATTGCTCCTGCCAATCCACCTATTACGATATTTTGACTGGTCATGAACTTTAAATACCTTGTGTAAATGAAACCATAAAATAAAAAAGTTAATGTTGTGAGAATCCACGTGAGCACATTGGCAAAAGTTAAAATCATCCAAGAACCGACAATATAAAGGAAGATGGAAAAAATTATGGCCTGATTGTTATTTATGTCTCCTACTACCAAAGGTCTCGAAGACGTTCTTTCCATTTTTGCATCAATTTCGCTATCAAATATGTGATTTATTACTGCCGATGAAGCAGCAAGAAAACTTATTCCTAGCAAGCCAAAGAAAAAAGTTTCTAGAGGAGGTCTAAAGTCAGACCCTATTAACATACCACTTATGCACGAAACAAACAGAAGGGCCTGTACGCCAGGTTTCGTTAATTCTAAATAGCCTCTCCAAGAGGATAAAACTTGTTGCATATTTGCCCTATTCTCTAAACCTTAAGACGCTTAAATAAGTTATTAATAATAGCCCACCTAAATTGTGACCCACAGCGACCAATAAAGGAAGAGCAAAAATAATATTTGAGATGCCCAATAAAACTTGCAAAGTTAGTATTCCCAAAACACCAAAAGCTATTTTATTTTTTCTATTCACTACAAAGTGATAGGCAAGGAAAATTAGATATACTGAAACTATTAATGCCCCAATGCGGTGAGACATATGAATGGCCAACCTAGCTTCATGATCAAGTTGCCCTCCTAAATAATTAGGTCCTATACTTTGAAAGAAATTAAAGCCTTCTTCAAAATCTACTTCAGGCATAAGCTGACCTTGGCACAGAGGGAAGTCTGTGCACGAGTAAGATGCATAATTTGTACTGGTCCAGGCACCTAAAAATATTTGTACCGTAACTAAGAACATACCGATACTTATAAGTTTTTTAGAATTATCTGAGAATAGCCATTTTTTTCGTTCGGGATCGAGCCCATCTTTAGCTCTAAAATATAGAAGCCAGATAAGTAAAGTTGTTAAAAACCCGAACATTAGATGACCGGTAACTATTTGGGGTAATAACTTTAAACTAACGGTTAAGTATCCAAATGTCCCTTGAAGAATCACCCAAGCTAGCAAGAAATATGTTAAGTATTTAATAGAAGACGGGACTTCTTCCTTAATCCTGTAAACAACAATATTCATACAGAGAATAAAAAACCCTAAAGCTGCTGCAAAATATCTATGCACTACTTCAGGTATTGCTTTAGCTACTTCGTAAGGAGTATCTGGAAACTTCGAATTTGCTAAATCTATTTCTTCAGGGTTCATTGGTATGGTTACAAAGCCGTAACATCCAGGCCAATCAGGACAACCCAACCCAGCATCAGCAAGCCTGGTCCAGGCACCAAGAGCAACAACTACAAATCCTAATAATCCAGATAACAGAGAGAATGTTTTTACTTTGTGCATACTCAGCCTATTTTTGAGTTTTGAAGTAATTTTTTTAAGTCCTTTAACAACTCCCCGCTAGGAAGATTTAAATCATAAAGCAATATTCCATTGCCCAGAGGGTCTATCAGTAAATAAGGGGAGTCCTGTAATTTGTTTAAAACTTCTTGAGGCAAGTTATTGCTTTCAATTAATCCTAAATGTAAGAGGGGGTATTCTATCTTTATTTTTAATAAAGAAACTTCTGATAACTTCAACGAATCTAAGGAAATTAAATATCTAGCAACCCGCCCACTATCTTTAGCAAGTCTTATATTGATCTGCCTAGAAGAGTAGAGTGTTTGAAAGCATTCTTCAGTACAATCTCCGTCAACAAATTGGACTATACTCCATTTTCCAGGGAACTCATTTTCTAGAGGCCCAGAATCTACCGTTAATTTTAAATTTTTAAGTTCTATAGGTTTTTCCAACAGAGTACCCTTATTAACAGTGCCTTCGGGGGAATATCCACTGTAATAAAACGCAGTGCTTAAAAACAATATCAGTATTGGTGTAAGGAAGATCGTTGCAGCGACTATTCTTCCATAATTTTTTTTACTTAGAGTCATCTTCTTCCTTTTTAAATCCAAAATACATAAATGAAATTATCAGAACCAATGCTAAACCAAACCATTGAACTGCATAACCAAAGTGCCTTGAAGGATTAAATTCAGCTGGTTGCCAAATTGGTTCATAAGCATGTTCCGAAGCAGCAGAGAGCTGAATCACCACTCGCTTTAAATCTAAACCCAGATCAAACGAAGCTATATCAAAATCGAGCTCTTGTACTTCTTTAGGCCAGCTAGAACTTACCACTGCCTCGGAAAGATCCAGTCCAAATCTTCTGAATGGAGAATAAATTCCTTCTATGGAAGTCCTTTTACTTTCCTTGGTTTCATTCTTAAAATCAATTTTATTTTTGGATACCCAGCCTCGATTAACTAAATAAGAATTTTTCTCAGCTGTCCTAAATATTGTAAACACTTCATAACCTGCTTCTTGTCTGTACGTTCTGTTATCTAAAAGATAAGTCTCTTCTCCAAATCGTCCTTCTAAAAATACACTTCTATAAATTGCCTCACCATTATTCATTCCAAGGGCGTCTAACTCATCGATAACTGGTTGAGATTTTTGAAAATTATGTACTTCCCAAATTTCTTGTTTTTCTATCCCTCTATTAACCTGCCATGCGCCCAAAGCCAAGAGAACAGGGAAAAAGAATACAACAAAAACTGTCATGGCTTTACCTGGCTTAAATTTTCTCATGTTATTTCTCTTACTCGAGTGTATAATTCCTGCCTCTAAAAATGATCAAATATTTTATATTATTTCTTATTGTGGCTATGCTCATTAGCCTTTTCAGAGGTGCCTTCTATCTAATTAAAGATGGGGGCTCGACTAAAAAAACAGTCCACAGTTTGGGCGTCAGGGTTTCTATAGCTGTAGTTCTTTTTATAACTCTTATCTATGGTTTTTTAACAGGGCAAATAGGTCCAGGCACCTAAATTACATAACGTATACAAACGCTACCAGGCATACCCACACAACATCAACAAAGTGCCAATACCAGGATCCGGCTTCAAAGCCGAAATGATCATCGGCAGTAAAATGCCCCTTGAGGCTTCTAAAAAGCATTATTGTAAGAATAATTGCTCCTAAACAAACATGAAAACCATGAAACCCTGTCAGCATAAAAAATGTAGTTCCATATATGCCTGTATTTAAGGTCAAACCGTAATGCGTATAGGCCTCGTAATACTCTACACCCTGAACTACTACGAAAGCATAGCCAAGGATTAAAGTAATGCCCAGCCAGAGATTGAATTGCTTCCTGTTTCCATTTTTAAGCCCTAAATGGGCTATATGAACCGTCAAGCTGGACGTTAATAAGAGAACTGTATTCCATAAAGGCAGCCAACCCAAAACTCCACCTAAACCTCCAGCGGCATATGCAGTGGCCAAAGACATATCTTTCTCAGGTCCAGTAAATACTGCCTGATCAGGGGTTATCATTAGGGGCCAACTGGCTTCAAAACCTGGCCACAGTATATTAGATATAGCTTTTTCTCCTTCTCCTCCAAGCCAAGGAACAGCAAAGTTCCTTATGTAAGCTAACGCGAAGAAAAACGCGAAGAAAAACATAACTTCTGAAAATATAAACCATGCCATACCATAGACATAAGAGTCTTTTAACATTGGATTATTTAACCCAGCATGGTTTTCTTGGATAACTTGTTTAAACCAAAAATACATGGTGGTCCACATCATGGCGAAAGAGAGAACAAGTATTAGATACGAATTTGAGTCAGTACCTAAGTCTATAACTGTATTAGCAGCTCCAATAATAAAGACCAACATGGTGAGAGCCATTGCGAAGGGCAATTTACTAGACTCGGGTACGTAATAAGGTTGGTCTGACATAATGTTACCTTTCTATAATTTAGCTAAATCTTTAGTGGGTTCTACTTTATCCGTTATATCAAAAAGAGTATAACCCAAACTCAAAGATCCAATTTCCTGAGGAAGCGCTGGATCTACAATAAACCTTACAGGTAATTCAATCTTCTCGCCCGCTGCTAATTCTTGTCGTTCAAAACAAAAGCATTCTGTTTTGTGAAAGTATTCTGCTCCTCTTCCTGGGGAAACGCTTGGTATAACCTGTCCAATCATAGCCTTATCTGTGTTGTTATGAAAAACAAACATTGCCTCATATTGATTTCCTGTCAATACTCTCATTTGGGATTTTTCAGAATCAAATTCCCACGGCATTGACTCATTATTGTGAGTTATAAACTGAACTAAAAGCTCTCTTTGTTCTGTGATGGCTTTAGATTCTTCACTTAGAAAGCTAGGCCCTGTTACCTTTCCATTTAGTCCAGTTATTTCACAAAATACATCATAAATAGGAACTAACAACCAACCAAAAGCAAACATTCCCACAACGATGGCGAATAAGTTTCTAACAGTTCTCTTAGCTTCCATCTTCTACTTAACTTGTGGTTGAACAGTGAACGAGTGATAAGGAGGAGGTGAGCTTAAAGTCCACTCTAGCCCAAGATCTCCTGCACCTTCCCATACTTCGGGTTTGGCTTTTTTTCCTGTTCTTATAGATTTAATAACAATGAACAAGAAAAGAAGTTGGGTTAACCCAAACATAAAGGCGCCCACGCTAATTAAAGCATTAAAATCTGCAAACTGAAGTGCGTAGTCAGGATATCTTCTTGGCATTCCAGCTAGTCCCACAAAGTGCATTGGAAAGAAGGTTACGTTTACTGAGATAAAAGTAAGCCAGAAATGAAGTTTTCCTAAAAATTCGTCGTACATATTGCCCGTCCATTTAGGCAACCAGTAATAAGCCCCTGCAATTATTCCAAACAGTGCTCCTGGAACAAGAACATAGTGAAAGTGAGCTACTACAAAATAGGTGTCGTGATATTGGAAATCAGCAGGCACTATGGCCAACATCAGCCCTGAGAAACCCCCTATTGTAAACAAAGCCACAAACGCAATGGAAAACAGCATAGGTGTTTCAAAGGTTATCGAACCTTTGAACATAGTTGCGACCCAATTAAACACTTTTACTCCTGTTGGTATAGCTATCAACATAGTTGAATACATAAAGAAAAGTTCTCCTGCAAGAGGCATTCCAACCGTGAACATGTGGTGAGCCCATACCACGAAAGACAATATGGCTATTGATGCCATTGCATACACCATCGATGAATAGCCAAAGATTGGTTTTCTAGAGAAAGTTTCAATGATATGAGAAACAATCCCAAACGCAGGAAGGATCATGATGTACACTTCAGGGTGGCCAAAAAACCAAAAAACGTGCTGGAATAAGACAGGATCTCCGCCGCCTGCAGCATTGAAGAAACTAGTACCAAAATTGATGTCCATTAACATCATTGTTACAACTCCGGCCAAAACAGGCATTACCGCTATTAGTAAATAAGCAGTAATTAACCAGCTCCATACAAATAAAGGCATTTTCATTAACGTCATGCCAGGAGCCCTCATGTTAAAAATAGTCGTAATTATGTTTATTGAACCAAGAATGGAAGAAACGCCCATAATATGTACAGAAAATATAAAGAAATTTACTGTAGAAGGAGCATAAGTAGTTGATAGCGGAGCATAGAAAGTCCATCCAAAATTTGGTCCGCCTTCAGGCATAAAAAGGGTAGATATTAAAATTCCAAAAGCCATAGGCAAAAGCCAGAAACTAAGGTTGTTTAGTCTTGGCAAGGCCATATCTGGTGCTCCAATTTGCATAGGCAACATCCAGTTAGCAAGGCCTACAAAAGCAGGCATAATTACCCCGAAAACCATAATTAATCCGTGGTTGGTTGTCATTTGATTAAAGAATTCAGGCTGAACTATCTGCAAACCTGGTTGAAAAAGCTCAGCTCGAATGACCATCGCCATTCCGCCGCCGATAAATAGCATGATAAAGCTAAACCATAAATATAGAGTGCCTATATCTTTGTGGTTTGTGGTGAAAAGCCATCGAGACAAACCTTTTGCTGGTCCGTGGTGTCCATCATGATCATGTGTTTCTACTATTGTGCTCATTTATCTTATCCGTTTTATAAATCTACTCTATTTTTATATTCAACAATATCTTTGGGAGTGACAATTACTCCATCTCCGTTTTCGCCATTCGACCAAGCCTGCCTTGTATAGGTCACAACTGCAGCTATATCTACTTCGCTATACATATTTCCAAAAGCTGCCATTGCTGAGCCCTGAACTCCCTCCATTAATATCTCTATGTGTTTGTCACTATCATTAAGAGCTATTTGACTGCCTTCTAGGGCAGGAAAAACTGGGGGTATGCCTTTTCCATTAGCTTGGTGGCAGGCAACG
The DNA here is from genome assembly GCA_902532675.1 of uncultured SAR86 cluster bacterium. Taxonomy (GTDB): domain Bacteria; phylum Pseudomonadota; class Gammaproteobacteria; order Magnimaribacterales; family Magnimaribacteraceae. The sequence goes on from CACAIY010000021.1 coordinate 13,953, forward strand.
CAATTTGTCATATAAAAACTTTCTCCTCGTTCCATCAATTCTTCTTTTGTCCATACCTTTGATGTGAGCATCCTTTCAGCTTCTGCAAGAGCCACCTTCTCTGCTATGAAAGCATCAAATTCTTCTTGTTCAACTGCTCTTACAACTACTGGCATAAAAGCATGTTTTATACCACAAAGCTCCGTACAAGCTCCTCTGAATATTCCCGGTTCAGGAACGTTAGTCCAAGCCGTATTGATAAATCCTGGAACTGCATCTTGTTTAACAGCAAAATCGGGAACCCACCATGAATGAATGACATCATTCCCAGTTATAAGAAACCTAACTCTCGTATTAACTGGAATTACTAATGGCTCATCAACTTCTCTTAAGTAAAACTCGCCTTTTGGCATTGCTCCATCAATCTGTTCCTGACTTGTAGATAGATTGCTGAAAAAACCTACATCATCTTCTAGATATTGATAATGCCACTTCCATTGATGGCCCGTAACCATAATATTAATTTCTCCCTCAGCATCGTCATAAGCTTCTACCATAACTTGGGTAGAGGGAACAGCCATCCAGACTAGAACCAAAGTTGCTGCCACAGTCCATCCTACTTCGAGCCAGAAATGATCATCAAAATCTGCAGCCACCGCTCCTTTTGATTTTCTATATTTCCATAGAGACCAAAACATAATAGAAAATACAATGACCCCTATAACTACGCAAATCCAAAAGATAAGCATATGTAAGTTAAAGATGCTTGAGCTTACCTCGGTTACTCCGACGGGCATGTTGTAATCTGAACTTTCAGCAGAATAAACTACAGCAGAAAGGGCAGAAGACATTGCTAAAACCAACTTTGTTACTAATTTTGTTATGTAAGCCATTAAACTTTATTTAATTATGTTGGGCGGGCACTGGAAAAGCGGCTGTATTTTAAACTATTCGAACTACTCCGACAACAGAGTTTAACTGCTAATCTTAACTACTATATGGGGATATTTTATTTTTTATAAAGGCCTTATTTTTTGCTCAATATCTTTTGTGCTTGGCTTAAATTTATTCCAAGTTTCAAAGCTTAAAGCCGCTTGATGAATTAGCATTCCAAGGCCATCATAAGTCTCTTTAATACCTCTTTTTTTTGCTATTAAATTAAATGGCGTTATCTCTTCTGAGTAGGACAAATCATAAGATTTTGTTTTCGTACCGAAAATTCCTTCAGGTAACACCAGCTCCTCACCCAGTGTGCCGGCAGAAGTGGAATTAACCACTAAATCTATTTCAAAATTGATCGATTCATCCATTTCTATTTGATTTATTTCAGGATTGTTTTGTTTATGAATGTTTACAATGTCTACAGCCTTTTTAGATGTCCTATTTGCTATATAAAGACTATTTAAATTACTTGATAAAAGGCTTGGTATAACTGCTCTAGCAGAGCCCCCGGCTCCTAAAATGACAACATTCGAACCTTTTAACTCTATTTCTTTGGACTGTAAATCCAACAGAAGGCCCTGGCCATCTGTGGTTTCACCGCATACAGAAGAGTCTTTAAGGAAAAGGGTGTTAACTGATTCAGCAAGCAGAGCCTCTTCTGATTTTTTATCTGCATAATGAAAGGCAATTTCTTTTAATGGCAAAGTTACATTAAGCCCTGAATAGCCATCCTCAAATAGTTGATTTACCTTTGAGTTAAAATCGCTTTCTATAATCTCAATTGCCTCATAGCTAATTTCAATTTGAGCTTGTTCAGCGAATAAAGAGTGTATTTGGGGTGACAGCGAATGACTTATAGGACTGCCTATGACTGCAAATTTCTTCATTACAATAATTTTAACCTCTAATTAGTTCGCCTGTAAGGAGATCTTGAATCTTAGAGGGTTGGCTTTGCCTGCCTAACTCACCTGTTAGAACTTTTATGTTAGGGAAAACGTCTTTAATTTCTTCAGGTGATTCTAGGGTGGGGGAGTTTTCCTTATTAGCTGATGAAGAAGTAATAACCCCTTTGAATTCTTCACATAACTCAATAACCTGTTTGTGAGTACTAAGTCTCAATGCAATCTTTTCATTATTTCCAATTATAAGCTTACTTATTTCTTGTTTAGGGGGAACAAGCCATGTGTGATGGCCAGGCCACTTTTCAAGGAGTTTGTCTTTGTACTTCTCTACTTCAATAAATTCTGAAAACTGTTCTAAACTTGACCCAATTAAAATCAAACCTTTACTTTCAGATCGGCCCTTTAAATTTAATAGCTTTATAATTGCTTGGTCGTCTGATGGGTCACATCCTAAACCCCAAACCCCTTCTGTGGGGTAAGCTACCACTTCTCCTTTCTTTAAAGAGCTTACTACTGAACCCAGAGAGTCCATTTGTTATTTAAGAACTGGCCAGCTTTTGGTTGGATTTCTTGATCGTTTCTACGCCCTCTTCTCTAACTTTAAGCAAAGCGTTTCTTACTTCTTCCGATTCTATTCCTAAGATCTGCGCAGCAAGATAAGCTGAGTTAATTGCACCTGCTGAGCCTATGGCAACAGTTGCTACTGGAATACCTTTGGGCATTTGCACCGTTGATAGTAGAGCATCCATTCCACTTAACGGACCACCATCTCCAGGAACTCCTATTACAGGCAGCACTGTTTTTGAAGCAACAGCGCCTGCTAAGTGTGCAGCCAAACCTGCCATGGCAATGAATACTTTTGTGCCTCCAGTCTCACACTCCCTTACGTGGCTCTCAAGCAAGCCCGGAGTCCTGTGAGCTGATAGAACCTGTATTGAGTTAGTTATAGACAAAGAGTTTAAAGTGTCGGCACATTTGTTAGCCAACTCTAAGTCTGATTCGGAACCTATAATTATTGAAACAGTTACACTCACAATTTTCTCCAAAAGCAAAATTGTATACTAATATAATGAAAATTAAATCATGGCCACTTTAAAAATATTAATATTTCCAGACCCAAAATTAAGAACAGTGGCTGAGCCTGTAAAAGAGGTGGACGATTCTATAGTCAAACTATCTAAAGACATGTTAGAAACTATGTACGATGGCGATGGTATTGGACTGGCTGCTACACAAGTGGACGTGCATAAACGAGTTATTGTTGTGGACGTAAGTAATGAGAAGAACGATCCTCTGATTCTAATTAACCCAACAATCCATAAAATCATTAATAATGAAAATAAATCCTATTCTGAGGGATGTCTGTCTGTTCCAGGAATCTTTGAAGAGCTTGAAAGGCCGACTTCAGTAGAAATAAAGGCGCTTGGTATCGATGGAAAAGAATTTACCTTAATTGCTGAAGATGTGCTCTCGGTTGTTATACAACATGAGATGGACCACTTAGAAGGGAAGATGATGGTTGACTATCTTTCAAACTTAAAAAGAGAGATGATTAGAAAAAAAATGATTAAACAAAAGGCATCTAAATAACAATGAACATTGTTTTTGCTGGTACACCTCGGTTTGCTGCCGATCATTTAAAGTTGTTAGTGGATAGCAAACACGAAATTAAGTGTATTTTGACTCAACCAGACAGGGGCTCGGGACGAGGAAAAAAGGTTATACCTTCTCCGGTAAAAGAAATTGGCATTAATAATGGTATCGAGATTTTACAACCTTACTCCTTGAAAGACGAAAGCATTGTAAGATCTTTAGAGTCCTTAAAACCTGACCTTTTACTCGTCGTTGCCTATGGGCTTTTAATACCTAAAAAAGTATTAGATATTGCTGAAAAGGGGTCTATCAATGTTCATGCCTCCATTCTTCCAAGATGGCGGGGGGCGGCGCCAATGGAATACTCTATATATTCTGGAGACAATGAGTCTGGGATTAGCTACATGCGAATGACCGAAGGCCTTGATGAGGGGCCAACCTTAGAGATCCATAAATGTAAAATTGAAAAAGAAGACGACTTGGGTACGCTAGAAAATAAATTTATAGAACTAAGCAAAAAAAACCTTTTAAATTTTTTAGAAAAATTTGAGAGAGGAGGATTAAAAGAAACACCTCAAGAAAATTCTAAAGCAACGTTCGCACCGAAAATTGATTCTGATTTTCAAAAAATAGATTGGAATTGTTTGTCTAATGAAATTGACCAAAAAATAAGATCACTGAACCCAAAATACGGGGCTTTTACATTCTTAGGAAATAAAAGGATAAAAATTTACAAAAGTTCGCCCGCTAAAAATACTTCAAATCTTGACCCCGGGAAGATAGAAATTTCAGAAGATGGAAAATTATTAGTTGGCTGCAGTCAAGAAACAGCAATTATAATTGATACAGTTCAAATGGAAGGCAAAAGCGCTATTCAATCGGAAGAGTTTATAAGAGGGTATCGCTCTTTAATTGAACAAGAAGATAAATTTAGCAGCAATGTCCAATAAGTATTTTCTAAAGCAAAAATAGGACTATAATCCGTCCTAAATTTAAAGTGTCTTATTAAAAGCTTGTGAAAATAGTTATTTTGGGGGCCGGGGCTGTGGGGAGCACGCTTGCTTCTCTTTTGTCTCAAGAAAATGACCTTGTTGTTGTTGACCAGAGTTCTTCTGAACTGCACAGGCTTGAAGAAGAGGCAGATATTAAAACTCTCATAGGCGGAGCCTCATACCCCAACATTCTAGTTAATGCTGGAATACAAGAAGCTGATATGGTGGTGGCCGTTACCGGAAGTGACGAAACAAATATAGTCTCTTGCATGATTGCAAAGGTTCTTAATAAATCTATCAAAACAATTGCTAGGGTTAGGGAAATCTCTTATCTCAAAGGCAAGACTAAAGAGGCCATGGATTCTGGTGAAATACCAGTAGACATACACATTAGCCCGGAACAGTTAATTACAGAACATATTCAAGGCCTAATAGAGATACCAGGCTCCTTGCAGGTCATGGAATTTGGACAAGGAAAGCTGAATCTAGTAGCTGTAAGGGCGGTTGAAGGTGGGCCAATGATAGGTCATGAAATAGGAGACCTGAAAAAGCATATGCCAAAAATTGATTCCAGGGTAGCAGCAATATTTAGAAAGGGTGAATCTATAATCCCATTAGGCTCAACAATCATTGAAGCAAACGATGAAGTCTTTTTTATATCTAAAAAGGGTGAGGCCTCAAAGGTAGTTAACGAAATGAGGAAAAAAGAAGAGCCTTACAAAAATATAATAATTGCGGGCGGTGGAAAAATAGGTGCCCGTCTTGCCAAAAGAATTGAAAATAATCACAGGGTAAAAATAATAGAATCTAGTCACGAAAGAGCCAAAAGATTATCTGAGAAGTTAGAAAATTCTATTGTGCTTGAAGGTAACGTATGTGACAAAAATCTATTACACGATGAAAATGTAGAAAATACAGATGTGTTTGCTGCAGTAACAAATGATGATGAAGCCAATGTTATGTCCTGTCTTTTGGCCAAAGAAATGGGGGCCCATAAAACAGTGGCCTTGATAAACAATCCAGCATACGTAGATTTAGTTCAAACAAAGGGTATTGATATTGCTATTGCGCCTTCGCAAATAACCATAGGGACTTTCTTAGCAGAAATAGAAGGGAAGGACGTAGTAAGGGTTCACTCACTTAGAAATGGAGCTGCTGAAGCAATTGAAGCCATAGCACAAGAGTCTAAATCAGGAAAAAAAAGCAATATAGGGAAGGAGCTTGGTGAAATTAGTTTACCAGAGGGTGTGACAATAGGAGCGCTTATAAGAGATGATAAAGGGAAGATCGCTCATGATCACGTCCATTTAAGGGAGAACGACCACGTTATACTCTTTTTAACAGACAAAAGCGCAATAAAACAAGTAAAAGAAACCTTCGCCCCTAAATAAAAGTAGAATGCCCCTACCCTACACCATAAAAATACTAGGAACACTTTTAATGTTTTTTAGTATTGCTCAAATAATACCTGGGTTTTTAGCATATTTTTTTGGCGAAGAAGACTATGTATATAACTTTATTTATACAGGATTTTGTACTTTCTTTATAGGCTTTCTAATGTATTTCTTGCCCAAAAAAAGAAAAGGGGACCTAAGGACAAAAGATGGATTCATAATAACTGTTTTTTTCTGGACAGTATTGGCTCTTTTTGGATCAATTCCATTCTTTTTAGCTAATTTAGAAGAAGTTAGCTACATAGACGCCCTATTTGAGTCTATTTCTGGTTTAACAACAACGGGAGCTACTGTTTTTGTTGGATTAGATGAAATGGCAAGGTCTTTGCTTTTCTATAGACAATTACTTCAATGGTTAGGAGGAATGGGAATAATTGTTCTAGCGGTTGCGGTGTTGCCACTCTTG
>CACAIY010000022.1 GCA_902532675.1 uncultured SAR86 cluster bacterium
CATAATCCCCTTAGGCTTGCCCGTAGTTCCAGAAGAATAAAGTAAGGCAGCAATGTCATCTTCTGAGCAATCAACTGTAATAAAGTTATCTTCCGAAGTAGGAATGTCTAAAAAATTGCCGCTTCCATCTGAATTCAAAAAAAATAAATGATCGATACTATGCCCTAGGTTTAAATCACTAATGCTCGAAATAGTTTCTTCATTAGTAATAAATAACGAAGGTTTAGCATCGTCTAAGAAATAACTTAATTCCTTTTCTTTATAGGCTGGATTAAGTGGGTGAAAAATAATATTAGATCTAACACAAGCTAGATATAAGTAGAGCATTTCAATGCATTTATCTAATTGCACGGTGACACGATCACCTTCAGACAATCCAAGTTCTTTCAACCCATTGGCTAACTTAGCAGTTTCAGAGTCTAACTCTTTATAGGTAATTTCTGTTCCTTTACCATCATAAAGGAATTGACCTTCCAGATTCTTACTGAAACCTTCTTTATAACTAGTATAAAGATTGCCTTTAGCGGTCATTTTATTTACCTAGAAGTTTGCCCGTCGTCTATCTTTATGCAGGTGCCAGTTACACACTCTGAAGATGGAGATACTAAAAAAAGTAATGTTGAATCCATTTGCTCTGGAGTGCATATTCTCTTCCTTGGAAGAGTTTGACTCACATCCCCTATCCTCTCAAGCATTCCATCCAGCATCTCAGAAGAAAACATACCCGGAGCTATAGCGTTCACATTAATATGGTGCTTAGCCCACTCCACTGAAAGGGCTTCTGTCATTCTTACAATTGCCGATTTGGTCGTTGAGTACAGGACTGCAGCAGAATTCGGTGTGGTGTTAAATGCAGCTAAAGATGAAATGTTAACCATCCTTCCAGGTTCTTTTTTTTCTATTAGCTTTCTTGCTACCTCATTTGATAATAAGTACGGACCTACAAGGTTAGTATCTATAACGCCATCAATTAATTCATCACTTTGTTTAATTGCCCATTGAGCATCAACCATACCTGCGTTATTGATAAGGGTATTAATGGTACCCAAATCTTCTTCTACTTTTTTAACTGCTGCGCGAATACTATCTCTATCTACCATATCTATAGGTACAACCATACACTCTCCACCATCCGCCTTAATCTCTTTAGCTAAGCTTTCCAGCTTTTCCAGTCTCCTAGCTGATAAAGCCACTTTTGCTCCGCATTTAGCTAGAACTTTTGAAAATCTGTAACCTAGACCAGAAGAAGCTCCCGTTACTAAAGCTACTTGATTAGATAAATCTACAGAAAAGTTTGGGGTTTCAAATTCACTCATTTTTTTCCTCTTATATTTGGAGGGATAATTTATAACTAGTAAATCAAGAAATCCACACTAATAAATATTTAATTACCTTAATGTATAATTATTGCAAGAGGTAAATTATGAATACAAAAAATCCTACATCTAAACCCACTAGGAAAGAAGCAGAAGATGCAGTTAGAACCTTAATTTCTTGGGCAGGAGATGACCCAAAGAGAGAAGGACTCATTGAAACGCCAAAAAGAGTGGTTAAATCATATGAAGAGTTTTATGAAGGATATGGTCAAAACCCAACAGAAATTCTTTCTAAAGTTTTTGAAGAAATTGAAGGTTACGATGAGATCGTACTTGTTAAAGATATTCTGTTGGAATCACATTGCGAACACCATATGGTCCCTATACTGGGTAAAGCCCATGTCGCGTATTTACCTGATAAAAGAGTTGTGGGTTTAAGTAAATTAGCTAGGGTTGTAGATCTATACGCTAAAAGACTACAAACTCAAGAAACAATGACGGCCCAAATAGCTGACACAATTAATGATGTTCTAAAACCTAAAGGGGTGGCGGTAGTAATTGATGCCGAACATCAATGCATGAGTAGTCGGGGTGTATCAAAAAAAGGTACTAGTACTGTTACAAGTAGAATGCTTGGTGTTTTTAGAGATAATCAAAAGTCCAGAATGGAGTTCATGAACCTTATTGCTCTATAAGGTAGATGTAATTTCTTAGCTGTAATTTTTGATGATCTTTAATTAGAATTAAATTAGTATTTTAAACAAAATGGGGAGAACAAATGTCAGCAGAACTAAATCAATATGATTTTGATCCTGATGCTCTGAGAAAGAAGTACAGGGCAGAACGCGATAAAAGGTTAAGGCAAGATGGTAATGAGCAATATCAAGAGGTCTCTGGAGAGTTTTCTTATTTTGTAGAAGACCCTTACGTAGAAGAAAAAATAGTAAGAGATCCTTTAACTGATGAAGTAGATGTTGTAATCATAGGCGGAGGCTTTGGAGGAATGCTCGCTGCTGCAAGACTTAGAGAGAAGGGAATCGACAACTTTAAGATCATAGAAAAAGGTGCAGATTTTGGAGGAACTTGGTATTGGAATAGGTATCCAGGGGCATCTTGCGATATTGAGTCTTATATTTACTTCCCGCTTCTTGAAGAAACAGGTTTTGTTCCAAAACAAAAATACACCAATGCTCCAGAAACCCTTGAATACTGTAAGATCATTTGTGAAAAATTTAACCTATACGAAAATGCTTGTTTACAGACAGAAGTAACGTCTACTGTTTGGAATGAAGACACAAAGAGATGGTTGGTAAAAACTAACTTAAAAGATGAAATTAAAGCAAGGTACGTCGTTCATTCAAATGGGCCATTAAATAGACCTAAACTACCCGCAATCAAAGGAATTAATGATTTTAAAGGTCACACTTTCCATACCAGTAGGTGGGACTACGATTATACGGGTGGAGATTCACATGGAAATTTAGATAATCTAAAAGATAAGAGAATTGCTATCATCGGAACAGGAGCAACAGCCGTTCAATGTGTTCCACACCTAGGAGCAGGTGCAGAACAATTATATGTTTTTCAAAGAACCCCCTCTTCTATTGATGTAAGGAATAATCAACCAACCGATCCAGATTGGATTTCAACCCAAAAAGAAGGTTGGCATGATGAGAGAAGAAAAAACTTTGAAACCCTTCTAACGGGCGGAAGAGTAAAAGAAGATTTAGTAGCTGATGGATGGACAGAAGCATTTAGATTACTCTTCGGAAGCTTGAGAGAAAAGGCACCATCTAAGATGCAGATGGCTAGTTGGGCCGCAACATCAATCTTCTCTTCAGAAATGTACAAAAAAGGCTTTAAATCATATATGACAGATAAAGCCATGGAGGCAATGGATATTCGCAATGCTATGCAAATGGCTGACTTTCAAAAAATGGAACAAGTAAGAGCTAGAGCTCAAGAAGTTGTTAAAGATGAAAAAACAGCTGAATCTTTAAAGCCTTATTACAATCAATTCTGCAAAAGGCCATGTTTCCATGATGAGTACTTGGATACTTTCAATAGACCAAATGTTGAATTAATTGATACTGACGGAAAAGGCCTTGAAGAAATTTCAGAAAAAGGAATAGTTTTTAATGGCAAAGAATATGAGGTTGATTGCATCATATTTGCTACTGGTTTTGAAGTAGGAACAGAGTATAGCAGGAGAGCTGGTTACCAAATTCATGGTGTAGACGGCAAAACAGTTACTCAAAAATGGCAAAATGGTTTAGCTACTTTTCACGGAATGCATAGCAGAGGATTTCCTAATGCTTTCTTTTTTGGACCTGCACAATCAGGGTTCACTGCCACCTACACTTACTCTTTGGATGAGCAAAGCATCCACCTTGCTTACATTCTTGAAAAAATTATCGATAAAGGTGCAACGAGAGTTGAAGCTTCTCAAGAAGCAGAAGAGCAATGGATACAAACTATTATAGAGAAAGCGAGGCTAACTGCAGATTTCCAAGAAAACTGTACGCCAGGGTATTACAATAATGAAGGTAAGATAAACCAAACTCCTCAAAATAATACGTATGGCGGTGGTCCAATAGAATTTTTCTCTCTTATGAAGAAATGGAGATCTAAAGATAGTTTAGAAGGGTTAGAAATAAATTAATTGTACAATTTAGAAATCCTTCAAAACCCTTACGCCTCTGAAGATTTAGAAGCGATTAGGACAATTAATCAAGAAAATATCCCTGAAGTAAGCGATATTGAATCTATTGAAAGATTAAAACAATTAATTGAGTGGAGCAGTCATTTAATAATTGTTAGGGGTTTAGAAATCGCTGGTTTCATAATTCTCATGAGAGAAAATCAACAGTATGAGTCTTTAAATTACGATTTCTTTAATAAACAGGATACACCTTTCTTGTACGTAGATCGTATTGCAATCCAAGAAAAGCATCAAAGAAAAGGCTTAGGTAAACTAATCTACAATAAAGTTATAGAACTGGGAGAGGAGCTTGGTCTAAATATAACTTGTGAAGTGAATACTGTGCCCAAAAATGAACCTTCACTTGCATTTCATGCAGGCTTTGGTTTTGAAGAGGTTGGCTCAAAAGATTATGACGATCATAGTGTCGTCTACTTAACTAAGTTTCTTCGTTCTTAAAAAAATTAACTAACCCAACTCCAATTAGAATAAGAACACAGCCTGAAATCATGGTTAATGTAATAATTTCATCTAAGAAGATGTTTGCCCACAACATTCCCGTTACAGGAACAATAAGAACAACAGTAGAAGCTTTAATAGGGCCTACTCTTTTAATTAGAATTACATAACCCATGTAAGCCATCCCGGTACATAAGAAACCTAACAAGCCAACACTCAAGAGAACCTCATTTGGTTGGTTTAAATCAATTCCATTTTCGAGGAATATAAAAGGAAAAGTAATTAATGTTGCGATTAATAGTGTTATGGAAGCTAGATAGGTTGGCTCTATTTCCTTGGTTTTAAAAATGAAATTTGAACTGAAACCATATAAAAAAGAAGCTATCAAACAAAAGATAATTGCTAAAAGAGAAAACTCTATTGATTCATAACCTACAAATATAAAAAGACCAACCATACCAATAAAGATTCCGGTCAATTGAATCCAATTAGAACTCAATTTGAGCCAAAGAGTTGCGATAATAAAGGCGAATAAAGGGGTTGTTCCATTTAGAACAGACATTGTTCCTGCATTAACCTCGAGCGCAGCATTTGAGAATAAATAAAAAGGAATGGCTGCGTTAATAAAAGATAAAAAAAGTATAGGGACAAGGTCTTCTTTTATATTCTGCAAATATTTTTTTCTTATAAATATTGGAGCAAGAATGAGAGAAGCGATAAATAGTCTATAAAAAACTAAAGTCATAGGTCCAACCGCTGGAGCAGAAATTTTTATAAACATAAATGAAGAACCCCAAGCTATGCCAATAGCTATGATTAAAGACCAGTCTATAACTGCACTTTTTTCCATTTTGATGAGTTTTTAAAGACTAGTAAGGTCTGTCTCCAATTATTGTCACCCTTTCAACTTTTCTTACATTGGGCCAATAATCAGAATTAGCATAATGCTGACACGCTCTATTGTCCCAAAAGGCAATCGAGTTATTTTCCCAACTAAATCTGCACTGATATTCAGGAATGGAAGCTCTAGAGTATAGAAATTCTAACATTGCATCAGAATCTTGTTTTTTCCATCCTTTAATGTATTGAGTGAACGCTCTATTTACATAAATTACTTTTTTCTTAGTATCTGGATGAGTCCTGATTACAGGGTGCTCAGGCATAGGGTACTTTTCATTAAAAGCTTCTATTTCTTCTTGAGACTTACCTTCTTTAATCAATCTATCTCTAAATCCTGCAAAATCGTGTACAGCTATAGCTCCCTCTAATGTATCTTTAATATCATCATTCAAATCATCATAGGCTGCATACATATCTGCAAATAAAGTATCTCCTCCATGATCTGGTTTTTCTATCATTCTTAGAACAGATCCAAGAGAAGGTTTCTCTCTCCACGTTACATCTGAATGCCAAGTATTTTCTCTGCCTCGACTTTTTTTGTTATGAGTAATTTTTAATACTTCAGGAAAATCTTCTTTGTGGGGTGCAAAAGGATGAACCTCAAGCTCACCAAAATTATTAGAGAAATCTAAATGTTCCTCAGTTGTTAAGTCCTGATCCCTAAAAAAAATAACCTTATAAACCAACAAAGCTTCATAAATTAGATCTTTTTCTTCACTTGTTAAAGGCTTAGATAGGTCTATACCTAAGATTTCTCCTCCAATAGTTGGACTTAATCTATTAACTTCAAAAGGCAGACTTTTTGATTCAAAATTATCTGGAGAAAATTTACTCATAGTTACTAGGATACATTTCTTTCTTTTCCTTCCCAATAAGGCGCCCTTAGATCTTTTCTAAGTATTTTTCCAGAAGGGTTTCTAGGTAGTTCTTTAATATGCTCCACAGTCTTAGGACATTTATAACCAGCTATCTGGGTTCTTACGTAGGAGATAACATCATCTTCAGCTAATGGTTCACCTTCTACTTGAACTATAAACGCTTTAGTGGCTTCTCCCCATTTGTCATCAGGTATCCCAATAACTGCAGCATCAGCGATATTTGGATGACTGAGTAATGCATTCTCAACTTCTGCTGGATAAATATTTTCTCCACCCGAAACAATCATATCTTTTACTCTGTCATGAATATATAAAAAACCTTCATCATCAAAATATCCTACATCTCCTGAATAAAACCAACCATCTTTAATAGCTTCAGCTGTTGCTTCAGGCCTGTTCCAGTAACCTTTCATGTTCAAATCAGATTTGATAATGACCTCTCCAACTTCGCCAATAGGAACGTCGTTATCTTCCGAATCTACAACTCTTAGACCAACGCCCATAGCAGCTTTTCCACAAGATCTAAGTTTGCCTCTAGAAACATCATGATCTTCTGGATAAAGGAATGTAATTGCACCATTAGTTTCAGTTAAGCCATAAACTTGCCAAAAATTACAATCCATTAATTCCATCGCTTTCAGCAAAGTATCATCAGTGATTGGAGAAGCTCCATAGATCACCGTTTCTAAAGAAGAAAAATCAGTACTAGCTGAATCAGGATGCTGTATTAGAAATAATATAACCGCTGGAACAAAAATTGTATGTTGTATCTTTTCTTGCTCTATAAGCTTAAGAATGAGACCGGGATCAACTTCTGGAATGATAATACTTTTTGCTCCAGTTACCATCCCTGCTATTCCCATATTTGTGCCAGCTACATGGAATATAGGCATACAGACAAGGTTTACTCCTCCTTCATCCATATCTCTGTACATGGCTTCCTCATTAACAATGAAGCAAGCACTAAAGTTATCGTTAGTCAGCTGCACGCCTTTGGGATGACCAGTTGTTCCAGAAGTATAAAGTTGTATGACGTCATCATCTCCATTACTTTCAAGCATGGGGTCTTCATCAGCATGAGAATCTCTCCATTGAGTATAATCTTCCCATTCCTCGTGATTACCGCCCACGGTAATGATTTTTTTTACTGAAGGTATTTCATCTTTAATTTCTTCAATAAGTCCAAAGAATTCTGGTCCTACAAATAAAATCTCACTACTAGAATCATTTAAGATGAAAGCAACTTCTGGTGGGGCCAATCTCCAATTAACTCCTACTGTAACTGTTCTTGATTTAAACGTTCCGTACATGAACTCAAAAAAGATATCTGAATTTTTACCTAAATAAGCAACTCGAGAATCAGGTTGGCACCCTTCTTTAATGAGGCCTTGTGCAACTTTGTTGGAAAAAGAATTTAATTCATTAAAGGTAGTCTCTTTTTCTTCAAACTTATGAGCTATATCATTTCCAGACCTATCGACTCTCCATCGAAAAATCTCAACCATTGTTTTTTCATAAGGTATTTCCATAATTATTCTCCCTTTCTCAAGCCCACCCTAAAGGTTTAAGTTTCTCTTCTACAAAATCCTTAGGGACATCTTCAAGCTTTGTTCCTAAGGTATCATTCCATCTATTCAAAAATCCAAACATAGATATGACTGAAACTATATCTATTATTTGGTCATCTGAGAAATACTTTTTTAGTTCATTGAAATGCGCTGCATTCGATTCATTAGGCGCTCTTCCTGATGCAAAAGCTAAATCCAAGACAGCTCTTTCTTCATCTGAATAATGCTCACTGTCAGAATAATTTAATATCTCCGCTATTTTCTCTTCTTTTGTACCTGCCCTCTCAGCTCCGTGTGAGGTGTGAGCTTGGCAATATTTACATCCTGAAGACAGGCTTGAAGCTAAAGCTATCAATTGTTTAGTTTCCATGTTGATTCCATCCGATTGAAAAATAGTCATTGCTAGATTAGAAAAAGCTAATAAAAGTTCAGGTTTTTCAGCCATAGTTAAGTGTGCATTAGGAACGTAGCCCATAAAAGACTCAACTCCTTTAAATAGCTCTTCAAATTCAGAAAAATCTTCTCTTTTCTTGCCTCCAATGAATGTTTGCTGCATACCTAACTCCTATTTACTTTGATAAATTCTAAGTTTAAATGAAAACCTTTTATAAAAGATATTTTACTTTTCTTTCGGTTTGAATGAATATTACTTCTAGATATCTAGATTTGGAGAAGGTTATGAGTAATGAATCTAATAGCATTATTAATAAATTAAAGGAAAGCACAGTTTTTAAGGTGATTTCTGGTTACGCGATCATTGCATTTATAACAGTGCAAGTAGCTAGTCTTGTTAGTAATTCTTTTGGTTTTGGTCAAGAGTTTATGCAAAACATCATTCTAGGATTCTTTGTTGTTTTGCCTTTTATTGCATTAACAGCTTGGGCAGCTTCTTCAAGATACAGTACATTGAATATTTTAGTTATTAGTTTCTTTTTATTATTTACAGGGTATGGAACCGGTAGCTACGTATGGGTAAATAATTTCATGATGCCCCAAATTGAGAAACATCTTTCAGAAGACAATAATGTTAAAGCTTGGCTAACTTCCAATAAAATAAATTCATTCGCTCCATTCTTTTCTAAATATTCTGAAAACGATGATGAGATAAGTGCTTTATCTACGATTAATATTAAGCAAAGAGGTGTTTTTATATCGTGGCGTGCTTATGAAGGCAATGAAGAATGGAGGCTTCTGGGAACTTCACCTTTAAAGCCGGTAAGAATGCCTAGGGGAGTTATTCAATTAAAATTGGAAAAAGAAGGTCTTAAGCCTAAGGTTTTAACTGTTTCTAATCCTAGTATTAGATTAGAGAACTTGCCTTTCAATGTTGATTGGTCTCTCGATCCAATTGATTTACAAACAGAGAACTCGGTTCCAGAAGGGATGATTTATATACAAGGAGGAAATTTTATTCCGGCATTAACTGGCATTTCTATAGACCCTGTTTATCTTCACTCTTTTTATATTGATAAATATGAAGTGACTAATGCAAATTACAAGAAATTTATGGATGCAGGTGGTTACAATAATCCTCAATATTGGGTAGACATGGATTTCATTAAAGACGGCGTATCTTTAACATGGGAAGAAGCTAAATCGTCTATGGTTGATACCACCGGCCTAACAGGACCTTCTACCTGGGAAGTAGGTACTTTTCTAGAAGGACAAGATAACCTCCCGGTAACAGGTATAAGTTGGTATGAGGCCCTTGCATATGCACGCTATAAAGGCAATATTCTACCGCCAATGTATCATTGGGCTAAAGCTGCTTATCCAGCTGCAGAGATAGGTTCCCCAATTTCTCCCAGTCTATTAAGAGCAAGTAATTTTTCACAAAATAAATTAAGCGAAGTTGGCCAAGGAGAAGGTGGTCATGGCACATTTGATATGGCTGGTAACGCAAGAGAATGGGTATGGAATATTTTTGGAGGAAGAGGTTTAACTTTAGGAGGAGCCTATAATGAGCCTCAGTATCTTGCAACTCAAACATCCCCTCAACCGAGGATGGATAGATCAAATATCAATGGATTTCGAACTGCAAGATTGCTCAATCCTAGAGATTTAAATCCTTTTGGAGATCCAATAGTTACTCAAGCAACTAAAGATCCAAGTTTTTACAAACCTATGAATGATGAAGTATTCAATGTTTATTCAAGAAATTTTGAAGTGAGTTCTGCTCCTTTGAATGCTAAAACAATTTACACTCAAGACTCTCATCCTCTTTGGATCAAAGAAAGAATTCAAATAGACGTTGGCTACAATGATGAAGTTATGGATATTCTTATTTTTAGACCAAAAAATAATTTTGGACCTTCGGCACCTGTAATAATCCATCCAGGAGCAAATTACTACACCACTCCTCCAGATATAGATGAAGTGAGCCCAGGTGAGTTTGGTCTTGATTTCCTTGTAAAAAGTGGAAAAACGATCATTTGGCCCGCGTGGAAGGGCTCTCTTAATAGAATGCCTCCAAGAGCATCCTCTCCTCAAGAGACTTTAAGGCGATTTAGAGATTTATTTAGATACTGGGTAAGTGATACAAGCAAAGCATTAGACTATGTTTCTTCTAGAAAGGAATTTGATGACAAAAATATCTTTTATCTAGGAATGAGTTATGGAGCATTGTTTAATACTCATAACCTTATCTTCGAAGATAGATATAATGCTGCAATATTATATGTAGGTGGAGTGTTTCCAAACTACCCACCTATGTCGGATGGTATAAACCATATGCCTAGAATTAAGACTCCATACTTAATGTTAAATGGGGAGCAGGATTATTTAGTTCCTAAGTTGGCAGCAACAACCTTTTTTAATTCTACTGGTACCCCTCAAGAAGATAAAAAGTTAATATTTTATGATTCGGGTCATTGGCCTTTGCCCAGAAATCAAATGATTAAGGAATCTCTAAGCTTTATAGAGAAATATTCTAATTAGGATAAGTTACGGTTTTAGATTCTCTAATTCTTTAAATTCATGCTCTATGCTTAATTCAATAAGCTTTCTCCATAGGGGCTCTGAGATTTCTTTATTTAAACCGCATGAAATGCCAAACTGAGTTACTTTATCAATAACTTCTTCTATTCTTTCCTTGTCTATAATTAGGTTTTTGTCATTTTTTACTACAGCTGCCATTTCTATGCATTTCTGCCTTCTAGCTAATAGTAAAACTAATTCCCTGTCGATTAAGTCTATTTCTTCTCGAACTTCTTTCATCCCAATATCCATATATTTCCCACAACTTTAAAAGCTGAGAATTATATATTATTACAAGATAACCTTGCCCTAATCCTTCACTGAATATAAATTATATTTATGAATACAATAAAAGAACTAGAAGACCTTCAAGAAGATATGCAAACTTGGAGGAGAGATATTCATGCTCATCCAGAAATTGCATTTGAAGAACATCGAACAGCCCAAATAGTTGCTGAAAAATTAGAAAGCTTTGGTTTAGAAGTAGAGACTGGTATTGCCGGGACAGGTGTTGTTGGAACCTTAAAAAAAGGCACTGGTAATAGATCTATTGGGTTAAGAGCTGATTTAGATGCCCTTTTAATAAATGAAGCAAATGACTTTGAACACAAATCCAAGAACCCTGGAAAAATGCACGCATGCGGTCATGATGGGCATACAGTTATGCTCTTAGGAGCTGCGAAGTATTTAGCGGAACATGGTAATTTTGATGGAACGGTGAATTTTATCTTTCAACCCGCTGAAGAAAATGAAGGTGGTGGCAAGGCCATGATTGATGATGGTCTTTTCGATAAATACCCTGTTGAGTCAGTCTACGGAATGCATAACATACCAGGAATGCCAGTTGCCTCTTTCGCGATTAAACCGGGTCCAATAATGGCAGCTTTTGATGTATTTAATGTAAAAATCATCGGCAAAGGTGGGCACGCTGCCATGCCTCAAATGACAATCGATCCAATAATTATAGGCACCAAAATTATTGATGCTTATCAATCTATAGTAAGTAGGTACATAGATCCTCAAGAACCAGCTGTATTAAGTGTTACTCAATTTCATGCAGGGGATGCTTATAATGTAATTCCTAATGATATTGAAATTAAAGGATGCACAAGATGTTTTTCTCCAAAAATTCAAAAACAATTAGAAGATCAAATGCACCAAATAACTAAAAGTATCTGTGAGGCTTATGGGGCAACCTATGAGTTTGAATTTGAACACAGATATCCTGCAACTATTAATTCAGAAGAAGAAGCTGAAATTGCTGGAAAAGTAGCTCAAGAGGTTGTTGGTGAGGAAAGGGTCAACTTATCTCCCACGCCAGGAATGGGATCGGAAGATTTTGCCTACATGCTCCAAGAAAAACCAGGTAGTTATATATGGATTGGAAATGGTGATGGCGAAGGTTCTTGTATGGTGCATAACCCTGGTTACGACTTTAATGATGAGATCTTACCCATAGGAGCAACTTATTGGGTAAAAATGGCTGAAGAAATACTTTCCCCTATAAACTAAGACTGATCTTTATTTCCTAGTGGGTTAGCACCGTATTGATTGTCTCCTCCACCTTCTGCACACATGAAATATAAATATGCAAATAAGGCAATAAAAGAAATAAAACTAAAAATAAACATAAACTGAGCCAATATAGAGGGCGCTATTTGTAAAGCTACGTACCACCAACCGGACATATTTATATCATGAAATCTTCTAACGGAAACCGAGATACTAGGTATCAAAGTAACAATGACAGCTATGCCAAACCAAGAAGTTAAGGCTTTAGTTAAAAAGACTTCTGGATTGGATTCATCAGGCTGACCCAAATCATTGACCGTTAAGCTAAAAGCCAGCATATATAACAAGATACAAAAAAGGAAAAACCACCAGAACTCTGATCTCGAAGATCTACCAGAAAAATCAAAATATCTCCTAAAAGCAGAAGCAACAGCATCAAAAAAACTCATAAAATCTAAACTTCCTTATTTCTTTAATTGATCAATATGCGAATTTATTTCTTTAATCTTATCACTTACGTAAGAAGTAAACACAAAGGGCAATAAAGAATGCACTAAACATACAACGGACATAATCAAGAGATTAAATGACAATAGAAAAGCTCTAAAAAAATGTTGAAAGTAGTTTTCCCCTGCTTCTTCGAGATGATTCAAATTCATAATTTTCCCCCATGTATTAAGAATATTACTTCATACCAACAACAAAGAAAGGTGATTCTTAAGAAACCTCCAAAAGGAGGTGGTAGCCCGTAGGAGAATCGAACTCCTGTTGCCTGGATGAAAACCAGATGTCCTAACCACTAGACGAACGGGCCAAAAAAAATGCATTGTATGGAGGCTAAAGCCTTTGGTCAAATTGTATATTCTATTCAGATGAGTAATCGTTATTTCTAGATCTAAAATAGACGATACCAGCAATTAAGAAAGTACTTAAAGCCATGCCTATCCAGAAATCTTGAGTCGAGATCATTAGATAGATATCTGAAACGTCAACGACCCTTAGCTCTTCGGATTGTTTAGGAAAGCTGCTAGCTCTTGTCCAAAATCCTAATCTGTCTTCAATAAATGTAAAAATGTAATTGGTCTTAAGAACAATGCCTTCAAGAACAACTACCACTGCTATAGGCACAAGAGCCCCCATAATAGGCCTCTTAGCAAAAGCTCCAGCAAACATTAGCCAAGCAGTTAAAGGCAAAGACCACAATGATTGAGCCCAAAGACTAAAGATAATGCGAAACCAATCCGTAAATGAATAAGCACTCCATACCCAGCCAAAGGGAACGATGTCATTGGTAGCAAAAAATATTGATGCACTAAGTAAAGATATTAGGTGCAATAAAATTATATTTGGCAAAACGATTAAAGGTAAGATCAGAGTCACCAAAAGTATTTTGGACATAACAGTAGTCAGATCTGAAACAGGTAAAGATCTCCAAAATATTAAAGTTCTGTCCTTCCTCTCATCAGCAAAGGTGCTTAAATTAAAGGCAAGAATAGCAAAGGCTATAGTTAACAAAATAGGTAATGCAAGAACAACTAAACCCGATCTCATGACAGCAGTTATTTGCCTAATATCTGCTGTGGCCATCCATTCTAGAGCTTGTTCATTTTCATAAATCTTTGTGGTGAAGTTAAATTCAGCTGTTTGTATATCGGTCAATCCAAAATAAACTGAAATAATTACTAATGAAAGAACACAAGTAACAATAAAAGGAGCATAAATGAAGCCTACTTTGTGCTCTTGTAGCTCTCTTCTTATAAGCGCGGCTAGAATGTTCATTCTTGAACCTCTGATTTAGTTTTATCCATGATTGCCATAAAAAGGTCCGCTATGAATGGAGGCCTGACTTCACCTAGCCCATTGAGTTTATCTATTTCAGTTCCTTCAAATAAAAATACTTCTCTGCCCAACTCTGTTCTGATATGCATGGGGTTGAGGGATCTGGCTCTCTCTAAGGATTCCTGGTTTGGTCTTAGTTCTAGAAATCTCTCATTAATGGCATCAATGGAGTCTTTCATAACAATCCTTCCTTGATTCATAAATATTGCATCAGATAATACGCCTTCTATTTCTTCAACTTGGTGCGTACTAATCAGTATTGTTTTATTGCCATCGTAATAGTCTTCAATCAGTTGAGAGTAAAATTCCTTTCGATAAACCAAATCTAAACCTAGAGTAGGTTCATCAAGAACTAGTAGCTCAGCATCTATGGCCATTACAATTGACAAATGCAATTGCACCACTAAGCCCCTTGAAAGAGTTTTTATTTTAGAATGATTTTTTATATCAGTTTTAGAAAGAATGCTCTTGGCCTTTTCTAAACTGAATCTAGGGTGAACACCATCTACGTATTGTAAGACTTGCTCTACAGTCATCCATTTCGGTAAAACTGCTACATCCGTGATTGAACATACTTTTTGTAAGAGTTTATGTCTTTCTTTTCTTGGATCAAGGCCCAACACTTCAAGCTCTCCTTCAGTATTTAATAATCCTAAGACGGCTTGAAGGAAGGTAGATTTTCCCGCACCATTGGGACCTATAAGACCTAGGACTTGGCCTGATCGAACTTCCAGATCAATGCCATCTAAAGCATGGCTATTGTCATAACTTTTAATTACACCTTTGGCTTTTACAGCGAATTCTCTTTCCATTGTTTTAAGATTTATTAATCAGCTCCAGTAAGTCTATACCTAATTGATCTGCTTTTTTTAATAAAGCCGGCCAATCGCCCTTCATGAATTTATTTCTTTCTAGTTTTACCAACTCCTTTTTAGCAGAATCAGTAATGAACATACCTAGCCCTCTTCTTTTTTCGACAATATTTAGGTCAACTAGTTCTTGGTAAGCCTTTGAAACCGTTAGTGGATTAACTCCTCCTTCAACAGCCATTTGTCTTACTGAAGGTATAGGATCGCCTGACTTCAATACGTCATCTATGATTAAAGAAACCACATGGTCTCTAACCTGTTGATAGATAGGCTGATCGTTTGTCCACTGCATTAAGTGATTCTCCCTTTTATTAGTGTATTACTTTAGTAATACACACTCAAGCGAATCACTTATTTAGTTTCTTTTGAATGGTTGAAAATAAGCCTCTAAATATATTAGTTTCCATGACATCAATCCCAGATCGCTTAAAAAATCTTCTTACTCTTATTAATAGTTTTCTAGGATTTTCTGTGTCATAGAATTCTACTTCTTTCATTAATTCATCCATATGCTCTATGAGCCTTTCAGTTTGTTCAGCAGAAGCAAGTTCAACGTCCCACTCTTGATCATTCTTTAAACTTTCTAATTCTAAAAAGTTCATTCTTATTTCGTAAGTAACTATTTGAACAGCTTGAGCAAGATTTAGTGAAGAGTAGTCTTCGTTAGTAGGTATATGAATATGTAAGTTGCAAAGGCCCAGTTCTTCATTGGTTAACCCTCTATCCTCCCTTCCAAAAACAATAGCCACTTTAGAGTTATTTTTAACTGCCGTATTTATCTCTTTTGAAGCATTTTTAGGATTCAAGACCGGCCATGGAACTTTCCTATTCCTGGCACTGGTTCCTATTACCATTTCACAACCTTTTACTGATTCAAAGAGTGTTTCATGAATTGATGCCTTCTCAAGGATATCTTTTGCTGCTTTAGATCTATAAGTAGCTTCATTACTTGGAAATTCTTTAGGGCAAACTAAATCTAATTTACTGAGTCCCATTGTTTTAATTGCCCTGGCTGCAGCACCTATATTCCCAGGATGCGTCGTGCCAACAAGGACAACTTTTATAAAGTTTGAATAATCCATTAAGGAAATATTTTTACTTGTCATAAATATATTCTAACAGGGGAAGGTGTTGTATATGGTAGGATGCGCGCCACTTAATAAAAAATATGGAACCTAAAGTAAACATAGCCTTAGAGGCAGCCAGAGCTGGATGTAAAGAATTACTTAGCTTTGCTTATAGATTAGATCAACTAGAAATAAAAGAGAAAGGCCCTTCAAATTATGTAACTCAATTAGACAAAAGAGTTGAATCAATAATTATTGATTCATTAAAGTCTATTTACCCCAAACATACCTATGTATCGGAAGAAGTAGGAAGAATTGAAGGATCTGGTAAAGATGTAGAATCTATGTGGGTAATAGATCCTTTAGATGGCACTACCAATTACATTCATGGTTTTCCATATTACGCTATTTCAATTGCTTACATTGAAAAAGGCAGGACTCTTCATGCCTTGGTTATTGATGTTGCTAGACAAGATGAATTTACTGCAAGCCTTGGAAGAGGTGCTTACTTAAATGATAGAAGAATAAGGGTAAGTAAGTTAAAAGGTTTACCAGGATCACTATTAAGCAACTCATCCCATGACACTGATACTGGAAAAATTAGACACGACAATATGTCAACCTTCAGATCTCTTTACTCAAATGGATTGACCATCAGAAGAACCGGTTCAGCAGCTTTAGATATGGCAAATGTGGCAGCAGGAAGACTAGATGGATTCTGGGGCAGTGGTCTTGGCATGTGGGATATAGCAGCAGGAGGACTCTTGGTCCAAGAAGCAGGTGGTCTTGTGAGTGATTATTTAGGAAATCCGGATTACATAGATGGAGATAATATAATTTGTTCTACCAGTAAATGCTTTAAGCCCATGTTGCAATCTATTAAGCCTTTTGTAACTATTGAAGAAGCCTAAGGAAGATTATTGATATCTGAATTTTCGGGCTCTTCTTCCTTTAAATGATCTTTTGAAAGGCCCATCATAATTAAAGCATTAGCGGCAATATAGATAGAGGAATAAGTTCCTATTATGACTCCAAAAATTAAAGCCAAAGCAAAATTCTTTATTAATTCTCCTCCTAATAAATATAAAGAAAATAGAACCAGCAAAGTTGTCATCGATGTAACTATGGTTCTTCCTAAGGTTTGATTTAATGAAGTATTGATGATTTTATTTACGTCTTCTGAGTTAATTGCTCGGATATTTTCTCTTATGCGATCAGATACTACTATAGTGTCATTCAGCGAATAACCTATGACCGCTAGCAAGGCAGCTAAAACAGTGAGATCAAAGTCTATTTGTAATAAAGAGAAAATACCTACAACAATAATTACATCATGCATCAGTGCAATAACGGCCGCTCCAGCAAATCTAGATTGGAATCTAAAGGCTATGTATAGCATCATAAACGCTAAAGCAATCAACATTGCAGTGCCGCCATCATCTCTTAATTCACTACCGATTTGAGGTCCGACATATTCAATTCTTCTTAAATCAATATCTTCATTTACATTCTGTTTTTTGAGTAAAGAAATAATCTCAGAACCTAAGCTATCACTTATTGTTCCTGGTAATTTAATTAGAACTTCTTTATTTGAACCAAAATTAGCAACTTGCGCGCCCTCAAAACCTTCTGATCTTAAAGTGTCACGTATTGAATCTATCTCAGCTCCATTGGGATAGCTTAATTCAACAAGCGTGCCTCCGGTAAAATCTAATCCCCAATTCAATTCTTTTATAAATAAAGAAGAAATTGATACTACTAAGAATATTGACGATACTATTAAAGCCAACTTTCTCCATGCAAGGAAATCTATATTGAAACTCATATAGATAACCTCGTTAAATCTTTCTTCGAGCCGTAAATTAAATTAACAAAGGCCCTAGTTCCCATAATAGAGGTAAACATAGAGGTAATAATTCCTATGGATAGAGTAATCGCAAAACCTTTAACGGGACCAGAGCCATAAGAAAGTAAAATGACTGCAACTATTAAAGTTGTAACGTTGGCATCCCAAATGGTTAAAAATGCTCTGTTATAACCAGCATCAATTGCATCTAAAGGTTTCCGACCTCTTTTTAATTCCTCTCTGATTCTTGAAAAAATTAATACATTAGCATCCACCGCCATACCGACAGTCAAAACTATTCCCGCAATACCAGGCAAAGTTAAAGTAGCTGAGAGTATAGACATTATGGCTACCAACAACACTATATTGAAAGACAATGCCAAACTTGCCGCAATTCCAAAAACTCTGTAATAAAAGAGAATAAATAATAGAACTAACGCCATCCCTAATTCCATGGAAAATATACCTGCTTGTATATTATCTGCTCCTAAGCTTGGTCCTACAGTTCGTTCTTCAACAAAACGCATTGGTGCGGCTAATGCTCCCGCTCTTAGCAATAAAGCTAATTCAGAAGATTCACTTGGGCTGTCCAAGCCGGTTATCCTAAATGAAGTTCCAAGAGCAGCTCTTATGGTAGCTAAGCTAATAATTTCTTTTACTTCGTAAGTTTCTTGGGTGGGGATTTGGTTGCCATCTGCATCTCTCTCGTAAA
>CACAIY010000023.1 GCA_902532675.1 uncultured SAR86 cluster bacterium
TAGTGGTATTACGCAACCTTGCCAAGGTTGAGAGACGAGTTCAATTCTCGTATCTCGCTCCAGTTCTGAATTTGAAAAAGTAAAAAATGGAAGAACTCCAAAAAAAGTATCTCAATACCTGGGCATTAGGAAATGTAGGTGGAGCTGCTAGTGAAGCATTCTTAGGAATGTTCCTTCTTTATTTTTACAACCAAGTCCTCGGTTTAGAGCCTTTTTTATGTGGCTTGGGTATCGCTTTATCTTTGTTTGTTGACGCTTTCACAGACCCAATGATTGGAGGTATGTCTGATAGAACTAGTTCTAGGTTTGGAAGGCGCATACCTTTCATGGCATTCGGGCTAATTGGTTTCGCTATAGGTGTTTTTCTATTATTTAATGTTCAATTAGGAAATAGTCAGTTTGCTCTTTTCGTACAACTGCTTTTATTCATCATCGTTACCAGAATAAGCAGCACTATGTTTTTTATCCCGAGAGCTTCTTTAGGGATTGAGATGATAAAAGGCTATGAACAAAGGAATTTATTACATGCTCGGAACAATAATTTTGGAATACTTGGTACTGTCATTTTTTATACGACCATAGCTGTAATATTTGGAAACAATTGGAATCAAGAAAGTGGTTATGAGGCTGTTTCACTTATTGTAGTAACGCTTTTCTTAGCAACTAGTGTCATTTCAGTCTTCAGACTTAGGCATGTTGAATCTCAATTTGAACAAACAACTGCTCAAGACGATACAAAAGATACTGGAGTTATCAAAGGCCTACTAGCTTTATGGAAGAATAACTCTTGGCGTAACTTAATTATTGGCACTTCATTGTTTGGAATAGTTGGTTCTTTAACGGGTGTGTTTAGCATCTATTTAATAAATTATTTCTGGCAGTGGTTGCCTAACGAATTTACTTTGATATTAGGGCTAAGCATTCCTGGAGCGATGATAGCTGGTCTTAGTGCCAATAAACTATTAAAGGATAAAGATAAAAAAAGATCAGTACTTGTTTTAACTGGCTTAATGATAACAGTAGGCCCTTCTTTAACTGTGTTGAGAATAATAGATATAAAGTTTCAAACTAATATACTTCCTGAAGTTGGGTTGGGCGTATTTAGTGCTCTATTCTTTCTAGTAGCAATGCATTCAGCATTCATGGCAGGCGTGCGTGTTATAAATGGCATTTTGTTTAGTTCCATGTTTTCAGATGTTGTTGAAGATCATCAGAACGCTACTAACGCAAGATCTGAAGGATTGATAATCTCCGTTAACGGGCTGTCAGGAAAGGTCCTTGGTGGGGTGGGGGTATTGCTTTCCGGTTTACTTCTGTCGTTGGCTGGCTTTGGAGAGGAAGGTTCTATAGAAGAAAAACGTGAAGCCGTAACTAATTTGGCTATTTTCTCTACCTCTTTACTTTATATTATTGCTCCCATTTCTTTATATTTCATTTCTAAATATGAGATTAATAAATCAGTCCACGAAGACAATCTAACAAGTTTAGGATACGACACTGGTAAAATTGAGACATAAATGAGGATTTCTTAAATTGATTTTTATTATTCAAGCTTTTAGTCTGTAGTGATGGAAGTCTTAATAGCCATATTATTGTTAATTGTAGTCGTACTAGTTTCTTTGAATCTTTACATAATTATTAATGGCTCTAAGGGAAGCGATAAAAATCAGGACTCAATTTCAGTAATTGATAAAGCTATAGAAATTCAACAATCTTCAATTAATGAAATTTCTAAAGACCTTCAATCCTTTCAAGACCCTATCAATAAGTTAAATCGTTATTTATCCGGAGGAACCTTGGCTGGTAAATTTGGTGAATGGTCTCTTGAGGCGATAATAAAAGATATTTTTAGCAGCAAGCATTATGAAAGTAATTACGAAGTTGTGCCCGGTTCTGGCAAGAGAGTGGAGTTTGTTGTTAGATTGCCAGAAGGTTTGCTACTACCCATCGATGCTAAATTTCCTTCAGCATTATTTGATAACTACCTTAAGGCGTCTGAGGGCGGGGATGAAAAATTAGAAAAGAAAGCTAAGGACGATATCCGCAGACACGTTGTAAATGACGCAGATGATATAAAAGATAAATATATTCAAGAAGGAATAACCATAGATCTAGGTGTAATGTATATTCCTAGCGAGTCTCTAATGCAGTTAATAGATTCTATAGATAACCTTAGAGAGGACCTTTTTAGAGACAAAAGAATTTTAATTATGGGACCAAATTCTTTAGCTGCTTATTTAATTAGCATTCACATGGGATTTAGAACTTTAGCTTTGAACGAAAGGGCCGGAGATATTATGCAAGAATTCGGGAAGCTAAAAAAAGAGTTTGAGAAATTTAACAGCTCTACAGACGACCTCTTAAAAAAAGCAGACGCTATGCTTAAAGCGGTAAACGAACACTCAACCAGAGAAAGGCAAATGGAACGTGCAATTAAAAATATGGATAAATTAGATTCTTAGTCATGGGTTCTGATGTCATTTGATGCAGTTCAAGATCAAATAGTTGAACTTCTTAGCGATAACGAAGAACAACAATTTATATTTCTTACAGGTGCAGCGGGCACTGGTAAAACCACTCTGCTTGAAAGAGTAAAAAATCAACTCTCTTCAAAGAAGATCGTGGTTGCTCCTACCGGAATAGCTGCCTTAAACATTGGAGGCACAACAATCAATTCTGCTTTTAGAATTGGTTTTGAAACAGTCCCAGTAATTACTAAGTCCAAAGACCCTAGGTTTGCAAAATTATTAAAAAATCTAGAGCTATTAATTATTGACGAAGTTTCTATGGTAAGAGCGCCAATGCTAGATGCCATTTCACAGTCTTTACAGATTTATAAAAAATCTACAGAGCCGTTTGGAGGAATCCATGTTTTGGCTTGTGGAGATTTATTCCAACTTCCTCCGGTGGTTAAGCAACACGAAGAAAGGGAAATATATGATAGGTACGATTCTATCTATTTCTTCGATGCCTTAAGTTTTAAGGAGATTAAAAACGTCAAATACTTCCAATTAGATAAGTCCTTCAGGCAAGAAGAAGATGAAGGCTTCTATGAACTTTTAAACAACATAAGAATAGGAAACGACTTAGAAAAAACGATAAATAAGATTAACTCTCAGTGTTTTGATCCAACATTAGAATCAGATGCTTATATGACACTAACCTCTAGAAAGAATAGAGCTGAAGAATTAAATAACCATAAGCTGACTTATTTAGACAGCCCAGAGGAAATAATTAAATCAAAAGAATTTGGAGAGTTAAATGAAAAGGATCTGCCAGCACCAAGAGAGTTAAAAATTAAGAAAGGCGCAAGTGTTATGTTTATTAAGAATGACTCTGAAGGGCGGTGGGTTAATGGAACATTAGGAACAGTTGCGGAATGTTTAGATAAAAAGAAGAAATGCATTAAAGTCAAAATTAATAACAAGACGCATAAAGTTGAAAGGGAAGAATGGAATAAGGTTAAGTTCACTTATGACGATGATTCTGACGAAGTCTTAGAAGAAGTTGTCTCATCTTTTAAGCAGTTTCCAATCAAATTAGGTTGGGCAGTTACCATACACAAGTCACAAGGCTTAACTCTAGATAGCTGTTCAGTAGATTTGGGGACAGGTGCCTTTGCTACAGGACAAGCTTATGTCGCCTTAAGTAGATGTAGAAACTTAAATTCTTTACACTTACAAAGAGAATTAAAGGTGTCCGATGCTTTAGTTGATCCAGATATACAAGAATTTCATGCAAAACATTTTGGAAATTAATATGAAAAAAAACTCTGTTCTTTTAATAGCTTTATTCATTTCTAGCTGGCATATAGCTGATACTAGTCCCCATATTGTCACGGGAGAAGAATATTCATATACGCCGCTTCAAGACAAACCTAACCAAAAAAATTCTAGAAAGGGAGTTACAAAAATTTTATTAGAAGACGAGGCAGTAACTTTGTTACAAGCCTATTTGCAGGTAGATACGATTAGTCCTCCAGGAAATGAATCAAGAGCTGTAGATTTTTTAGCAAAAATATTTGATAAAGAAGGAATCTCCTATGAATCTGCAGACAGTGCTCCTGGAAGAGGAAATATTTGGGCCAGGTTAGAAGGAGGAGATAAACCTGCACTTATTCTTTTACATCATTCCGATGTTGTTCCAGCAAACGAAGAGTATTGGGATTTCGATCCTTTGTCTGGTGAAATAGTTGATGGCTATATACAGGGTAGAGGTGCTTTAGATATGAAGGGATTGGGCATAGCTCATCTAGCTAACTTTCTTAAACTTCATAGATCAAATAAAGAATTGAATAGAGATGTCATTTTTATAGCAGCTGCCGATGAAGAGTCAGGTGGCAAATACGGGATGGGTTGGCTGGTAGAGAATAGACCGGAAGCATTTGAAGGTGCTGCTTTGTTGTTAAACGAAGGTGGTAGTGGTTTTAGATCTAAGGATGGGATTGTTTTCAGTATCGAAGTAACGCAGAAGATCCCTGTTTGGTTAAGGCTTACTTCTGTTGATGAACCCGGTCATGGCTCTTCCCCAAGAACCACAAGTTCAGTTTCAAGAATTGTAGAGGCTTTAAATATTATATGGAATAGTCCTTTCGAGCCTAGAATCATACCTGAAGTTGATAGAGTATTTTCAGATAGGTCTGAAGGTTTAGAAGAGCCTTTTAGAAGTAAATATAAAGATATTAAGAATATGATCCAAGATCCAGTTTTTATGAAGGAGCTTCAAGAATTTTCACCATCTTCTCACGCGCTAACCCGAAACACATGCTCATTAACCAGAATGAGTGGAGGGGTTAAAATAAATGTAGTCCCACCTACGGCATGGGCCGAGATAGATTGCAGAATATTGCCCGATAATAAACCTGAAGAATTTATTAAAAAAATAGAAGATCTTATAAAGGATACTGGAGTTGAAGTTGAGCCTCTTATGTTAGGTTTTCCAGGCTCATCTCCTACAAATTCAGAACTCTATTTAGCAATTGAGAACTATATAAGCACCAACTACCCTGACTCAAAACTTTCACCCTCTGTAAGCACAGGATTTACTGATAGTAGATTTTCTAGAGGCATAGGTATAGCAAGCTATGGTTTTAATACATATATTTATGAAGGCAATGAAAGCTCAGGTATCCATGGTAACAATGAGCGTATACATGAAGACCGTTACAGGCAAAGTGTAAGTGATTTAAGTCTTATTCTTGAGAAAGTTATATACGATTAAACTGGGTCAATTGGGGTAGGGCAAGGAACTTCTTCTTGAATTAACTCAGAAGCGTGTAAGCAGATATCTTCTCTATACATCTCAGAGTAAATCTGTATTCCTGTAGGCAAACCATTATCTACACCCATTGGTAAAGCTACTGAAGGGATACCTAGACAGTTTGCTGGAGCAATGAACATGAAGCTCTCTTTGAGCACTTCGTCCCCAAGCTTAGGGTCTAAATCAGTATCAATAGGCCATTGCAGATTACACCATGTTGGTCCTATGCAAACGGTATAATCTGTTAAAAATGCTGACCATAACCTTCTTAGCCTTCTTCTTTCTAGTAAAGCTTGATCAAGAGGCATATTACTCCATTCAGATTCATTAGTTCTTTTTAAATAAGCTGCTGTTTCAGGCTTAAATATTTCTTCAGGCACAGTTTCAATTACGCCTTGATTTAAAATAGCACTCCAAATTTCATAGACTCTTTCAACTTCAGGTGCTTCAACTTCTTCCACTTGCCAACCTTTTGATGACAATATTTCACCTGCTTTGTCTATTTCTCTTTTCGTTGATTCGGGTAGATTTATATCACTTACTTGTTTGATTAAAGCAGCTTTAGGTTTGTCGGGAAAATTTCCTACTAGGGGTACGTCAACGGACTGAGGATCATCAATATGTCTACCTGCCATAACGGATAGTCCTAATCTTAAATCTTTAACAGATCTGGCCATAGGTCCATCAGTTAAAAATGAACCTGCAATACCAATATCTTCGAAAGGAGCTATTGTTCTAACAAAAGGAATTCTACCGATTGAGGGTTTAAGAGCAGTAATGCCACAACAATAAGCAGGATTGCGCAAGGAACCACCTATGTCATTGCCTATTCCAAATGGACTCATTCCTGTCGCAATAGAAGCTCCTTCACCACCACTTGAACCTCCAGGTGTTTTTTCTTTGTTCCAAGGGTTAAATGTCCTTCCTCTTAACGGGTTATCAGTATCTAGGCGTAATCCCATTTCTGGTAAATTAGTTCTACCAATTGGTATCGCGCCTGCTCCTAACATTCTATCCACTAAAGGAGTATTTTTGGGTGGCATAGACTCAGCAAGGAATGGAAGACCATTAGTTGTAGGAGTGCCAACAAAATCTATGTTTTCTTTAATAGTAATTGGTACGCCATGGAAAGGTCTATTCCTTTCATCATCACTCGCATTATCTGCCTTTTTAGCTAATTCAGTAGCTGACTCTTCAAGAGTTACAGTGATGGCATTTATCTCAGGATTTACTTCTTCTATCCTTTTAAGATGAGTTTCAACAACCTCTTTACTTGAAACCTCTTTGGATTTAATAAGTTCGGCTAACTCAGTAGCACTTTTCTGGTTAAGCTCATGCATAAGGTCTCCTAAAGTATATTAATCTTTTCAGTTACAACTCTTTCTAAGTAAGGCGAAGGTTTAAACTCTGGTCCAAGTTCCTTTTCAGCATTTTGAAGCCAAGCTAAAACTTTATCGTAACCAACTAAGTTCCCATAGAACATTGGTCCTCCTTCGTAGACCGGCCAGCCGTAACCATTAGTCCAAACAATATCTATATCGCTTGCCCTTATGGCCATGCCTTCTTCTAGGATCTTAAAGCCTTCATTGATCATAGGGTACAAGCAACGTTCAAGAATTTCTTCTTTACTTATATCTCTCATTTTAATTTGACGCTCTTCTCCAAATTTCTTTATTAGTGCTTCTACTTCAGGGTCAGGTGATTTGTTTCTGTTTTCATCGTAAACATAAAACCCTTTTCCTGATTTTTGTCCCAATCTTCCAGCTTCACACAAAACATCCCTTAGAGTTTCTCCATTTGAAGTTTCTTTGTTCCAACCAATATCCAATCCAGCTAGATCAGACATAGCAAAGGGACCCATGGGGAAGCCAAAATCAAAAAGAGCATCATCTATATCCCAAGGTAGGGCGCCTTCTAGAATTAGCTTGTTTGCTTCTCTTTGTCTTTGAGCAAGAATTCTATTTCCTACGAAGCCAGGACAAACACCAACAACAGCTGCTATTTTTTGAATTTTCTTGGCTATTGCTAGAGAGCTTGCAACAACTGATTTAGAGGTTTTTTCTCCTCTTACTATCTCTAATAGTCTCATGACATTAGCTGGGCTGAAGAAATGAAGGCCTATAACATCTTCAGGTCTTTTAGTTTCTGCTGCAATTTCATTCACATCTAAAGCAGAAGTATTTGAAGCTAGGATAGCTCCTTCTTTACAAATACCATCCAACTGTTTGAAGATATCTTTTTTAAGGTCCATATTCTCAAAGACTGCCTCAATAATAAGATCTTGCGTGTTTAAAGAATCTAAGGTGGTCTGTCCATCAATAAGGCCCATCCTTTCTTCTACCTGTTCAGAAGTTATCCTTCCTTTAGCTGCAGTATTCTCATAATTCTTTCTTATTATGCTTAACCCTTTATCAAGCCTTTCTTGGCTTTGTTCAATAATGGTTACTGGAATGCCTGCATTGGCAAAATTCATTGATATACCACCGCCCATGGTTCCGGCTCCAATTACTCCAACAGACTCAACAGATTTTATTTCAGTATCTTTTTCTATATCAGGAATCTTAGTTACTTGTCTTTGAGCAAAGAAAATATAACGTTGGGCAGCTGATTGAGAACCAGTCATGAGCTTCATGAAAAGGTCTTGTTCAACTTTTAGACCTTCTTCGAATGGAAGGTTTACGGCCGCTTCAACGCACTGAATATTATATTCCGGAGCTAGAAAACCTCTAGTCTTTCTAGCAATAGATTTCCTAAAATCAGAAAAGAGAGCATCGTTTCCTTTATCAGACTTAATCTTATCGTCGGCATCTCTGACTTTAACTAATGGTCTATTCTCAGAAACGATCTTTTTAGCAAAAGAAACTGCACCACCAAGCAAATCATCTTCATTAGCCATTTCATCAACCAGTCCCATTTCTAGACATTGGCTTGCAGGAACATGTTCTCCACTTGTCATCATAACTAATGCTTTAGCAGCTCCGACTATTCTCGGTAATCTTTGTGTGCCTCCAGCACCAGGTAACAGTCCTAAATTAACCTCCGGAAGGCCACATTTAGATGAAGGAACAGCAATTCTATAATGACAAGTAAGAGCTACTTCTAAACCTCCTCCTAATGCCGTGCCATGTATAGCTGCTATTACAGGTTTGGGAGAGTTTTCTATCATGTCCTGCACTTCGTACAATGAAGGTCCTTTAGGCGCTTGACCGAATTCAGTTATATCGGCTCCAGCTATAAATGTTCTCCCCTCACAAATGATTACAATGGATTTTACTGCTTCATTTTTAATTGCTGACCCTACGCCTTCATTGAGACCTTCTCTAACGTTAGCAGAGAGGGCATTCACTGGAGGCGAGTTCAAAGTTACGATAGCTACTTCATCATTTATTTCTAAAGTTGTGACCTCATTAATGGTTGTCATATTCATTTCCTTTTATATTTTTGGGCTAACTATGCTAGCTTAATAATTAACAAAAAAATACTATTTATATAGCAGTAAGATAACTGTAAGATTAAACACATTAATTTTTTATGAAATAGGACAAAAGATGACGGAAACACTGAAATATGGAAATTTAACAGTAGCGAAAGAATTGGATGAGTTTCTAAGAACTGAAGTTATAAACGGTATCGATGTGGACGCAGACCACTTTTGGAATTCTTTAGAAACTATACTTAATGAATTTGGTCCTAGAAATAAAGAACTTCTTCAGAAACGAGAAGATATCCAAGACAAGATAGATCAATGGCACCTTTCAAGAAAAGGTGAGCCCCATGATCAAAAAGCTTATATAAGTTTTTTAAAAGAGATCAATTACCTTCTAGACGAAGGTGATGACTTCGAAATTACTACCGCAAATGTCGATGATGAAATAAAAACTATAGCTGGTGCACAACTTGTAGTTCCTGTAATGAACGCAAGGTTCTCTTTAAATGCAGCTAATGCAAGATGGGGAAGCTTATATGATGCCCTTTATGGAACTGACATGATATCTGAAGAGGGCGGCGCTGAGCGAGGAGGGGCTTACAATCCTGTTAGAGGAGATAAGGTAATAAAATTTTCTAAGAACTTTCTTGATGAGACTATCTCATTAAGTTCTGGATCTTATGCAGAAGTAACAGGTTTTAAGGTTAGTGATAATAATTTAGACATAACTCTGACTGATCAATCGACAGTTAGTTTAAAGGATGAAGGACAGTTCGTTGGTTATTTAGGTGATCCGGATAATCCTAGTGGGATATTATTAAAAAACAATAACTTACATATAGAAATTCAAGTTGATAAAGAAGATTCAGTAGGTAAAGATGACCCTGCTGGAATAAAGGATGTGATGGTAGAGTCTGCCGTAACAACCATACAAGATTTAGAAGATTCGGTTGCCGCAGTGGATGCTGAAGATAAAACTATAGCTTACAGGAACTGGCTAGGTTTAATGAAAGGAGATTTGAAAGAAACATTTGTAAAGGGAGATCAAGAAATGACAAGATCCCTTAATGCAGATAGGGAATATTCTAGACCAGACGGCGAGTCGTTAACTTTACCGGGAAGAAGCGTTTTACTTGTTAGAAACGTTGGACATCTGATGACTAATCCTGCTGTACTTGATAAAGAAGGTGGTGAGATCCCTGAAGGTATTTTAGATGCCATGTTTACAATCTGCATAGCCAAGCATGACTTAATGAAAACAGGAGGTCTTAGCAACTCAAGAACAGGAAGTGTTTATATTGTAAAACCTAAAATGCATGGTCCTGAAGAAGTTCAATTTACCTGTGAATTATTCGCGGCTGTTGAGGAAGCTCTAGATATAAAACCCTTAACTGTGAAAATTGGCATTATGGATGAAGAAAGAAGAACAACTGTTAATTTAAAGGAATGCATTAGGGCAGCGAAAGACAGAGTTATTTTTATTAATACAGGGTTCTTAGATAGAACCGGTGATGAAATTCATACCAGCATGGAAGCTGGACCAATGATTCCAAAAGCTCTTATGAAACAACAACCATGGATAAATGCCTATGAAGACTGGAATGTAGATGTTGGTCTAGAAACTGGTTTC
Source organism: uncultured SAR86 cluster bacterium (assembly GCA_902532675.1). Lineage (GTDB taxonomy): Bacteria > Pseudomonadota > Gammaproteobacteria > Magnimaribacterales > Magnimaribacteraceae. The sequence continues at coordinate 10,317 of CACAIY010000023.1, forward strand.
AGTGGAAAAGCTCAAATAGGTAAAGGTATGTGGGCCATGCCTGATGAAATGTTAGGTATGTATGAGAGTAAATCTATGCATCCTGAAGCAGGCGCGAACTGTGCTTGGGTTCCTTCGCCTACTGCAGCTACTTTACATGCCATTCATTATCACCAAATTTTAGTAAGTGAAAGGCAGGAAACAATTAAATCTAGAAATAAAGCTGATCTTAACGCAATACTCACCATTCCTTTACTTGAAGACGCGTCATCATTAAGCGAAAAAGATATACAAGATGAGCTAGATAATAACTGCCAAGGCATATTAGGTTATGTGGTTAGATGGGTGGATTTAGGCATAGGCTGCTCCAAGGTGCCTGATATTAATAATGTTGGTTTAATGGAGGATAGGGCTACTTGTAGAATTTCTAGTCAACACATAGCTAACTGGCTACATCACAAAATCTGCTCGGAAGAACAGGTTTTAGAAACAATGAAAAAGATGGCAGTTATTGTTGATAAGCAAAATGAAGGTGATTCTGAATATACAAACATGGCACCTGACTATAAAGGAGTTGCATTTTCAGCAGCTTGTGACTTAGCCCTAAAAGGAAGAGTTCAGCCCAGTGGTTATACTGAGCCTATTCTTCATTCAACAAGGTTATTATATAAATCTTAATGAAATTAATACTATGGCTAGCTATTTAAACTTCATTTGCATGGAGGCAATATGAAAAGACCCATATTACTTGCTATATCTTTACTGATTTCAAGTTTGCACTGGAGTGGAGTTCCTAAGGCACCTGATATTGTTGTCGGGGAGTATTCACATATATCAGGAACAAATGAAAGACCTAAATCTGTGTATCAGCCTTTAGCTTGTAACAATATGATTGCTATGAATGACACTATATTGACTGCAGTAAGAAAACATAGAGATTCAGCCTTTAAAACTTGCCTTACTTGCCAAGGTTCAAGTTGTTCTTTCAGAGTGTTTCAAGATCGAAAGACTGAAGCGGTTTGTAAGAGGTTATTTTGTACCCCGATATTTGTTTCTCCTGGTTTTGAAACACCTGCCGATACTCCAAGTGGTAAAAGTTCATTCACCTATTCTTATGACATTTCCAAAGAAGGATCATTAAAGAATATTGCGATAATAAAAGCTGAAGGTGTATTTAGTAAGAATGATGCTAAGAAATTTATTAAAGCAAGAACAAGAAAGACTAAATTTGAACCTATAAATTTTGATAATAAGTCGTATGAGATAATTAATTTAACTGGCGAAATGTCTTTAAACACTAGGTGGGAGGATAGAGATTAAATGAAAGGTTATTGGATTAATAGATGTCATGTAACGAACGCTGAAGAATATGGAGAGTACGCAAAATTAGCCGGTCCAGCCATTGAAAAATATGGTGGTAAATTTTTAGTAAGAGGAGGAGACCAAGTTGAATTAGAAGGCAGCGGCCTTGAGAGAACTGTGCTAGTCGAGTTTGATTCTAAAGAAAAAGCATTAGAAGCTTATCATTCTGAAGAGTACAAAGTAGCTTTGGAGCATGCCTTAGTGTCTTCTAACAGGTTTGTTGTAATCGTAGAGGGAGTTTAAAGATTTAATTCTTTATAGTTTTGGAACCCTTCCTGAGTATTTTTATTGTATGTGCAGCAGCTTTCTTAGCAGGAAATCTTAATGCACTTGCTGGGGGAGGGAGCTTTATAACTTTACCTGCTCTGATATTCCTAGGCATTTCTCCGATTAATGCTAACACAACTAGCGCAGCTTCATTATTACCAGGTTATTTTGGATCGGTGATTGGATTTAAGAATCTTTATCGTGATTTAGATAGAAAACACATAATAACTTTAGCAAGCATAGCTAGTGCAAGTTCTGTTTTAGGTGCTTTATTGTTGATAAACACAAAAGATGAAGTGTTTATATCCCTTTTGCCTTGGTTAATCTTGCTTGCTACTTTGCTTTTTATTTTTAATCCGACAAAAAACAAGAAAGAAGAGAAACCAGGCAATTTAACTCAATTACTGGGGGTTAGTTTGGTAAGCGTATACGGAGGGTATTTTAATGGTGGTTTGGGAATAGCAACATTAGCAGCTCTCTCCTTAGGAAGAGAGATGACGATCAAACATTTATCGGCCATCAAATCTCTACTTTCTTTTCTTCTAACTTCAGCGTCTGTGTGTATTTTCTTCATAAGTGGCTATATAGAGTGGTCGTATGTATTTTATATGATGATCTTTTCAGCAATAGGAGGTTTTTGTGGAGCTAAGTTAACCCAAGCACTTCCGGAAATGGCTGTAAGAAGATTCATTATCTTTATTGGCTTTCTTGTTACTATTCTTTTATTTTTGTATTAACGAAAGTAATGAAATTTTATATAGCTTTATTTTTTCTTTTTTCAACTCTTGTTTATGCTTTAGACGGAGAAGTTCTATCCAATGACAATTGCGCTTCATGTCATGAAGATAAAAGTCTTAATTTGCTCTCTCTTTCTTCTATGACATATTACTCTCAATCTGAATTACTGAATGTTTTGCAGGAAGGTAAAATGAAACAACAAGCTCAACATCTTTCTGTTGAGCAAAAAAAAGCCATAGCCCAGCATCTTTCAAAAGGAGAAAGTGATTTAGCTAAAACAAACGCTAATGACAATTACTGTAAAAAAGATCTTTCTGAAGATTCTTTGAACTCAAATTCTAATTGGTTGAGTTGGGGTCATGACGCCTTTAATTCGAGAAATCAAACTAATACAAATATCAATTCAAGCAATATAAAAGAATTAAAACTTAAATGGTCCTTTGGTATAGGTAGCCAAGAGGTAAGAGCCCAACCTATAGTAATTGGAGAATTAGTATTTTTGTCTGGGTCAGATACTTTATATGCCCTGGATAAAGAGAATGGTTGCCTTCATTGGGCATTTCAATCAAAGGCAAGATTAAGAAACGCGCCTGCTGTAGATACAGTGAATAAAGATGCTTTGTATCTGGTAGATTGGGATTTCAATGTTTTTAAAATTAATGCATTAGATGGAAAATTAATTTGGGAAACTAAGATACCTAAAGAATACGAATCGAATACCTCTTCAGCTTCGCCTGTTCATGTGGGTAATTTTCTTTTAGTTCCTATTTCAACTTATGAAACCGTTTTAGCTATAGACCCTAGTTATGAATGTTGTAAAACAAGTGGAGGCATGGCTGCTTTAAATTCTTCAAGTGGAGAAATTATTTGGAATCATAGGGTGCTTACGCAAGCACAATTTACTGAAAAAGGGCTAATTACAAGAGTAAAAAAATTTGCTCCTTCCGGAGCTGCTGTTTGGAATGCTCCAGGCGTTGATATTGAAGATGGAAGAGTTTTTTTTGGGACAGGACAAAGTACACAATCTCCAGCTTCGGAATTTAGTGACGCTATTATTAGCTTGAGCCTTGAGACTGGTGAAAAATTATGGTCAACACAAACTTTATCTGGTGACGCCCATAATGTTGCATGTGAAATTCCTGTAATTAAAAGAATGAGTTGTCCTGAAGAAGACGGCCCCGATTTTGACTTTGGAGCATCAGTCATTCAGTCTTTTGATAAAAAAGGAAATAAAGCTTTATTTGCAGGACAAAAATCAGGCTGGGTCTTTAGGTTAAATACCTCTACTGGGAAAATAGATTGGAAAACTAAAGTTGGTAGAGGTGGACTTCTTGGCGGTGTTCATTTTGGCATGTCCACTGACAATGAAAGATTGTATGTACCTATTTCAGATAGGGAGGTAGGAAGAAAGTATGACGCAGAACCTGAACCTGGTTTGTATGCATTAGATTTTGAAGAAGGCAAAATCTTATGGTCTTATAAGTTAGACAATATTTGTAAAGATAGAAAACCTTTAGTAGGAGAAGGGGTATGCACTGTTGGATTTTCAGCTCCTATTTCTGTAGCGAGAGACGTTCTATACGCAGGTACTTTGGATGGTAGGTTTTCAGCTCACTCAACCTTAAATGGAAATAAATTATGGGAGTTTGATACTCTAAGAGGCTATCAAACGGTTAACGGCAATCCTGCTGCGGGAGGATCTATAGATGCTGCAGGACCTGTTATCGTTGATGATTGGGTATTTATTAACAGTGGATACTCTCAACACGGGCAAATGGCTGGTAATGTTATTTTGGCTTTTTCAATCAAATAAATGAAATAATATTAAGAATGGCAATTTACGGTGTAGCTTTATTATCCTTCTGTATGCTCTTAGGGATTATTTTAGGAGAGTTTCTGGGCAGGTTATTTGGAATTGATGCCAATATTGGAGGCATTGGAATAGCTATGCTTCTCTTAATCTTTTTATCAGATCACTTAAAGAAATCATTTAGGCTCGACGACATTTCTGAAAAAGGGATTACGTTCTGGAGCATGATCTACATTCCTATAGTTGTGGCTATGGCCTCTAAGCAAAATGTTTTAGGTGCAATAGATGGAGGATTAATTGCCCTTCTCTCTGGAGGTGTTGCTGTGCTACTTTCTTTTTTATTAATTCCAGTCTTAAGCAAGATCAAGAAATAATGGATATATTCGAGATCATCAACTCCGTTCTTTCTAAGAACGGGCTTATAACTTCTTTTGTTTTTGTAGGCTGTATTGTTTGGTTTTCTTATTTCCTCTCAAATAAATTAACCCAAGGAAAATTTCATGGCTCTGCTATAGCTATTCTGTTAGGACTTATATTTGCCTACTTGGGCGGCACTTACACCGGAGGAAAGCAAGGTGTGGCAGACATTGGCCTTTTATCAGGCGTTGGTTTGTTAGGTGGAGCTATGTTGAGGGATTTTGCAATTGTAGCTACGGCCTATGGCGTTAAGTTAGACGATCTAAAGGCATCAGGTATCGCAGGAGTTTCTTCTTTATTTATTGGAGTTACTTTATCTTTTTTTGTAGGAGCCATAGTTGCTATCATTTTTGGATACACTGACGCTGTAAGTATCACAACGATTGGAGCAGGAACTGTTACATTTGTTGTAGGGCCAGTTACTGGGAGTGCATTAGGCGCCAGTTCCGAAGTTATCGCATTAAGCATAGCTGCAGGTTTAGTTAAATCTATCTTAGTAATGATTGGTACTCCGCTTTTAGCTAAATATATAGGTCTAAATAATCCAAATTCAGCGATGATCTTTGGTGGATTAATGGGAACTAATAGTGGCGTTGCAGCTGGTTTAGCCGCGGTAGATCCTAAATTAGTGCCCTATGGGGCTATGACTGCAACCTTTTATACTGGACTTGGATGTCTTCTTGCACCTTCAATTCTTTTTTTGATTATTGAATTACTTTATTAAATGAATAAGTTTTCTATACTTTGTATTTGTGCATTATTATTTTCTTGCTCAACTTTAAGAGAAGGGATAAAGGCACCCGTTTCAGAAGTTGATGATTATTATTTATGTTTTCCTGAGGGTGATCCTGATTACAACACAATGAATGTCCAAGATAGGACCTATTTATTGAAAGAACTTCTTTTAGAAATAGAAACTAGAAATCTTAACTGTGAAGAAAGATTTAAAAATATAAAAACAGTACAAGAAGACTTTCAAGAAATAAACCAAAGAGATTTGGATACCAAGGCAGGTATGTGCCGAACTAATAGTAACGGCCCATGTAGATATGATTAAAAAGATAGTTTTTATTGTATTTTTATTAATTTCTAACTTTATAAAGGCAGATTTAATTAAGTTTGAATGTTTCATGCCTGGTGTAGGAGATAATTGGGGCAATAAGTCTAAAGTGCTTTTTTCTTTGACCATGGGCGTTGAAACTAAAAAAGCTATTCAAACTTTAAAGAAAGGAAACCTGGAAATGGACCTGTTAGTAACTAAAGATCATTACGAACTAGGCATGTATACTGATGGAACTAAGAGTAAAGACAGGTTTATACCCGTAATTAAGTTAAACAAAGAAACATACAATATAGATTACGCTAAATATATGGATTTAGTAGCACCCATTACCTGTCTAAAGTTATAAAATATAGAAATGTTTTACTATGCAGTAGCGGTAGACTCTGAGAACGTTAGGAATTATCTTGTAGCAAATTCTGATCAAGAAATAGATTCTCATTGCACTGAAAACAACTATAAGATTCTGGGAAGGCCTAAATACGTAGAGCCTGGAATGGTGGCTCATAATTTCATCTGGGTTGGAAAAGGAAAGAGGCCTGCGTTATTAGATATCTCCAAACCTTACAATTATTAATCTATGAATAAAATTCTTTTTTTCCTAGGATTTGTAATCATTTCTTTTAATACTCTCTCCAAAGATTTACCTGAAATGGTAATTGGCGAAGAGACCATAAGCCCGGGTATAAATTTAGTCTTTGAAGGAGCTATTAAAGATGATGTTTCTCCTGCCTACAAATTTGGAAAGGAGTCTACATCTGATATTCACCTAGAAGTTTTATCTACTTGGAATGAAAACGCTCCGAGAGGTTCTACCGAAGGAGGCTTTGTTGCTTATCTTGCAGTCAGCGCAAAGATACTTAATGAGAATAATGGAAGCTACAAGAATATAAGGTTATTACCTCACATAAATATGTCAGATAATCTTCATTACGCATTAAATACTAAATTGCCAGGTAAAAGGGACGATCTGTATACAGTTATCTTTACGATTAAACCGCCCAAGCCAAGAGATCTAGGTATGCATTTTGATTGGAGAGAGGAGGTGGGTTCTTTTTTGATAAAAGAACATACTTTTGTGTACAAGAATTTAGATTTTTTTACGATTGCTGAGGCCTCTAGAAGGTAGCTAGTCTATTTTTATAACCACTTTTCCAATTAGTTTTCTTTCTGAGAGGTACTGGATAGAATCTTTAGCTTCAGACAAAGGGAAGGTTTTACAAATGTAAGGGTCAAAAAATCCTTCCTCACATATTCTTCTAATTTCCTGATTATTCTCCTTGCCTTTCTCCGGGTTTTTTCTTGCAAATTCACCTGCCCTAACTCCTACAACTGAGAAACCCTTAATTAATGCCATGTTTATAGGAAGGGTAGGTATTCTGCCACTAGCAAAACCAACAATTAGGATTCTTCCTCCCCAGTTAATGCATCTTATTGAGTGATCAAATACATCACCTCCAACTGGGTCGTATATAACATCTGCTCCCAGACCACCTGTAAGTTCTTTAACTTCATTCCTAAACTCAACTTTATCTTCTTTGTGCGTCAGAACAGTAT
>CACAIY010000024.1 GCA_902532675.1 uncultured SAR86 cluster bacterium
TTTTAAAAGGTATATTGAATCTATAGATTGGTGGCTATGGAAAGACTTGAACTTTCGACCTCAGCATTATGAATGCTGCGCTCTAACCAGCTGAGCTACATAGCCGTGATGCGGATTTTAGAGATGACTGAACGTAAAGTCGAGAAGCGATTACACATTAAATCTAAAATGCATAATATCTCCATCTTTAACTAAATACTCGCTTCCTTCTGATCTAAGCTTTCCAGCTTCTTTAGCTCCACTTTCGCCATTAAATTCAATAAAATCGCTATAAGAAGTAGTTTCTGCTCTTATAAAGCCTTTTTCAAAATCAGTATGTATAACTCCTGCAGCTTTAGGTGCTGTAGACCCTTCTCTTATAGTCCAAGCCCTTACTTCCTTTTCACCAGCCGTAAAATAAGTCAATAAAGAAAGCATCTTGTAACTTTCTCTTATAAGTTTGTTAAGTCCAGGTTCTTCCATTCCTAATTCTTTCAGGAATTCTAAACCTTCATCTTTGTCCAGCTCAGCTACCTCTGCTTCAAGTTGGTTACACATTGGTATAACAGATGAACCATTATCTTTTGCATAACTTATTAATTGGTCTAGTAAAGAGTTATCAGCATCTAAATCTTCTACGTTACCTAAATAAAGGCAGGGTTTAACTGTTATCAATTGTAAATCCTTAAAGTAATCCTCGTTATCAATAAACACGTTAGAATTTCTTCCCATTACACCTTTATTAAGATCAGTTGATAACTCTTCAAATTTTTTCTTGGTTGTTAATATTTCCTTATCCCCAGATCTTGAAGCTTTTTCTAGTCTTAGAATCGCGTTTTGAAGTGATTCTAGATCGGCAAGTAATAATTCTGTTTCTACTGTCTCTAAATCAACAACTGGATCAATCTTATCGTGAACATGTGTAATATCTGAATTCTCAAAACATCTTACTACATGAATAATTGCTTGAGTTTCTCGTATATGTGATAAGAATTTATTACCTAAGCCTTCACCTTCAGAAGCGCCTTTTACCAAACCCGCAATATCTACAAATTCAGTTGTGGTAGGAATAACTTTTTCAGGATTAACAATTTCAGCTATTTTAAATAATCTTTGATCAGGAACAGGGACTATGCCTTTATTTGGTTCAATAGTACAAAAGGGAAAATTTTGAGCTTCTATACCAGCTGCTGTTAATGCATTGAAAAGAGTTGATTTACCTACATTAGGAAGGCCAACTATTCCACATTTAAGACTCATCTTTCTTTTCCTCAGAGGAGTGAAGTTTCATTATGGTTTTTTCCCAACCATTAATAACTAAACTTTCTATTAACTGTAAAGAATTTCTCATTTTATCTTCCAGTTTCATTCTTTCTGACTCAGAAGCTTGATTTAATACGTAAGAGACAACGTCCTTTTCTTTACCTGGATGACCAATACCTATTCTTATCCTTTTAAAAGACGAATCTCCGCTAAGATGGTCAATAATATTCCTAAGACCATTATGCCCTCCGTGACCCCCAGATTCCTTAAGTCTTATGCAGCCATTTTCTAAATCTAACTCATCATGAACAATCAATATTTCATGATTTTCCACTTGAAAGAATTTCTTAGCTTTTGATACTGAAAGCCCACTTTCATTCATGTATGTGTCTGGAATACACAAGATCACAGAACAGTCATTAATGTTTAATTTAGCATAGCAACCATTTACTAATTTTTCTTTTTTAAGAGAAACTTCATATTTTTCACAGAGCATCATTACGAAGTCAGAACCAGCGTTATGACGAGTATTTTCATACTCTTTTCCAGGATTACCTAGACTCACCAATAAAAGGGAGTTCATCGATTTAAAGGAAACAAGAAGATTCTCTATTCAGATTTTTCTTCTGAGTCTCCAGAATCTCCTCCGGAGTCTTTAGAATCAGTTTCTCTTTCACCTTCAGAAGTTTCTTCACCTTCTTCACCTTCTTCACCTTCTTCACCTTCTTCAGGTTCAACAACTTCAGGTTCAATTTCAAGGATTTTAGCCTCTGCTACTGAAACAACTGCTTGGTCTCTGTCTTCTCCAAGAGCTAAAGTAGGTATTTCTACCCCTTCAGGGAGAATTAATGCCGAAAGAAAGATAGAATCTCCGATATCTAAAGCCTCTACGTCGACTTCAAGATATTCTGGAAGGTTCGAAGCAAGACAAGTAATGTCAATATCATTTATAAGGTGAGAAACTACACCGCCATGCATTTTGACCCCTACGCACTTATCTTCATTTATAAATCTAACTGGAACAGAAATACTAATCTTAGTATCAGGATCAACTCTCATTAAATCTGCATGCAATACTCTCTGGGTGGCCGGGTGTCTTTGAATTTCTTTAACAATAACATTTTGCTCTTTACCAGAGATTGAAATACTTAATATTTGAGTAGCAAAACCAGGCACTTCTAAAGCTTTGGCAATATCCTTTTCTAATATCGATATTCTTAGCGGTTCTTCTTTACCTCCATATATAACTGCAGGAACAGATCCTGCTCTTCTTAGTTGCCTACTTGAAGATTTACCTTCTACTTCTCTGTTTTCAGCATTTAAATTAACTTGTTCAGACATTTTATCTCTCCACTACAAGAACATTGCACTTATAGATTCTTCATTATTAACTCGTCTTATGGCTTCAGCTAAAGTTGGTGCCATAGTGATGATCCTTATCTTTTCACAGTTCTTAGCATCTTCTGAGAGCGGTATAGTATCTGTTACAACCAATTGATCAAGCTTTGATTTAGAAATTTTTTCTATTGCATTACCGGAAAGGACTGGATGAACGATATAAGCGTATACTTTTAATGCTCCTTGTTCTTTTAATGCTTCGGCGGCATTGCATAAAGTTCCTGCCGTATCAGCTATATCATCAAGGATTATGCATTCCTTATCTTTAACTTCTCCAATAACATTCATTACTTCAGATTTATTATCTTCATCTCTTCTTTTATCAATGATTGCCAGGTCAGAGAGACCTAATACTTTTGCTAATGCCCTTGATCTAACAACACCACCAACATCTGGAGAAACTACTAAATGCTTGTCAGAGTTTAGTTTTTGTATGTCATCCCTCATAACTTTTGTTCCGTAAACATTGTCTACAGGTATATCGAAGAAGCCTTGAATCTGTTCTGAATGAAGTTCTACGGTTAAGACCCTATCTATACCTGATCTTTCAAGAATATCCGCCATAACTTTGGCGCTAATAGGAACTCTTTCCGATCTAACCCTACGATCTTGTCTGGCGTAACCGTAATAAGGTATTACAGCAGTTATTCTTCCAGCTGAAGATCTTCTAAGCGCATCAACCATAATGATTAATTCAAGAAGATTATCGCCTGCGGGAGCACATGTAGGCTGAATTAGGAAAACGTCTTTACCTCTTACGTTTTCTTCAATGCTAATACTTATTTCTCCGTCACTGAACGTGGTGACTTTAGCATTACCTAATTTCATACCTAATTGATCAGCTATTCCATTAGATAAATCTGGATTTCCATTTCCAGAGAAGAGAACTAAGCCGTTTCTAGAAGAATTTATCATTTATTTCACCTTACAATTTGGCTGGGGTGGCTGGATTCGAACCAGCGCATGGCGGCATCAAAAGCCGCTGCCTTACCGCTTGGCCACACCCCAACTTTCTACGCGCGTATTTTATTCTATTATTTGCGTTAAGGGTGAATGTTCTAAGCTTTTTACTAAAATACAATCAGGAAATTCTTGCTTAGCAGATTCAGCCTCTTCTAGCTTACTAAAAGAAACAAAGACTGAAGATCCTGTGCCTGACAGCCTAGGTGTACCAATATTTTCTAGTTTTATGAAGATTTCATTAATTTCTTTATAGGATTCCCTGGCCCATTTTTCAAAACTATTAAAGCCTCCTTTAGAGAAATATTCTTCATACGTATAAGGCTTAGAAAAGTTTAAGGAAAGGCTTTCAAATGCTTTTTTGGTGCTTATTTGTGCTTTTGGCATGTAAAGCAAAAACCACTCCTCATTAAAATCTACTTCAGAAAGAATTTCTCCCCTTCCTTCAGCCCAGGCACTACGACCAAAAATAAAAAACGGTACGTCAGACCCTAATTCTAAAGATATATCTAGCAATTCTGTATGAGTCAGTCCTAAATCCCATAATTTATTCAAACCTATTAAAGTGGCAGCAGCATCTGAACTTCCTCCTCCCAGACCTTTTTGAAGAGGAATATGTTTCTGTAATGAAATTTCTACCCCTTTATTACAATCAGTTCTTTTCCTTAATAAGTCGGCAGCTTTTATGACTAGATTATCATTTATAGGTTCTAATTCTATTAATTCAATTTTTTCTTCTCTAGCTTTGAAGTTTAACTGATCATAAAGATCAATGAAGGTAAAAAGAGTTCTTAAATCATGGAATCCGTCATTTCTTTTAGCAATGACTTGAAGATGTAAATTTAATTTAGCAGGAGCTTTAACTGAAATTTCATTCATAAATTGTTTTATTTAGGATTATAAGTTCGTAATTTGCAGTCTTGAGTCTTACTTTTGTAGGTAAAACCTTTTCTCTTTCGTTAAAATCTTTAAAAACTTCCAAATCAGCATAAGAAGAGAGGTCTGCTTCATGGCCTGTTATTATTTTTACGAAGTCTCCCACGTTAATAGTATTAAAATTTAGATCTAATTTATCTTGATTGTTTTTTGAGATTAATTTCTTAATATCCAGATCTTCTCTAATATCTAAAAACAATTCTTCTTCAGGAAGTAAGTAATTCTTACCAATATTAATTTTTACTATATTTCTTGTCTTTTTTAAAAAGAAATAGCCTGTTTCCTTGCTATCCGGCATTGAAAGCTTAAACTTCCCTTCAATTGAGAAATTATCTGCAATGTCAATGTTGTTTTTTAGATGAGGTTTTAATAAACCTGATGTAGAAGAGCAACTTGCCAGAAAAAGACTAATTATCAGAAAGTAAATTAATTGATAACTCTTTTTATTATAATTTTCCATACTATAAGTAGAATATTGAAGGTTTCAAAGAATGATTGAAAGCATTTTATCTAAATTATCTGAGGTTTCAGAAAGGTATATCGAGATAGAAAATCTTCTCAGTCAGCCTGATATCACTTCCAATCAAGAGAATTACATAAAACTATCCAAAGAATATTCTGATCTTTCTCCAATAGTTAAAGCTTTTAAGGATTATGAAAAAAGTGAATCTTCTTTAGATGAAGCAAAGCAGCTTGTTAAGGATGGAGATCCTGAGATAAGGGAGATGGCTGAGATAGAAATTGAAGATCTAACAGCTTCTATTAAGGCCTTAGAAATTGAAATAAAAAGATTGTTGCTTCCAAAAGACCCAGACGACTCAAAAGATGTCTTTTTAGAAGTCAGAGCAGGTGCCGGTGGAGATGAGGCGGCACTGTTTGCAGGGGATTTGTTTAGAATGTATTCAAGATTGTCTGAAAGAAATAATTGGAATATGGATGTTGTGAGCATTAGAGAAGGAGATCATGGGGGATACAAGGAACTGGTTACAAGGATAGAGGGAAATGACGTATACAAGCAGTTAAAATTTGAAGCAGGAGTTCATAGAGTGCAGAGAGTTCCAGCTACAGAATCTCAAGGAAGAGTTCATACTTCAGCTTGTTCTGTTGCTGTTCTTCCTGAGATGGATGAGATAGATGAAATAAATATAGATAAAAACGATCTCCGTGTGGATACGTTCAGAGCTTCCGGAGCCGGCGGACAACACGTGAACAAAACTGATTCCGCTGTTAGGCTAACCCATATTCCCTCAGGGATTGTTGTGGAATGCCAAGATGGTCGTTCACAGCATAAAAACAAGGAGAAAGCATTATCCCTCTTGCAATCTAAGTTACTAGATGCAGAAAGAGAAAAAAAAGATTCTGAGCAGGCAGAGAATAGAAAGGTGATGGTCGGCTCAGGGGACCGATCTGAAAAAATAAGAACTTATAATTTTCCTCAAAATAGAATTACTGATCACAGGATAGAGATGTCAGTTCATAATTTACCTGCTTTCTTAGATGGGGACATGGAAGAAATGATTTCTTCATTGCTGGAAGAAAACCAAGCCAGAGCTTTAGCTGATTTAGAATCTAAGAATTAATGAGTGAAATAAATTCTCTAGAGCTTATCCATAAGTTCTCGCAGGAAAATCTAGAAAAAAACTGTTCCAAGGAAGATGTTGAGTTACTGGTATTGCATGCTTTAGATATCAATAGAAACATTCTTTACAGAGAGAATCCTTCTTTAGACGAAGATCAATTAAAGAAGATCACATATTCTATTGAAAGAAGAAATCTGGGAGAGCCTTTAGCTTATATTTTAGGAAATAAGGGATTTTGGAATCTTGATTTTTATATAAATGAAGATGTTTTGGTTCCAAGACCGGAAACCGAATTATTGGTAGAAAAAATATTAACTTTTTATAATTCAGAACCTCTAAACTTACTTGATTTGGGAACAGGAAGCGGGGCTATTGGACTGTCTTTGATTACAGAAAGACCTTCTTGGCAAATCTATTGTTCTGATTTGTCATTTAAAGCTTTGAAAGTTGCCCAAGAGAACATGCAAAATAATTCAATAAATGTTCATTTAATCAATGCGCATTGGCTGAATGCTTTTGAAGATAACTCTTTCGATGTAATAGTTTCTAACCCTCCTTATGTCGATGAAAATGATGACAGATTGCTTAAAGACGGAGTCTCGTTCGAACCAATAAAAGCTTTAGTTGCAGGAGAAAGAGGTTTAATGGATATAAAGCACATTATTAAGAATTCTAAAAAATACCTTCGAGATAATGGAGGCCTTTTAGTGGAACATGCTCCAGAGCAGTCTAATGATGTAATTGGTCTTTTTAATGAATATTCTTATAGAGACATAAGACTATTTCAAGATTTGAATGGAGATGATAGGGTTTCTTTTGGAAAAATCACTTAATAATGCAAAAAGGTTATATTGAAGGATATTACGGAAGACTTTTCTCTAAAGAGGAAAGAGAGATAGTTGTTAGCCATATGGGTAATCTAAAAATGGATTTTTATATCTATGGACCAAAAGAAGATCCTTACCATAGACTTAATTGGAACAAATTATACCCTAAGAGACAATGTGAAGATTTGAAGGCTTTTCTAAAGTCTTCTGTTAAAAACAAAATTAAACCAGTATTCGCTTTATCGCCTGGAATGAGTATGGATGCAAGCTCAACAAGAGACATAAAAAGTCTTAAAAATAAGATCAATCAAGCTAAGAAGTTAGGTTTTAGACATTTCGCTATTTTTTTTGACGATTTAGATCAAAAAAAGGATCAAAATTTAGCCTCTTCTCATGGAGAAATCCTCGAAATAGTTTCTGAACTAATTAAAAACCTTAAAGGCTCTTCTTTAATGTTTTGTCCGACAATTTATTGTAATAGCTTTGCCAAAGGAGATTTATTAAATAATGATTACCTTCTGGGTCTAGCTTCAAAAGTTAATAAAAAAATACCTTTACTTTGGACTGGAAAAGAAGTCGTTAGTCCAAATATTAAAGATACAGACATATCTTTATTAAAAAAGATTTTTAAGAATCCAGTTATAATTTGGGATAATTATTATGCAAACGACTATTGCTCCAATAAGTTCTTTATTGGTTCGTATTCCGGTAGATCTGTTTCGAAAAAAACAATTTCAGCAATTGGAATGAATCCAACCGGCATGGCAATTACTGATTGCATTATTTTGGACAGATTTGTATTGAAAAAAAGCACTTCTGAAGTATTGCAAGACTATGGAATACCAAGGTCTTTTATGAAGGTCTTTCCTTACTTTAATGGTCCATTTAAGAAATCTGCTAGAAAGTTAGATATCAGAGCAATTGAAAACCTACAAAAAGCAGAAAAAGAACTCTGTATTGATTGGAAAAGTGATCTTCAATTGGAATGGTCTCAGCATCTTTGGAGGTTTTTTGGAGATTTACATCTTTTAAAAAAGAAACTTAAAAAAGAAAATAAAAAGAAGCTTGAAGAGTTTACCAAGCGAAGATATTCTGAACCGCTTTCTCAGCAATTATTAGACGAATAGGAGAGTAAAATATGTTAGGAAATATGATGAACAATCAACTTCTTATTTCAGGAGTTATTGAACATGCCGAAAAATATCATAGTGATGCGGAAATAGTTTCTAGAACAGTAGAGGGTCCCATACACAGATATACTTATTCAGATGCAGCTAAGAGGTCAAGAAAATTAGCAAATGCATTAGTCAATTTAGGTTTAAAGGAAGGTGACACTGTAGGCACACTGGCTTGGAACACGTTTAGGCATTTCGAATTATATTTTGGAGTTTCTGGAATAGGTTGTGTCGTCAATACCGTCAACCCTAGATTATTCCCTGAACAGTTAACTTACATCATTAATCACGCGGAGAACCAATATTTATTTATAGATCTATCATTTGTAGAATTAGTTGAATCGCTAGAATCGACCTTTGATAGCGTTAAAGGGTTCATTATCTTAACTGACAAAAAGAACATGCCAGATACAGGCTTAAAAAATGCTATTTGTTATGAAGATATAATAGAAAAAGAATCAGAAGAGTTTGAATGGCCTGAATTTGATGAGAATACAGCTTCAAGTTTATGTTACACGTCTGGAACAACAGGGAACCCTAAAGGAGTTTTATATTCTCACAGGTCGACAATCCTACATACGTGGATAGTAAGTTCAGGTAACGTAGCAAATGTTTCCAGTTCTTCTTCAATTCTTCCCGTGGTACCTATGTTTCATGTAAACGCTTGGGGCATACCTTACGCTGGAGCTATGTTTGGAGCTAAGTTAGTTTTTCCTGGACCTGCTTTGGATGGAGCCTCAATTTACGAATTGATAGACTCTGAGAAACCCGACCTATTAATGGGTGTTCCTACGGTGTGGCTAGGTTTATTGCAATATCTAAATGAAACAAACCAAACCTTAGATTGTGTGGACACGGCTTTGGTTGGAGGCTCTGCAGCCCCTAGAGCGATGATTCAAGAATTTGAAGAAAAACATGATGTTTTCCTTATGCATGGTTGGGGAATGACAGAAATGAGTCCTTTGGGAACCGCCACTGTTAGAACTAAAGAAATGGAAGATATGGATATAGAGGCAAGGTACGATCTTCAACAGAAGCAAGGAAAAGCTTTCTTTGGCGTCGAAATGACTATAGCGGATGATGATGGCAATGAGCTTCCTCAGGATGGAGTGGCGTTTGGAAGATTATTGGTAAAAGGACCTACTATTGTTGATACATATTTCAAGAGCAATGATAGCGCTAAGGATGAGAATGGATGGTTTGATACAGGTGACGTCGCAAAAATTCATCCGGAAGGTCATATGGAAATTGTTGACAGAAGTAAGGACGTTATAAAATCAGGCGGAGAATGGATAAGTTCTATAGACCTTGAAAATGCTGCAGTAGGGCACCCTGGTGTTGCAGAAGCCTGCGTTATTGGGGTTTTGCATGCCAAATGGGATGAAAGACCTTTGCTTCTAATTGTCAAAGCTAATAATGAAGATCCTTCTAAAGAGGATATAAATAAATACCTAGAAGACAAGGTTGCTAAATGGTGGCTTCCAGATGACATAGTGTTTGTTGAAGAGCTACCTCATACGGCAACAGGAAAACTTCTAAAAACAGGCTTGAGAGAAGATTATAAGAGCCATCTAATTAACAAATAGGAGAAAATTATGATTGGATTAGTCCCAGCAGAAAAATTAGCAGATTACGTAGGTAAGGAGATAGGATCTTCGGAATGGTTTCAAGTTGATCAAGATAGAATTGATCAGTTTGCCGATGCAACTTTAGATCATCAATTTATTCATGTGGATTCAGAAAAGGCTACACCTTTGTTTGGCTCAACTATTGCTCATGGATTTTTGTCTTTGTCTTTAATACCTCACCTTACAGCACAAGCTGTGCTTGCCCCAGAGAATTTAAAACATGTTTTCAATTATGGATTGGATAAAGTTAGGTTCGTTAATCCAGTAAATGTTGGTTCTAAAGTAAGAACTCATAGCAAGGTTGTGTCTGTAGATGATAAAGGCGATGGCCGTTACTTAATGAAAACTGAAATTGTCATGGAAATAGAAGGGCAAGAAAAACCTGCGTACGTCGCTGAAACACTATCAATGTTTATTACTTAAATTTTATTAAATTGAGAAATTATGATTAACACTCCCTCTAAACTCAAGGACAGGGTGGTCAAACGAGCAATAAATAATCTTAGAAAAGATAAGAGAGTAGAGTCTATTAATCTTGCTTTAATAGCTAATGAATTAGACGTTTCCCTTGATGTATTACAAAAATATTATTCTTCAGCAGAAGATATTTTTCTTAAAGCTCAAAAGAAGGACTGGGATTCCTTACACAGGTATTGGGATAAACGTATAAAAAAAGCTAAAACCCCAGGTGATTATAAAGATGCTTTTGAATCGTTTTTTGAGAGATTTGTGGAAACACTTAGTGACGATGCGGATTTAATGCTAGAAATGTCTTGCTATCTACCGGCTTGTATAAAATATAGAGAAACAAATAGAAAGAAAGTCAGAAAGAAGTTTCTTTCACTAATTAATAAGGGATGGCCAGGTAAAGATGATAGAGTTTTGGAAAGACAGACTGAGTTAATCACACTTCTTTTCTATGGTTTTATCGATCATGTTGTCCATATCAAGAAAACTGAGCGGTTAAAGTTATTAAGAGACTTTAGAAACATGATTAATTTACAGTTACAAGATAGAAAGTTTTTTTAAGATGGACAAGAAAACAGCAAATAAAGTAAAAATAATAAATAAAACTTTTGAGGCAATTAAAAAAGATAACAAGGGCATGTCTAATATATCTCTACCAAGAGTAGCAGAAGAACTCTCTATGCCTTTTGAAGAACTAACTTCCTTCTTTCTAACGGTAGAAGATATTTACTTAAACGAACAGCAAAGAATTAATAATAGATTGGAAACGTATTTAGATTCTGAGTTTTCTAAAATTAAAACTGCAAATGAGGCTAAAGACCTTTTTGAGAATACTATCAGAAAGTTTGTTGATGAATTACCAGATTACGCAGACGTAATGTGGGCAGCATCTTTACACATCCCTAAATGCTTAGCAGAAAGAAATAGAGCAAAGGCTTACTATAAGAAAACTTTTAAGAAAATTATTAAAAAAGGTTGGCCTGGAAAGATTGAATCCGTTTTAGACAGGCAAACTGACCTGTGTGTTTTATCTTTTTACGGACTATATGAATACTGTGCTAGAGCAAACATAAAAAAAAGGAAAGATATTGTTGAAGACTTTATCAATATGCTTAACTTGCATCTGCAAGACAGGTTATTCTTTTAATTTCTCTTTTAGAATTTCATTTACTTGAGCAGGATTAGCTTTACCTTGGGATTCTTTCATGACTTGACCCACGAAGAATCCAAATAATCTATCTTTGCCAGAAAGGTATTGCTTTAGTTGATCGGGATTTTCATTTATTACTCTATCAACCATTGATTCAATTTCTGATAAATCTGTAACTTGTTGTAATCCTTCTTTTTCAATGATGGCATCTACTTCGTCTCCGCTGGACCACATCTTTTCAAAAACATCTTTAGCTATTTTTCCAGAGATGGTTGAATCTTCTATTCTTTTAATAAGCTGACCTAGCTGTTTAGCAGAGATTTTAGAGTTAAGAATGTGTAGGTTATCTTTATTTAATTCAGCAGAAAGCTCTCCCATGATCCAATTAGCAGAAAGTTTTGCTGATTTAGACTCATCAGTAACTTCTTCGAAGAAATTTGCTAAGTCCTTGTCGGCTGCTAGAAGAGAAGAGTCATATTCACTTAACTCATATTCATTAACAAATCTTAACTTCTTTTCATTAGGCATCTCTGGCATTTGCTCAAGTGTTTCTTTAATAAACTTATCTTCTAATACCACGGGTAAGAGATCGGGTTCTGGAAAATATCTATAATCGTTCGCGTATTCTTTAGTTCTCATGGGTCTAGTTGTATTCGCTTGAGAATCATACAATCTAGTTTCTTGAGTAATTGTATTCCCAGATTCAATTTCACTAATCTGTCTTTCTATTTCATATAGGATTGCTTTTTCAACAAATCTGAATGAATTTACGTTTTTAGTTTCTGTTCTGGTTCCTAGCTCATCGGAGCCTATCTTCCTTACAGAAACGTTTGCATCACATCTCATAGAGCCTTCAGCCATATTCCCATCTGAAATTTCAAGATATCTAATGATAGAGTGGATGGATTTCAAGTAAGCTACAGCTTCTTCAGGGGAATTAATGTCTGGTTCAGAAACAATTTCAATTAATGGAGTGCCTGCTCTGTTTAAGTCTATTCCTGATTGACCTTCAAAGTCTTCATGCAGAGATTTTCCTGCATCTTCCTCAAGGTGAGCTCTAGTTACCCCAATTCTTTTAGAAGTTCCATCTTCTAATTCTATATCTAAGAAACCATCTTCCACTATAGGCTTGTCCATTTGGCTAATTTGGTAACCTTTTGGGGAGTCTGGATAAAAATAATTTTTCCTAGCAAAGCTTGTTGGACTATTAATATTAGCATTTAAAGCTTTACCAAGTTTTACTGCCATTTTGAGAACCTCCTCATTAAGAACAGGGAGCACTCCTGGTAGAGCAAGATCAATATTACATGCTTGAGTATTTGGAAGAGCACCAAAATTTGTACTGGCACCTGAAAAAAGTTTTGAATTAGTTGCAAGTTGAACGTGGATTTCCAATCCTATTACTGCTTCCCAAGATTCATTAAATACAGTCATTATTTAACCTCTGGTAATTTTTTATGCCAATCAGTTACTTTCTGGAATTGATGAGCTGCTTGGAAAAGTTGAGCTTCTTTCAATGAGTCTCCTACAAGCTGGACTCCTAGAGGCAATCCTTCATGGTTACCACAAGGAAAAGATATTCCAGGCAAGCCAGCCAGATTAGCGGGTATTGTAAATATATCTTGAAGGTACATTTCTATTGGATCATCACTCTTTTCACCAGCTTTAAATGAGGTATCAGGTGTAGTGGGGGATAAGATTAAATCAACTGATTTAAATGCCTCGGTAAAGTCATTTGCTACTAATCTTCTGCATTTTTGTGCTTTTAAGTAGTAAGCGTCATAGTAGCCAGCTGATAAAGCATAGGTCCCTATTAGAATTCTTCTTTTAACTTCTGCTCCAAACCCTTCTTTTCTTGTTCTCATGTATAAATCTTCTATATCTTTCGGGTTTTCGCACCTGTACCCATACCTAACACCGTCATATCTGGATAAATTTGCAGAGCATTCAGCGGGGGCTATTATGTAATAAACAGGAAGGGAAAGATCAACATTAGGAAGAGAAATTTCACAAATTTCAGCTCCTAAATCTTTATACGTTTCTATTGCTTCTTTTGTTGAGGACTCAACATGATTTGGGAGATCTCTTTCAAAAAATTCTTTTGGCATGCCTATTTTCATACCTTTTATTGGTGAGTCTAAATTCTCTAAAAAGTTAGGTACATCTTCATTCAAGCTAGTTGAATCTTTGGGGTCATAACCTGACATGGATTCTAGTAAAATTGCCGAGTCTTCAGCTGATCTAGCTAAAACACCACCTTGATCTAAGCTAGATGCAAATGCAATCATTCCATATCGAGAGACTCTACCATAGGTAGGTTTTATACCGGTTAAGCCACAAAGAGCTGCAGGCTGTCTAATTGATCCTCCCGTGTCTGTCGCAGTTGCAGCGGAAGCTAATTGAGCTGAGACACACGCAGCAGATCCACCAGAAGAGCCTCCAGGAACATACTCTTTGTTCCATGGGTTCTTTACAGGTCCAAAGAAACTAGTTTCGTTCGAAGAGCCCATAGCAAATTCATCCATGTTAGTTTTTCCTAAGACAACAACACCATCAGAAGATAAATTGCTTACCACAGTAGATGAGTAAGGCGCTTTAAAATTTGATAACATCTTCGAACCACAAGTCGTTAAGATATCTTCAGTGCAAAATATATCCTTATGTGCTATTGGAATACCATCTAAAGGGAGAGCCTTATTAGATTTATACCTTTTATCTGATTCTTTGGCCTGATTAAGTGCCGAGTCTTCTGTCACTGTAATAAAGCTATTTAGATCTTTATCAAAATTAGAAATTCGATCAAGGTAATGCTGAGTTAACTCAGTAGAAGAAAAAGAGCCTTCCTTTAATCCAGTTAATTGTTCCTTAAGAGAAAGTTCATGAAGTTTCATCTTCTTAGTTTTCCCCTTCAATAACTTTCGGAACTAAGAAAAGCCCAGACTGAACTGAAGGTGCTGTTTCTTGAAGTTTCTCTCGTTGATCTTCTTCAGTAACTTCGTCAGGTCTAGTTGGCTGAGAAAGGTTTAAAGGATGCGACATAGCCTCCACTTCATCTGTTTCTGCTAAATTAAGTTTTTCAAATAAATCTAATATTTGCTCTAACTCTCCTTTTAATGCAGGAAAAGAGTCTTTATCTATATTAATTCTAGCTAGATAAGCTATTTCATTTAGTTCTTTATCACTTAAAGCCATATGTCATTGTAATATCTTATGAAAAAAAAGGTGCGTAATGTAGCATATTGTAGCTTGCTCAAAAACAACGCTGTTGTTAGAGTGATGGCCTGTTTAAAGACTAAGATAACTTCAAGTTAAGTAATTTTTAATGATAAAACGTTTAAGAGGTATATTTTCTAATGACCTGTCTATCGATTTAGGTACGGCAAATACACTTGTATACGTTAAAGATAAAGGTGTCGTGTTGGATGAACCTTCAGTTGTGGCGATTAGAGATACTGGAGGCCAAAGAACAGTTGTAGCTGTTGGAGCGGAAGCTAAGAAGATGCTTGGAAGAACTCCTGGCAATATAAGCGCAATTAGGCCTTTAAAAGATGGAGTGATTGCAGATTTCCAGGTTACTGAAGAAATGCTTAAACATTTCGTGCAAAGAGTGCATGAAGATAGTTTTGTTCGTCCTAGTCCAAGAATTTTAGTTTGCGTACCTTGTGAATCAACTCAAGTGGAAAGAAGAGCAATAAGAGAATCAGTCCTGAAGGCAGGAGCAAGAGAGGCGAGGTTAATTGAAGAACCTATGGCTGCCGCTATAGGAGCAGGTTTACCCATTGAAGAGGCAACTGGATCTATGGTTGTTGATATAGGGGGAGGAACAACAGAGATAGCAATTTTAGCTCTAAATGGTGTTGTTTATGCTCACTCTTTAAAAACAGGCGGTGATAAACTAGATGAAGCAATTATTTCGTATGTTAGAAGAAATCAAGGCGTTCTGCTTGGTGATGCAACAGCTGAAAAAGTAAAAAAGGTTATAGGCACAGCCTCACCTGATTCTGAAGTAATTGAAATGGAGGTTAGGGGAAGGAACCTTGCCGAAGGCATCCCTATTACGTTTACGATGAATAGCAAACAAGCCTATGATGCGATGCTTGAACCATTATCTGCTATTGTTCAAGCTATAAGAACTGCCTTGGAAGCATCACCCCCTGAATTAAGTGCTGATATAAGCGAAAGAGGTATTGTTTTAACTGGAGGAGGAGCAATGCTTCGAGACTTAGATGTCTTGATCTCTAGCCAAACTGGTCTTCCAGTTATTGTGGCCGAAGACCCTTTAACATGCGTAGCTAGGGGTGGAGGAAGTGCTCTCGAGATTATGGATAAGTACGATATAGACCTTTTATCCACTCAATAATTTCATTTAAAAGATTTCATTCCTCTTCTCTCCTGAGTATTATTGAGTAATGCGAAGAAGAGAACACAAAGTTTCTTACTTAAGCAGCGAAGCAATATTTGCCATCCCTGCTATGAAACCTTCTAAGGTAATGCTTTCCTTACTTATTTGTAGTTCTTTAATGTTATCTGATATCTATTTAGAATCTTCTTCTAAAATTAGAGGGTACGCACAAGATCTATTTATGCCTTTGGGTTCGTTATTCAACGCTCCTGTAGGCTTTCTTGCTTCTATACCCGATTCTCTCAGAACAAGATCTGAACTTATATTGTCCTTAGAGAAAGCTGAACAAGAAAATATGAAATTACAAGTTATAAACCAATTTCTTGAGAAGGTTTCTAAAGAAAACGAAGAGTTAAACTCTTTATGGTCTTCTGCTAGGCTAAATTTTGATAATTATTCTTTTGCAAGAAAAAGATCTATCTCTTCAAATGAATTTCAGCCCTTACTGGTAGTAGATATACATAGTAAAAGCAATATTGATATAGATGATGTTTTGCTTAGTTCTAAAGGTCTAGTGGGAAAAATAAAGTCTTTAGGTGTTTATAGTGCAGAGGTCGTGGTTCTGCATGACGTGAGATCTTCAGTTCCTATAATTACAGAGAAATCTAAATTACATGGAAATGTAACGGGAAGTGGTATAGGAAGGCCTGGTAATATTGAATACATAAAAAAAACAGCTTCTTATGAGTTAGGAGAAAAAGTTTACACTTCTGGTATTGCAGGAGTTTATCCAGAAGGAATTTTTGTTGGAGAAATAATTTCTATAGATGATCTAACTGATAGTGAATTCTTAAAAGTAGAAGTATCATTTATGCAATCTCCTTTTAATCAAGATTTTTATCTAATTTATAAGAATGAGTAGGGATTTAAAAAACCAATTGTTAATTTTTTTAACGCTCTTTATTGCCCTATATGTTGATAGTTATATGTTCTCATCAGGTTTCCAAATATGGAAACCCACTTTTGTTCTTTTAACCTTAATTTATTGGAATATGGCTTTGCCAGATCGAATAGGGATTATGGCCGCTTTGTCATTTGGTATTTTTGTCGATTTAATAGAAGGGTCTCTGCTTGGACTTCACGGGACTCTTTTCGTTTTGATAACTTATGTTTGTCAAAGGTTCTTTTATCAATTTAGAGTTTCACCACTTTGGCAGCAATCGTTTATTCTTTTCTTTTTATTCATTTT
>CACAIY010000025.1 GCA_902532675.1 uncultured SAR86 cluster bacterium
TGAACAAGACAGCTTCTATTACCTTGTTGAGAAACGAGATAAGAATATAATAGAAGCCTAATAGGAGAAAAATGACAACTTATATTAATCAACAATGGCTATTGGATAAAAGACCTACAGGTATGCCTGAAGATGAGTGCTGGAAATTAAATGAACAAGAGGTTCCTGAACTCAAAGAAGGAGAACTGCTAATTAAAGTTCTTTATCTCTCTATTGATCCATACATGAGAGGAAGAATGAATGATGGCGAATCTTATGCGGATCCTGCTGCGTTAGGAGAACCTATGACCGGTGAAAGCGTGGGTGTGGTTGTTGAAAGTAAATCAGATAAATATATTGTCGGCGAATATCTTTGCGTTCACCAAGGCTGGCAAACTTACATAGTGGCTAATGATGAAAACCCTGCATTATTTAAAGCAGACCCCTCCATTGTTCCTTTATCAACCTATTTAGGAACTGTCGGGATGCCTGGAAGAACAGCGTATTTTGGTCTTTTAAGAGTGGGCTTACCTAAATCAGGAGAAACTATTGTAGTCTCAGCGGCTTCAGGTGCAGTTGGTACTGTTGTTGGGCAAATGGGTAAAATCTTGGGTTGTAGGGTAGTTGGCGTTGCCGGTGGAGAAAAAAAATGTTCATACGTAAAAAATGAACTAGGTTTTGACGACTGCATAGATTATAAGGCTGGGAATCTAGAAGACGATTTAACGGCTGCATGTCCTGATGGAATAGATATCTACTTTGAAAATGTTGGTGGTCCAGTTAGTAAAGCAGTAGCTAAACTTTTGAACCCTGGTGCGAGAGTACCCATTTGTGGATTTATCTCTGCTTATAATTCAGAAGATATGACTAAAGAAGAAACCCCTTTTCATGTTTTTGGAGCTCTAGATCCTGTACCCGATCACAGATTCTTTGTCGTCACTGAATGGTTTAAAGAGTGGAGAGAAGCCACTGATGAACTTTGTAACTGGATTGCTGAAGGAAAAATTAAATACGAAGAAACTGTTACTGAAGGTTTCGAGAATGCTCCTCAGGGTTTAAGAGATGTTTTGAGTGGAAAGAACTTTGGTAAACAAGTAATTAAAGTTGCAGACGAGTAACTAATTTCCTTCCCATTTAAAATCAGTCTGATCTTCGATATCTTTTTCAGTATCAAGCATTGAGCGCATAGCTTTAGCTGCATCATTAGACCTCATAGTCACATCAAAAGCTTCTTGTTCCATTAGAAGTCCTTCTTCTAAAGTTTTATCTAGACCATGATGAATGATTTTCTTTACTTGTCTGAGGGCTATAGGTGCACGTGATGCTAAATCCAAACAATAAGTCATGAGTGCTTCGGGAAACCTTTCGTGAGGTACTAACTTATTAATTAAGCCAAACTCAAAAGCTTCTTGAGGGCTTAATAACCTTGCATGAAGTATTAAATCTAGAGCTCTTGAAGACCCTATAAGTCGACCCAATCTTTGAGTCCCTCCTCCCCCTGGCAATATTCCTACGGAAGTCTCAGGTAAACCTATAGCATAGGGGCCTTCTGACATTATTCTTAGATCGCACCCTAAGGCAAATTCACACCCACCACCTGCGGTATTTCCATTAATTCCCGCAATGACTATAGCTTCAATATCTCTTAAACGAAGAAGCATTTTATGAAAGTGATGAAGTTCTTTTGGAGGACTATATTCTGAACTGACTTCTTTAGCTTCTGCAATATTCTTTTCTGCGGATTCAGCTAATTCTCCTACTTCATAATGTTTAATAAAAACATCTTCTCCTTCTCCCGTGAAGGCCAGTACCCTCAGATCTTTTTTCTTTTCCATTTGATCTAAGAAATCATGCACTTCCATCAAGCTTTTAGAAGTAAAAGTATGTGTGGGGGGGTTGGTTAAAATACAAATGACCACATGGCCATGATCTTCAACTTTTAAATTTTCGTATTCTTTTACCATCCCGTTATTTCAGCTACACCCTTTCCTATGTCGGCAGGACTTTTAACAGTATGGACTCCAGCTGCTTCTAAAGCTTTAAACTTATCTTCAGCTGTTCCTTTTCCCCCAGCAATTATGGCACCAGCATGTCCCATTCTTTTTCCAGCTGGAGCAGTTACCCCAGCTATATAAGAAACCACGGGTTTTGTTACATTTGATTGAATAAACTCAGCAGCAGATTCTTCTGCAGTTCCTCCTATTTCTCCTACCATCACAATTGCTTCTGTTTTAGGGTCGTTCTGGAATAAATCTAATATGTCTATGAAGCTGGATCCAGGTACTGGATCTCCTCCGATTCCTACACAACTCGTTTGTCCAAAGCCTAAGTCGGTTGTTTGCTTAACAGCTTCATAAGTAAGAGTACCTGATCTAGATATAACACCAACTTTACCAGGAAGATGAATATCTCCTGGCATGATCCCCATCTTGCATTCGCCTGGAGTAATGATTCCAGGACAATTTGGTCCTATTAGCCTTACTCCAAGATTGTCGCATCTAACTTTTACTTCAAGCATATCGATTGTAGGTATACCTTCTGTAATACATATAATTAAAGATATCCCTGATTCAGCCGCTTCAAGTATTGATGCCTTGCAAAATCGAGCTGGAACAAAAATAATACTGGCCGTCGCTCCTGTTTGACTGACTGCTTCTTTAACAGAATTAAAAACAGGTAAATCTAAGTGTGTTTGCCCTCCCTTTCCCGGAGTCACTCCTCCTACTAATTGAGTGCCATACTCTAAGCACTGAACGCAATGTTGAGTTGCTTGGCCTCCAGTAAAGCCCTGACAAATTACTTTGGTATCTTTATCAATTAAAATACTCAACTTATCTCTCCTTTAGATGCTTTAACTGCCAGTTCAGCAGCTTCTTGTAAATTCGAAGCAGGGATAATGTTTAAATCACATTCATCTAAAGTCTTAAGGCCTACTGCGGCATTATTGCCTTCAAGTCTTACTACCACTGGAACTGAAACTCCCATTACTGTAAGGGCTTCAACAATGCCGTCAGCTATAACATCGCAACGAACAATACCTCCAAAAATATTAATTAGGACGGTGTTGACATTATTTTCAGATAAAATGATTTTAAAGGCTTCTGCAACTCTTTTTGCATCTGCTGTCCCGCCCACATCTAGAAAATTAGCAGGCTCCCCTCCATGTAACTTGATAATATCCATAGTACCCATTGCTAAACCTGCACCATTCACCATACATCCTATATTTCCGTCTAGAGCAACATAACTTAGGTCCCATTCAGCGGCTTTTGATTCTCTATCATCTTCCTGTGAAGTGTCTCGCATTTCATTGAGAGCTTCTTGCCTGTAAAGAGCATTAGAATCTATATTTATTTTGGCATCTAAGCAAAGTAAATCACCTGAACTAGTAATTACCAATGGATTAACTTCCAATAAAGCCAAATCTTTTTCTAAAAAGAGCTTAACCATTCCTTTGTAAATACTTCTAAATTGAGAACTCTGAGATTCATTGAGGCTTAAAAGTTTAGATAATTCATCAGCATCCTTGTCACTTGTGCCTTCAATAGGATCTACTTCAACCTTAAATATTTTTTCAGGTGTCTCTTCAGCTACTTCCTCTATATTCACCCCACCTTCAGTGGAAGCCATTACGACAAGCCTTTGAGAAGCTCTATCAATAACAGCTCCTAGATAGAGTTCATTGTCTATATCGGTACAAGTTTCAACTAAAATCTGGTTAACGGGCTGCCCGTCTGCATCGGTTTGAAAAGTTACCAAGTTTGTTCCTATCCATTTATCAGCAAATTCTCTAACTTTTTCAATTTTATCAACTACCTCAACCCCTCCGGCTTTTCCCCTTCCTCCAGCATGGACTTGGGCCTTAACTACCCATTTAGATACTCCTAAAGAAAGAGCAGCTTTTTCAGCTTGTTCAGCTGAAGATGCAGCAATGCCATCAGATACGGCTATCCCATAATCGCGAAAAAGTTGTTTTGCTTGATATTCATGAAGATTCATAGCTTTATCCCAGATTTAGGGAGCTATATTACGCAATTAGAAAATAAGTTAAATAGGTCGGAAAGAATTAATAAAATATTTTATTTCTCTCTAGCAATAAGCTTATTTCTAATATTAGAAATAGCTTCTGTAGGGTTTAAACCTTTAGGGCAAACAGAGACGCAATTCATGATGCCATGACATCTATAGAGACTAAATGAATCTTCTAAAGCATCTAATCTTTCTTCAGTTGCTTCATCCCTTGAATCAGCTATAAATCTCCAAGATTGAAGCAAGGCAGCAGGTCCTAAAAATTTATCTGGATTCCACCAAAAAGAAGGGCAAGAAGTTGAGCAACAACCACATAAAATGCACTCATAAAGTCCATCAAGCTCTTCTCTCTCCTCAGGACTTTGTGTTCTTTCAGTTTCTGGGTTCTCACTTTTAGTTATTAAATAAGGCTTTACCTTTTCTAATTGATCGTAAAATTGTTTCATATCTACTATCAAATCTCTAACCACTGGCAAACCAGGCATAGGTCTTAAAGTAAGTTTATTTCTTTTTAAAGCTTCTGATAGAGGAGTGACACACGCTAAACCATTTTTTCCATTTATATTCATTCCATCTGAACCACAAACGCCCTCACGACATGATCTACGGTAAGATAATGAAGGTTCTTGATTCTTTGCTAGATGTAAAGCATCTAAAACCATAATGTCTTTATCAGTTGGTACCTCAATTACGATATCTTGCATGTAAGGCTTTTCATCCAGAGAAGGGTCATAACGATAGATACTCATCGTTACTGATTTCAGTTGTGCAACAGGAATAGCCTGACTCATTAATAACTCCTAACCATTGGTTGGAAAGCTTGTACAGTTTTAGGTCTGTAATTAACATCTCTCTTGCTTACTTCTTTATTTTCTGAAAAGTAAATTGAATGTTTTAACCAATTTTCATCATCTCTATCAGGGTAATCATCTCTTGAATGGGCACCTCTACTTTCTTTCCTTGAATTTGCAGTTACTGCAGTAGCTTCAGCTACTTCAAATAAGTTTTGCATTTCTAATGCCTCTATTCTAGCCGTATTAAAAGTTGCCGACTTATCCTTAAGGTGCATATTTTCAACTTCATCTCGTACCTGGGATAAATCATCTATGCCTTTTTCCATCAAATCTTTTGTTCTAAATACACCAAAATTATTCTGCATGTTTTGCTGCATTCTTTCTTTCAAAGCGCTTACTTGTTCGCCTTCAGAAGAAGCGTTAAGTTTATTAAGCCTTTCAAGAGCTTTATCTATGTCTTCATGAGAAGCATTTTTTAGTTCAACTCCTTGTTTCATAGATTCTTCTATATAAATACCGGCAGCTCTTCCAAATACCACTAAATCCAATAAAGAATTTCCTCCCAATCTATTACCTCCGTGAACAGAAACACATGCCACTTCACCAGCTGCATATAAACCTTCAACAACCTTGTCCTGACCTTCTTGTATAGTAATAACTTGCCCATTGATGTTAGTTGGAATCCCTCCCATCATGTAATGACAAGTTGGAACGACTGGGATAGGTTGAACAGCAGGGTCAACTCCAGCAAACGTTTTTGATAATTCTGTTATACCTGGGAGTCTTTTATGGACCACTTCAGGACCTAAATGATCTAATCTCAAAAAGATATGATCTGCATTTGGTCCACATCCTCTTCCTTCTAGAATTTCTAGCGCCATAGATCTTGCAACAACGTCTCTGCTTGCTAAATCTTTTGCATTAGGAGCATATCTTTCCATGAACCTTTCGCCATCTTTATTAAGTAAATATCCGCCTTCTCCTCTACAGCCTTCGGTAACTAGCGTTCCTGCTCCATGAATTCCTGTTGGATGAAATTGCCACATCTCTATATCCTGAACAGGCATTCCTGCTCTTAATGCCATTCCGATTCCATCTCCAGAATTTATAAGTGCGTTAGTTGTAGAGGCATAAATCCTTCCAGCACCACCAGTAGCTAAAACAGTAGCTTTCGATTTGATGTAATAAATCTCCCCTGTTTCAATCTTAAAAGCAATGACGCCAACTACTGCTCCGTCAGTATTTAAAACCATATCAACCGCAAACCATTCATTTAGAAAATTAGTTCCTGCCTTTAAATTAGCTTGGTAAAGAGTATGCAATAGGCTATGCCCTGTTCTATCTGCAGCAGCACAAGTTCTTGTTGCTTGACCTCCCTTGCCATAATCTTTTGATTGTCCTCCAAAAGGTCGCTGATAAATCCTTCCTTCCTCTGTTCTAGAAAACGGTAAACCCATGTGCTCAAGTTCAAATACAGCTTTTGGTCCCTCACTACACATGTACTCAATAGCCTCCTGATCTCCTATATAGTCTGATCCTTTTACAGTATCGAACATGTGCCATCTCCAATCATCATCAGGGTCATCGCTTTGAATAGCACATGTTATGCCTCCTTGGGCTGAGACCGTATGTGATCTTGTTGGAAAAACTTTAGATATAACTGCAGTATTTAAGCCTGACTCAGCCAATTGCAGTGAGGCCCTCATACCAGCTCCTCCTCCGCCCACAATAATTCCATCAAACTCCATCACTGGTAAATCTTTAGCATTTATTACTTCGTTAACTAGCATATTTATTTAAAAAATTATTAATATTGCCCAAGTTAAAACCAAGGCTATTACGGCAGCTACTAATACTCTGAATATAATATAGGCAAAGCTACCAAAATTGCCCATAATTTTAGGTGTTAAGTAATCACTGGCAATTGCCCAAGTTCCAAACCATGTATGGATAGCGAAGGCAGTAAAAAAGTTAAGCTTAAAATCTTATTTAATGAACTCTCAAAAAAAGAATTCCATTTAGCAAAATTATTTATTTCTCCAGTTGTAAGAAATCCAAGAAGGTATAAAGAATATAAAAGCATTAAAAGCGCACAAATACGCACTATTAAAAAGTCTCTGGTGCCTGTCCCTATTTTGCCCATTGATGTCATAAAATAAGAATAAAGAAAGCTAAAGAAATTAAAAATGTGAGACCAAAAACCACCCAAGAAATTAAATTACCTGACTTTAAAGTCTCTCCAATACCAAAAGCATCTGCTAGCAATTTTCTTGTACCTGCTAAAACATGATAAAGAAAACCTATAAATAATAAAAAGATAATTATTCTAAATACTAACAACTGTTGAAATTGATTTTGTAAGTAAGAAAAACTTTCTTCTGATTCCAAGGAAATACTAAAAAGCCAGACCAATAAAGGAAAAGCTAGAAAGACAATTAAACCAGAAATTCTATGCAAAATAGAAGAGAGTCCAATAATAGGAAGACTTATTGTGAGTAAATTTAAGTTTACTGGTCGGTTATCTTTTTCAGTCACT
Organism: uncultured SAR86 cluster bacterium; assembly: GCA_902532675.1. Classification (GTDB taxonomy): domain Bacteria; phylum Pseudomonadota; class Gammaproteobacteria; order Magnimaribacterales; family Magnimaribacteraceae. The sequence goes on from CACAIY010000025.1 coordinate 7,339, forward strand.
TTTCCTCTTTAGGATTTGCTTGGTGGGCGTGATTAAAGCAAGCACATTATAATTATAGAGGCTCTTAAATACCAATACCTTTTAATTCGTAGTTATCGGATTCAGCTTAGGCAAAATAAATAAAACAACGAAAAATAAAGGTAATATGAATAAGAAAGGTAAATTGATTGAAATAGAATACAGCAAGCCACTCAAGAAAGGTCCCAAAGTAAAACCCAGACCAGGAGCTACCATGGCCAATCCCACAGCTGCCCCTTGATTATTAGGATCTGCGTTCAAGGAAGCTGCAGATGTATACCCAGGTGAAGCCAGTCCCATGGCCAATCCCATAATGGCCATTCCAAAATAGATGAAAGTATAAGAAGGAGAAAAAACAATAATTAGACTACTAAGAATAAACAAAGGAATTGAATACTTTATCAACTCTAGAGGAGATCCCTTAAACCTTTGAACGAAGGTTAATTGAGAAACTATGGCCATCAATGCCATGGTTCCTAGAAGTAGAGCTGTTGATCTGGCCGTCTCATCTAAAGTTAAAGAGAATCTATCTTGAATATAGTAAGCAGTAACAGATTGTACTATTGCAAAAGATGTAAAAACTATCACCCCTATGGAAATAAGCATTTTTAAATTCTTATCAAGTGCAGGTCTTTCTGAACTTATTTCATTTGAATCAGCATTTTTCTTATTAGGTAAAAATAATAAAACAAAGAAAATGGCAACTATCATTAAAAATGACATTACGATCAAAGGAGTTAATAAAGCAAAACCTTCTATCTTAGAATTGAAGATATTAATGCCTATTATTGAGCCTACTAAGACCGGTCCTAAAATCGTTCCGATGTTGTTAGCCGCCCCAAATTTTCCCATACCTGAAGATCTTTCTTCCAAAGAAGTAACATCAGCTACATAAGCTCCGGTAGCTGGACGAGAGGCAGCCCCAACAGCTGAATTTATAATCCTAGAAACCAAGAGTATGAATAGAAGGAAAAATCCTGAAACATAGCCTAAGAGACCTATTGAAGCGGAATATAAAAAAATTATATTAGATAAAACATAACCTGTTAGACCTACAAGCAAAACAGACTTTCTTCCTATCCTGTCACTAAGTTTTCCCCAAAAAGGCGTGAATATAATGAACATAGCAGCAGAGATAGAGACAACAGTATTAATTTCCATCTCAGAGAAACCGAATTCTCTACCAATTATAGGCATAGTTTGCCAATAGACTGACTGCCCCATGCTGACAAAAATTATTATCAGCATTAAACTATATAAAATCTTAGAGTCTTCTTTAAGAGCTTCCGTGCTTTTTAAATTCATTACTTATTATCAACTCTTATTAAAAAAGCATATTCCATTGCAACTTCTTTAAGACTCTCAAATCTACCGCTAACACCACCATGACCCGCACTCATGTTTACTTTAAACAATATTGGGTTCTTGCCGGTGTTGTAATCTCTTAACTTAGCCACGTATTTTGAAGGCTCGTAATATTGAACCTGCGAATCCCAAAGACCTGCTGTGACTAAAATACTCGGATATTCTAAATTCTCGATATTATCATACGGCGAATATCTCATCATGTATTCAAACTCATCTTTGTTTTCAGGATTACCCCATTCATTATATTCGCCAGTGGTTAAAGGGATTGAAGGATCTGACATAGTGGTAATTACATCGACGAAAGGAACATTTGAAATGATCCCTTTGTATAAGGTTGGTTCCATATTAACAACAGCGCCCATTAAAAGACCTCCTGCACTTCCACCACCTGCAAAAACTCTACCCTTTTGCCCAAAACCTTCTTTTAGTAAGCCCTTAGTAACGTCAATAAAATCGTAGAAAGTGTTTAATTTATTAAACATCTTTCCGTCTTCGTACCAGGATCTCCCTAACTCTTGTCCACCTCTTATATGGGCAATAGCAAAAATATAGCCCCTATCTAATAGAGATAATCTAGTGGAGCTAAAACCAGCATCAATTGAGTTCCCATATGAACCATAACCGTAAACAAATAGAGGGTTATTGTTCTTTTTAAATGTGTTTCTTTTATAAACTAAAGAAACTGGAATTAAAGTTCCATCTCTTCCTTCAATAAATTTTCTCTCAACCTTGTAATCGCTTTTCGAAAATGGCCCTTTAACTTCGGCTTGCTTAAGTAGTCTCTTTCTCCCTGTCAAAAGTTTAGAAGAAAATAAACTATCTGGGGTTCTTAAGCTTGAATAGCCAAAATAAAACTTATCAGAATAATACTCGGGGTTTGCTGCTAGGTAAGCGCTATAAGCGGGATCATTAAAATTAATACTTCTTTCAGTGTTATCTTTCTTAGTGATAATTTTCAAATGCCTTAATCCATTTTCTCTTTCCATCACTACCAAATGATTTGGGAAAGCTAAGGCAGACTGCAAAAGAACATCTTCTCTATGAGGAATTAGTTCGTCCCATTCGTTCTTGTCTTCAGATTTCTCTAAATCAATAGCCATCAATCTAAAGTTTTTTGCTAGCCAATTTGTTTCAATTAAAAATCGGTTATCTTCTGGATCATGTTCTATTGAATATAGATGATCTGACTCTCTTTTTAAGAATATATAAGGTGGCTCTTCTGGTGAACCTGAATTAATTAATCTAACTTCAGAACTTGTAGTAGACGATATATTTATCTCAATAAATTGCATTGATCTGGAATTTCCTACTGAAAGATAGAACGTAGGGTCTTTTTCTTCATAGACCAGCACATCTTCTGATTGAGAGGACCCTATTTCATGCCTAAAAAGCTTAAACGGTAGAAGTGTTTCTTGATCTCTTAATACGTAAAATAAATATCTTCCGTCGGAAGACCAGGCCATGTCACCTGAACTATTAGATAGCCCATTTTTATATGTTTGACCGGTATTAAGATTCTTAAATTTAATATTATATTCCCGCCTACCAGTAGTATCTTCTGCATAAGCCATCAGATCTTCTTTAGGGGAAATACTCCAATTAGCTAATTGGTAAAATTCGCTATCTTTAGCTAATTCATTGACGTCAATTAGAACAAATTCTTTGGCATTCTTATTTTTCCTTCTAATATAAATGCCATGTTCATTCCCCGGTTCATATCTTCTAAAATATTCGTAGGATTTAAGCCTTACTGGGACTGAATCTTCTTTTTTTGGAATCCTATCAGTAATCTCTTCAAATAGTTTATCTCTTAGGTCTTCACCAGAATCAAACCAACTTTCTATATATTTATTCTCAGATTCTAAATGGGAGATTACTTCTTCATCCTCTCTAGTGTCATCTCTCATCCAATAATAGTTATCCACTCTTGTTACTCCGTGAGCTTCAAAAGTAACTGGAACTTTCTTTGGTGTTGGGACTTTGTTATTCAATATTTCAGCGTTTATTGGATTAAGCAACAAGATCAAGCTATAGATTAACAGAAATTTTAGATACCAATTAATCATGGTTTTATTTTTTCCTTCTCTTAACTATTCTTTTTCTCTTTTTTATTTGTCTATCGGTTAACTTATTTGGTTTATTTTTAAAAGGATTAGATTGTTCTTTATATAGAATTGAAAGAGGAGTCTCTCCCAAACTTAATTTATTTCTAAAGAAATTTTCTAAATATTTAGTATAGGAATCTTTCAGTTCTTTCAGATTATTTCCATGTATAACTATTTTGGGGGGGTTCTTGCCACCAGCATGGGCGTATCTAAGTTTTGGTCTAAACCTTCCAGACATAGAAGGCTGTTGATTAAATACCGCTTCTTTAAGAACCTTATTTAAAACTGAAGTGTCCAACGCTTTGATGCTTGTGTTATAAGCTTTCTCAGCTTTCCTTAGAAGTTTCTTTACACCAGTTCCTTTTTTGGCTGAAATAAAATGAGGTTCTAGATATTGTGCAAATCTAATCTTTCTATTGATGTTATTCTCAAGCTCTACCTTTCTCTCTTTGCTTAAAATATCTAATTTGTTAGCAGCTATTACTACCGGCCTTCCGATAGTTAAGGTAAGACCAAGTAAATGCATATCTTGATCAACAATATCTTCAGATGAATCGAGCAATAAAATTACTACATTAGCTTTTTTAATGGATTCAACTGATTTTGAAACGGAAAACTTCTCTGTTTCTTCTTTAATCGACCTCTTTCTTCTCATTCCGGCTGTATCGATTAAAGTGATTTCTTTTGAATTTGCCTTTAAAGGTACTTCAATTGAGTCTCTGGTTGTTCCTGATTCAGGTGAAACCAGTACTCTTTCTTCACCTAGCAATTGATTAACTAAAGTAGATTTTCCAGCATTAGGCCTTCCAATTATTGAAATTTTTAATGAATCTGTAGAGATAGAGGATTCAATAACTTCTTGAGAATCTTCAAAGTCATTTAATATAGTTCTAATGACAGAAAGGCCAATATTATGTGCTGCAGAAACTCTTATAGTTTCAGCGAAGCCTAGCTTGTCGAATTCTGTGGAATAACTCTCAATCTTATTATTGTCAACTTTGTTAATTATCAGAGTTATCCTTTTATTTTGCTTTCTTAACAAATCAGCAATCACTTCATCTAAAGGCAAAAGGCCTTCTATAGCGTCAACGATAAAGAAAATACTATCGGCTTCTTCTATAGCATTCTCAGTTTGCTTCTTAATAGCTTCAGACATATCAGTGTCTTCCATGCTTATCCCGCCAGTGTCAATTAAGACTAAAGATGAGTCTTTAACATTTCCATACTTACGATCACGCGTTAAACCAGAAAAATCCGCAACTATTGCAGACCTTGAACCCGTTAATATATTAAATAAAGTGGACTTTCCTACGTTAGGTCGACCTACAATTGCAATTACTGAAGACATCGATTTGAAACAATAACTTGTATCGTTTTTAATTTAATGAAAGTTTAAAAAGCTTCCCTGACTCATCTACCGCTAGAAGAAAATCCCTCTCTGAAGTTAATTCAAGAATTGGTTGTCTAGAAATTTTCTTTCTTCCTAAAAAATCACCATTTTTTGCATCCAAAAGATGGATATACCCTTCCATATCGCCAACGGCAATAAAATTTTTAATAGAGACTGGGGAAGTTAGTTTTCTAAGTTTTAGATCATTTTGTTCCCAAAGGATTGCTCCCGTTGCCACCCCAAAAGCTTTTACAGAATCTTTTTCATCAACTGCCATGACCCTATTTCCATTTGAAGTTAAGTCCTTTATGGTTGATATATCTTCTTGCCAAGCTGCCCTCCCTTCTCTTAAATTGATAGCTGTTATATTTCCTTGGTAAGAAGCTGCTATCAGAAGGTCATTGGTTATTAAAGATTTCCCGTCAATATCTATAATTCTTTCTAATTCCGACTTTCCTTCATTAATTGTTACAGGTATTTCAAACCTAATAGCCCCTGAATCAGGATAAATCATAGCGATTTTTCCATTCGCAAAACCAGTAAATATAAACCCTTGATTAATATAAGGTCTTGAAGTTCCTCTTAAAGTTAATCTAGGAAGGGTTGTTTGATGAAACCATTGTCGTTCACCTGATTTAAAGTCATAACCAGCGATTCTTCCGTCTCCTGTTTGGGCAATAAGCGTATTTCCATCTGTTGTTGGGGGGGTAAGAATTTCGCTAGATGCCCGAGACCTCCAAAGTTCTTTTCCATCTTTATAGTCTAAAGCAACTAAATCACCATCCAGCGTACCGTAAGTAATGGTTTTAAAATTTACATCAATGCCGCCAGACACAATGTCATTTGTACTTTTAGACCATTCTACTTTACCTGATTCCTCATTTAACGACGCCAAATAACCTTCAGAGCTAATAAAGTAAACTTTTCCATCGTAAACAGAAGGGATCAATCTTCCAAAATTATTTTCATTGCCAAAAGACTCTGCCCAATCAGTGTAAATTTCAACTGATTCGTTGATGGCAAACAATTCGGCTGGCCCCTCTTCTTCTTCCTCGCTATCCCAAAACTTTAACCAGCCAAAGGCAGAACATCCGTTAAGGAATATCATAAAGAGCACTAAAGGGAGAAACTTGATTTTATTCAATTTTTTCTCCTTCTAAATCAGAAATTTTCATATTAATCAAAGTTCTGGTGGTTTGACTCGGAGAATTCTGTAAAGCTCTCATATAACTGACTCTTGCTAATTCATATGAACCCAATTGGTTCTCAGCATCTCCTTTCAATTCTAATAAAGATGCTGTCAACACATCAGAATCAGACAGTGTATTTAGCACGTTTTGGTAATCCTTTTGAGACATATAAATCCTACACAATCTCGTCTTGGCAGCTGTGACCAACGGGTTGAATTCATTTGACGAATCAGAGTGTCTATCAATTACGAGCTTTAATAGATCTATAGCTTTTTCCTTTTCTCCTTTTGAAAATTCCTTTTTAGCTTGATTTAACCTTACAAAATCTGAATATAGGGTTTCTGGATATACTTCTAAAAGCTCTTGTCCAGATAAAGGCATATCTTCTTCTGATTCTAAATACTCCTGAAATAAAATTGATGTCTCTAGATCTCTCTCATTTCTAGATTCAGTTATAAGGTCTCTAGAAACAATAAAAACTACGAGAAGAACAAAGAAGGCAATGATCACATATTTAAATCTTTGCCAAATGGATAAAAGTATTTCTTGTTGTTCTTCTTGCGAAGCTGAAAAAAAGTTAGCCATATCTATTTCCTATTTATAGGTTTCCTTAATTCTTTTCTCTAAATCTTTATATGAAAGAGTCTCTTGATCAGACTTAGATCTCAGGTCTTTCATTGAGATAGTGTTATTCTTTAATTCGTCATCTCCCAAAATAAAAGCAAACATAGCACCTGACTTATCGGCCTTTTTAAACTGAGATCCCGCGCCTTCTAGGCCCATGTTAATTCTTATACCAAGTTCCGAAACTTTTTCTCTTAGAGACTCTGAGTACATTATAGCTTTTTGAATGCTCTCTTTAGACAAGCAAACAAAAAATATATCTACGTTTTTATTTCCTACATTTAACTCTAGAGTTTCTTTCATTAGCAAAATTAACCTTTCCATGCCAATTGAGAATCCTGTTGCTGGGCAAGATTTACCTCCTAATTCTTCAACTAAATTATCGTACCTTCCTCCACCGCAAACGGTATCTTGCGCACCTAGTTCATCAGTTTTCCATTCGTAAACTGTTTGATTATAGTAATCCAATCCCCTCACAAGCCTTTGGTTGATGGTAAATTCTATTCCAGCTGACTTAAGCAGGAGAGTTAATTCTTTGAATTCTTTTTCAGATTCTTTAGAAATAAAGTCAGAGATATCGGGTGCATCTTTTAATAAACCTTGCACTGATTCAGATTTGGAATCTAATATTCTTAATGGGTTATCATCTAATTTTCTTATCGAATCTTCATCTAAATCCTTTTTAAAATTCTTAAAGTAATCTTGTAATGATTTTGCATAAGAATTACGTGTTTTTTCATCTCCTAAATTATTTATCTCAAGGTTAAGCTTTTTCTCAACCCCTAATTCTTTCCATATCCTTGAAGAAAGGATTATCAATTCAGCATCAATCTCGGCTGATCTAATTCCAAAAGCTTCAGCGCTTGATTGCTGAAATTGTCTAGATCTTCCTTTTTGAGGTCTTTCGTATCTAAACATA
>CACAIY010000026.1 GCA_902532675.1 uncultured SAR86 cluster bacterium
GGTTAAAATTAAACATTTTATAAAGCTAGATTTCCTAGTTTAGAACATGTTTCATTAAACTCTTTTATCGTATCTTGGATTATTTCTTCAGCTGATTTGACACCATCAATTAAACCTACTGATTGGCCAGAGAGCGCAGGAGCAGCATTCATATCACCTCCAAAATATAGGTCTTGGATTTTCCCCATAGCAGTCATGTCCATCTCTCCTGCATCAAGAATTTCTTTTGTGAAATCTGTTCTAAGCGCTCTTATTACTGGTTTAGAGGTTTTATTGAGTATCCAAGTCCCATTAAGCGGAGAATCAAAAATATAATTCTTAAAGTTGTCGTGTACAGGGCTCTCTTTGCTAGAAACAAATCTAGTACCCATTTGTATTCCTTCAGCACCCACGGCAAAAGCAGCTGCCATACCAGCACCATCAGCAATTCCACCAGCTGCAATAATTGGTAAATCAATTTGTTTTCTAATGGCTTGGATTAACACAAAGAGACCTACTTCTTCTGGGCTTTTAAAACCGCCACCTTCCGTGCCTTCCACGACGAGTCCATCTACTCCGCAATTGGCTGCTTTGATTGCACCTTCCACACTAGGCACAGCATGATAAACAGTTATTCCTGCATATTTTAGGATATCTATATATTTTGAAGGGTCACCTGCAGAAGTGGTTACGAATTTAACCCCATGTTGAACGCAGAATTCCACCATACTCTCATCTCTTAAGAAGAGTAAGGGTAAATTAACTCCAAACGGCTGATCAGTTAATTCAGACATCTTTTCTATTTCAGCTTTGCAGTTATCTACTTCACCAGAAGAAGTTTCAATTACTCCAAAGCCACCTGCATTACAAACAGCAGATGCTAATTGACTTCTAGCAATCCAACCCATGGGAGCTTGAATTATTGGATATTTAGACCCTGTATGCTCCGTTACTCTATTCATTAATTTTCCTTTATAAAATTGGTTAATAGTTCTGATAATTCTTTTGGCCTAGTCCATTGATAAAAGTGACCACCTCCAATCTGGGGTGCGCTTTCAGCATTAGGGCACATTTGTAAAACATCTTCTTCAATACCATTGGTTACAGGATCGTCCCCCGCAAAGACACTTAGAAAAGGTTTATCCCATGCATGAAAAAACTCTCTAGCCTTTCGCTGCTCTTCAAGAGATTGATCAGGAACTATAGGCACATGGCTTGGCATAGCTCTAGGACCCATTTTGTAGCTAGGATCTGGAAACGGTGCCTCATAGGCTTTTGCTACATAAGATTTAAAGGGAGAAGCACTATATTTTCCTAATAAGATAAAAATATAGTTTAAAACTAATGAGACTAGTGATCTTTTATCCATTTGCATAGATTGAATGAAACCTATAGGAAGATCTTCTGTATCCCAACAAAATTTCTGCCAGTACATGAATTTCAATCCAGGATGTGTTTTACCACTATCCATTTGCCCCACCTGTTTAGCCATAGACAAAGGGTGCAGTTTTAAATTGCTTTCTCTAAAAGCTTTTATTTCTTCAATGACCTCTTCAGGTGCATCTGGATTATAGGGAAGTCCCGTATTACCCATTGAAACCTTAGAGAACCTGTCGGGTTCCCTTGCAACTAGTCTTAATCCAATTAAACCACCCCAGTCCTGACCAAAGAAAGTTATATCACGAAAGTCATTAGAATTTAACCAATCCACCATCCAATCGACTTGATTTTGATAACTGTAATCATCTCTGGAAGCGGGCTTGTCTGATTTTCCATAACCAGGTAAATCGGGAGCGATAACTCTTATTCCTGCTGCAGTTAGAAAAGGTATCATTTTCGAGTAGAGATAGCACCACACCGGCTGGCCATGCATTGCTAATAATATAGGGCCATCTCTTGGACCTTCATCTATATGGTGTATTCGTAATTCACTTCCATCTTTAGTTTTGATATTTGTATAACAAGGCTCATAGGGGAAATCAGTTATTCCCTCAAACCTTTCATCTGGCGTTCTTAATATTTTCATATTTATTTCTCTTTCATCAGTAATTTCTCACAACCAGTGCCTTTAAAGAGATCCAGTATTCTTTTTTGATCAAGATCCGTCAGACTGTAAAATTCTTGGTTGATCCATTGGAGGCATTTACCTTGATAATTGAAAGTCTTTTGAGTCCATGTGGATCCATCAATATCAGCTTCCCAAGTTTCCTCACCACTTTCTAAGGCTTTACTGTTAGCTAACAGGGCAGGCACATACACATGGCCTATCTCTTTTAATAAAGACTTCACACTTTCGGGTAAAGACTCCAAAGCTTCCCAAGGACTTTTATCGGGATTTATACCCGAGAGGTCTTCCATGCTATTTATCCATGCCACTGTTCTGAGGGATATTTCATGGGCAATTGTTCTAGAAGTTGGATCTAAACCAATCAACTGAGTAAGTTGACCATAAATTGCAAAGTCCGCAGAGCTTGGCCTGTGTCCAAAGAGGAAAGGTAAATTACTGAAATGGCTTTCCATGATTTTAAGGAAGCGTTTATAGCTCTCTTCAATAATAGGTGCAGTAATGTCATTTGAGCCTACAACCCAAAGCCTTTCAATTTGCCTCGAGCCTATACCTTCTTTAAATAGCTTCCAAGTATCATCTGCCAGGTCAACTTTATTGTTCAATGGCAAGATTGAGGATGCATTATCAGCATCTTCCTCAAAGTGCCATCTGTAATGGAACATATACTTAGTGACCCACTCATCTCCAAAATCTTCGAGAAGGTAATTCAAGAAACTTAATGCCGGATCATTAGGGATAACACTTCTATCTTCAAACTCATTTTCAAGTCTTCTAATAATAGGGGTTGAGTCAGTAACTGTTTGCAATTCGCCCCTATCGTCTCTCATGATGAATGTAGGAAGTAGGACAGGTTTAGGAGGTTCTATTCCTAGATCTGAAAAAACACCTTCACCATCCAATAAATCGCCAGGATTACCCCAAATTATTTCATATGGGATATGTCTGTAGCGCAAAAGAGCTATCATTTTTCTTGTATAGGGTGATGGAGGTGCCCCTATGAGTGTAACTCGGTCTTTTGTTAACATTTTTAATCAGAAGAAGGTAAAGAAGTTTCGATATTGAGCTGACCCTCAAGTCCCGCAACTCTGTGTTGAGCACTTACTATGTAATCTGGATCATTAATCATCTGAAACATTGCTTTTCTTGAAGGGTACATAGCTATGGCTACTTTATCCCAAAGATCTTCAACTTCACCCAACATTAGTCTTTCAACTTCTCCTCCAAATAAAGGTTTTCCACCAACCTTTTCTAGGTGCCCCGCAACTTCTTCTGCATAAATAGCATAGGCTTCTTCACCCGTTAGATCAGTTTCTCTTTTGTCAGGGTAGTTTGCTTTTTCTTTAAACTTTAGAAGATTTACCATATAAATAGGCTTATCTTCTCCTTGCTCACTGAACTCTTTTATTTGATCTTCGTTTGGCATGACCGCATTTTTTACTTCCATAATATTTCCTTCTAATTAATTTAATATATATTACTTACTAACAAGGATAATAGTAATGAGTAAAAATAAACAAGTAATAATTAAAACTTTACCAGAAGGAAAATTAACCGAAGATAACTATGAACTTATTGAGTCTGAATTACCCGATATAGGGGACAATGAAGTAATGGTTAAAACGATTTCTTTTGCCATCACGGCAGGAACAAGAGCAGGATTGCAAGGCAGTGCAAGCTATGCAGGAGCACCGAAAACAGGAATTGTAATGAACAGCACTGGGGTAGGGGAGATTGCAGAAAGTAATAACGAAGCCTTCCCTGTAGGAGCTAAGGTTCTAACCATGACTGGTTGGCAAGCTTATTCTGTTCAGAAACCTGAATCGTTAACATTAATCAGGGAAGATGTAGATCCTTCTCTATATTTAGGACCATTGGGTATCAACGGATTAACTGCGTATTTTGGTTTACTTGAAATCGGACAGCCCAAAGCTGGAGAGACTGTCATGATTTCTGCGGCTGCAGGTTCTGTAGGTCACATGGTAGGGCAAATAGCCAAAATTAAAGGTTGTAAAGTGGTGGGGGTATGTGGAAGCGATGAAAAATGTAATACCTTAATCGACGAATTAGGATTCGATGCTGCTGTAAATTACAAGGACCCAAATTACAGGCAAAGCCTTAAAGATGCAACGCCTGATGGAGTTGACGTCTATTTTGATAACACAGGTGGAATGATATTAGGTTCTGCCCTTTTCAGATTAAATTCTGGAGGACGTATCGCTTGCTGCGGAGTTGTTTCACAATACGATACAAGCACTCCTGAGCCAGGACCAAAAGGAATTCCAGGATTGCTCGTTAATAAAAGCATACGAATGCAAGGTTTTCTAGTTTTTGATTTTGCTGATAGATATGACCAAGCTACCGACGAGTTAATAGAATGGATAAACGAGGGCCAATTAAAGATTCTTACGGACGAGTTAGATGGTTTAGATCAAGCTCCAAAAGGTTTTGTTGATCTTTTGGCGGGCGGCAATATAGGAACTAGGGTAGTCAATGTAAGTTAGCATGAATTTAAATTTTTCAGAAGAAGAAATTTTATTTCAGAATGAAGTACAAGCATTCTTAGAAAAGGAATTAACTGAAGATATAGTTTCAGCAGCAAAATCCACTTCTGCAGTCTTTACTGAGAAAGATATTGCCATGAAGTGGCAATCCAAGTTAGCAAAAAAAGGATGGCTAGTCCCTTCTTGGCCAGAAGAATATGGGGGCACTAACTGGACACATACACAAAAATATATTTTCTCTTCAGAGTGCGCTAAGGCAGGAGCTCCAAACTTAATACCAATGGGCTTAGCCATGATAGGGCCATTATTGTTAGGCAAAGGTACCCAAGAACAGAAAGATTACTATATTCCCAGAATCGTAAGTGGGGAAGATTATTGGTGCCAGGGCTATAGCGAACCTGGAGCAGGGTCAGATTTGGCCAGTCTACAGTGCAAGGCAGTAAGAGAAGGAGATAAATATATAATTAATGGGACTAAGATATGGACCACTCATGCTCATCTTGCCAACAAGATATTTTGCCTAGTCAGAACCGATAATTCAGGTAAGAAACAAGAAGGAATTACTTTTTTGATGCTGGATATGAATCAACCAGGAATAAAAGTAGAGCCAATATTAACTATGGCACAAGATCATGATTTTAATCAGGTAGTTTTTACAGATGCAGTTGCAGAAGTAAAGGACAGAATTGGAAAAGAGAATGAAGGTTGGTCAGTAGCAAAGTATTTATTAGAGTTTGAAAGAAGTGGGGGTGTAGGAGGCTCTAAGAGTTTATCGGATATCCAATTTATTAAAAAATTAATGAATAAGATTTCTGCCACACATAATGACACTAGTTTTATTGATGTATATTCAACTAAAGTTACGGAGCTTGAAATTAAAGCTCAGTCTATTCAGTACACTGCATTAAGAATTTTAAGCTCCTTAAAAGGTGGCGACAGTCCTGGTCCTGAATCATCCATGATGAAAACCTTGGTAACTGACCTTGAGCAAGAGATATCAGAAGTAACTCTCGAGATAATTGGCTATTATGGAATTCCCTTTCAAGATACCAGTTTAGGCTCGAATGAGCCCGCTATAGGAGACGAGTCTTTCCGGCCTATTGCAGGCAAATATCAGAATTTAAGAGCCACCACTATTTATGGCGGAAGTAATGAGATTCAAAGAAATATTATGGCTAAAGCAGTCTTAGGACTTTAAATTAAAGTATGTCTAACTTTTGATAGAATTAATAAAAATAAGGAGTAATTGATGAGCGATTCAACTGAATATGTCCCACCTAAGGTTTGGACATGGGAAAACCAAAGTGGAGGAAAATTCACAAATATAAATAGACCAATTGCTGGCGCTACTCATGAAAAAGAGTTGCCGGTTGGCAAGCACCCACTGCAGCTTTATTCACTGGGCACCCCTAATGGAGTTAAGGTAACTGTATTGTTAGAGGAGTTGTTAGCCTTAGGTCACGAAGGAGCAGAATACGATGCCTTTTTAATTAATATTGGTGATGGTGATCAATTCAGTAGCGGTTTCGTTGAAGTAAATCCAAATTCAAAGATTCCTGCTTTACTTGATGTAAGCACTGATCCTCATACCCGCGTATTCGAGTCGGGTGCAATCATGGTTTATCTAGCAGAAAAGTTTGGAGAACTTTTACCTAAAGAGCCTTCAGCTAGAGCAGAATGTATGTCATGGCTTTTTTGGCAAATGGGCAGTGCACCTTATTTAGGAGGTGGATTTGGTCATTTTTATGCCTATGCACCGGAAAAATTTGAATACGCTATAAATAGATTTACGATGGAAGTTAAACGCCAACTTGACGTTCTGGATCAAAACCTTTCTTCAAGACAATATTTATGCGGAGATACTTACAATATTTCAGATATAGCAGTACATTCTTGGTACGGCAGTCTAGTGCTTCGAAACGTTTATGAGGCAGCAGAATTCTTAGACGTTGCTTCTTATAAAAACGTAAATCGTTGGGCTAATGAGATAGTAGAAAGACCAGCTTATAAAAGAGGTTCAAGAGTGAACCAAGCTTGGGGACCTAAAGAAACACAAGTTCCTGAGCGACATGATGCGAGTGATATTAAATAGTATTTATGCGTAAAGCGTTTAGAAATTTCGTTATTAAGCGCACCTTCGCTGCTAAGTTAAGGAATCGTGGCATGAATACTTTTTCAAGTTATGAGATCCATAAAAATATTAGGACTAGTGCAGAAGCAAAAAGGGAAAAAGAAAATAGACCTCATGACGTTTTTTATTTTCATAAAGTAGATGACCCTTATTCTCATCTTACGATTAATTATATTGATAAGATAAAATCTACTTTCGATGTAGCTCTAAAACCAGTTCTAGTTGGGGAAGAAAACGCAGAAGCAGTTCATGAACCAACTTTATACAATATTTATTGCCTAGAAGATGCGAAACGCATTGCACCTTTTTATGACCTAGAGTTGTCTGCAGAATATTATCCAAGCAAAGAATTAATAGATCAGTCTAATTCAATATTAACGGCTGTAGAGGAAGAGAATTTTAGTGAAGTAGCTAAAAAAGTTAGTTCCGCCTTATGGACTGGAGATCAAGAATCCCTTGATACATTAAGTTCTCATTACGTATCTACTCCAACTGAAGTAGTAAAAAAATTGGAAGAAGGTAACAAAATAAGAAATGAAAAAGGTTATTATTTTGGTTCCGCTTTTTATTATGAAAAAGAGCTTTATTGGGGCGTTGACCGGTTGCATCATCTAGAGGATCGACTTATTGATTTAGGACTAAAAACTGATAACACAAATGATTCTATTTGTTCCCCCAATCTAAAGGCCCCTTCAAAATTAAGCTCTGAAAAAAAAGTAAACCTATGTTATTACCCGTCTCTCAATAGCCCTTATACCTATGCTTGCTCTAAAAGAGTTAGAGAAATAAGAGATGACTATCCAATAAATTTAATTACAAAGCCTGTTCTACCAATGCTGATGAGAAATATGACTATTCCAGATTTTAAAGGTAAATACATTATTTCTGATGCAGCTAGAGAAGCAAGAAAGCATGGTTATCCTATGGGTTCAATTTATTCACCGATAGGTAAACCAGCCAGGAAAGCTTATTCCTTATTCCCAATAATTGATGAGGCTGAAAAAGGCTTTGAATATATACATGAATTATTGAAAGCTTCTTTCTATGATGGTATCAATATTGGTGAAGATGATTATCTTGAATCTTTAGTCAGCCAGCTTGGTTTAGATTGGCCTACCATTAGTAAGGATCTTAATACTAATGGTTGGAGAAAGGTTTTAGATGATAATCTGAAAGACATGTATGCTGGAAATTGCTGGGGAGTGCCTAGTTTTAAGATCACAGATTCAGATGGAAGCAATCCCTTTTATGTTTGGGGTCAAGACAGAATGTGGCTTCTTAAAGAAGAAATCAATAAACGCTTAGGCTAATAAAATGAAAAAAGAAAATTTTTTAGTTATAGCTTTCATATTATTTATTAATGCTTGCTCTGAAACTAATAAGAATTCAAAACTTATTGAGGTTGAAGAGAAAGATAATTATATACAACCTAGACCTTTACCAAATCCAGATAAAAATGCCTATTTTGGAGATTTGCACGTACACACTTCAAATTCATTTGATGCTTATACTTTTGGGACAATAACTTCACCTTCTGATGCGTATAGATTTGCTCAAGGCGAGGCCATCCCGCATCCAACTGGTTATGAAATACAACTCAAAAAGCCATTAGATTTTTATGCAGTCACTGACCATGCTGTATTCTTAGGAATCATTAAAGAGGCTGCAGATACAAGCTCTGAGTTCTCAAAATATGATTTTACTGAACCTATGCACAATTTAAATGAGAATGTCAGTAACAGCATATTTTCAATCATAAAGAGATCTGGACTTTTTAGAGGCTTTGGAGGGAAACTCGCAGAGGGTCTAGAGGATGGAAGCGTGGATAGAGAGCTGATAGAGTCAGTTGGCAAATCCGTCTGGCAAAAAACTATAAAAGCTGCAGACGATGCTTACAAACCAGGAGTATTTACAACCTTTGCTGGTTATGAATACACATCTAGTATAGAGCTATATGATAAGTACCTTCACAGAAATGTTATTTTCAAAGATACAAAAAACTTACCGGTTAGGATTTTTTCAAGGGCAGATAGTCAAGACCCAGAAGAATTATGGAATTGGATGGATATTCAAAGAGATAAAGGTCTGGAAAGCCTTGCTATCCCACATAATTCAAATATTTCAGGCGGTGCAGCATTTTCAATAAGTGACTATAACGGCGGACCAATTGATGAAACTTACGTAAGTCAAAGGCTTCGTAATGAACCTCTGGTTGAAATAACACAAGCGAAAGGAACCTCCGAAACTCATCCTTTTTTATCCAAAAACGATGAGTGGGCTACTTTTGAGTCAAAAACTAATATGCCACAAGAAAATAACATTAATAACTTGAAAGGTAGTTACGTAAGGGATGCTTACCTAAGAGGCCTAACTCTTTCTGAGCAAGGCCTTTCTAACCCTTTTAAATTTGGCATTATAGGGTCGAGTGATACTCATGTATCGGGAGGCTCTTACACAGAAGAAACTCATTTCTCTAAGGTAGGCCTGTTAGATGGCGAGCCCTACTTGAGAGGCTCTGTTCCTTATAGAGGAATATACGGATTTGTTGCTAGGCTGCTGCAACCAGAAAGTATTATTCAGATTGATGGAAACAATTATCTGGGTGTGAGCACACGCCTTATAAGGTTTGGTTCTTCAGGACTTGCAGGAGTTTGGGCTGAAGAAAATACACGAGAGTCAATTTACGATGCATTCCGACGTAAGGAGACATTTGGCACCAGCGGACCAAGAATAAAAGTACGTTTTTTTGCTGGTTACAATTTAGAAGGCTCAAAGTTAAGTGACCTTAGCCTTATTCAGGATGCCTATGCTAATAATACCCCTATGGGAGGGACGATTATTCAAGAAAAGGCCAACAACCCCAGATTTCTTATCTGGGCTATTTCTGATCCGCTTGGAGCACCTCTACAAAGGGTTCAAATAATAAAAGGGTGGCTAGAAGATGGAGAACAAAGAGAAAAAGTTTTTGATGTAGCTTGCTCTGATGGCTTGAGTGTTGATCCTATAACTCACAGATGTTCTGACAATGGTGCTACTGTTAATTTAGATGATTGTTCAATAAGTACTGATAGAGGAAATTCCGAGATAAAAACCTTTTGGAAAGACCCAGAATTTAGGCAAGATCAAGATGCTTTTTATTATTCAAGAGTCTTAGAAAACCCTAGTTGTAGATGGTCAACTTGGGATGCAATAAGAGAAGGTGAGACACCAAGATCAGATATAACTATGACTATCCAAGAAAGGGCTTGGTCTTCACCCATTTGGTTTACTCAGTAATGAAAATTATGATGCAAATATATAGTTTTTTAAGCCTAATTTAGCTTGCTTAATGAGTTGCAGTGACCTAACATCTTACGCCCGAATTTTATAAAAAAGGAGAATGTATGCGTAATGCAGTAATAGTTGATAGTGTTAGAACGGGTCTAGCGAAATCCTTTCGTGGAGGCTTTAACAACACTCGTGCAGATAATATGACAGCTCATATTGTCAATGCACTTTTAGAAAGGAATCCTAAAGTTGAAGCTTCTATGGTTGAAGACATAATTTTAGGTTGTGGAAACCCAGAAGGAGCTCAAGGACATAACATAGCAAGGAATGTTGCTGTTTTATCTAATCTTCCTATTGAAGTAGGTGGAGTAACTATAAATCGCTATTGTTCTTCAGGTCTTAACTCTATTGCAATGGCTGCTACTCAAATTCAAAGCGGATTCTATGATTGCATCATTGCTGGAGGCGTTGAATCTATTAGTACTTCTCAAGGTCACACAAACATGCACATGTATGTTAATGATAAATTGGCTGAAGAAGCTCCAGGTATTTATCATGCGATGGGAACAACTGCTGAATGCGTAGCAGACCGTTATAACGTAACCAGAGAAGCTCAAGATGAGTATGCTTTATCAAGTCAACAAAGATGCGCAGCTGCTCAAGATGCTGGTCTTTATGACGATGAGATTATTCCAATGGAAACTAAAATGATTCTTAAGAATAAAGAGACAGGAGCAGAGAAAGAAGTTGATGTTGTAGTTGATAAAGATGATTGCAACAGGCCTGAAACTACTTTAGAAGGTCTTTCTAGTTTAAATCCAGTTTTTAATCCAGAAAGTGGTTCGGTAACTGCAGGAAACTCTTCTCAATTATCAGATGGAGCTTCTGTGACTTTAATTATGAGTGAAGAGAAGGCCAATGAACTTGGTCTTAAACCTCTCGCTTACTTTAGAGGCTTTACAACTGTAGGTTGCCAGCCTGATGAAATGGGTATTGGTCCAGTTTACTCTATACCTAAGTTGCTAGAGTCAGCAGGTTTAAAAGTTGAAGATATAGACCTTTGGGAACTTAACGAAGCCTTTGCCTCTCAAGTAGTCTACATCAGAGATCAACTCAACTTACCTACGGAGAAACTAAATGTAAATGGCGGCTCTATTGCTATCGGGCATCCATTTGGGATGACTGGTTCAAGGCAGGTTGGACATCTCACTAGAGAACTTAGACGTACTGGCGGCAAATACGGCATAGTAACTATGTGTGTTGGTGGCGGTATGGGAGCTACAGGCTTATTTGAGTCTATCCCTGAATAATGTAAATTTGTCTAAGGGAGTTAACACCTTGGACGAACATACATTAATACAAACCTATTTTTCTGACGTCGGCTCAGCTTATTTAGCTGAGCAGGACGTTAGGATTTCTGTTGGAGATGACTCTTCAATCATATCCCTTCCTTCCGGTAAAGAATCTGTTGTTTCTGTAGACACTTCCATAGAAAACATTCATTTTTTGGATTCGATGAGTCCTAAGGATATTGCCTATAGAGCTGTAGTGGTTGCTTTAAGTGATTTGGCAGCATGCGGAGCTGCTCCCGCATGGTATTCAGTTGCTTTAACGTTTCCGGAGTTGGATGAAACCTGGGTAAAGAAATTTTCAGACGGGTTAAGAAGAGTATCAGATGATTACAGAATTCCGTTGATAGGAGGTGATACCACTAAAGGTAAGTTATCAATAACAGTTCAAGTTAATGGGTACTGTGATACAGGTTTATCAATATTAAGATCTAATGCAAAACCTAATGAGAATATCTATGTCAGTGGTTTAATTGGTGAAGCCGCCAAGGGACTTAAGTCATTTACAGATAAATTAGAGGCTACAGAACAACAAGTTCAAAGCTATTTAAGACCCAAAGCCAGGATTGATTTAGGCCTTAGACTCAAAGGAGTTGCTAGTTCTGCAATAGATATTTCTGATGGCCTTTTACAGGACTTGAAGCATATCTGCGTAGCGAGCGAGGTAGGCGCTAAAATCGAGTTAAGTGATATTCCAACATCCTTTAATGTTGATCCCTCTATATCTGAAATTAATTCAGGTGATGATTATGAGATTTGTTTTACTTCCAATTCAGAAAATGAAGCTATTGTAAAAGGAATATCAGAAGAATTAGGAATTAAGATTAGTTTAATAGGGAAAACTAATGATTCCAAAGCCATAAGAGTTCTTGATAAGGAAGGTAATGACGTTCCTGTTGGATCTGGGTATTCGCATTTTTAGTTTATGGATTTAAACAAACTATTGTTAATAATCGGTAGAGGCTTTGGTTCAGGAATGTCTCCCGTTGCACCTGGAACAGTTGGCAGTTTTGTTGCAGCCGGTATTTATTATTTTCTAATATGGGACAGCATCTCTTCTTGGTCAGGAATTGGTCTTTTTTTACTTTTTATAGTCGTTTCTTTTTATATAGGAATCTTTGTTTGTTCTCAAATTTCTGGTGATGACGAAGATCCTAAGAGCTTTGTGTGGGATGAATTTGTAGGTATGTGGATTAGCTGTGTTCCGCTTTTATTTATTGATAAAGAAATTTATTTATTGCTTCTCGCTTTCTTCATTTTTAGATTCTTTGATATATATAAACCATTAGGTATCAAATCATTTGATAGCAAATCAGGTGCATTTTATGTTATGACTGATGATGTAATTGCGGGTATTTATTCCGCTTGCTTAATAAGTTTAATAATACTTAATATCCACTAATTTATTTTTTCAGAATACAGTAGAATACGCCCAAAACAATATATGGATATAGACAAATTACCTAAATCAAAGTTACCTATGCCTTGGGGAGAATTCTCTGTTATAGGCTTTGAAGATCATAATGGAGAGGAACATTTAGCTATTTATTTAGGAGATGTTTCCGAAAATCCACTTCTAAGGATTCACTCACAATGCCTAACAGGAGATGCTTTGTTTAGCTTGAGGTGTGATTGCGGTCCGCAACTTGCAATGGCTCTAGAAAAAATAGCATCAGATGGAAACGGTATGGTTATTTATATGGCTCAAGAAGGACGTGGTATAGGGCTAATAAATAAGATTCGAGCTTATGAACTACAAGACCAAGGATTAAACACTGTCGAAGCCAATGAAAAGCTTGGTTTTGCTGATGACGAAAGAGAATATGCATTTTGTGCTGAAATATTAACTTCGATGGGAATTTCTTCTGTTCGCTTGATGACAAACAACCCTTCTAAAATTAAAGGTCTTGAAGATGCAGGGATAAAAGTATCAGAAAGAATAAAGATCAAGGCTAAGCTAGCTGATGAAAATGAAGAGTATTTAAAAGTGAAGTCTAAATATATGGGTCATATGTTAGAAGACTCAGATTGATTTAAGCTTTTGTTCGATCGCTTTCCTTACACCGGTACTATCAAGATTATTCATAATTTTTTGTTGCTCTTGGTCTCCGTGTTCAATAAACCCATCTGGTAAACCTAGATTCAGAACTTTAGAAGAAGAGTTCAATTCTAAGAGTTTTTCGTTTACTGCCGATCCAGCTCCACCAGCAATTACATTATCTTCAAGTGTTACTACCAACTTAAATTTATCTGAAATTTCATTTATTAAATTATTATCAATAGGTTTCACAAATCTCATATCAACAACTTTAGCTTTCATTTCCTTTCCAGCTTCAATCGCAGAATCCAAAAGACTGCCAAAAGATAAAATAACTACTTCAGTAATTTCTGATTCAAGGATGGTTTTACTTTTTCCGATTTCAATAGTTTCTTCAGATTTCTGATATGCAATACCTCTTCCGCTACCTCTAGGATATCTAACAGCAGCTGGACCAGAGAGTTCGTAACCTGTATTTAACATCTTCCAAGCTAAGTCTTCATCTGAAGGTGCCATTATCGTAATATTGGGTATACACCTCAGATAGGAGAGGTCAAAGGCACCTTGGTGAGTAGCTCCATCTAGCCCAACTAAACCAGCTCTATCTATAGCAAAAAGAACATCCAAATTTTGAAGAGCAACGTCATGTATTAATTGATCGTAAGCTCTTTGAAGGAAAGTACTATAAATTGCAACTACTGGCTTTAATCCTTCGCACGCAAGACCTGCAGCAAAACTTACACTGTGTTGTTCTGCTATAGCTACATCGTAATACCTTTCTGGAAAAGCTTTAGAGAATTCATTCATTCCTGACCCTTCACCCATTGCGGGGGTAATGGCCACTATATTTTTATCTTTATTAGCTTTATGTATAAGCCAATCACCAAAGATTTTAGAGTAGGAAGGACTTTTAGGTTTGGAGGTGGTAGAAGAGGAGAGGTCAGATTTTTTGATTTTATCTATAGCATGGAATCCTACAGGGTCACCCTCAGCTGGGGCATATCCTTTTCCTTTCGTAGTTATCACATGGAGAAATCTTGGTCCATGAATATGCTTTAAGTCTTCTAGGATATTGATTAAATTTTTTGAGTCATGACCATCTACAGGACCGAAATATTCAAATCCCAATTCTTCAAACAAAGAGCCTGGTGCAATCATGCCTTTGGCATGAATCTCTGCTTTTCGGGCAAATTCTTTTGCTCCAGGTAAGTAAGTTAGTACTGATTTTCCACTTTCTCTTATTTTATTATAGGTCTTACTTGCCCATACTCTGGAAAGGTAATTTCTTAATCCGCCTATATTCTCAGAAATGGACATTTGATTATCATTTAGGATCACTAGTAGGTTTTTATCTAAGGAGCCAGCATGCGCGAGAGCTTCATATGCCATTCCTGCAGTCATAGCCCCATCTCCAATTATTGCAGTTACATTTCTATTAATATCTTTAGAATCTGCTCCGGCTATCATTCCTAAAGCCGCACTGATTGATGTGCTTGAATGACCCACA
>CACAIY010000027.1 GCA_902532675.1 uncultured SAR86 cluster bacterium
TCTTTTTTTAGAGGGGGAAAAGATTATGGAATTATTCTTAGATTTTCTTTTTAGATGGGGACACATCCTTTTTGGGATAACTTGGATTGGCCTCCTTTACTATTTTAATTTTGTTCAAACTGAATACTTCAAAGAAGCTGAGGAGATGGCTAGAAAAGATGCCGTTGCTAAATTAGCACCTAGGGCTTTGTGGTGGTTTAGATGGGCAGCCTTTTTCACTTTCTTAACAGGATTGTATTTACTCGATGCAGTTAAAATGAAATTGAACGTGGATATTATCTTCGGAGCTACTATGGGTACTTTAATGATGTTAAACGTTTGGGGCATCATATGGCCTAACCAAAAAGTAGTTATTGGAATCAAAGAAGGGGATGCCGCAACCGCTGGGCCCAAAGCAGCTTTAGCTTCTCGTACCAATACTCTTTTTTCAATGGGTATGCTTTATTTTATGGTTTCATCCGCGCACTATCCTCATGGGAAGGAAGTAGCAATGGTTAACCTGGGAATATCGGATACGGCCCTTTTAGTTGGATTAGCAATTATCCTGGCTATTCAAGCCAATGCCATTTGGGGAAAAATGTTACCTGTAATAGCCTCTGTAAGAGATGTAATTATCTCAAGCTTTGTTTTGTGCGTGGCTTTATCTAGCGTAGCTTATTATTTGTAATTAATACTTAAAGCCAATTAAAAAGGCTTAAGGGTTATTATCGTCAGGTAAGAAGTTATCTTTGGCTTCAGTCGTCATAACGTCAACAATGACGCCTATCACCATGTTTAGCAGAACGACTGCGTTGATGATGATGAAGCTAACAAAGTATATCCACGCCAATGGATAAGTGCTTATAACGTCAGCCATGATAGCGCCCCAATCATCATAAGTTGCTACCTGCATTAGTGTAAGCATAGCCACACCGATATTGCCCCAGCGTTCTGGTTCAAGTTCGCCAAATATTAAAGTTCCTATTGCGCCCCAAATGTAGATAAAGATAAACATTAATAGAGCAATAAAACCAACTCTGGGAACCGTCTTGATCAACGCTTCAATAATGTGCCTAAAGGCAGGCACAACTGTCACTATTCTTAAGATTCTTATAATTCTAAGAAGACGAGCAACAAACACACTTTCAGATCCACCAACTGGTATCAAGCTTATGGTGACAATAATGAAATCGAATACATTCCATCCGTCTTTGAAAAACTTGATCAAGGACCTTTCCGCTATTATTCGTATTAGAATCTCTATCGTAAAGAATATAGTGATTGCGTAGTCAAAGAATTCTAAAAGGTATACGTATTGCGAAGGAATATCATAGGATGAAACGCCCGCATACAATGCCGACGCTATGATCACCGAAATAACTAAAGTATTAAAAAAATTACTGTTTCTTATTTTAAGAAAGAAATCTATGAAACTATTTCCGTTCACAACTCACTCCTTTTCCGCATTATAGTAGAAAAAATTAATTAACTAGCAACTTCCACTAGCGCAAATCAAATAAATACCTTCCGCCATATAAAAATCATTTGCTCCAGCTGTTCCAGTATCTCCAGATTTATATAAGTTGACGTTCACCCTTCCTCCACTCTCGGTAGGCGATGAACCACCAAAAAGAGCGCCAGCAACTGCAGCTCCACCTAACCAACTGTTATCAAGGGAATCCGTAGAAGAACCTGTGTAGGTATTGTCAGTGCCTGTGATAGCTACCGAGAATGAAGCAAATCCTGCATTATCAATAATAGGATTCTTATCATCAAAGTTAGTGAAATCTAAAGTTCCAGAATATCCACTGGCACCCCAGCTAAATGACGCTGCAACATCAGCTGTGGTGGTGTATTTATGCACGTCATAATTGGTTCCCGTTTGGTTATAACGATAAGCAACGTTGACTGCTGCAGCACCACTCATCGAAGCCGAGCCTGAGGTTGGAATTTCATTTTGGGCAACCACTTCACCACCGACCCAAGTCCCCAAATGTACCGAGGCGTTTTGCGTCCCAGCATTAGGTGAGACATCAACCGCGCTCATGGCCCAAAAACCCCACGTTGAATAAGCCGTATCTGGCATCGAATCATTGCCGCCTGTGTGGAATAAATCAGTATCCTCTTTATCTATGGTGTTATAGGAAACCATGACCCCAGCCAAATTGTTCGAGCCTCCTGAAGTGCCATCAATTTGCGCACCATCGTCTTGAATTTCAGCTGCAAAAACTTCGCTCGAAATGTAAGCTGATTTTGCTTCATCGTTGGTTGCATCACCGAACTTCAAGGTCATAGAGCCGGTATCCACCGTGGTCCAATTGGAAGTATAGTTATTTGAGGGTGCTGCGCTAATAGTCATGGGTGCCACCACCTGCACATCATCGTTGGTGGTATCAAAGGTAAAGGTTGCAAGCGTGCTGTTTGAACGAATTGAAGACAGCTGAGAGTTACCTGTGCCACTGACATCAAATTCTAAAATACCGCTGAAAAATCCGCTGTAACCCGTGGCACTTGAGGAGTAAAAATCTGAAGATCTAAAGTCACTCAGACTATGATAAGTTGAATCAACAGTGCCCTTTTGCACGTCTTGCACCACAGCAGAAACATTAAAGGAGCCGGTGCTGAAGGTATCGTTGTTGGAGTTGTAATTAACTCCCAAAGTCATATTACCTGACTTGTAGGGATCAGAAGATGTAATCATGGTGCCGCCAGGTTGATTGGATCTATCACCCCAAAAGCAGCCACTATCATTGGAGGTTGCACACTCAATTGGAGAAGTACCATAGTTAATACCCAGACCGTCGTTATCTGCATTGGTCGCACCTTGATAGGACCAGTAATGATAACCATCCATGCCCAAGCCAGTATCTCCTGCTGAATATCGAGTCGTATCATTTTTTCGATAATCGACGTTCGAAATAACTACATTCAACAGGCTTTGTTGATCATCTCGAGTGGTATCGCCTGAGGCACCGTCATAGGAATCTTTCAAAGAAATTTGTGCCCAAAGACCGGTCCCTACTCCACTTGGATTTAGTACCTGCCACCACAAGGATGTACCTTCAGGCAAATAATAGGAGCTATTAGCCATTTTGCTGCTATGAATATGAAGATCATTATCGAGAGCAATCCTCGCATAGTCATAGTTTTTTTCGTAAGAAGCCGCGCATTCAGCAGAGGTATTAGCTGCAGCTGTACAATAATTCAGACCGACATCGCCATAAGACCATACATTAGTTGGAATAAAATTAGGATAGAAATAATCATTCGTGGTTCCAGAAGCTGTAAAGTTTTCAATCGGGATGACTGCCATGGCAATGACCCTTTTGTTGCTATCTGTAAAGGATACAAAGCTAGCATCAGTGTAAGTCAAACCGGCTACGGTGACTTGATCCTCATAGAGGTTGTAAGTGCTTGAAGTGACTGTGCCATTACTAGCCAAACCAGCTATCCATTGCATGATAGCGTAATTATTTGCTACGCCAGTGTTGCTATGATCCCAATTAATATCATTAACTGCAACCAAAATTCCATTGGTGTCACTATCGGTTTCGTTAGGTCCCCAATAACCAAAATATTTCGCCAATTTAATACCATTGCCAGCACTGTTTAAATAATTACCGCAGCCATTACAGTAAATGCTATAACCATTTATGCCTTCCGCTATACCGCCACTTCCTGTATAAGTGGAGTCAATGGATTCAGTATCTGATGACGAGTCTCGAGCAGAAAAAGTTGCAGTCCCACCACCAATTGCTGCCAAAATGTCATTTAACCTGGCTTGATTTGTGAGGTATTGACAGCATTGTTCAGAATATGTGACGTAGAGAACATTGCCTGAGGTTTCTAAAAAAGTCTCATAACCAGTGATAGAGGTGTTAGTTGTGTTTAATCTCAGATCAAGAATTATAGAGTAAGGACTTAAATCTTGAGGAACGACATCACTCCTTACAGAAACAATAGTTTTGCCTGAAAGAGCATCGACCCATTGTTGACCCGGGCTCGCATCCCCGTCATAGGAGGCGTACCAGTATATGATTAAGGCATCGCCATTAGTTGTTGCACTAGTGTAAGATATATTGCTGGCTGACTTGTCAGTGGTCATGAACCAATATTGAGCGTCTTCTAGTCTTCCTGCGGTCAGGAAGTCAGCATTGGCTATGGTGGTGGTAACTGCCGTGCCTAGAGGACTGTAATACTTGCCATCAAGTGCGGAAGAATTTGGCGCAAAAGCAAATTGACCATTCCCAGAGGTAGCAATTGGGAAATAATAGCGCCAATTCAATACGGTTCCAGAATTGATTTCCACCGGTACATAGTTATTAGACGTATCGGACACTAAATGAATGTCAGAATTATTGGTGGTACCAACTTGCTCTAAAGTGTAGGCAGCGAGGCTTGATCCAGATGGACCCCGAGTTGCTGTTGCACTAAAGCCACTTCTTGAGGCTGAGTTATAGTCAGCAGAATAACGCAGCACTGCTGAATTAAGTTCTTCAACGTTGCCAACATTAACCGTAAAGGTATCGGTCACTGAAGTACTGCCTGCGGTGGCGGTTAGAGTTAGGTCATAACTTTTAGCCGTTTCAAAATCCAAGGTTGCATTGGTGGTGACATTACCTGAGCTATCAACGGCAAAATTACTGCTACCGGTTCCACTGAGTGCGTAAGAGACGGTTTCGCTCTCTGGATTGGTGATGCTTGAGCTTCCAACAGTAGTGCCTGAACTGGAAGATTCTGCCAAGGCTGCACCGCTGTTTGCCAGAGTCACGGCTAAGCTATTAATTGTTACATCCGTTATATTAATCGTTAGGCTTTCAGTAACTGTATTGGTGCCATCGCTTGCCGTAAGGGTTAATGAATAGGATGTTGTGGTTTCATAATCCAAGCTCGCTGCTGTGGTGATGGTCCCGTTAGATGAAACTGCAAATTTATCGCTGCCAGTTCCAGACAGAGAGTACGTAACAGTGCCACTGCCATCGGTGGTAGTGGTTGTTGTTGTAATGTTTGATCCTGAACTGGCACTTTCGACAATACTGACGGTTGAACTTGCTAAAGCAATAGACAGCTCAATAACATCAGTAACAGTGACATTGATGGTATCAGAAGACGAATTAGTTCCATCGCTTGCAGTAAGCGTTAATGTATAAGACGTTGTGGTTTCATAATCCAAAGCGCTTGATAAAGTAACATTTCCAGAACTGTCTACTGAAAAATTATCACTGCCAGTTCCACTTAACGTGTAAGTGATGTTTTCTGATTCAGGATCAGAAGCAGAAGATGTGGCTATGGTGGTTCCGGTTGAAGTATCCTCTGCAAATGATGAGGCTGCCAAAGTACTGGAGAGACTTGGCGCTTCATTAACATCGCTGACTGAAATCACCAATTCGGAGGTAGTGGAATTCGTTCCATCGGATGCTATTACATTAAAGGTATAAGACGTTGCGGTTTCATAGTCGAAAGCTATTGAAGAAGTTATATTGCCTTGATTGTCTATCACAAAGTTTTCACTTCCGTTACCAGACAAAGAGTAACTCACAGTTTGTGATTCTGGATCAATAGAGTTCACTGAAACTAGAACTGTTCCAATAGCAACATTTTCTTCGAAACTTTCAGAAAGTAGAGTTGCGCTCAAGCTTGGAGCTTCATCGACATCAGACACGTTAAAAGAAATTAAAGAGCTACTTGTGAGCTCTCCATCACTGGCAATTAAAGTTATTTCATAAGTTGGATAAGTTTCAAAATCTAAAATATTGTTGATTAAAACATTACCATCTTCATCCACACTGAAGAATTCACTACCCGTACCAGATAAACTATAGCTTATGTCGTTAGATTCAGGATCAGTCACTGTGGAGGTTGCAATGATTGTTCCAATTGTAGAATTTTCTGCAAAAGAACTTGATGCAAGAGAAGAAGAGATCGACGGAGCTTCATTTATGTCACCTATTTCGATCAAGACCTCCTCATCAATAGTGAAGTTTCCGTCACTTATAGTTAATGTAAGGGTGTAAGAGGTCTTGGTCTCGAAATCAAATTCTTGCGCTAGAATAATATTACCTTCACTGTCTAGATCGAATTTCTCACTATCTTCTCCTGTGATTGAGTAAGAAACACTTTGGTTTTCAGGATCAGTAGCCGTTACACCCACAAGTACTGTTCCTAAAGCCAGATCTTCCGCATAAGAGTCTTGTGTTTGTATGCTTACTGACGGCGCTTCATTTACATCTATTATTGCAACATTTACTGGTATGACTACCTCTTCATCTTCTCTTATAACCTTGATATTAAGAGAATAACTAGTCTTTTCCTCATAATTAGAATTACCTATAAAGATTAACGAGTTAGTAGTTTGGTCAAATGCAAATGTATCCTTATCTTCCCCATCAATGGTCACAATAACTTCGACATCGTCATCTTTGTTGGTTTGAAGCGTGGCTAAATTGACGTCTGTTTGGTTTTCATTTATTTGAATATTTACACTGCTTAATGAAGCGTCAAATGGAGCTGCTTCTTCAATAGCCTCTTGAGAACTTACTGCGGCTGTATCTTCAATAGAATTTTCGGAGGCTTCCTCTGTTTCATCAGCTGTCTCATCAACCTCATCTGAAGTAATATCAATATCAATTGTAGTGTCCGCCATGTCATCAGCAGTAGAAAGTTCTGAAGGGTCTATATCAGAAGAATTATCTGATACACCAGAGGAATCCAAGGCATTTTCATTTACGTCTGGTTGCGGATCATCGTCGATTCCAGAGGAACTGGAAGCGTCTGGTTGTTCTGTCGTGTCGATGTCTTGACTAGTTTCAGCAGCATCATCTGACTGAGAATCAGACGTTGTTTCAACAGCATTATCTGCTTGAGTAGTATTGTCTTGCTCTTGCTCATTATTAGAATCTTCTGACGAACTAGTACTTTCTTCAGTACTGTCTGCATTTGAATCAGAAGAATTAGAGCTTTCTGAAGTACTATCATCAGAATTTTCTGACTGCTCTTCATTGTTACTTTCTTCGGAGGATTCTGATGTCTCTTGCTTGGACTCTTCCTCAGATTCTTCACTTTGTTCTTCTGTTGATTCTTCTTCTTTAGATTCTTCAGATGATTCTTCTTCTTTGGATTCCTCAGACGACTCTTCCTCAGACGACTCTTCTGTTGATTCTTCACTAGAAGCATCTTCTTCTTCAGCTTCTAACCCTTTTTGTAATTCAGCCAAGAAAGTTTCAGTTAATTGTTCAGGATCACCCACTTCAGCAGAAGGATTTTCTACTGTTACAACAAAACCATTTTCTTTAAGAGACGTGGCTCCTGAACTATTCTGGTTTGGGGTCATGGTTAACTCATCACCATAAACAAAAGCAGCCGAAGTAGAGAGTCCTTGGGTTTGAACTATCGTGATGCCTCCTCGAATACCAACTGTTGCAGAGTTGGTTCTAATCAACGCCGGCCTTTTTTTTGTAACCTTTCCACCCACCAATCTCAGAAGTCCTCTGGAAGAGACTTCCAGAGATCCTTCAGCAGTCTCAGGGTTATAAATAAATTTATCAAGCGTTACGGATGAATTAGGGCCGATGGAAAATGACGTTCCATCAACTAGTAATAAAGCTGCTCTACCAATAGAGTCAGTCTCTAAAGTATGGTTTTGAATAATCTTATAGCCGGCTTGAACCAATCTTCTTTCTTCTTCTAACGTGAGGTCAATCGTATTTTTATTCACAGCAGACGCCACGCCAATTTCCTCTTTAGTCAAAGATAATTGAGCCGTTATAAGTAACGCTATCAGGACAGGTAGTTTATAAAGTTTGATCATGAGCTAGCGTTATTCGTTAAACAGACATAGCTAATATCTGCAGTTATCTGAAGATTTGACCTGGTAAAAATTTCAATTGAACTGTTATTTTCATTTTTTGCAACGCGATAACTTGCAAATATACAATTATCGTAAGAAGTCTGCGAAAACTCTATTTTGGCCGAATTAATTTCTTCTTTTCTTTCGCCGAATATTGGTAAAGGCGCAAAATGGGATTTATTAGCATGCGATAAAGCAAATTTAAAACCCCATTTACTCCCCAGCATAGAAGTTACGTTAATGCCAAATGAATTAGATTGATAAGTTTCGTAAGAGGCTTTAGCATTGTATTTCGCATACTCATATTCAAACTCAGTCAAAACATTTGAATCAGAAATATATGAATTAGAAAAGGTTAACCCATTCATTAGGCCACTCTTAAGGTCATTCATTGAAAACTTACGTTGATCGTGAAATCCTCCAAAAGACATATATGAGCTATTTGAAAGGGCCCCAGTAAATTTTAGATCGTATTTATGGGAACTCAGCAAAGTTTTGTCTGCAAGTGTAACTATAAACCCGGATGCTGTTGCATCTAGAGAAGGACGACTGAAAACAGAAGTTGGATTGCCCTCTAGATTAAACGTTCTTGTTGCTGAAGTTGCTATCGAAGAAGTATCAAACTGACCGTAGGTGTCTGGTCTTTGGTCAGTAAAGGCCACAACATAGTTTGATTGATCACCACGAGGATGGTTTAGATCTCGTTTCAGAGTGTAGGTATATCTAAAGTTTTTTATTAAATCTCCTTGAGGTTTAGAGCTATCAGGAACAGTTAAAGGAAAGCCAGCTATTTCTATAATATCGTCATCTATTCCTGAATTAGCATTACTGGATCGAGTTAGCCCTATGCTGACAATATGCTGATGAAGGTAGTCCTTTTCCGCTTCAACGATAGATTCTAAGAAATTATCAACTTTTTTAACTACTTCTTCTGGAGGGTTGTATTTTTTTACACTATTTAAATATAGTTTTGCTGCAGGATAAGCATTCAGACGAAAGTACAAAACACCCAATTCAAGACGTATTCTTGGTAAGTCAGGTTCATAAATTAGCATTTGCTCGAAAACACTGATGGCCGCTTCCAAATCACCTAAAATAATTGATAAATTTGCGTATTTGAATAAGTTATCTAAATTAGTTGGATCATCAATTAACGAATTAAAGATTGTCTGTCTCTCTGTTTCAACGGCTTTTAGTTGATCAGGGTCTGTAATGGCTGGAGATACATTATCTGTTAATAAGTTATTATGAGTCAGTAATAAACACGTAACTAAAAAGTAACATATATGCTTCAGCAGCTTATTCATACAAAATTTTAAGGGTCTCCTAGGAAAAAGTTGCCAAATTATCTTTTATTTTAGTTTTAAAATAAAGAATTTAATGTATAAAAGGTACATCAAAGAAGGCGCTCTTCCAAAGATAAGTAATTAATATGAGTAATCTGGGTAAGAAATTTTTAATCCCCTTTGCAATTATCCTTGCCTTCTTTCCCTTGCTCAACCCATTAGGCGTATTTACTGACTTAAGACTGACTTCTTTTGACACTTTTCAGGCCCTTTTTCCCAGAGTTACTTTAGAAGAAGATCCTGTGATTGTTATTGATATTGATGACGAATCTTTAAATAGGCTTGGACAATGGCCTTGGTCGAGGAATGCTTTAGCTTCTTTAACTGACAAAACACAGCTTTCGGCTGTGACAGGTTTTGATATTGTTTTTGCTGAACCTGATAGAACGGGATCAAAAGAGCTTCAAGAAATGTACAAACAAGAACCCGAACTTGTGAGAATTCTTGAAAAGACAGCCGATCATGATGAAACTTTTGCCGCATCGATAAAAGATCATGGCACCGTTGTGCTGGGTTTAGCTCCTAATAACAACAAAACAATTTACTACGACAATCAAAAGTTTGGTCTGGTCACTCAAGGAGATGACGCCAAGCAATTTGTTCCTCAATACAAAGGGTTACAAAAGAATATTGCTCTACTGGAAGACGCCAGTGCGGGGCTTGGTAGCATGAGTATTGGAAATAATGATTCAATCGTTAGAACCATTCCTACATTTGAAACAATCAATGACAAGCTCATCCCGTCCTTCCCTCTAGAATTAGTTAGAGTGGCTATTGGAGCTTCAACTTATCAAATTAAAGCATCGAACGCCTCTAGCGAAGAAGCATTTGGAGAAGCAACTGGAATCAATCACGTTAAATTAGGTGGCTTGGTGATGCCCACTAATCCAGATGGAAGTTTATGGATATACCCAACTCCCTCTAAGAATTTAAATATCATTCCTGCCTGGAAAGTACTAAATGATGAATACGACTCTAGTTATTTCGAAGGAAAAATTACAATTGTCGGTACAAGCGCTTCAGGTTTATTTGATTTAAGGTCAAACGCTATTGAGCAAAACGTACCCGGCGTAACCATCGTTGCTCAATTTGTTCAGCAAATCTTTTCCAATACATTTTTAAAGAGACCCGATTGGCTCTTGGGTCTAGAGTTTCTAGCCGGTCTTGTAATCTCTGTATTGATGACGATTATTATCCAACGCAATGGACCCGTAGGTGGGTTGGCTGTTTTTGCTTTAGGAAATGGTTCTGTTGTATACGCCAGCTATTATTTCTTTATAAACCATCAATACCTTGTTGACCCTATATCGCCTTTAGTTATTTGTCTTGTTGCTTATTTAGTGATTACTTTCTTTAATTTCTTATTCACCGAATTAGAACGCAGTAAGGTGAGAACGGCATTTTCGCAATATTTAGCTCCCGCCATGGTAGAAAAATTAGCCCAATCGAGTGAATCTTTAGTTTTAGGAGGGGAAAGAAAAGAGATGACTTTTCTCTTTTCCGACATACGTGGTTTTACCGCTATTTCAGAAAAGTATCAGAAAGACCCTGAAGGGTTGACGGATTTAATTAATCAGGTTTTGACCGTTCTTTCCAATGAAATCTTAGCAACTGAAGGCACTATTGATAAATACATGGGAGATTGCATCATGGCTTTTTGGAATGCACCAACGGATCAACCTGATCATCGTGATAGAGCGTTGCAAGCCGCTTTTGCCATGCAAAAAGCTTTGACCAATCTAAACTTAGACTTAGAACGCAGTGAACAAGATACGCTTTCAGTGGGTATTGGCATAAACAGCGGTCAATGCATAGTCGGCAACATGGGTTCTGAAGATCGTTTTGATTATACCGTTTTAGGTGATGCTGTTAATTTGGCTTCAAGATTAGAGGGTCAATGCAGTCATTACGGATTTGAGATGATCTTGGGTGAAGAGACAGCAAAGACTTTACAAGGGCATCAAATAGTGGAGTTAGACATGTTAGCCGTGAAAGGAAAAACGGAACCCGTCAAGATTTACACCGCCTTAGAGAGTTTTGACCAGAGTAATTTTATTGAAGAACACAATCAGTTTCTAAGATTTTACCGAGCCAAGCAGTGGGCAGAAGCTTTAGATCATATTAAAAAATATCAATCTCAAATTAATGAGTTTGGAATATACTATGACCTTTTTCTAAGAAGGATAGATGAACTTAAAGAAAATCCGCCAGAAAATGATTGGCAAGGAGTATTCGTTGCAGATTTTAAATAAATACATCTTCTTAGCTTTAGCTCTAGTTATTTTCCCTAAGTTATTAGTGGCCGAAGCCATAGTTAATGTGGAGGATTCTAGAAAAGAAGGGCAAGTCGGTTTTTATTCTAAGGCTTCAGTTGCTCTCAACGGATCAAGAGGAAATATTCATAGCAATTTTTATTCCGTTAATTTAAGACTGGATAATAACTCTGAGAAATTAGAGTCCTTTCTCATCATGCAAAAATCCCAAAGAAAAAGAAATAGAGCACTTCTAGCTGATTCTTCTTTTGTGCACGGAAGGTTAATTTTTATAAATGAAAGTAAATACAGTACTGAATTCTTCATTCAACAAGGCAAGAATCCATTTCGTAGGTATGCTCAACGCGATGTGTTGGGTGTTGGCACTAGAATTGCACTTAGTGAAACTTCTAGACTAGGACTTGGTGTACTTTACGAAGATGAAGAAGACCTACAAGCTCTAAGCACTGAAACCGAAAGACTAGCCGTTTATGTGCATGACAGGTTTAATATTTCTGAAAATATTGATTTAAGTGCCACTCTCTACTACCAACCTTCGCTAAATGAATACGAAGATGACTTCAAAGCTAGCATAATTACTTCATTAGATTTTACGGTTAATGAGAACGTTAAGATTTCATTAGTTTACAGCGGATTTTACGATTCAGCGCCACCAATGAATGCAATAAAACACGACGAGAAGCTAACTACGAATTTTTCCTATTCCTTTTAAGAATAACTAGAAATTTTCTTTTCTATTTCTTTGAAAATAACTGGGTGTTCTTCTATTAACTCTTCTAAGTCTTCTTTCTTCAATTGCAGTAATTTAACCTCATCTAGGGTTGTAATAGTCGCATTTCTAGGACTATTACTGACCAAGCCCAATTCCCCAAAGAAATCACCCTGATCTTTTATTACAGGTGGATTAGGATCAAGATTTATTTCAACTCTCCCCAACTCAATAATGTACATGGAATCAGCTTCATCCCCTTTTTCAAAAACAACTTTTTTTGCTGGCAATAACACTACTTCTAATTTTTCATTTATTTTTCCTATGGCGCTAATGGGCAACTGAGCGAAGATAGGAATTTCTGTTATGGTTTCAAGACTAATGAGAAAATTCCTTTTCTGCATTTCTTCATAATACGCTGAACCCAATATAGCAGCCGGTAGCGCAAACATGGCTATTCCCAAAAGCATAATAAATGAACCTAAAACTCTACCGGGACCAGTAACAGGGTGCACGTCGCCATACCCGACTGTCGTTAATGTTTCCATTCCCCACCACAGAGCTAACGGAATACTGCCTAACTTAACTGGTTGCTCGTCGCCTTCCACAAAATACATCAAAGTGGAAAATACTAGGAGGATTGATAACACTAATACCATGGAGCCTAGTAGAGCATGACGTTGCATTCTTATTGTTTTAAAAAGAGTATTCGCTGGCAGCATAATTCTAGTTTGGCTAAAGATTTGAAATGCTCTCAACATTCTGAAAACTCTCAAATCTATAAGCCCTATGAAAAAGTGATTTAAGAGAACTAAAAGATCCAAGCCACTCAAAAGGCTGAGTCTCTTTTCTAAATAAACTCGTAATAAAAATTCAATTGAAAATATATACATTGAGATTTGCAGAAACATGCCTCCGTATAAGGCAAGACTTTCTCTGTTCTCCATGAATGCCATAGAAGAAATGATTTGATGAAGGATGTTTAGAATGATTAACACCCCCAGCAAATTATCTATACGTTTTTCAAAGAAACTTTTAATATCCATACACAGAAGATTATAGCTCCGAAGGGATAATTCCAAGCCTTCTTTTTAAGCTTTTATTTTTATTACAAGTTAGAATGCGATTGTGGATCCGCAAATACAAGTAGCTTCAATATTAGTCATATTATTAGGTTTTCTGATATGGGGAAGATGGAGATATGACGGAGTAACCCTAACTGCTCTGGCCGTAATGGTTCTGTTAGGTTTAGTTCCTGCTAAAGAGGCTTTCTTAGGATTTGGTCACCCAGCAGTAGTCACCGTTGCCTTAGTCCTGCTTATAAGTAAAGCGTTAGAAAAATCGGGTTTTATTAACATGATAGGGGATTTTTTAAGGCAAAAGGTTAGTGGGGAAATGCAGTTCCTGGTCATATTAATGTTTGTGGCAGCTTTTCTTTCATCATTTATGAACAACATTGGCGCCATGGCCATGTTGTTACCAATAACTATTGGTATAGCTCAAAAAATGGAATGGAATCCTTCTAAATTCCTTATGCCTTTAGCTTTTGCCTCCATTCTTGGCGGCATGAATACAAAGATAGGCACGCCTCCTAATATTATTATTTCTGAATTTAGAGAAGATTTTGCAAACAAAACTTTTGATTTCTTCGATTTTGCCTTTGCTGGACTCCCAATTAGTATTTTAGGCATTCTTTTTATAGCTTTTTTAGGTTGGCGCTTTGTTAAATTAAGAGAAGAGGGCAGTGAGCAAATACCTCTTGTAGATATCCAAGACTATCTTATTGAGATGACTATTTCTGAAGACAGTACCTTGGTTGGAAAGAGAGTCCATGAATTAACCAGTGAGCTTGGTACTGACAACGTTTTAATGGGGGTTGTTTCTGAAAAGGGCACCATCAGGAAACCTCACCACAGAGAAACCTTTGAAGCCCTTCAAATCTTAGTCCTAAAAATTTCTCCGGATGACGTTGCTGGAGTTCAGACTGAATTCGGATTGATTATTGATCCTGATTTAGAAGACCCTAAACAAATTGGAGAATTAGGTGAATTTGAAGCCATGATTACTCCAAGATCTCGCTTGATTGGTCGTAAGTATAACTATTTTAAACGCATGGCTAGAGGCATTCTTTCCTTGTTAGGTTTATGGAGACAAGGCATAAAGCTTAGAAGAAGATTGGCTAATGAGATATTCCAAGCAGGGGATGTTTTGTTGCTTTCATCACGAGATACTGATGAAAGGGTAGCTGAAAAACTAGAACTACTTGGCTTGATGCCTCTTTGGCAAAGAGAACTTGATGTCATCAGAGATACTTCAAGGGCCTGGCAAGCTTTACTAATATTTGTTTTAGCTCTAACTGCTGTAATC
>CACAIY010000028.1 GCA_902532675.1 uncultured SAR86 cluster bacterium
TAGTTGAACATTCTATTATTAAGATGGAAGGGTCTATATTTTCTAATAGACTCTCTGAATTAAATACACTTGAAACAGCTTCACCATTAGGAAGCATAGTAATTAAGACATCAATTTCTTTAGAGGCCTGGAGAGTGTCAGAACACACCTCAATTTTATTTTCTGATGCTTGTTTAAGTATTTCTTCAGAAACATCAAAGCCTTTTACTTTTATTCCGTTTGAAATTAAGTTTTGGGCCATTGGCATTCCCATATTTCCTAAACCTATAAAACCAATTTTCTCCATTTTATATATCCTCTAGAGGATTATACTTCCATGCAGGTTCAAAATGTTCTTGAACCCAATCTCGCGGTACTTCACCAATGGTTTTGAATTTCCAGTTCGGAGAATTATCTTTTTCAATAATAACTGCCCTTATGCCTTCAGAAAAATCTCCTCTTCTCGTGATTTGAATAGCTAGATTTAATTCAAATCTAAAAACTTCTTCTAGGGTAAGTTCACTAGAGCGTTTGCATTGTTCCCATATTATGTGAGCGGAAGTAGGGCATCCATTTTCTAACCCCGACTGTCCTGCGATGAACCATTCGTCGTCAGTGGCGTTGTTCAGTATATTTTCAACTACTTTTTGTAGATCATCGCCTTTTGTAAGAGATCTTACTTTGTCTAATCTTTCTTCGAGCATTCCCTGAGGAAGCAGATCAAGATTTTTAGGTACATTGAATTCATTTAACAGGTTCTCAATAGAAACTTGGTTAGATTTAACATCATCACCCCAATCTATTGATTTAATTTTGCTGTAAAAGTTTTCTAGGAATGACGAATCTACATATTGGTTTGTTAATCCACAGAATTGCGTGTCAGCAGCTTTTAAATTAGTCGCTGTGAGCATCATGTATTTGCCTAGACCTTCAGGAAGTTTATTAATGAAAAATGTAAAACCCACATCAGGAAAGAGTCCAACTCCTATTTCAGGCATCGCAAAACGTGTGCGTTCCGTACAAACCCGATAATGACTGCCTAACATCAGACCTGCTCCACCACCCATCACTATTCCGTCTAAAATAGAGATAACAGGTTTGGGATATTTATGAATTTGATAATCGAGTCTATATTCTTTTTCAAAGAATTCTTCGGCATACATTGATTTCTTGGGTCTTTCAATCATGGAGTCATAAAGGGCTCTTATATCTCCACCTGCACAAAAAGCTTTTTCTCCTGCTCCTTCTATAAGCACTGCCTTCAAGTTATTTCTTTTCTCCCAGTTCTTCAATTGTTTTGAAATCCCTTCAACCATGGCAAGAGTCAAAGAGTTGAGAGTTTCAGGGGAATTAAGAATTATATGACCTATCTTCGAACCATTGTCTGTTTCGATTTCATCAATTAATAAATCATTGTCAGGCATTTCTTATTGAATAATTTTAGCTGCGTCTTCCATAATCATTCTTCTGCCTATGATCATTTTCATTATTTCATTGGTCCCTTCCAGAATTTGGTGAACACGAACATCTCTTACATAACGTTCGAGTGGATACTCCTGTATATACCCGTAACCTCCAAAGATTTGTAGCGCTTCGTTGCAGACATCGAAACCTACATCAGTAGCAAAACGTTTCGCCATGGCCGAATAAGTAGTTGCTTCTGGATGATCTTTATCTAATTTAGAAGCTGCCAGCCTTACCATATTTCTAGCTGCAATAAGTTCGGTTGTCATATCGGCTATTTTGAATTGGAGGGCTTGGAATTCAGATATTTTTTTCCCAAATTGCTCTCTTTGATTCATATATTCTTGGGCGTCTTCAAGAGCTGATTGAGCTGTTCCAATAGAGCAGGTTGCTATATTAATTCTTCCTCCATCTAAACCTTGCATGGCGATCTTAAATCCTTGGCCTTCTTCGCCAATTAGATTCTTTGAAGGAATTCTTACATCAGTTAGAGATACTTGTCTGGTTGGTTGGTTCTTCCATCCCATTTTTGATTCATTCTTTCCGTACTCTATACCGGGAAGGTCAGTAGGTATTAGAAAACAAGATATACCTTTAGGGCCTTCTTCGCTTGTTCTAGCCATCAATATTAAACAATCAGTTGAACCAGACCCTGATATAAAGGCTTTAGATCCATTGATAACGTAAGAATCTCCTTTTTTAGTGGCTGTTGTCTTTAAGGAAGCTGCATCAGATCCAGAGTTAGGTTCAGTTAGGCAGTAAGAAGCAAGCTTAGATCCTGAACTCAAAACAGGGAACCATTCAGACTTCAATTCTTCCGAACCAAATTTACTTACCATCCAAATAGCCATATTGTGAATGGTCAAGAAAGCAGTTGTACTCGTGCACCCAGAAGCTAATTGTTCGAAAACTATAGAAGCATCTAGTCTACCTAAACCCATCCCTCCTAAATCCGTATCAACATATAATGAGCAAAAGCCTAGATCTCCTGCTTTTTTAATTGTTTCCAGAGGGAATTCTTCTTCTTTATCCCAACGTGCTGCATGCGGCTTCAGTTCTTTGTCAGAAAAATCTTTAGCAAGATTTTGGAAATTCTTTTGATCAGAAGTTAATTCAAAATCCATATTAATTATTCCAAGTTAATGGTTAGGTTGGCCGAACTTTCTTCATCTTCATCAAACCATCTTTCAGTAATCGTTTTAGTTTCTGAATAAAATCGAACAGCTTGTTTTCCGTAAGCATGTAAATCTCCATAGAACGATTGTTTCCACCCTGTGAAAGAAAAGAAAGGAAGAGGAACTGGAATAGGGACGTTAATGCCTACTTGGCCAACTTCAATTTCATGCCTGAATTTTCTTGCCGATTTTCCAGAAGCAGTGAAAATAGAAGTACCATTGCCAAATGGATTGTTATTAATTAATTCTATAGCTTGTTGCAAGGTATCGACACTAATGCAGACTAAAACAGGACCAAAAATTTCAGTTTTATAAATTTCTGCGTCCGTGCTCACGTCTGTAAAAAGAGTTGGGCCAATCCAGTTTCCTTCAGGATAGCCTTCAACTTCACAGTTACTGCCATCAAGCAAACACTTTGCTTCCTTTTTCCCTTTTTCTATTAATTGTAGAACTCTTTTTTTAGCTTCTTTGCTTATTAAAGGTCCAAATCCTGATTTTTCAGAATCCCAAGGGCCAGGCTTTATAAGTTCCATTTCAGATTTTAAATCATTAACCCAATCATTAGCGCCTCCAACAAAGATTGCTACGCTTATTGCCATGCATCTCTGTCCAGCAGCTCCTACTGCTGATCCTACTAAGTTATCTATGGTTTTCTTTTTATGCGCATCTGGCATTACCACCATATGATTTTTTGCACCCGCTAACGCTTGAACACGTTTCAAATGTTCCGTACCTGTTTTGTAAATATATTGACCTACAGGAACTGAGCCAACAAAAGAAATAGCTTTTATGTCTGGGTGTTTAATTAGTAGATCAACTTGGTTTTTGTCACCATGAATTACTTGAAGTAGACCTTTAGGAGCCCCTGCTTCAACAAATAATTCCGCAAGCTTATTAGATGTCATGGGATCTTGCTCAGAAGGCTTTAGAATAAAAGTATTGCCACAAGCTATTGCCATTGGAAACATCCAGAGCGGAATCATTGCAGGAAAATTAAAAGGGGTAATTCCTAAACAAACACCTAGAGGCTGTGTATAGCTGTAAGAATCTATCTCTCTAGCTACGTTTTCTACTGTTTCACCCATCAACAAAGGAGTTATATTGGCTGCCTGTTCTACTACTTCTATTCCTCTCCAGACATCACCTTTAGCGTCTTCAAGAGTTTTGCCGTTTTCCTTACTCAATATTGCAGCAATTTCATTTTGATTTTGTTTCAATAATTCTTGGTATTTCATCATCACCCTAGATCTTTCAGGCGGAGGAGTTTCTTTCCAGTCAATAAAAGCTTCTTTTGCAGAATTAATTGCTAAGTCAATTTCATTATTTGTTGCACAAGGCGCTTGGCAAATTACTTTTTGTGTAGAAGGATCTAGGACTTCAATCCAGTCAGAAGTTTCGCTGTCTACGAAATCACCATCAATAAATAAGGGCAGTTTATTTGTCATAAATTATTTCTTCTTAATTTTGCTCAAGTATCTTACTATCATTCTATCAATCTAAAGCAGATTAAGAATAAAATAAGAATATAAGGGAAAAAAGATGTTACAGACAAGAATCACTGAATTATTTGGAATAAAACACCCTGTTATCCAAGGTGGAATGCAATGGGTTGGTTTTGCAGGATTGGTTTCGGCAGTCTCCAATGCTGGAGCTCTAGGGATATTAACCGCCTTAAGCCAACCAACGCCAGAAGACTTAGTAAAAGAAATAGAGAAAACCAGGGGAATGACTGACCAACCTTTTGGTGTAAACCTAACAATTTTGCCTACGATTAATCCTCCTCCTTATGAAGAATATGCTCAAGCTATTGTTGGTTCGGGAGTCAAGATTGTAGAGACTGCAGGAAGGAGCCCAGAACCTTTTATGGAGCTCTTTAAAGAGTACGATGTGAAAGTCATACATAAATGCACATCAGTAAGGCATGCCCTTAAAGCTCAGGCAGTAGGCGTAGATGCTATTACTATTGATGGATTTGAGTGTGCAGGTCACCCAGGAGAAGATGATATTCCTTCATTAGTGTTATTACCTCAAGCAGTCGAAGCTTTAGATATTCCAGTTGCTGGTTGTGGAGGTTTTAGTGACGGAAAGAGTCTAGTTGCTGCTTTAGCGCTTGGAGGAGAAGCAATTGTTATGGGAACAAGATTTATGGCCACTAAAGAAGCAGGAGTTCATCAGAATGTTAAAGATAAAATGAAAGAAGCTGATGAGCTATCAACAAATCTTATGTTTAGGACTATGCACAATACTGCCAGAGTTTTTAAAAATTCAGTATCTAATGAAGTGGTTGAGATTGAATCGACTGGAGAAGCTACTTTTGAAGATGTTAAAGACCTAGTTGCTGGTCAAAGAGGAAGGGTTGTTTTTGAAGAGGGCGATCTAGAGCACGGTATATGGTCGGCAGGTATTTCAGTTGCAAGAGTTAAAGATATTCCAACTTGCGAAGAGATGGTTTCTAGATTGGTTGCAGATGCAAAAAACATAATTGATGACAGACTGCAGTCTGTAAAAGCATCTTAAATTAAGGACAATTAAAGATGGAAGATGTGAAGGTATACATGGTCGTTAATCTTGAAATTGAAGATAAGGAAACTTATTTAAAATATGAAAAAGGATTTTTCCCCATTCTTAAAAAACACGGTGGAGAATTCTTAACTTTTGATGATTCTTTTAAGCACATGGAAGGCCCTGAACCATTAAGTGGTGGTCGAATGATCATTTTTTCTTTCCCTTCAGAATCGGCTGCCGAAGCTTGGTATAACGATCCTGAATATCAGGAACTTGCTAAGTTTAGAAGAGAAGGAGCGCCTTTAAGGTCTTTGAGTATGGTGAAAGGCCTTCCTCCAAGAAATTAATTTTAATCAAAGAAAGAATAGTAAATCAGTAGCAATAAACTGACATCAACAAACATTAATGTGCTAATAGAAGTGCACCCATAGCTCACTTCTTCTTTATATAGAGCTTTGTGAATGGAAAAAGAGAAATATAAAAATAATATTGCTAACAAGTTTAGGAACATTTTTATATCCAATCCTTTGCTATAAGTTTTATGGATTTAACTAGCTCTTGAGGTTGATCTAAGGGCACATGATGAGCGGCTTGCTCAATTGGAATAATGGGAGTGCCTTCGGCAACATTTTCTTCAATGAAAGTTAAAATTTCTTCCGTCATCATTAAACTTTCGGTCCCATAGATTACTCCTAATTTACAATTAAGATCAAAAGCTATATTCCTTCCCATGTGTGAGATACCTAGCTTGTCAAAGATAGTGTCATCGAATTTCCATTGAAAGCCATTTTCAACTTCCTTGATCGACCATTTAGCAATGTAATCAACCAGAAATTTATTTTCGCATTCTTGCTCAGGAGTTAATCTAAATCTTTCAAGAATACTGTCTTCATCGGGATAAGTTTTGATTCTCCTGATAGGCCCACTTCTGACGTGCGTAGAATAATCATATGTAGGAGGCCGAATAGGTGAATCAACCATAATGACACCTTTAATGGGCTTATCAGAAATATATCCGGCAGTAGCGCTCATAAATCCACCCATGCTATGCCCACAAATAATAGGTTGTTTGTTATCTTCAAAGAAACCACTATCTTCTGCCACTTGCAGTATTTCTTTTCCATATAATTCAGCAGAGTAGTCCTCCCTTCGTTCACTATCGCCCATGCCTGACATGTCTAGGGCGCTTACTTGAAAATTATCCAATAGCAAGGGGGCTATAAAATCCCACCAATGAGAGTGGCTACCGCTTCCATGCACTAAGACTAAGCCTTGCTTATCTTTATCTCCCCATTGTTGATAATGTATAGACTTTCCTTCAACGATTATCGATTTCTCTTCTTTAGAGATTGATAAAGCTTCTTTAAACCAGTCAGGTTGAGAATCATTCATTTAGACATTCCTTTGAAATAAATTTATAGTTTTAAGTTCTTAAGTACCTAAGTCTATTATAATCTCAAAAAAGTAAGGGAAATTTATGAAAGAACCACTGAAAGGAGTCAATACGCAAATGGCTGACCCTAATGAGGCACCCACAATACCCCAGCCTGCAGCAACAGTTTTGTTGGTCAGAGATACGCAAGATGATGGTATAGAGGTGTTCTTAATTGAGAGAGCAGCTAAAACTAACTTCGGAGGAGCTTATGTTTTTCCTGGAGGAAAGGTTGATTTAGAAGACTCATCTAGTGAAATTAGTGAAATTTGTCAGGGAGTCAGTGATGAAGATGCCTCTTCAGCTTTAGGCATTGAAAAAGGAGGTTTGGCATATTGGGCGGCTGTTATAAGAGAGTGTTTTGAAGAAGTAGGAATACTCTTAGCTTATAGAAAGGACGGTAGTAATTTTGATCCTAAAGATGAATCTGAAAATGATAGATTCATAAATTACAGAAAAAGATTAAATGACGGTGAAAAAGTTCTAGCAGAAATGTGCGAAAGCGAAGATCTTTTCTTGGCAAGTGATAGGCTTGCTTATTTGGCCCATTGGATTACCCCAAAGATAGAAAAGAGAAGGTACGACACACGGTTTTTCGTTGCCCAAGCTCCTGAAGGGCAAGAGGGTATTCATGACGGATCCGAAAGCGTAAATAGCATATGGATAAAACCAGAAGAAGCTCTTAAACAGTTTGAAGAAGGTAAGTTGTTGATGATTATGCCTACTATTAAAAATTTAGAGAGCATCTGTGGCTTTACTAATACTAAGGAACTTTTAGAAAATAAGAATGCTATAAACCCTTATGACATAGCTACCATAGAGCCCAAATTTTTTA
This sequence comes from uncultured SAR86 cluster bacterium, assembly GCA_902532675.1. Classification (GTDB taxonomy): domain Bacteria; phylum Pseudomonadota; class Gammaproteobacteria; order Magnimaribacterales; family Magnimaribacteraceae. The sequence continues at coordinate 7,391 of CACAIY010000028.1, forward strand.
TGGAAAACGGTAAGATGGTGGGACTGATGCCTGGAGATGAAGGTTACGATGATCATTAAGAATGCAGCCTGAAGAGATAGTACAAATCAGCCCTTTAATTAGGAGGATTACGGCAGGTAATGCCAGTGTATTTACTGGACCTGGAACTAATACATACTTAATTGGCAAAGAAGAAATTACTGTTTTAGATCCTGGACCAGCAATGGATTCACACATAGATTCAATAACATCTGCAGAAGGTAAGATTAAGCAGATCGTAGTAACTCACACTCATCCTGATCATTCTCCAGGAGTTAGATTGTTGCAAGAAAGATTAGATGTTCCAGCATACGGAATGCTTACAGAGACTTCGAAGGGTCAAGATCGATCTTTTAAACCTGACAAAATTTTAAAAGATGGAGATATATTTGAAGAAACTGAATTCTCTTTGAAAGTGGTTCATACCCCAGGACACGCTTCAAATCACCTTTGCTATATTCTTGAAGAAGAAGAGTTTATTTTTACCGGCGATCATATAATGAACGGATCTACAGTTGTCATTGGCCCACCTGACGGTAACATGAAACAATATTTAGAATCTCTAGAAAAATTGAAACAATTCAAGTTATCGAAGATAGCTCCCGGCCATGGAGAAGTACTTGATAGCCCTCATGAGGTAGCTGAGTGGATTATTAATCACAGGCTTCAAAGAGAAGAGAAGGTCGCCTCAGCTTTGAAAGAAGCCACTAAGGGCAATCCTGAATCTTTAGTCTCAAGGGTATATGACGATGTGGACTCTTCACTTTTCCCTATTGCTAAAGCTTCTTTGTTAGCTCATTTAATAAAGTTAGAAGAGGATAATGTCGCCTCTAAAGAAGGTGATGATTATGTTTGGAAAGGAGTTACTTAATTTTTACTCCTGTGCCCGCTAAAGCACAATAACCATCTGGATTCTTTGCCAAATACTGTTGGTGGTAATGCTCAGCGTAATAGAAAGGTCCTGCATTGGTTACTTCAGTAGTTATTTCGCCTAAGCCATTACTATCCAATTGGCTTTGGTATTGAGACTTCGTTTGCAGTATCACTTCTTCTTCAGAATTATTTAAAAAATAGATCCCAGATCTGTATTGCGTGCCCACGTCATTACCTTGTTGCATCCCTTGAGTTGGGTCATGGTCTTCCCAAAAGGTTGTGAGTAAATTCTCATAAGATAATTTGGTAGGGTCGTAAACTACTAGGACCACTTCATTGTGCCCTGTCATGCCTGTGCACACTTCTCGGTATGTAGGATTTTTCGTAAAGCCACCTGAATAACCAACAGCCGTGGTGTAAACACCTTCTAATTCCCAAAATCTTCTCTCTACTCCCCAAAAACAGCCCATTCCAAATATTGCTTGCTCAAGACCTTCCGGAAATGGTGCTTTTAGGGTGGTTCCTTTTACAAAATGTTCTGGTGGAACCTCAATTTCTTCTTCTCTACCTTTTAGCGCTTCTGACTCGAGTGGTAGTAAACTCTTCTTATTTAATAAATCCATTAAAGACATTATTTGTTCTCTCTATTATGTATTAACTCTTCCACAACCGAAGGATCGGCTAATGTAGTAGTATCACCTAGGTCATTAACTTCATTGGATGCTATTTTCCTAAGTATTCTTCTCATGATTTTACCTGATCTTGTCTTTGGTAATCCAGGAGCCCATTGAATTATATCTGGTTTAGCTATGGCTCCAATTTCTTTGGCAACTAACTGAATTAGATCATTCTTAAGTTCTTCACTAGGCTCTTCACCCAACATTAGAGTTACATAACAATATATGCCTTGACCTTTTATTTCGTGTTCATATCCAACTACCGCAGCTTCGGCAACTGTCTCATGTAAAACCAATGCGCTCTCAACTTCTGCAGTACCTAATCTGTGTCCAGAAACATTTAATACGTCATCTACTCTACCTGTTATCCAGTAGTATCCATCTTTATCCCTTCTTGCCCCGTCGCCAGTTGTGTAATAACCAGGGTACATAGAATAATAAGTTTCTATGCATCTTTGATGGTCCCCATAAACGGACCTAATTTGAGAAGGCCAGCTTGATTTAATTACAAGATTTCCTGATCCTTCTCCTTCTATTTCTTTTCCATTCTCATCAAGAAGTGCAGGCTCAATACCCAGAAAAGGTTTAGTGGCGCTACCAGGCTTAAGTGGAGTTGATCCAGCTAAAGGAGTTATCATCATTGCTCCTGTCTCAGTTTGCCACCAAGTATCAACTATAGGGCATTTAGAATCGCCTACCACTTTGTAATACCATTCCCATGCTTCAGGATTTATAGGCTCACCAACAGTACCAAGAACTCTCAAGGAATCTCTGGAAGAAGATTTAACGTACTCATCTCCTAGCGCCATTAAGGCTCTAAGGGCTGTTGGAGCGGTGTAAAAAATATTAACTTTATGTTTGTCTATGACTTCCCAGAATCTAGATGCGTTAGGGTAAGTTGGAATTCCTTCAAACATTAAGGTTGTAGCAGCATTGGCAAGCGGACCATAAACAATATAAGAGTGACCCGTGACCCACCCAACATCTGCTGTACACCAATAGATTTCATCATCTTTATAATCAAACACTAGTTTGTGAGATATGGATGCCTGTAAAAGATAGCCTCCAGTGGTATGAAGAACACCTTTAGGTTTCCCAGTGGATCCAGAGGTATACAAAATAAATAATGGATCTTCAGAATCCATTGGTTCAGCTTCGCATTCTGGTGGAACTGAATCAATTATCTCTTGATAATCAACATCCCTCTTATCATTCCAATTCACATCCGCATCTGTTCTTTTTACAACAAAAACTGAGTGTACGTTTGGGCAGTCTTCTAAAGCTGTATCTACATTATTTTTTAGAGGAATTTTTTTAGAGCCTCTCAACCCTTCATCTGCAGTAATAACACTCTCACAATCTGAGTCTAAAATTCTGTCCTTGAGGGATTCTGGAGAAAATCCTCCAAATACTACTGAATGAATTGCACCAATTCTTGCGCAAGCCAACATAGCATAAGCCGCCTCGGGAATCATGGGCATGTAAATACAAACCCTATCTCCTTTGCTTATTCCTCTTTTCTTCAAGGCGTTAGCAAATCTACAGACAGACTCATGCAATTGTTTGTAGGTAATCTTTAAAGAGTCTTGAGGATCGTCTCCTTCCCAGATAATTGCTGTCTTCTCACCATTATTCTCTAGGTGCCTGTCAATGCAATTTTCGGAAGCGTTTAATTTAGCCCCTTTAAACCAGCTTATGTTGCCTTTCGTTAGATCACTTTCTTTTACAACATCCCATTCTTTATGCCACGATATGTAATTACGTGCTTGTTGATCCCAAAATTGATCTGGGTTGTTGATTGATTCTTTATAAAGTTCTTCGAATTCTTCATTAGAAATAACGGCATTGTTAATAATTTCTTCTGAAGGTTCGTATATGGTTTCTTTTGTCATGGTTTAAATTTAAATTAAAGTAGGAGCAGGATTAAAATACATCTTAGCTCCTTCAGGTTTATTGAAGTAATCCAATAACTTTTCTAAAAGTAAATCGTAATCTTTCTTGCTAGATTGTAATTCGAGATAATCTGAATTAACAATTAAGACAGGCGACCTATCATACTCAAAGAAGAATTCCTTGTAAGTTTCGTTAAGTAACTCTAAATAGTCATAACTTATGCTCTTTTCCATTTCAATTCCTCTGTGCATCACTCGCTCATATAGAGTCTTTGTTTCTGCTTGTAAGTAAACAACCAGATCTGGAGTGGGTAGGTTTAAAGATAAGTACTCATATATTTGCTCATATAATTTTAACTCTTCCTTAGATAAAGTAGCTTTCGCGAATAGCTTATCTTTATCCAACAAGAAATCTGAAACTTTCTTCGAAGAGAAAATATCCCCTTGTTTTAGTTCTTGAATTTGCTTAACTCTTTGAAATAGAAAAAATAATTGAGTTGCTAAAGCTGCCTGAGAAGGATTGATATAAAAATCAGGTAAAAATGGATTTTCAGAAGGTTTTTCAAGGAAAGTGTCGTAACCGAAGGAATCAGATAATAGCTTGGCAAGTGTTGTTTTCCCAGCTCCTATAGGTCCTTCTACAGCAATAAACCTCGGTACTTTCTTGTATACACTTAAATCTATTAATTTAGTTTCCATAAGAGATTGTTTCTCAAATTAATATACAGCATCTATTTTAAAAAAAGGATTTATTTATTCTGATAAGAACGCTTGTGACAGGGTTGGTTTTCTTTCCACCATTTACCTGCACCATCTAGATTAACTCCTACCTCTTCTCTCAATAAAAGGAAATCATAACCTGCCCTAAATCTTCTATGAGAAAAAATTAACTTTGACTTAGGTGGGAATTTTAAGAGTTTGATTTGGAATTCCCATATCTCTTTAATCATATTTTCTATTCTTTTGGGGATAAAGCAGTCTTGACGACATTGTTTAATAATAATGTTTGATGATCTTAAGAGGGCAGGTAATTTTGTTTTTTTAGAATTTATTTCTCCAATCCTTTCAGTCAATTCAGGCCATAGCAATACCGAGAATAAGAAAGCTGGAGTTAAAGGCAGTCCTTTTTTTACTCTAGCATCAGAGTTCGATAAGGCATTGAGAATAAAAGATTTGTGTTTCTCGTTAGAGCATTGTTTTTCAGTAACGGGCAACAAATGCTTTAAAATATGAAACTCCAGGAGAGATATAAAATTATTCTTGGCATTACCAGTTAAAAATAACTTTAGAATTTCTTCATATCTTCTTGCTGGAGGTATTTCTTGAAGGAGGTGTGCAAAACTAATTAGGTCCTTTTTTAAAGATTTCTTTAATTTAAGATCTAAATTACATAGAAATCTTACTGCCCTTATTATTCTTATCGGATCTTCTCTAAATCTTAATTTACTATCTCCTATACAGGATAATTCTCTGTTATTTAGGTCTTTAAAGCCCCCTGTATAATCAATAATTTTCATATTATTGATGTCTAAGTACAAAGAGTTAATAGTAAAATCCCTTCTAAAAGCGTCTTCCCTTATTGTTCCATAGAAATTGTCTCTCAGAACGATTCCTTTATTTGTTTTTGATGTTCTTTTCCCTCCTTTAGATCTAAATGTAGAAACCTCGGTAATTTTCCTTCCTTTCCTGACATGTACTAATTTAAACCTTCTTCCTATTATCCTGCTCCTGGGAATTGCTTTCTTTATTTGTTCTGGAGTGGCATCAGTAACAACATCAAAATCTTTAGGATTTTTATCTAGAACTAAATCTCTGATACATCCACCTACTAAATAGGCTTTGAATCCAGATTTATTGAGACTACCAATTATCTCCCTTGCGTGGGAATCAATTTGTATAATTTTGATTTTATGTTGAGATTGAGCATATAGCTCAGGAGAGCTATTTTCTTGGTTATGATTAACCAAAATGAATCTTACCCAAATTGTTGACGCTCATGAATTTCTTCTATCGTCTTACAGTCTATGCATCTTGTTGCTGTTGGTCTAGCCTCTAGTCTTCTGATACCTATTTCTATGCCGCATGAAGCACAATAACCATAATCATTAGACTTTAAGTCATCAATTGATTCATTAATCTTAGAAAGTAACTTTCTCTCTCTTTCTCTGGTTCTTAGTTCGAGAGTAAATTCTTCTTCATGAGTTGCCCGATCTGATTCATCAGGAAAATTAGTTACATTCTCTTGAATTTTATCCGCAGTTCTATTTTGTTCTATTTGTAGTTGCTCTGACCAGCTATCAAGAATAGCAAAGAAATGTTGTTTTTGCTTAGCATTCATATACTTCTCATTCTTTTT
>CACAIY010000029.1 GCA_902532675.1 uncultured SAR86 cluster bacterium
AGCGGTAATATTACTGCTGAAAAAAAATTAGAAATACTTCAAAATGCAAACTTTTTTGCTAATAATTTAAATAAATAAAGGTATTCAGATGTTCGGATATAAAAGATTTTTGTTTGTAGCTATTTTTGTCGCAACTGGATTTGTGCATGCAAAAGATTTACCCAATTTTACAGATCTTGCAGAAGAGTCCTCACCTGCTGTTGTTAATATAACTAGTACGAAAACTGTAGATATTAGGAATTCTTTCGGTGGAGGATTTGGAGATCCTAGATATGACGAATTCTTCGAAAGATTTTTTGGACAACCTAGACCATCAGTTCCTAGAGAAAATACAAGACCAGTAGTTTCTACAGGTTCAGGTTTTATTATTTCTAATGATGGGTATCTATTAACAAATAATCATGTCGTTGAGGGTGCTGACGAGATCACAGTTAGTTTAGGTGATAGAAGAGAATTTAGAGCAGAAGTTATAGGAGCTGACGCGAGATCAGACGTAGCTTTATTAAAGATAGAAGCAAAGAATCTTCCTACGCTAAAGATTGGAAGTTCTAAAGAACTCAAGGTTGGTGAATGGGTTGTGGCGATAGGATCTCCTTTTCAACTCCGTTTCTCAGTAACTTCGGGAATAGTTAGTGCAAAAGGACGAAGCATACCTAATGGGTCTGATTCTACTTATGTACCTTTTCTGCAGACCGACGTAGCAATTAATCCTGGTAACTCTGGAGGTCCTCTTTTTAATTTAGAAGGAGAGGTGATAGGAATTAATTCTCAGATTTATACAAGATCAGGGGGCTACATGGGAGTTTCTTTTGCTATACCAATAGATTACGCGATGGATGTTGTAGACCAATTAAAAGAAAAAGGTTACGTAGCAAGAGGATGGTTGGGAGTTAGCATCCAAGAAGTCACAAGCGAATTAGCGGAAGCTTTAGATATGGAAGTTCCTAAAGGGGCATTAATATCTCAAATTATAGAAGACAGCCCTGCAGAGAAATCTGGTTTAAAAGAGGAAGATGTAATCTTATTCTTTGATGGAGAAGAAATTTTTTATTCTTCAGATTTACCTTTAACTGTAGGCGCAATCAAGCCTAACTCTAGAGTTAATGCTATGATTCTAAGAGATGGAAAGAATAAAACTATCAGCGTAAAAGTAGGAGAGTTACCCAAAGATCCTTCTATAGCCTTTAACAATACAAATGAAAATATTTTAGGACTGCTTGTTGAAAATCAATCGAATAGTTCAAGTAAAACATCAATTTCAGGTGTTTTAGTAACCGGAGTAGACCCTGAAGGAGTGGCTTACTCTTCTGGTATCAGGCAAGGTGATATCATCTATTCTTTAGGAAGAACTAGAATAAACAATGTAGAAGAGTTTAAAGAGATTCTTAAAAGCATAGACACAGAAAGAAATATTACAATTGGTATAGCAAGAAACGGAATTAAAAGAATTCTTAGCTTAAATTTGTCAAAATAGTTATCCTTCTAGGCTTCTAGAAGCTAAAAACTTGTATTTTTGATGAATATTAGAAATTTTTCTATCATTGCCCACATAGATCACGGTAAGTCTACTCTTGCAGACAGAATTATTGAACTATGTGGTGGTTTGAGTTCCAGAGAAATGACTTCGCAGGTGTTAGATACACTAGAATTAGAGAAAGAGAGAGGTATAACAATAAAATCTCAAACCGTAAGCCTTTCTTATAAAGCTAAAGATGGCCAAGAATATCAATTTAATCTAATTGATACCCCTGGACATGTAGATTTTGCATACGAAGTTTCAAGGTCTCTGTCTGCTTGTGAAGGAGCTATATTATTAGTGGACGCTTCTCAGGGGGTTGAAGCTCAAACCTTGTCTACCTGTTATAACGCTGTTGAAGAAGGACTAACCATCATCCCTGTTCTAAACAAAATAGACTTAGATCAATCAGACCCTGAAAGAATAAAACAAGAAATAGAAGAAATAATTGGTGTAGATGCTTCAGACGCTCCTTGTATTAGTGCAAAAATGGGCACTGGCATTTCTGATGTCATGGAGCAGGTTGTTACACTTATACCACCTCCTGAAGTTGATTCCGAGTCTGAAGTGCAAGCCTCAATTATAGATTCTTGGTTTGATAACTATCTTGGCGTTGTGTCTTTAGTTCGAGTAGTGAAAGGAAAGATAAAGAAAGGTGACAATATTGAAATATTTTCAAGAAAAGAAAAACACAGCGTAGACAAGATAGGAGTTTTTACTCCTAAAATTAAAGACTTAGATGAACTTTGTTCAGGCCAGGTAGGTTTTATTTGCGCAAGCATAAAAGAAATAAGAGGAGCTCCTGTTGGGGACACTATTATTAAAGCTAATTCAGATACTCCACGTTTAGAAGGGTTTAGAGAAGTAAATCCCCAAGTTTACGCTGCCTTATTTCCTCAAAGTGCTGACGATTTTGAATCTTTTAGAGAAGCTTTAGAGAAGCTTTGCCTAAATGACGCCTCTCTACAATATGAACCTGAACACTCTGAAGCTCTAGGAGCGGGATTTAGGTGTGGATTTCTTGGGACCCTTCACATGGAAATAATCTCAGAAAGGTTAAATAGAGAATATGGAATGGATTTAATCGCCACGGCCCCAACAGTTGCTTATGAGGTAACTGGTGCTGATGGAGTCACTCAAAGAATAGAAAATCCTAGCGCTTTGCCTGATTACAGTAAGGTAAAGTCTATTCAAGAACCTATAGCTCGAGCAAATATATTAGTTCCTGAAACCTATATAGGATCAGTAATGAAGCTTTGCAATGACAGAAGAGGTAAGCAAATCAGTATGCGCTATGTTGCTGGACAAGCTGAATTAATTTATGACTTACCGCTGAGTGAGATAGTAGTAGATTTTTTTGATCGACTTAAATCGGTAAGTAGAGGTTATGCTTCCTTAGATTATTCATTAGATAGATATGAACTATCAGATGTAATTAAATTAGACATTCTGTTAAATGGAGATAAGGTTGATGCTTTGGCCTACATGGCGCATAGATCAGTTGCCACTTCCAAAGGACAACAATTCACCGAAGCTTTAAAAGAAGTTATTCCAAGACAACAGTTTGATGTTGCGATACAGGCAGCTATCGGCGGTAAAATAGTTTCTAGACAAACGGTTAAGGCTTATAGAAAAGATGTAACTGCAAAACTATACGGTGGAGATGTTACTAGGAAGATGAAACTGCAAAAGAAACAAAAAGCAGGCAAAAAGAGAATGAAGAATATAGGCAGAGTCGAAGTGCCTCAAGATGCCTTCCTCTCTGTTTTAAGGGTAAAAGACTAAAGTGGATGCATCTTTAATATTTCTTTTGATATCTGAGGTTGTTGGGTACTTATTCTGGATACATTTCGCTAAAGAAGACAAATTATCTTACAGAAATTTAACAAGCACTTTAATGTTTTTAGTGGCGCTTGTAATTCTTTACAGAATTTTCATATTGAATTTAGATTTCGGCCTAGTTTTATCTATAGCAACATTGTTAGCCGTTACTTCTTGGGCTTTAGGTTCACTGTTAGCTATTGACGAATTAAGAAAAGAAAGTAAATCTTATTTCTTTATATTATTGGTCATAACTTGTATCAGGTCCTTTGCTTATGAGCCTTACCAGATACCCAGTAGATCCATGGTACCAGGATTACAAGTTGGAGATTTTGTTTTAGTAAATAAACATGCCTATGGTTTAAAATTTCCAGGAACAAATTATCTATTAACTGATTTAAAAAAGGTAGAACGCAATGATGTTGCTGTATTCGTACCTCCGCATACTTTTTGTGACACATCTCCATTAGAAGCTAGACCAGATTTAGGAACTTTAAGTACAGCTCAAAGCCAGTTATTTTTAACTAAATTTCTTAAACTTCAGAAAGATAGATGCACAGCAAACGGAATAAAATATGTTAAACGAGTTATCGGTATTCCGGGAGATGAAGTAGAAATTAAAGGTTATGAAATATGGATTAATGATAATAAATTGAACCACGAACTTATTTCAACTACCGGTGGAGAATCTTTGATAAAAGAAACTATTGATAGTAAAGCTCATGTCATCAGATCCTTGGGACTAACCGAGTATGCCCAACACAAATGGGTAGTTCCTGAAGGAAGTTATTTAGCCATAGGAGACAATAGAGATAATAGTTTAGATAGCCGTGCATGGGGTTATTTTTCAGAAGACACCCTAGTAGGAAAGGCGGAATACATTTGGCTTCATTGGAGTTCCTTCTCTACTCTTCCTACTTTTGCTAGGAACCAAAGAATAGAATAATTAAATGAAAGATTTAATGTCAGTATTAGGGTATAAGTTTCAAGATTTGGCCTTACTCAGAACAGCCCTTACTCACAAAAGTTTTTCATCGGAACACAATGAAAGATTAGAGTTTTTAGGCGATGCTTTATTAAATCTATACGTAACAGAATATTTATATAATAGGTTTGACTCACTTGACGAAGGAAAACTAACGCAATTTAAAGCAACCATAGTAAGTAGGGAAAACTTAAATAAAATCGCTCAAAGTATTGGTTTATCTAATTTTATTCAGACAGGAAAGGGTGAAGGGTTAGAAGGTAATTCTATAGCTGGTAACGCAGTTGAGGCTTTAATTGGGGCAGTTTTTTTAGATTCCAACTACTCAAAGACAAATAGATTCCTAAATAAATTACTAAAAGAAAATCTATTAAATTTGGAAGAGAGTATTGATCTAAAAGATCCCAAGTCAAAACTTCAAGAATATCTTCAAAAAAGAAATCTTAAATTACCTTTATATTCACTTAAACAAAAAGGGTCTAAAGAGAAAAAAATTGAATTTAAAGTTTTTTGCGAAGTTAAAGATCTTAATATATCTACAATAGGCAACGGCCAAAGTCGTAAGAAAGCTGAATTAAATGCCGCTCAAAAATTACTTAATAAAGTTGAAATTTCGTAATGTCTCATCGTAAAGAAAAATCAGGTTACATTTCTATAGTTGGTAAAACTAACGTTGGCAAATCCACGCTTCTAAATGAAATCTTAGGTCAAAAGATAGCTATAACTTCAAGAAAGCCGCAAACAACTAGACATAGGCTTTTAGGCATAAAGACCATTGAAGATTCACAGATGATCTTTATTGATACACCAGGATTTCATAAAGATCACAAACGAGCCTTGAATAAATACATGAACAAAGTGGCTTCAAGCGCCATGAAAGGCGTAGATATTCTTATTTATGTTATAGAAGGCTTAAATTGGACAGAGGAAGACCAAGAGTTAATGAATCAAATTCCAGAAGGATATGAAACTTCCATCTTAGTTATTAACAAAATAGATAAGATAAATCAAAAGGATGACATGTTGCCATTCATAGGGACTTTGTCTGAGCTAAACAAATTTTCTGACATTATTCCCATCTCTGCGTTAAAGAAACAAAATATCCCTACTCTTATGGATTCTATCTTATTAAAACTTCCTGAAGGAGATCATATATACCCCACGGATCAAGTTGCAGATATATCGGAGAGATTCTTGGCTAGCGAGATCATTAGAGAAAAATGCATTACTAGGGTTGGAGATGAATTACCTTACAGAATAAGTGTTTCTATTGAAAAATTTAAAGAAGAAGACAAGATTACTCATATCGACGCCAATCTATATGTTGAAAAGAACAGCCAGAAAGGAATGTTAATAGGTTCGTCTGGAAGTAAACTTAAATCTATAGGAACCGCTTCAAGACTAGAGCTTGAAGATATTTTACAAACAAAAGTTATGCTGAATCTATGGGTTAAAGTTAAGAGCGGTTGGACTGATGATGAGGCTATGTTAAGCACTATGGGGTATGACCTTGGTAAAACGAGTTAATTTAGAACCTGCTTTTGTTCTTCATACTAGAGCGTTTAAAGAAACAAGCCTTCTTGTTGATTTATTCACTAAGAACTTAGGTAGAATTAATGTAGTTGCTAAAGGGGCGAGGAAACCTAAAAGTCCCTTAAGGTCGGTCTTGACTCCTGCTTCTTTGTTCGCTGTATCTTTTAGTGGAAAAACCGACTTAAAAAACCTTAATGCGTGTGAATTATTGAATCATTATTCTCTCTCTATGCCTGTTTCATTTAATTCAATAGTCTACGTTAACGAGCTTTTAATCAAAGCCACTGAAAAAGAAGATCCTCATGAAGAAATATTTAACCAATATCAGTTATTGTATGAAGGCTTATCAGGAAAAAAGGAAAGAAATGAAATAGAGGTTTTCTTACGAAGCTTTGAATTAGTATTATTGCAAGAACTTGGATATGGAATAGATTTAAGTTTTGAATCAATTAGTGGGAATAAAATTCAACCTAAAGATAAGTATATGTTTGATCCTAGTCTTGGATTCACCAAAGTTCGGACCGATTCAATTAAATCTAATGGAATTTTTTTAGGCAAAGATATCTTAAATTTCTCCAGTGGAGATTTAACTGAAGAAGATTCTAGATTGGCTTCAAAAAAGATAATGAGATTAGCTCTTGACCATCACCTTGGCAATAAGAGTCTAAATATAAGAAAATACCTATCAAAAGAGTAAAAATGATTAAAGGAATTGGAATAGATCTAGTAGATAAATCTCGGATTAAGGATATATATTCTAAACACGGCATTCGGTTTGAAAATAAAATCCTTTCTTTGAAGGAACTTAAAGAACTATCTGAAAGGAATGATTCAAACAAAATATCCTATCTAAGTAATAATTTTGCTTGTAAAGAAGCTTGTTCGAAAGTTTTGGGCAAAGGCTTTTCAAAGGGAGTACAGTTTAAAGACATAGAGGTATTAAGGAATTCTAGTGGTGGCCCCTTCATAAATCTAAATGGCGAAGCATCGGTTATAGCCAATGATTTAAAAATAAACAACATACATGTATCTATAACTGATTCTAAAGAAACATCAATAGCTTTCGTCATAGGGGAATCATTATGAAAATTATCCTTTTAGGACCTCCAGGTGCAGGCAAAGGAACACAAGCAGAGGTATTATGCGAAACTTTTAGTATTCCACATATCTCAACAGGAAACATGTTGAGAGAAGCTGTAGAAGAGGAGACAGATCTTGGACTTGAAGCTAAGGCTCTAATGGATGCAGGAATTTTAGTTTCTGATGAAGTTATAGTTGGACTTGTAGAAGATAGAATATCGAAAGAAGATTGCAATAATGGGTTTTTATTTGATGGCTTTCCAAGAACCATTCCTCAGGCACAGGCTTTAGTTAATAGAGATATAAATATAGATTCCGTGGTGGAAATACACGTACCCGATGAAGACATTATCGAGAGAATGTCTGGAAGGAGAATGCATCAAGGATCAGGAAGGAATTACCATATAGTTTATAACCCTCCTAAGACAGACGGCAAAGATGACATAACTGGAGAAGATTTAATCCAAAGGGAAGACGACAAGCCTGAGACCGTAAAAGATAGACTTAAGGTTTATGAGAACCAGACTTCTCCTTTAATAAATTTTTATTCAAAAATGTCTGAGCAAGGCAAATTGAATTATGTCAAAGTGTCAGGGACTTCTTTACCTGAAGAAGTTTCTACCGAAATCTTAAGTAAGCTACAACAACTTGACTAGAATCTTAGCCATAGAGACATCAAGTGATGCATGTTCTGTTGCTATTAGTGATGGCGAGGTAAATTATTCATTTCATGAATTAATGCCGAGACAGCACACTGAAGCATTAATAGGAGTCATAGATGACTTGTTAAATTCTGCCTCGTTAGATATTAAAGATCTAGATGCAGTTGCAGTTGGCTGCGGTCCTGGATCTTTTACTGGAATTAGATTGGCTTGTTCAACCGCCCAAGGAATTTCAATCAGTCAGAACATAAGAGGCATAGTTGTTTCAAGTCTTGATATATTAGCTTCCAGCATAAACAGAATAGAGTCTGCAGAAAAAATTGTGAGTATTGTCGATGCTAATATGGATAGACTGTATTTAGCTGAATATAACTACTCCGGCCAACTACTTAAGAATTCAGAATTAACATCCATAACTAGAAATGCTTTTAATCCAGAAAAATATGACAAAGAGACCTTTTTTATAGGAGAGGGGTGCAGGCTAATTTTAGATTCAATAAAAGAAGTTTCTAGTCTAATTAGTTTTGAGCTCCCTTCAGCATTAGAATTACTATATATGGCAAAAGATAAGCATTCACGGAAAGACACAGTTGCATCTGAACAAATATTACCTCTTTATCTAACTGAGGAAAGCAATTGGGTTAAATCATAATGGATTTTGTACAAGTTTTATTTCTATCTTTCATACAGGGATTAACTGAATTTTTACCAATTTCTAGTTCAGCTCATTTAATCTTATTTTCTGATTTCTTTAGCTCTAATATTCAAAGTTTAAATTTTGACGTATCAGTTCATTTAGGCACCCTTATAGCAGCTTGTGTTTATTTTAAAGACGAAATTTTACAAATTCTTAATTCGTTTACCGGTTCAGATAAAGAAAGCACAGGGAAAAAATTATTAGTTAACTTAATAATCGCCGCATCGCCTATTTTAATTATTGGATTCTTTGTACGGGATTTGGTAGAAATCTTCTTAAGAACTCCAGAAATAATAGCTTATGCAACCATATTTTTTGCAGTTATCCTGTTCCTGAGCACAAAGGTTAAGACTCGGCATTCTCAATTAGATTCTATTTCTCCTATTCAGTCACTAATAATAGGACTCTCTCAGTGCTTAGCTCTGATACCCGGAACTTCTCGATCTGGTATTACCATCTCAGCAGGCCTAGCTTTAGGGGTGGAAAGTAAAGTTGCATCAAAATTTAGTTTCTTACTCGCTATTCCAACTATAGGTGCAATTGCTTGCTATCAAATTATAAGTGTTGATTTCGTTTCTTTTGCTGAAGAGTATAGAAGCAATCTGCTAGGCATTCTTATATCTTTTGTTGTTGCATATCTAACTATTGATTTCTTTATCAAATTTATAGATAGGATAGGATTTATGCCTTTTATTATTTACAGACTTGTTCTGGGAGCTGTTATTTTATTATTCCTAATCTAATGGAACTATTTGTTTCGTATCAATTACCAAAACATGAAGAGGTAGCTTTTAATTTAGCTAAAGAGTTTGGTTTAACCTGCCTTTTTCAAGGCGATATAGATAAGAAGGAAAATAAACAATCTTATTTTTTTATGTATAAACCTGATCATTCTTACATTCGAAGAGGTTCTGGAAATTTATCGAAAGATATATATTGTAATTTTTCTGATTGGTCGGTTAACTTTAAAGACCCGTTGCTGTCTAGGTGCCTAAAGGGACTGCCAGAGAAATTCTCAGTATTAGATGCAACAGCTGGGTTTGGCAAAGATGCATTAGAAATAGCTAAAAATAAGCAATGCCAGTCAATTCTTTTGGTCGAGAGAGAAAAATGGCTTTTTTATTTATTACAAGAAGGTGTCGCGAACGCAGAAAATCCTGATGTGCTCAATAAGTTTTCTATTAAAAATGCAGATAGTCGTGAGCACCTAAGTAATACAAAAAGTAATTATGATTTAATTTATATTGACCCGATGTTTCCAGGAGTTGGAAAATCTAAAGCTAAGAAAAGTATCCAAGCTCTAAGAGATTTAACTAAAGAAATAGAAACAAATGGCTTATTAGATTTAGCAATTAAGAAAGCTACAAAAAGAGTTGTTGTTAAGAGACATAAGAATTCTATTTATCTTGAAGACTTAAAACCCAATTATTCGGTTAAAGGAAAAGTGGTTAGGTATGACGTATATAATTCTAGTTAATATTCTGGATTAGTTCCAAGAATCTATTATCAAAAAATACTTTATAGCTATCTTGGGCTTTTAAAGTAATTTTAGAAGCTGATAGTAGTTCTTTGTCTACTTTTACGTATCTTTCGGTAATAAGAAGTTCTATAAAATTATGGAATTTTGTTTTGTCTGAGAACTCAGGGTAGGGCCATCCTTCTAACCTCTCTAATTCCTTAGCAATTGAGTCACAATCAGTTTGAAGCTTTTCTTTTGAGATATTGTCCTGACCCCATAACACACTCATGGTTATATAAAATCTTTTTACACTGGGCTCACATATATTGCATAAAGATAAATATTTATTGAAGTGGCCATCGTTACGGCTCGGCTTGCTGTAACTTTCTGGTTCTTTAGAGGTAAGCATCCCTTCTTCTAAAAGAGTTTTTAAAGAATTATCTATTTCCTTTTTTTCTATATGAGATGATTGAAGGAAATATTCTCTACTGACAATGGGATATATCATCTCAATTAATGAATACAAATCTTCCTTAGAAATTTTCTCTACATACCTTACCGATTCACAAATTAATGAATAAAGCATAAAAATATGACTAATATTATTTTTATAGAATGAAAGCGCTGCTACTTCTGAAGGCGTTGGTTTATATACTGAGTCAGAGCCAATAAGTTGATGCTTTATAAACCTTAATTTTTCAACTTTACTGATAATTTCCTCTGGGTTTGTCTCAGTTAACCAGACATCTTTATAGGCATCTGATTTATTGACTAGAGTTAGGTAGAAAGAAATTCTTTTCTTTAATGAATCTTTATTAAGAGCCTGAGTAGGGTCAGTTAATAGGCTAATGGCAAATAGACTTGTTGAGCTTACTGCAACTGAGCTATTTATGGACCTGATAATCTCATCTCCTAATAAACCTGTAACAGGCTTTAACCATTCAGGTCTTTCTAAAGGTGAATCAATATGAAAACCTTGCGAAACATTTTCTTCCAAGAATTCACCTAGATCTAAAGGCTTGCCAAAATTTAAGTAAGCGTTACCTAAGTAGTCGTTAAAATCTTTTAAGACTTTGAAAGGGTCGAGTAAGCTTTCTCTTTTCTTTTTAGACCCAGACAATTCGGACAGATAACTTTGACCTTCTAGAATCTTCTCATAACCTATATAGATAGGAATAATTTTAACCTTTTGTGTTTTCAAAGAAGCGAAACTCCTTAATATCAAGGAGAGTAAACCAGGCCGTGAAGGAAGGCTTAGACCAGTTCTACTTCTGCCCCCTTCAGGAAAAAATTCAATTGAGCTTCCTCTTATCATTAATGATCTAATATATTCAAAGAAAACAGTACTATAGATAGTATTCTTCATAAATGACCTTCTCATGAAGATGGCTCCAGCGCCTCTTAATATACCTCCTATTATTGGAAGATTAAGGTTATTTCCAGCAGCAACTTGTGGCAACATAAGACCATTCTCATAAAGGATAAAAGTCAAAGCGCAATAATCTATATGGCTTCTATGACAAGGAACATATACAAGTGCATTATCTTTAGAGATATTCTTTACGCGTTCTATATTTCTAATATTTATACCTTCGTATCTTCTATTCCAAAACCAAGTAAAACCCCTAACAAGCATTCTTACTATCGGGTAACTCAAATCAGAGCATATCTCTCTTCCGTACTTGTAAGCTTTTTTTACTAACCTTCGTTTTCTTAATTTTTTTCCCTTAGATTGTCTATTTATTTCTTCTCTTACGTGCTTATTTTTTACAAGTGTTTTAACCATGGTCCTTCTATGGGATATATCAGGGCCAAGCATTGCTTGCTTGGACCTTCTAAACAAAGCCCTTAAGTAGCGACTTAAGAGTTGAGTGTTTTTATTATTAGAATTTGAATAATCTATTAACTCTTTTACTCTCAGAGGTTTATGGAATTTAATAATTAAACTTCTTCCATGAAAGATGATTTTAAATAATTTCTTTATAGAGCCACTTGTTCGCCAAGAAGGAGAAAAAATAATTTTAAAAAGTGACTGTTGTTTGTCAGGGTGCTTTCCCCAAATAAAAGAAACCGGGATAATTGACAAATTTTCTTTCTGTAAATTCAGTATGGCTTCAAGATTTTCAGGTTCTTGTCTTTTTATTTTTTGTTCCGAAACAATATACTTTGGATCCTTTAAACTTATAAACCTTAATTTTTCAACTTTACTGATAATTTCCTCTGGGTTTGTCTCAGTTAACCAGACATCTTTATAGGCATCTGATTTATTGACTAGATTTAGGTAAATGAAAGTTCGTTAACAAGGTATCAACAATTCCAAACTTATAACCAGGATATATAAATAAATCTGTCTCCCCTTCATAGGGCTTTATTTTATTAAATTTAGTATATACAGACTCTAAACACCTCAAGACTGTCGTTCCAACTGCAATTACTCTTGAGTCAGACTCAAGAACTTTATTGATTGTATCTGCTGTCTTTTTATCAATAGAAACTTTTTCTTTATGCATTACATGTTCTTCAACATTTTCAAATCTAATTGGTGAAAAAGTGCCTAGTCCAATATCGAGAGTAATATAGACAATTTCTACTCCTCTTTCTTGTATTTGTTTTAGTTGAGATTTACTGAAGTGCAATCCTGCTGTCGGAGCAGCTACAGAATTTTCTTTAGCTTCGTTGGCATATACTGTCTGATACCTTTCTTCATCTTGATTGTTTGCAATTCTTTTAATGTAAGGTGGCAAAGGAACCTTTCCGTGCATATCTAGAATTTCTTTCGGGTCTTCTGGAAATAGGATTTTATAGAGTGAGCCTTCTTTATCTAAAATTTTAATTTCTAAAGAAGTGCTTTCTATCTTGACGTAATCTCCTTTGCGTAT
This sequence comes from uncultured SAR86 cluster bacterium, assembly GCA_902532675.1. GTDB lineage: Bacteria > Pseudomonadota > Gammaproteobacteria > Magnimaribacterales > Magnimaribacteraceae. Next base: position 12,633 of record CACAIY010000029.1, read on the forward strand.
ACTTCTGTTTGATTTAGTTTGAGCAAAAGCGCAATTATCATCTAATAATCTCTCAATCAAAATCTCTACAAAGCCTCCAGTAGGTTTTCTTGCGTCCAACCTAGCTTTAAGGACTTTAGTGTCATTTAACACCAATAGATCTCCTGGATTTAGGGTGTCTCCAAAATCTTGAATAGTCTTATCTTCTAGCTCTTTATTTAGAACTAAAAGTCTACTGGTACCTCTTCTTTCTGGAGGTTCTTTAGCAATTAGTTCCTCTGGAAGATTAAAATCGTAATTTTGTAATTTCAAAATAATGATCTCTTATGGTGCCGAAGGAGAGACTCGAACTCTCACACCCAAAGGGCGGGGGATTTTGAATCCCCTGCGTCTACCAATTCCGCCACTTCGGCATTTAAATAAAGTAAATCCCAGTTTTAATTTTACTATGAAAAGGTAAACTTCATTCTAAAAACTAAGACAGCAACTAAAAATGTTTAGGGTTCTAACTAAAAATCGTATTTTTGTAATCTTAAGCCTATGTCTGAGCAAGATAATTAAGTTTGAAATAGAACT
>CACAIY010000030.1 GCA_902532675.1 uncultured SAR86 cluster bacterium
TGTTGCTCTTCCATTAATTCTAATTTTAGCCAGTTGTGGGCAATCATTGCCCAATGATTCACTAAGAACTATTAATCAAGGAGAGATTATAGGAATTGAAAGTGATCATAATACCTTTGCGTGGTTAGGTATCCCGTTTGCTGAACCTCCTGTAGCAAATTTAAGATGGAAGGCTCCAATTCAACCCAAAAAGTTTGATTCAAGATTTGAAGCTTCCAAATTTTCTCAAGTCTGTTTTCAAGCAGAAGGCATTATGACGGGAAATTCAGGAGGCTGGACTGGCTCTGAAGATTGCTTATATTTAAATGTCTGGTCGCCAGCTTGGTCTGCAGAACAATTAAAGAAGAAAAATGTACCGGTTATGATGTGGATTCATGGGGGAGGTAATACCATAGGCTCAGCTGATACCTATTATCCTACCGATTTCGTCTCTCAACATGAAGTTATAGTTGTTACCGTTCAATATCGAATGTCTAATTTAGGTTGGTTTAGACACCCAGCACTTAGACAAGGCAATTCAACTTTAGAAGACGCGTCAGGTAATTTCGGCACTTTGGATAACATAATGGCCCTTAAGTGGATAAAAGAGAATATTGGATATTTTGGTGGCGATGCAAATAATGTAACAATCTTTGGAGAGTCTGCTGGGGGACATAATGTAGCTGCTTTGTATGCTTCTCCTTTAGCTACTGATTTATTTCATAAAGCAATAGTTCAAAGCGGAATAGTTTCGCATTCTTTAATTGAAGATGCAGAATCTTATTATCCCGAAGATGGGACGTCTGGAATTCAGAGCTCTAAGGAAGTAATTAATAGACTATTAATTAATGACAAAAAGGCAGATAGTTTAGAGGACGCAAAAGATAAGCAAAATGCTATGTCTTTAGAAGAGATAGAGGTTTATTTAAGGAGTAAAAAACCTGAAGATCTATTAACAGCATACTTTGAAGCTAGACCCAAAAAAGGAGGCATGACTAGAGTTTTTAATGATGGCCATGTGATGGGAGTTAAGGGTATTTACGAGTCTTTTGTTAACAATGACTTTAAACGTATGCCCATTATTCTTGGTACGAATAGATATGAAACCAAGTTGTTTAATATGAGAAATCCAGAGTTTGTTAAATGGGGGGAAGGAGAAGGGGCTATTGCGACTGCTCTCTCATGGGCAGGTATTACTGAACTTCCATTAGAAATTCTCAGACCAGATTTTTATAATGCAGTTAACCAATATTCCTCTGATTCATGGAAAGAAAGGGCTGTAGATTCTCCTTCAAGAGATTTGACTGCTTCCGGTCAAAAAGATACTTATGCTTATAGATTTGATTGGGATGAATTACCTGAAGTCCAAGGCATGGATTTTAGTCAATTAGTGGGATCTGCTCACGCTATAGAGCTTCTCTTTCTATTCCCTGCAGGATTAGACAACATGCTAATAAAAAATTTAGTCGTTGAAGATGCTGATACTGTAAATAAATTATCGAATCAGATGATGTCCTACTGGACCCAGTTTGCTTATACAGGTGATCCGGGTAAAGGAAGATCAGGAGATCTCCCTCATTGGAAAGCATGGTCTGATACGGAAAAGTACATGGTTTTGGATTCAGAAAATGATCGTGGATTGACCATGGTTAATTCTGAAGTAACTATCGATTCAATGATTGAAGACTTAAGAAAAGACATGAGAATGACTAAAGACGAAAAGTGTCAGACTTTATTCTCTTTATCTTACAGTGGAGATATCCCGGAACAATCTTTTAATGGTTTTGAAACGGGGTATTGTTTATCATTGGATTATTCTGAAATTCTTAAAATGATCGAAAATAGAGGAGAAGATAATGAGCAAGAAAGTTGATTTTTATTTTGATTTTGCAAGCCCTAACGCTTACTTAAGTCATAAAGTAATGCAGTCCATTAAAGAAAGGACTGGAGCAGAAGTGAATTACATACCAGTTTTATTGGGTGGTATTTTTAAAGGTACAAACAACAAACCTCCTATGGAACAATTCTTTGGGGTTAAGAACAAGAATGAATATCAGAATATTGAAATGCAAAGATTTATTGAAAGACATGACCTTCATTCCTTTAAGATGAATCCTCATTTCCCAGTAATTAGCTTACAGATCATTCGAGGAGCTATAGCTGCAGAAAATGATGGATATCTAGAAGATTATATTGATAAGGTTCTCGTGCATATGTGGGAGGAGCCTAAAAAAATGGATGATCCTGAAGTAATTCATTCAGCATTTGAAGAATCTGGCCTTGATGCAAATAAACTCATGGAACAGATGCAAGACCCTGATGTTAAAGCCAAATTAATTGCAAATACCGAAGCAGCTGTAGAAAGAGGAGTGTTTGGTATACCCACATTTTTTGTAGGAGATGAGATGTTCTTTGGTAAAGATAAGCTATGGGAAGTTGAAGAGCTATTAAATGACTAAAGCATTAAGCTCTTTAAATTTTCAACGAGGCCCTGAGATGAAGAATAGATTCATGCTGGCTCCGCTTACAAATAGTCAAAGTCATGAAGATGGAATCTTGTCCGAGGAAGAATTTCATTGGTTGACCATGAGGGCTAAAGGTGGATTTGGATTGACGATGACTTGCGCTGCTCATGTTCAAGCTATAGGAAAAGGTTTTCCAGGTCAGTTGGGATTTTTTTCAGATCAACACTTGGAAGGTTTAACTAGATTAGCTAAAGAGATCAAGTCACAAAATAGTGTGGCGATAGCGCAGCTTCATCATGCAGGAATGAGGTCACCTAAAGAATTAATTGGAGAAGATCCAGTTTGTCCCTCAGAAAATGAAGAATTCTCTGCGCGCGCTTTGACTTTAAGCGAAGTTCATCAATTAAGAGATGATTTTATTGAAGCCGCTATGAGAGCTCAGAAAGCAGGTTTTGATGGGGTTGAGCTTCATGGTGCTCATGGTTACATTTTGTGCCAATTTTTAAGCGGAGAAGTGAATCTGAGAAATGATGAATATGGGGGCAGTTTTGAAAATCGTAATAGATTACTTAAAGAAATTATCGCAGGTGTTCGTTCGGAATGCAGAGAAGATTTTATGCTAGGAGTGAGGCTATCTTCTGAAAGGTTCGGCATTTTGCTTGGGGAATCAAAAGAACTTGCATCTGATTTAATGATTTCGGGGGATTTAGATTTTCTCGATATGTCTTTATGGGATTGTTTTAAAGAACCTCAAGAGGAAGAATTTAAAGGGAAGACTTTGATTCAACATTTTTGTGAACTAGAAAGGGCAACAACAAGATTAGGAGTGGCTGGTAATCTAAGAACTCCACAAGACGTAACAAAAGCAATGGAAGAGGGTGTAGATTGGGTTATGTTAGGTAGAGCGGCGATATTGCATCATAACTTTCCTCTTCTGTATGAGAAAGATGATCAATTTATCCCCTCTGAGATTCCAGTTTCAGTAGATTATTTAACTAAAGAAGGCCTTTCACCCAAGTTTATTGAATACATGTCCAACTGGGGCTTTGTTGATGGATCGATAGACCGAATGAAGGAAGCTATTAAAAAAGCTTAATTTAAGAAGCTATCGTCCTTTTCAAGCATTAAGTCATATATAGGTTGATACATAACCCACATACCTAATTCCGAACCCACCTGTTCTTTTGTCATTGCTGCAGTTTCATCAGGAATCCTTTCCATTTGACCTACTGATTCAGCAATCATTTGTGACTGACAGCATCTATCCATAGATAGAAATCCCCAAACAGCAGCATCTACAGTTTCACCTGTTGTTAATAAACCATGGTTCTTTAAGATGGCTGCTCTTTTATCTCCTAGAGCATCTGCAATTCTATCTCCCTCATCAGTTTCTAAAACTACACCAGTAAAATCATCAAATAAAACATGATCTTCAAAAAAAGCACAAGAATCTTGAGTAATTGGCTCTAGTTTTCTTCCCATACTAGAAAACGACTTTCCATACATGGAATGAGAATGAGCTGCTGCATTTACATCTGGTCTAGCTTCATGAAGTCTGGAATGAATTGCAAATGCTGCTGTATTAACAGGCCTATCACCAAGCACAACTTCTCCATTACGATCAACTAGAACTAAATCAGAGACACAGATCTGTCCAAAATGCATACCAAATGGATTTACCCAAAAGTGATGTTCAAATTCTGGATCTCTAAAGGTTATATGACCAGCTACCCCTTCATCAAACCCAAAATGTGAAAAGGTTCTAAAACCAGAGGCTAATCTTTCTAGGCCATGTCGTCTTTTTTCCTCTATAGTCTTACATTCGATTAACTCTAAAGACCCTTTTTCCTTTTGAGGTAATTTCCCCAAATTTATATCTATTTCCATAATTATTCCCTCTAAAAACTTTGATAATTAAATCAGAACGATAATCTAGCATATTTGCTAAAATATATCCTATCAAAAGAACTGGACAAATATTATGGCCACAAAAAAATTTAGAATTGAAAAAGATAGTTTAGGCGAAGTTAAAGTCCCGAAAGGAGCATTGTGGGGAGCACAAACTCAAAGAGCGGTTAATAATTTTCCTATCAGTGGAATAAAAATGGATTTCCCTTTTACAAAATCATTTGTGAGTTCTTTAGGGATAATCAAAGATGCAGCTGCTAAAGCCAATCTGAGGTTAAAACTATTGCCTGCAAAAAAAGCAAGGGCCATTTCTAAAGCCGCCAAGGAAGTTTGGCAAGAGAAACATCACAAAGAATTTCCAATAGATGTGTTTCAAACTGGTTCTGGTACTAGCTCTAATATGAATGCAAACGAGGTAATAGCTAATTTAGCTACTAAGTATGCAAAAACTAAAATTAGTGCAAATGATGACGTAAATATGAGTCAGAGCAGTAATGATGTAATCCCTACTGCCATTAAGGTAAGCGCTTCTATGGACCTGGCTAAAAAACTTTATCCAGCTTTAGATAAGTTAATAGATGAAATAGAAAAGAAAGCAAAATCAGTTGAAGGAGTAGTTAAAACAGGAAGAACGCATTTAATGGACGCCATGCCAGTTGATCTGTCAGATGAGTTAAGGGCTTGGTCTAGTCAGCTTAACTCCTCAAGAAAGATGTTAGGCATCATCCAACAAAGACTTTTACAATTGCCTCAAGGCGGAACTGCTGTTGGAACTGGAATTAACGCCCATAAGCAGTTTACAAAATATTTTGCACAAGAAATGACAAAACTTTCTGGAGGTAAAGATAAATTTGTGCCCGGTGAAAATTTCTTCCACGAATTAAGTGCTCAAGATTGCTCATTACAACTTTCCGGTGAATTAAAGAATTTAGCTGTTGTTCTGATGAAGATTTCTAATGACTTAAGGTGGATGAATAGTGGTCCATTAGCAGGCTTATCTGAGATAGAACTTCAAGCTTTGCAGCCAGGAAGTAGCATCATGCCTGGAAAAGTTAATCCAGTAATTCCCGAAGCTGTAACCATGGCATCGGCAGATGTAATTGGAAATGATGTAACCATTACAGTAGCTGCTCAAGCTGGGAACTTTCAATTAAATGTCATGCTTCCTGTAATAGCTTACAACCTTCTAAAAAGTATTAATTTATTAGCTGGAGCCATGAATGTTTTATCTTCTAAGGCTATAAAGACCTTTAAAGTGAATAAGAAAAATCTTGAAGCATCTTTGGCTATGAATCCTATTTTAGTAACCGCTTTAAATCCTATTATTGGCTACGCTAAAGCTGCTGAGATAGCTAAAAAGGCATATAAAGAAGGCAGGCCGATTATAGAGGTAGCTCTTGAAGAAACCGACCTTTCCAGGTCTAGACTTAAGAAACTATTGGACCCAGCGAAATTAACAAAAGGTGGAATAAGCAAATAACATGTCTGATTTAATACAACAGAAATGTGTAGCTTGTCGTGCAGATGCTCCTCGAGTTGCCGATGATGAATTACCCGATTTACTAAAACAAATACCGGATTGGCAGCCCATAACTAACGATTCTGTACTTAAATTAAATAAAGTATTTAATTTTGATAACTATTCTGATGCTATTTCTTTTACAAATAAGATTGCTGAACTGGCTGAAGAAGAAGATCATCACCCTGCAATATTATTAGAGTGGGGAAAGGTGGAAGTAACTTGGTGGACTCACAAAATAGGTGGGCTTCATAAAAATGATTTCATTGCGGCAGCTAAAACCGATCAACTTAATACCTAAAAAAAATGCCTCTAATAGTCATAGCGTGTTCTAAGACTTGGATTCATGTATCTAATCATTTAGTATCGTCGCACTAAAAGGATCTTATCAATAAAAAATGGACGTTATAACCGAACAACCTAAATGGTTTAAAGATGCATTGGCAAGAGATCATAGAGATGATTTCATTGAAGTTGATGGCGCCAAAATTCACTTTATCGAATGGGGAGATAAAACCAAACCACCCGTGGTTATGGTTCATGGAAATCATGCTCATGCCCACTGGTTTAAATTTATAGGCGGGCTATTAGCTGATAAATACCATTTCGCCGTTATGAGTTTTAGTGGCATGGGTGAAAGTGATTGGAGACCTAGATACGACAAGATGACTTTTGCTGAAGATATATGGGGAGTAGTAAAAGGATTGAATATGGAAAATCCGACAGTCGTTGGACATAGTTTTGGAGGAATGATTTCCTTAGCTACAGCCGAAAGATATTCTGAATTCATGTCTTCATTAATCTTGGTAGATTTTGTTGTAAGGAAACCTGAGAACCATTATGAATGGTACGAAAGTATGTCTCCAGCCGCTCCTCCAAAGTACAGAGACACAAAGGAAGAGTTAATACAAAGGTTTCGTTTAATGCCTCCTCAAGAATGTAAAAATCAATTCTTGTTAGATTATATTGCTGAAAGATCAATAACTCAGACTAAAGAGGGATGGAGATGGAGTTTTGATCCCTCTACTTATGATCATTTAATTATTGGAAATAAACAAAGCGAAGTTTTAAACAGTTTATCCTGTCCAGTTGGTTTTATGTATGGTGAGAATACGGCGGAATTTGATATTGGTGGAAGTGCTTTGGAAGAAATGTTTGAACTTTTGCCTGATTCTTCACCCGTGGTTGAATTAAAAGATGCCCAACATCATTTAATGCTGGATAAACCTCTAGAATTTGTAGATGAACTAGATAAGATGATTAAGACACTAATTTAGACTCTATTTTCATAAACCAAATTGCAATAATTGGAACGATAAGAATAAAACCTAAAGTTAAAAAGGCTAATTCGTAATTTCCAAATACGTCAAACATTCTGGCTGCCACCAAAGTTCCACTAATTTGAAAAATAGAGATAAAGGGTTGTGCAGCTCCTCTTGCTTTACCAAAACTTTTATTGGTATAAGCTTGATTAAATAAGATATTGCTTAAAGGTAGAGCAGATCCTCCACCAAAACCAAAAATCATAACTAAAACTACCATTTGCTCAGGACTTTCTACAAATATCATCAATAAGGTAGCAATAGCTTGTATTAAGATAGCAATAGAAACAGCTACTCTTGCATCCATTTTATTTTCAACTAACCAGCCGAAGAACACTTTGCTAAACATCGCTGGCCAAGCATACATACTAAATATAAAGGCACCCCAAGATAGACTCCATCCAGCCCCTTCTGAGAAGAAAGTTAAATGCGAAAGGATTCCCATCATAGAGCAAAACTGTATTGCGAAGACTAAGCTTAAAATCCAAAAATTTCTGTCTTTAAGTAACTCCGGGATTGTCCAGTCAATGCCTGAAGTATCTTCGGTATTATCTGTGATCTCCTCTCCATCTGGCATCTGATTAATGTCAGAAGGCTTATTAACGATAAATAAATACACTATTGGGATATTAATTAAGATAATTAAGACTCCAAATAATAGATAAGCTTCTCTCCAGGTAAGGCCTAAATCTCCAAGTAAAAAGCTTGTTAGGTTAGGAAATACAAATCCTGCAAAAGAAACACCCACTGAAGCAATTCCCAAGGCTCTACCAGTGTATTTTCTAAACCAAAGAGAAATTAATTTAGATACGGAGATGTTCCCCATCATGGTTACGCCAAGGGCCATCGGTAAAGTAAAAATAAACATGAAACTTATGTAACTAAAGGCAAAATAAAGAGAGATTAGAGATAATCCGTAAACCAAAGCCCCAGCCATTAGGATTGACCTAATGGCACCTTTATCTAAAAGTCTACCTATGAATGGCATAAATAAAGAAGACATGATCATAAACAGAGGGATGGGCAAAGTGGCCAGAAATCTAGATAAAGAAAATTCTTTAGATAATTCTAAGACTACTACCGGAAATGATTGAAAGGAGTAACCAACTGCACAAAAATCAAGAAAAAATGCCAGCGCAACAATCTTCCAGCCGAAAAATTTCTTCATAGTTTATAAATTTAAAGTAAAGCTAAAATATTTTCAGTTTCTTCCCACAATCTACTGGCTTCATCAGTGTCTATAGCCCAATCTGCTACTCCTACATATCTAGCGTTAGGTCCGTCATCTTGCCTTTCTGCCACGTCACAGTTTTCGCAGTAAACTCCTCCAATACCATTAAGTTTCGGGTTAGTTGCGCACCATAATGTTGTGCTCGCACCTTGAGTGGCCGATTTAAAACCAGCTGCCGCCATCTCAGACAGTTCTCCGTCTTCATTGAGCCATCCTAAAACCACCATTTCTTCTTGTTGCAAATGTCTTTGGAGGGGTGTAAATATTCCACCCGGGTGAACAGCCAAGGCTCTTATACCTTCATCTTTCATCTTCGAATCTAAATCAACGGCAAGAAGACTAGCTGCTGTTTTTGATTGTCCATATGATTGCCATTTATCATACGAATCCTCGAAATGGATATCATCCCATTTTATGCCTGAAAGTTTATGCCCTGTAGATGAAAGAGTTACTACCCTTGAATCGCCAGATTTTAGTAAAGAGGGAATTAGTCCTTTGGTCAATATGAAATGCCCAATATGGTTAACAGCAAATTGTAAATCCCAACCATTATCAGTGGGCATTTGTGGGCAAGCCATAACAGCGGCATTATTAATTAAGATATCAAGGTTCATATCAGTCTCTAAAAACTCTTCGACAAATTTTGTTACGGAATTAGGGTCTGCTAAATCTAGATTAAGAATATCTTCTTTATCAATAATTCCTTCAAGTTCTTTTATAGCAACATCACGTCTTCTTGCAGGAACAATGACTCTAGCTCCGCAATCAGATAATGCTCTTGTAGTTTCTAAGCCTATTCCTGAGTAACCCCCAGTTACTAAAGCAGTTTTTCCATTTAAATCTATACCTTCAAGCACTTCGCTGGGCTCGCTTTTAGCTCCAAACCCAGAATCTAATGGTTGTTGTAATTCTGAAATCATATTTCTCCTTAATTTTTACGACACTATACAGTCAAGTATGCTGCCTAAGTATATAAGATTACCCTGTTTAAATGCTTCCTCTTTTCTGTATAATTTAAAGATGTTACGTATTGAAGATAAAGCACTCACCTTTGATGACGTCCTTTTGGTGCCAGCTCACTCAGAAGTTTTACCTAACGAAGTTGATTTAAAAACTAAATTAACCAAGAAACTTAATTTAAATATACCACTTGTTTCTGCTGCTATGGACACAGTTACAGAATCACGCATGGGCATTGCGTTAAGCGAATTGGGCGGTATCGGAATTATCCATAAAAATTTATCCATAGAATCTCAAGCTTCCGAGGTAAGAAAGGTAAAAAAATATGAAAGCGGGATAGTTAGAGACCCTATAACAATTAGATCAGATAAAGAAGTTGGTGAACTTATTCAGCTTACCAATGAACTCAATATTTCTGGTATGCCAGTTGTTGATGATGGCGATTTAGTTGGAATTGTAACAAGCAGAGATTTTAGAAATGAGCAAAACTTTTCAGCTAAAGTATCTGAAATCATGACTCCTAAAGATAAGCTTGTTACTGCTAAAGAGGGAGAAGATTTAGACGTAATTAAGAAATTATTACAAGATAACAGAATTGAGAAGATCCTTTTGGTTGATGGATCATTTGGATTGACTGGTTTGGTGACTCTTAAAGATATAAATAAATCGTTGGACTTTCCCGATGCAGCGAGAGATGGAGAAGGAAGATTGTTGGTAGGAGCAGCTATAGGAACTAAGTCAGATACGATGCAAAGATGTGAGTCTTTAATACAATCAGGGGTGGATGTTCTAGTTCTGGATAGCGCTCATGGTCATTCTGAAGGAGTCCTCTCTCAAATAAGAGCGGTCAAAGACGCCTTTAAAGATATTCAAGTTATAGGAGGTAATGTTGCTACTGGAGAAGGAGCTTTAGCTCTTGTGAACGCAGGAGCAGACGGAGTTAAGGTAGGAATAGGCCCAGGATCTATATGCACTACTAGAATAGTCACCGGAGTAGGGGTTCCTCAAATTTCGGCAGTGGCTGAAGTGGCAAATGCCTTGACAAATAAAGACGTACCCCTAATTGCTGATGGGGGAATAAGATTCTCGGGTGATATTTCTAAAGCTATTGCTGCAGGAGGTCATTCCGTGATGTTAGGAAGTGTTTTGGCTGGCACGGAAGAAGCGCCGGGTGAAGTCGAGCTCTATCAAGGTAGAAGTTACAAATCTTATAGAGGAATGGGTTCCATGGGCGCCATGTCTGGAGAACAAGGTTCTAAAGATAGATATTTTCAAGACAGTGCAGATGCTAATGAGAAATTAGTCCCTGAAGGAATAGAAGGAAGAGTGCCTTACAAAGGGTGGATGCAAGCCGTAGCTCATCAAATGTTAGGAGGGCTAAGGCAAAGCATGGGTTATACCGGTTCTAAAGATATTGAAACGATGAGAACCAAACCTAAATTTGTACAAATAACTCCAGCCGGTGTAAGTGAAAGCCATGTTCATGATGTCAGCGTGACCAAAGAAGCACCCAATTACCGAATCAGTTAAGTCAAATGGCAAAGAACATTCTTGCCGATAAGATCCTCATAATCGATTTTGGTTCTCAATACACTCAACTTATAGCAAGGCGAGTTAGGGAGCTTGGAGTTTATTGTGAGATATATCATCATAAGAGTTCCATTAAATCCATCAAAGATTTCGATCCCAAAGGTATTATCCTCTCTGGAGGACCTGAGACAGTTAAACACAAAGGATCTCCAAAAGTACCTGATCAACTATTTAATCTTGGAATCCCTGTATTAGGTATTTGTTATGGCATGCAATCAATTGCTAAGCAATTAGGAGGTAAGGTTGAACTGGCTGATAGAAGGGAATTTGGACATGCCAATTTAAAAATAAAGAACCAAGCTTCTGGTTTATTTAAGAAAATTAAGACTAAAAAGATCAATGTATGGATGAGTCATGGAGATCATGTTTCTAAGTTACCCAAAGGCTTTAAGTCTTGCGGGGTAACCTCGAACAGTCCTATAGCAGCTTTATATCATCCTACTAAGAAGATCTTTGGGCTTCAATTTCATCCTGAGGTGACTCACACCCCGCAAGGAAAACAAATACTCAAGAATTTCGTAAGAGACATATCAGATTGCAAAGGCCTCTGGAATTCTAGGAACATTATTACCAAAGCAGTCGAAGAGATTAAACAAGAGGTAGGCGATCAAGAAGTGTTACTTGGTTTGTCAGGGGGAGTAGATTCTGCAGTTGTGGCTGCTCTATTATCCGAAGCAATCGGAGATCAACTCACTTGTATTTTTGTTGATAACGGTCTTTTACGATTGAATGAAGGAGATCAGGTGATGGATACCTTCAAAGATGGATTTGGTATAAAAGTGAAGAGAGCAAACGCTGGTAATCAATTCTTAAAAGATCTTAAAGGAAAAAAAGACCCTGAACGTAAACGCAAAGCCATTGGAAAAACTTTTATCGATGTTTTTCTTAAAGAAGCTAAGAAGAACAAGAAAATCAAGTGGTTAGCTCAGGGAACCATCTATCCTGATGTGATTGAATCAGCAGGCACAAAAAATGGTACGGCTCACGTAATTAAATCTCATCATAATGTAGGTGGTTTACCGAGTTATCTTAATTTACCAGTTATTGAGCCTCTCAAAGATCTTTTTAAAGATGAAGTAAGAAAGATAGGGTTAGAGTTGGGGTTACCTAAAGAAATTCTCTTTAGGCATCCATTTCCGGGCCCAGGCTTGGGCGTAAGAATTTTAGGTGAGATTAAAAAACCTTATATAAAGACACTTCAATTTGCAGACGATATATTTATAAGTGAATTAATTAAAGAAGGTTATTACGACAAAGTCAGTCAGGCCTTTGCTGTCTTCCTTCCAGTTAGGTCAGTTGGTGTAGTAGGGGACTCTAGAAGATATGAGTATGTGATTAATCTAAGGGCTGTCGAGACGATTGATTTCATGACGGCTAAGTCAGCGAAACTTCCTCATTCTTTCTTAGAAAAAGTTTCTAATAGAATCATTAATGAGATTCCTGAAGTATCTAGGGTAACTTATGATGTTTCCAGCAAACCACCTGCTACTATTGAGTGGGAATGAAAGTTTTTAGATGGGGCTCAAGAGCTCTGGATATGTTTCCAGAGGATATTGCTCTATATAAAACATATAACTTTGAGGGGAAAGTTATCATCATAGGCGCTGGAGCTTCAGGGTTGGCTGCCGCAAAAATATTACAACGAAATAATATTGATTATCTTATTCTCGAAGCTTCTAACAGATATGGAGGGAGATTAAAGGAAAACAAAACTTTGGCGGATTTTCCAATCGACTTGGGAGCAGAGTGGATACATCATTTGCCTACTGTGTTAAATCGTCTTAAAGGCAAATCAGGAGATCAAGTTGATGAGGAAACCGTTCCTTACAATACTTTTTATA
>CACAIY010000031.1 GCA_902532675.1 uncultured SAR86 cluster bacterium
AATATCATTCCAGTAATGATTGCTCCAATAAATCCAGGTATAGCAGCAAACATATTAGTTATTCCCATAAGCCTCCCAGTATGTTCTGGTCCAATATCGGCATGATTGACAATAAAGCCTCCAGCACTAAAACCTCCAAATACATTCCCTAAACACATAATAGCAATAACACCAGCAACACTATTAAGTTCAGGGACAATGCAAAGGCAGATACCACTTCCACCAAAGGCTATGCTGTTACAAAGCTTTCTTACTGAGATTAATTTAACTCCTTTATTAGTAAGGTAATCGGCAAAGTATCCTCCTATGTTTAGAAATAAGAAAGAAGCTATATGTGGCAGCATTGCCAGCAGACCAACTGCAGCCATTGGTACGCCCAAACCATCTTTTATAAATATCGGAAGCCATGATAAAAAGACAAACAAGCTGTAGTTATTGCAAAAATGCGCTACAGCTATGGCCCATAAGGGTAAATTTTTACGCCATTTTGAAAAGGGGAGAGTTTCTGCTTTATTAGAAGCAGGAGCATTATTAGTTATGAACTCTAGTTCTTCATCAGATATATTCGGATCTTCTTTCGGAGTGGAGAAGACAATTTTTTGCCAATAAAAATACCAAATAAATCCCAGGCCTCCGTATAAATAAAAAGCCCATTCCCAACCAAGCCTTAAAATAATTATTGGTGAAGGGAGAGGTTTTTGTTCAGGTGCAGACTTAGCTAATGGTGGCTGGCCAAGAAGAGATTTGCTTAGAAGCCGATTTGGTTTTATACAATTCCAAAATATATACAGCTAACTCTGATAATAGCATTGTTGAGTCAGTGGCCATAAAAGATGGTTCAATAATCTTTGTTGGTTCAAATGAGGAAATTGCGCCATATAAATGCAACGCAGAGATAATGGACTTATCTGATGCTTTTATTTACCCAGGTTTTATAGATTCTCATGTACATCTCAAAGCTACTGGGTATAGAGAACTTTCTTTAAATCTTCAAGGATCAAGGAGTCTAAAAGAAATGCTAACCAGTGTTCAAATCTATGCAAATAGCCTTCCAGAAGGTGAATGGGTAGTAGGGAGAGGGTGGATAGAAAAAAAATGGCCAGAAGCCAGGTTTCCTACCAAAGAAGAGTTAGATCTAATATCCAGCGATAAACCTATTCTGCTTGAAAGAGCTGATGGGCATGCTGTTATAGTCAATTCGTACGCTCTTTCTTTAGCTAACATTAATTCCAGTACAGAGGATCCTCATGGTGGAAAGATTAATCGGGATGAAAATGGCAATCCTGATGGCGTATTGGTTGATAAAGCATCATTATTAATTGAGAACTTAATTCCTAAGAAAAGTAGAAAACAAGAAAGGCAGGCTATTGAAGCAGGCTTAGAAGTGAATGCAAGGATGGGATGGACGCAAGTCCATGATGCCGGATCTCCTTTACAGGATTTTGAAATATTAAAGGAAATACAAGCAGAAGATAGCCTTCCTATAAGAATTCAACTTTATGTAGAAAATACTAAGGATGCTCAAAACTTCTTAAACGATGGCCCTTATCTTGATAATCAACACTGGTTAACTGCCCGCGGTATTAAGTTAGTTGCTGATGGAGCTATAGGTTCAAGAGGAGCAGTATTTTTTAAAAAATATGAAGATTACGATACGGAAGGCCTTTTAATATTGAAAAAAGAAGAGACCATGCCTACATTAATTAAAGCTCTAAAAAAAGGAATACAAATAGAAACACACGCAATAGGTGACTTAGGAAATAAAGTCGTGTTGGATTGGTATGAAGAAGCTTTTAATGAGATAAACAATGAAGAAAGAACTATAGCTAGTCCTAGATGGAGGATAGAACATTCTCAAAATATAAGGCCAGAAGATCAAATACGATTTAGAGATTTGGAAGTTATAGCTTCCATGCAACCCTCTCATGCTATAGGCGATCTCCATTTTGCTTATAAAAGATTAGGTTATGAAAGATTAAATAATGCTTACCCATGGAGAAATCTTTTAGATTTGGGAGTGGTAATAGCTGGAGGGTCAGATGCTCCGGTTGAAATAGGAGATCCTAGAATAGAGTTTAAGGCTGCTGTTAGTAGAAAAGATTTAGATGGATTCTATGATAAAGGTTGGCACTTAGAACAAGCAGTTACAAGGGAAGAGGCTTTAAAAATGTTTACTATCTGGGGATCTTACGCAGTTTTTGAAGAAGATATAAAGGGAAGTATAGAGGTTGGTAAATTAGCTGATTTTACAATCTTCTCAAAAGACATAATGAAGATTCCTGAAGAGGAGATAATGTCTTCAGAAATAGTAAGCACAATAGTTGGTGGCAGAGTCGTATATTCAAAATAAAAAAAGGGCGCATAAAGCGCCCTTTTTCATCAGACTTAGGTATTAAAAGTCTAAACCTAACTTGAAGTAGTAGAACGCTCCATTAAAACCAAATGGAGATCCTTCTGGATACTTCATTCCACAACATAATGTTGCAGGAGGACTATCAGGATACTCATCAGTAGCATTTTGTGCTCCTAAAGTAAGAGTATAAGCTCCAAGGTCTCTTGAAACTTCTAGATCAAGAGTAGACATATCACCTACTGTTGTACTAGAACCTGAACCAGACCACCATAGCCATTCATCCACATAGTTGTATCTAGCAAGTATTCTGTAATCGCCAGTATTATGAACGGCAGATATGTTCCATCTATTCTCTGGCAATAGAGATTCAAGTTGACCTATTCTTTGAGCACCAACTAGACCACTAGTTTTATCAACTTCAGTGGTAGTTTTACTGTGCACAAAAGTAAAGTCAGTTGTCCCGTTACCCATTTCTGCAGAATATGTAGCTACAATATCTACACCTTCCGTGGTTGTGTCGTAATCATTTACATAGAAACGGAAATTGGTTAAGTCACCAGCACCAGGAACTCCTTGTGCTTGTAAGTTAGCTATATCCGCTGCCGTTAAAGTTACGTCATCACCTTGAGTAATTCTGTCTTCAAGTTCAATTGAGTAAGTATCAATAGTTACATTAAAAGAGTCAGTTACATCAAAAACCATACCAAAACTTATGTTTGTTGATTCTTCAGGACCAAGCTCTTTACCACCATATATCACAGATACAGGGTTAGTTGGAGACAATGTTCCTTTCTGGAATAAGACTCCGTCACTTCCAGCAACTGTAGAAATATTAGAAATATTTGCTTGTCCAGGCGTTGGAGCTCTGAAACCAGTACTAGTTGTGAATCTTAAATTAACTCTATCTGAAGCTCTATAAAGACCAGATAATTTGAAGTTACTTGTAGATCCAAATGTATCAAAATCTTCATAACGACCAGCTAATCCAAGGAGAAGTTGATCAGTTAAGTCAGCTTCTAAATCAACATAGAGAGCTACGTTACTTCTGTCCCATACTCCAGCCATGTCAGGGTTAAATCCACCAAATCCGTTAGATCCAATTCCAAAACCTTGGTCAAAGTAAGGTCCAATTTCCCAACTTTCTTTATTACCAGAAACAACAGTAAACTGTTCTTCTCTGAACTCTAAACCATAACCAACGTTAAGGTCAGAAGCCCAACCATCAACTTTAACTTGTTTAACTAAATCAACATTAAAGTTCTTTTCAAGTTGGATATAACTTCCAGGGTTAAATTGTGTTGGAGATTTAGGACCTAGAGATCCATTAAGAGTATTTTCAATATAGTAGTCAGCTGTATTTTCACCAACGCTAAGACTGATGTCATACATAGTTCCACCACTAGTAGTTCCTCTAATTCCTGAAGCAATAGCCCAATCCATTACGTCTCCACCAAAGCTAGGTGTGAAACCACCTGGGAAAACTTGATTGAAAACGAAACAGTTTGGATTAGCAATAATGGCTGATAATGCCGTGTCTGTTGCTGAACCAGCACCAGAAGCAGGAACTGGAACTACAGGACAAGTTCTTGCCGCGCCAGTAGTTGCTTGAGCTACATCACCAACTAAACGAGTTGCTCCACCATCTGTAGAGAAAATACCACCTCTGTTAGTAGGATTTCTGAAGAAGAAGCCACCAAGTACTTTTCTTTCAGCGTAGTTACCAAAAAGATAAAACTCTTTATTGGCATCTAATTCTAGGCCGATATTAGCAACTAATTTAATATCATCGCTAACTTCAGGAGAACCCCAAATCTGCGCTTCACCAGGATAGTTCCATATAGCAGCATTTCCACCATCATAAAGTGCTTGAGCATCTCCTCTCTGAACACTTCTGTTAGTAGGATCTGAATCTTGTAACTCGATAGAAACGTTTGCAAAGCCATTTGCAGTAAAAGGCATTCCAACGTTAGCAGCGACTCTATACATGTCGCCATCTCCATCAGCATATTCACCGCTTCTGATTTCTAATTGAGCACCTTCAGCATTGTCTTTGTAGACAAAGTTCATGATACCTGCAATAGCGTCAGAACCGTACTGCGCTGCCGCACCATCTCTTAAGACTTCTACTTGTTTTAAAGCGATTGAAGGTATGGCAGAGATATCAGGTCCTTGAGCACCATCAGATATTCCGCTTCCTAAGAAAGATATTACTGCACCTCTATGTCTTCTCTTACCATTGACTAATACCAACATGTTGTCGGGCGGAAGTCCTCTTAGGTTAGCAGGTCTAATTAAAGTTGCCGCATCACTAATTGGTTGAGTGTTAACATTAAAAGAAGGTACTAGTGTTCTGATCATATCAGGAAGATCCGCTGCGCCTTGATTAGTGAAATCTGATCCACCAATAATATCAACAGGCGCTGGAGAGTCCCCAACTGATCTAGCCTCTCTCCTTGTTCCAACTGCTACAACTTCTTCAACTTCGTCAGCTGCAGCTACGAAAGAAGGTAGGTTTGGAAGCAAGACTAGAGATAAAGCGATAGCAAAACCGCTTATTCTAAATTTAAACATAAGTGTTACCCCAAATTTATTAATAAAAATGGCTAAGATCTGTATATAAGTTGTTTAATTAGAAGTAGGTAAATAGGAAAAAATTTCTGTTTTAGCTACTTCCTTTAATATCACCGTAATAAGACCAAAGCACGAATAAAAAGCATTTTATAGAGCGTTGTATACTAATGCAAACTTTAATAAACTTCTAAAACTAATAAAATTAAACTTATAACAAAAAATTAAGCCTTTTTTATGTACCTTTTAATAAACATGTACCTTTTATGGATTTCAATTACAGATTAGCTGATTTAGAAGATATTCCTAATATAAAAGAATTAATGCAACATTCTATTAACAAACTTTTAGGAAATTATGTAAATGAAGGCGAATTAGAGGCTTCATTTGAATCTATGGGGCTAGATGACCAATTAATAAAGGACGAGACCTACTTTTTAATTTATTTTGAAGGAATACTAGTAGGTTGTGGTGGATGGAGCAATAGAAAAACACTTTTTGGAGGAAATCATACGCCTAACCGCTCCAATGATTTTCTTAATCCAAATAAAGATGCCGCAAAGATTAGAGCAATGTACACACACCCAGATTGGGCTAGGAAAGGTGTAGGAACTTTAATCTTGGAAATAGCAGAGAAAGAAGCCTCTATTGCAGGTTTTAAAAGATGCGAATTAATGGCTACTTTATCTGGTATTCATTTATATAAGGCTCGAGGATATAAAATTGATGATGAGATAATTTATGAAAGCAAAAAGGGTAATAGTGTCAAAATGTTTAAAATGACTAAGCATCTTTAAAAAATTTATAATTTTTATGAATAACAATTTATTTTTTATGAAAAGAGCATATGAACAAGCACTCCTAGGTTTTAAAAAAGAAGAAATCCCTGTAGGGGCGGTTGTGGTTTATGAGAATGAAATTATTTCTGAAGCCCACAATGAGTCTATTTTTAAAACAGACCCAACTTCTCATGCTGAAATCGTAGCCATAAGAAAAGCTGCGCTGAAGATAGGGAACTACAGATTAACTAATGCAAAGATGTTTGTAACTCTCGAACCTTGTTTAATGTGTTGTGGTGCATTAATTCACGCCAGGTTT
Organism: uncultured SAR86 cluster bacterium; assembly: GCA_902532675.1. Classification (GTDB taxonomy): domain Bacteria; phylum Pseudomonadota; class Gammaproteobacteria; order Magnimaribacterales; family Magnimaribacteraceae. Next base: position 6,020 of record CACAIY010000031.1, read on the forward strand.
GATAAGGTAATTTTTTCAACGCAGGATAAAAAATCGGGAGCTGTAATAAGTAATGGCAATTTACTTGAGGCTAACTTTGTTAATCATTATGTAAAATTTGAGCAAGGTCCCATGCAGGAAGAATCTTCTGCTTTGCTAAAAAAATTTTTCGAGATTAGAAGATCTAAAGTTTAAATTCTGTCCAAATAGGAGCATGGTCCGAAGGCTTTTCCATCCCCCTAATGTCATAATCTATGCCCACTTCTTTAACCAGAGAATTTAATTTTTCTGTTACCCATATATGGTCTATTCTTAAACCTCTTTTAGGCTTATCGTCAAAACCTTTGCTCCTGTAATCAAACCAACTAAATTTATCATTAACTTCAGGGTTAATTGTTCTATAAGAGTCATACAAACCCCAAGAGGTAAGTTTACCTAGCATCTCTCGTTCCTCCGGTAAAAAACTACATTTTCCTGTTCTTAGCCATCTTTTTTTATTTTCCTCACCTATTCCAATGTCTATATCTTGAGGAGATATATTTAAGTCTCCCATAACAATAAGAAGATCTTTAGAGTCATAATTTTTCTTTAGATGTTTAATTAAGTCTTTATAGAATTTTACTTTGGCAGGGAATTTTACAGGATGATCTCTCTCTTCTCCTTGGGGGAAATACCCATTCAAGACATGAATTAATTTATTTCCTTTCTTTAAGCTAGTCGATATAAATCTTCTTTGCGAATCCTTTTTATCATTTTCAAATCCTTTGATTATTTTTTTTGGTTTATCTTTAGTTAGGATGGCCACTCCATAATGTCCTTTTTGGCCATGTATATGTGCCTGATAACCTATTGAATCGGCAATTTCATAAGGAAAATCATCATCATGAACTTTAGTTTCTTGTAAGCCTATGGCATCGGGTTTGTGTTTCTTTACTATAGCTTCAACTTGATGTGGCCTAGCCCTAATGCTGTTTATATTAAAAGAGACTATTTTCATATTTAACTCTTTCTATCTAACGATGCTATTAAAGGTTCAGATTTTATTTCTATGAGATCGCTTAAGATATTCGCTGCCTCATTTAATACATTAAATTCTACATCTAAGGTTTCAGGATCTTCATCTCTATCTAGGAATTCCTGATAGTTCTTAAAGGTTGGAAGTTGTAGTTCATTTCGTAACTCATTTTCTTGAGATAAGACAAAATTCTCTATGCTTTCTTTGATCTTTCTTCTTTCATCTATATGCAAATCTAAGAAAGTAATATCATTAGCTTTTCTCCATTTTTTTCTAGTTTCCATTGAATTAAAAAAAAGAGAATTATCTACTCTGTTATAGCTCTTTTCTTTTAATAAGTCTAAATGAGAGCTTACTCTATTAAAATTTCTGTAATAAGCAGTAGGTATAGTGTCATGTTCAATTGCTCGATCAAGCTTACTTTCTCCTATCTCCTCTACATCAAAGCTTACAGGAATTTCTATATCTGGAATTACTCCTTTATTTTGAGTACTACTTCCAGAAACTCTATAAAATTTTGATTCAGTGAATTTTAATTGTCCAGCTGAGAGCATATCAACTCTTTGAACAGTTCCTTTACCAAAAGTGTCAGTACCAACAACCACTCCGCGATTGTAATCTTGAATTGCACCAGCCAAGATTTCTGAAGCTGATGCGCTGAATTTATTAACAAGAACGACAAGAGGTTTATCAAAGAATTGATAGCCCCATCTTTCACCAAGTCCTTGTATGTTGCCTTTAGAGTCTTTTACCTGAACAGTAGTTCCTCTTCCTATAAATAAATGAGCTAAAGCATTTGCTTCGTAAAGAGATCCTCCTCCGTTATTCCTAAGATCTAGAATTAAACCTTCTATATTTTCTTGATTTAATTCTCTTAAAAGCTTTTTTACATCTTTACTACTGCTTCTATAGCTATAGTCTCTTTTTTGGTAAGCTTCAAAATCAAAATAAAAAGCTGGCAACTCAATTACGCCTATTTTAAAAGTTTTATCCTCCCTTTCTATATTGATAACTTTCTTCTCTGCCGCTTGATCTTCAAGTTTTACTAAATTCCTTATTATCTGAATTTCTTTGGTATTTGAATCATCCATAGAGGTGCCAGGAATAATTTCTAGCCTTACTTTCGAATCCTTAGGTCCTCTTATAAGTTCCACAACATCGTCAAGTCTCCATCCGACTACATCAATTATCTCTCCATTATCTTCTTGCCCTACACCAATTATCTTATCTTTAGGTTTCAAGAGTCCTGACTTTTCAGCTGGACCTCCAGGGATTAATGAAGAAATAGACGTATAAGGGCCATCAGGAGAAAGGAGGGCTCCTATGCCTTCTAGCGATAAGCTCATATTTATGTCAAAGTCTTCAGTATTCTTAGGAGACATGTAAGAAGTATGCGGACCATAAATAGAAGATATTGAATTTATATAGATATTAAATATGTCTTCATTCCTTGTCTGATTGAAATAGTTAAGTTGGTTTTTAAGTCTTTTTAGAGTTTTTTCAGCAGATTCCTCAACAGAATTACCTGAAAGCATAAGCTGAATGACGTCATTAACAATTAAGTCTTGCCACGAATTCTCTAATTCTTCAATAACATCTAATCTTTCAGCTTTAGACCTATCTCTGATAATTCTTTTCGAACTTTTTAGATCATTCTCAGATATATTATTAAGAAAATTTACTTGTAGATCGTGCCTGCTTTGATAACGTTTACCGTATGTTTTAAAGGCGTCGTAAGCTACTTTAAGATTATCTTCAATACTTCCTTTCTTAGTAATCTCCTTTTTAAATTTATTTAACTCGCTTGAAAGAAATATATTTTTATTGGGGTCAAGTCTTTCTAAGTAAAGATCAAAGGCTTCTAGCTGAACAGAATCAAAACTTTTTTTTAAAAAATGGTCTTCTTCCAAGATCTTTA
>CACAIY010000032.1 GCA_902532675.1 uncultured SAR86 cluster bacterium
GATATTTTTCCAACAATTGTCTCAGCTACCAAGACCACTACATCAAATAAAAAAGAATTAGATGGAGTTAATTTATTACCTTATATAAAAAAAGAGAATTCTGATGAACCACATGAGACACTTTTTTGGCGATCAGGTAATCACCAATCTGTCCTCCATAAAAAATGGAAGTACATAGTTAGTAAAAAAGAAAATAAAAGCTGGTTATTTGATACTTCTGTTGACCCTTTAGAAAAAAATAACTTGATAGAAAGCCATCCCAAAGAAGCTCAGAAAATAGAAGAGCTCTTAGTACAATTTAACTCCGAACAAAAAGAGCCTTTATTCCCATCTGCTTTTGAAGCCCCAATTATGATAGACAAATACGATGGGCAAGCTTATGAGGAAGGTGATGAATATATTTACTGGTCCAATTAAAAATCAAAAAAAATAAATTAGAGGTTTATAGGAGAAAAAGAATGAATCAATTAGCCCAAAAAGCACATATACCTTGGTGGTTAACTTTAATTCTCTTTATGGAAGTATGGCCTATGTTTTTAGGTCCTTATTGGGCCCTCAGTGATCCAACTTTCTTTGGAGGCCCGGAAGCAACATCAACTATTCTTGGAGATTGGATTTATACTGCCAGAAATCTTGCAGTCGGTTTTGCATTTATTCTTGCTTACTATCTAAAGAATGCTCCAATGCTCTTCATATTAATTTTCATTAGGTTATTCACTGACTTGATTGATGGACCAGCCTTTTGGGTATTTAGAGATCAGGTAAGCGAAACTGCTTTTATTATAATTTTTCTATTTGGGTACTACATACCAGCGATCATCGCATTGCGTTATCTCTGGAAACAAATGACAAATTAAATTAATCATCCTATATACTAATTTCTGAATTTATGGAGGAGAAATGAAAACACAAATAACTGAACTTTTTGGAATCGAACATCCTATTATCCAAGGTGGAATGCATTACGTGGGCTTCGCCGAACTAGCTGCTGCAGTATCGAATGCGGGCGGACTTGGAATAATTACTGGTCTTACACAAGGAACGCCTGAAAAATTAGAAGCTGAGATAAAAAAATGCCAAGACCTTACGGATAAGCCTTTTGGAGTTAATCTTACTTTTCTTCCATCGCTAACTCCTCCCGACTACCCTGGATTAATTGAAGTCATTATTAAAAGCGGAGTAAAAATTGTTGAGACTGCAGGAAGAAATCCGGCTGTATACATGCCAGCTATGAAAGATGCCGACATTAAGGTTATACATAAATGTACCTCTGTGAGACATTCTGTTAAAGCACAAGACATAGGGTGTGATGCGGTTTCTGTTGATGGCTTTGAATGTGGAGGGCACCCTGGAGAAGATGACATACCAAACTTTATTTTATTACCAAGAGCAGCTGATGAACTGGAAATACCCTTTGTTGCCTCTGGAGGAATGGCTGATGCCAGAAGCCTAGTTGCTGCCATGGCTTTAGGAGCTGAAGGAATGAATATGGGAACTCGTTTTATCGCTACTAAGGATGCTCCTGTGCATCAAAATGTAAAAGAAGCAATTGTGAATGCTAGCGAACTAGATACTAGACTGATCATGCGTTCATTAACTAATACTGAAAGAGTTCTCAATAATCCAGCTGTAGAAAGTTTAATGGCAAAAGAAAAGACCTTAGGTGATGACTTAACGTTTGAAGACATTGTTGATGAAGTAGCCGGGGTTTATCCAAAAGTGATGATCGAAGGTGAACCTGAAGCTGGAGCTTGGTCTTGTGGGATGGTAGCTGGGTTAGTCAGTGATATACCTACTGTTAAAGAATTGGTAGATAGGATAATGTCTGAGGCTGAAGAGATAATCGCCTCAAAACTATCTAAAGCTATTTAGTGGAGTAAATTTGGTACGATCTTCCTGAAAGATACACAAGTATCTTAGTTAGCTATTTTTGTTCAGCTGTTGGACTGTAAGATAATCATAAAAGTCTTCGAAACTATTCATTTAATCAGTATCCTTATCCTGAATCATGCTTACATAAGCCGAATCAAGATCATTTGCTATATCTTGAACATACAAAACTACATGCTCCACTTTTAAATCATTCTGATCATCAGGAGTAAAATGGATCTCGGGATTAGATAGACTACCTATTTCTTGCATGTGGTTGCATACATTGGCGCTTAAATTCTTTACTATCATCTCGTCAAAATCAGATAAATGTAACAACAAGTCATCAGATTGCAGCTTATCTGGATCAAATTCTTTTTGAGTAAAGTGTTTTAGTAAAATACAAAGTAATGTTTTGGCTCCAAGCTCATAATTATCTTCGTTGAAGTCAAAGACTGACAACTCTATACCTGGAGTAATTCGATCATCAAAGTAGTTTTCAGGTAAATTTTTATCATCTTTCTGGTTTTCTTTATTTTGTTTATCAGACTCTAATTGCTGAAATAAGCCTTTTGCCATTTCAGCTGGCGAACCCGAAGTTTTAGAGGGTTTCTTTTTTTTCTTCATTGTATTTCCTTCAAATAATTGTTTAGCTATTTCGTTAGCAGATGTTGCTTGTGTTTGTTTGCTCTTTTCAGCTTTATTTGATTTCAAATCTTTCTTAGAATCTTTCAGAGCATTAGATTTGATGGAATGATCTTTAGCTATATATTCATTTAAAGCATCTTTTATTTTCTGTATCCAAGCGTATTTATCTTCGTAATAGAGATCTTTTTTAATTTCTTGATCTACTAAATAAGCTGACAAATTTTCTTTCATAAGTAAAGAAAGTCCTTCACCTGATAGATTTTCGACTAGGGATTCTGCCATTTCTCTATTGATTTCTAAGTCTGTGTATTCTTCTTCAAGAGATAAAATCATTACTTGATCAATTATCAAGGGGTCTTCCATGGCAGTTGCATACTCAATGAAATTAGAAATGCGCAAACCTATTCGGTGCCCATAAATACCACAGCTGTTTATTAGTTGTCTAAAAAGAGCGTATAACTCTTTTGCATCGAGTTCTCTATCGGCTAACCATTCCTCTTTAGTTATATAAGCAATTACCCATGCGTAAATGGTTCCTTCACCATCCAGGTTCAACTCACCTTGATCATTTAATAAATTATTTTCTAAATTAAATATTTGACCTAATTTTTTAGAAGTGAATTCAAAACCTCCAGCTTCTTTTATCTCTTCCCTTAACTCTGTTTGCATGGCGGTAAATATTTCTTCTAATGAGGGGTCTTTTTCAACCATTATTTCTTCCTCTTCATTTTTATTCGTTACCTCTCCCGTTGACCTAGAAGCTATAGCATTTTTTGCTTTTTTGAATAAGCTTGATGCTCCGGCAACTGCTCCCTTAATACCATCATCCAACAGTTCAGCTGTCAGACTTCGTTCTTGTGAATTTGATCCATCAAAACTTATCGGCTGTCCATTTATAGTGATGTTATTCTCTAACCACTCCTCAGCATCAAAGTCATCGTCGTCAACTTCATCTTCCCATTCGTTCATACGAACTATTCTCAATAATTACCTATTTTTTAAAGTTTCTTTTGCTGCGTTCGCTACTGAAACATCAGGATGCTGAGTTAATTCTTCAATAAATTTTATTGATAATTCATAACTTTGTGCCGCTGTCATCAGAATTTGAGGATCTTGAATATCTGCATCTTTTACTGCTTGTTCAATCTCATCTGCACTCACTTTTTGAAAACTTCCAGCATAACTAATTATATTGGCAGCAGCATCGCCCTCTAATGCAAGCATATCCTTTAGTAATTCTAGTGTTGCTATTCTTTTGAATGTTTCGCTATAAGGAATACTTCTATTTACATTGGGGTCCTTATCTAGAGCTAATAACAAAACAGTCTCATCATCTAAGTTTTGTTTATCTCCTATATTTGATCTTATTGAAGGATTAGGATGTCTTGCTAAAGCGGCGAATATTGGTGCATTTTCTTCCGTGTCCGGAATGCTATAAACCACGCTCGATAAAGCGTCAAATCCTAACTCTACTCCTAGAGTTTCTCCATCTACTTCTAAACCTAAAATTGCTTTCATTATTTTCTCCTTTTTATTTAAGATAATCATATATTGGGTAAATATCAAACACTACTTCCATTATTTCTTCTTTTGAATCTAAGCTACTTCCATTAATCGCGAATAGGTTATTAGTGGGTAAATGTTTGAATATATAAAATCCCTTAGTTTGATTATAAAATTTCCTCTTTGCCCAATGAAATTCTCTAACGGAGTACAAAAGAATAATTTGATGTTTGGGTAAATTAATTGGGTTCCACTTATTCTTTGAATCTAATTTAGTTTTATTAATTTCCTCTTCACCTTCAGTGGTGTTTAAAAAATAAAGGGGAGTATTCTTTTTTGCGTAATAAATTCTCATAAAATGTTTAATTGCTAAACCGTCAACTACCTAGATGAATATCTAGGAATTAAAATTGGTAACTTTAGAGTTAATCTACTTTTAGTAGATGATCGGACTTTTTTTCTTCAAAAATTTCTGCAGCTTTTGACCTCCATCCAGGATTATCTTTATTATCGTAGAAGATAAATATCTCCGCATGCTTAGGTTCAATCTTTGCATCTCTCTCTTCTAACCTTTCTCTAAAGTAGTTATCTAAATATATTGCAAGATCTTCAATAAATTCACAGTATTTCTCATAAACTTCAGCATCATTTTTCTTACAATCTACCTTGTTGTCTTTGTTTATATTAATAATATTTTTCTTTAACAAAACGTTAGCAGATATAGCGGTAAATTGATCAAGAATATAGCCTCTAGCCTCTCCTCTCATCAAAAAATAAATTAATTTAGTAAAGTAAGGCGTGTTTAAGCCTTTTAGTTCTCCTGATAATCGATAATCAGTAAATTTTTGGTAAATCTCCTTTCTATTGCAACTCCTTCCAATTCTTATATCTTCTAAGAAACTTTTGATTTCAGGTTTATTCAAACTTTTCCAAGCAAGTATAAAATTATTTTTAGTGGCATATATCTGGCCCCAAGCTAATATTGCTAATACACAATCTTCTATATCGTAAGTTTCATGGTCCTTACAAATTTCATTTAAAATGGAATGATCGAGGTAAGTAGGCTTTAAATTTCCTTTGAATTTTTCTTCAAACCCTTTTCTTCTTTCATAGGTTATAAGTTCATTATTACCTAGCTTATCAATATATAAATTTAGTGTCCTAGGTAGCGTATAAGGAGACTGACCATAGATAAAGTGGTTCATGACATTTAGAAAATCTGCCTCACAGCAACTGAGAAATTCTCTCAAATGGTCATTTGATAAAGTTTCTTCAAATTTCATATATTTTTTAAAATTACTTCTTTATTAAATATAAATGTTTATGATTTGGATAGGATTTTGTTGTAGAGCATTCCATACTAGCTTTTGCGTTTAACAGGATTTCTTTATTTCTTCTATCCAACTCTTCTTTATAAGAAGCCTTAGCTGCCCTAAAGGCCTCCTTTTTTCCTTCTGATAAATTAGTTGAAGAGCTTAGATACATCAAAGAACTAATCCACAACAAAGAGGTGTAAACTTCCTCTTCTCCAAATTTCTCTAATAGCCTATCTCTAAAATCACAAATTTCGGAACATAATTCTTCTCTTCTTTCTTCTCTTGTTTGCATAAGGTTTAACTCCAATTAGAAATCCAATTATAGCCGCTAAATGCGACAGGTAATGTCGTATATAAAAGTGTGACCTTTAGTTGTAGATAGCGCTTAGTGATTTAACACGGGCTTTAACCTCATCTCTTAAAGCTTTTGGTTTTATAACTTCTACGTTTTCTCCAAAACCAAGAATCCACCAACGCAACTGCTCGGTATCTGCAACAGTCCCAGAAATTCTAATTTTGCCATTCTTTTCTTCTTTATACTTCTGATCTTTACTCACCGGAGTCTCTGACAAATGGAATCCTGTAGTGCCTTCAAATAAGAGTTCTATTTTTAATTGCTTTTCAGTTCTAAGAAAGCTTAGGCTTTCCTTTTCTAAATATTCATCTATATCAAAATTTTCGGGTTCGATACTTGGTTCACCATTAGCATTTGCCGTTTTAAATCTATGCAATGGAAGGTGCCTTATGATTTTAAAGTCAGGGTCCATGGTGCATATCAATCTGTGTACAATTCCCATTAGGACAATACCCAAAGGGTTTACTGTTCTTTTTTCTGGGAGCCTACTATTTGCTTTTAAGTATTGAACATCCAATTGTTCTCCATACAAAAGTGAATCATAGATTTTTGCTTGAACTTCCTGATTTACAGATGGAGGTTCAAGTTTCTGAGATTGCGGCAATACCCTAACCCTATCTCTCCATCTTCTTAATTGACTTTTTTCAGAACTTTCAAGGACATTATTTGCTCTATCAAAAAGGTTACTTATCCTTTCATAATTTTCTATTGGCATCAAAGGCTCTAAGTACTTTTCAGCTAAAGATAAAGATAACGCCTCAACCTTGTCCATCGCTGCTAGATTAATTTCTTTAGCGTCCTTTTGCCAGGACCATCCATAAGGAGGATTTCTATCATCACATATGAGGGGGAAATACTTCTCTAATTTAAGAAGATCTCTCTGAATAGTTCGGTCTGTCACATCGTAACCTAATGATCCCAAATGATCCTTAAAGTTACTTAGTGAACGCTTGGCAGGATATTTAGGTATATAAGTTAGTAATTTTATAAGTCTAATACTAGTTTCTTGTGACATATATTTTTCCTTATGGTCTATATACGACATTAGTTGTCGTGTTCTTATATTAAACTAAAGCAATTAAAAATCTATTAACTTTAAAAGGAATAAATTATGAATAAATCAATTTTTAACCCAAATACTAGCGAACCGTATATCTTAAGTAGATCAAGAGTGCATAACTTTCTGGATTGTCCTAAGTGCTTTTATAAAACCCAAAGATTAGGTATCAAAAAGCCTCCCTCTTTCCCATTTAATTTAAATAATGCAGTGGATGAACTCTTAAAAAATGAATTTGATGGTTATAGGAAGAATCAAAGACCTCATCCAATACAAATTGAAAACGAATTAGACGCCATACCATTTGAACATCCAGATCTAGATGATTGGCGAGAATCATTAAGAAAGGGTGTAAAAAGATATCACGAACCTACAAATCTGCTTCTTAGAGGAGGAATTGATGATGTATGGATCGACACTAAAACTGATGAATTGATTGTTGTTGACTATAAAGCCACCTCCAAAAAAGGAGAGGTAAGCATAGATGCAGATTGGCAGGATGGATATAAAAAACAGATTGAATTTTATCAATGGTTGCTTAGAGGTAATGGCTTTAAAGTTTCAAATACAGGATATTTTGTTTACTGCAATGGGATCAAAGATGAACAGAGTTTTAAAAACCGCCTGAATTTCAAGGTGAAACTTATTCCTTACACAGGTAATGACCAATGGATCGAACCGACTTTAAAGAGCATTAAGCAATGTTTGCTTTCTAATAAATCACCTGCTCCGCATCAAGACTGTGAACTTTGTAAATATGTAGAAAGCAGTTTAGCAGCATAAGATTTGCTTAAAGATTATCAGCCTCAACTACCAAGAACTATACGTCGTAAATAATGATGAAGAGTTCTTTAGAAGTAAACTTGAAATGTTTAATATTTACTATGCAAAAAAAGGAACAGAGTTTTATTTCCTAAATAAGCTTGAGGATGATATTTGGGTAAATGTTTTAGAAATAGATAAAGATGTAGAAATCAATGGAAATAGTGAAGCGAATGTCATTTTGCTTTATAAAACCTATAGTTTGATTTGGGGCAGTGAGTTAATAGCAAGCAATATTGGGGTTTTTGTTTTTACAAGCCTAATGAATAACAATATGTTCGCAGTTAAGGCAGATAACATAACCAAAAAACAATTCGATGATAAAAACATTCAAAATAAAAAAAGGACTTCACCTGAGTGAATCTTTAAACCACTCAGGTAAAAGATCAATATTATGCTTCCTTGCAAATTTAGCGATCATAGGAATTGTTATAGGTGCAAGAGGGATAACCGCCATCAAACCTAAGCTCAAATCTTTAAGAATTTCATTAAGCTGCTGATTGGCTTTTTCGAGCTCTTCCTCAGATGCTTCTCCCTTTAGATAATCTGAATAGGTTTTTAGCATTGCTCTAGATGACTCAGTCTCATCAGTAAGTTTTTCTTTTAAAAAAGCTATAATTTTTTTGACTCTTCCATCTAACATTAAGGCAGTATACTAAGTTAATTAAGTAAGAAATAAGTTTTGAATAAAGAACAAAGATTTATTTATATCAATAAAGAGCTAGAAAAGCTCTATCCAGAAACGCCTATTCCTCTGGATCATCACTCCACCTACACCCTTCTAGTTGCTGTTTTGTTATCTGCACAATGCACTGACGTTAGAGTGAACCAAGTTACACCAGAACTTTTTTCGTTAGCTGATAACCCTTTTGATATGGCCTTAATAAAGCCTTCAAAGATTAGAAAAATTATTAAACCTTGTGGATTGTCTCCTAAAAAATCGAAAGCCATAGCAGAATTAAGCAAAATCTTATGTAAAGAATATAAAGGAGAAGTACCAGAAAGTTTTGAAGCTTTAGAAGCCCTTCCAGGAGTGGGCCATAAAACAGCTTCAGTGGTAATGAGTCAGGGAT
>CACAIY010000033.1 GCA_902532675.1 uncultured SAR86 cluster bacterium
TACTATGAAAGATCATGATATTGGCTTCTTAGAGCTGGTTCAGAAATCACTAAAAAACGTACCCGAGTATGATGTTCATCAGGTTAAAAATAAACTAGACAATGCAGAAGAATTTTTTTTGGTAGATGTCAGAGAAGATAGCGAGTGGATTGAAGGCAACATCCCTACTTCTATTCATATTGGTAAAGGGGTCATCGAAAGAGATATTGCTACACTCATTCCTAATAAAAATTCTGAGATAGTTTTATACTGCCAAGGAGGATTTAGGTCTGCTCTTGCTGGAGAAAGCATTCAAAAGATGGGCTATAAAAATGTTTTTTCAATGAGCGGAGGCTACAGTGATTGGATCAATAATAATTGAATTGAGTGGGGAGACTCATAACACATGTCATCTTCTAATAAAGTTGGGATTACAGAAGTTGTCTTAAGGGACGGCATTCAATCTCTATTAGCCACTAGAGTCCCTCTAAGGGACCTTGTTCCAATTATTCCAGTGCTGGACAAGATTGGGTATTGGTCAATGGAGACCTGGGGAGGTGCAACTTATGACGCGTGTATAAGATATCTCAATGAAGACCCTTGGGAAAGGCTAAGAACTTTTGAAGCCTTGATGCCAAATACTCCTCAACAAATGCTTATAAGAGGTCAAAACCTAGTAGGTTATAAGCATTATTCAAAAAACGTTATTTCTAGTTTTTTAGAAAAGTCTGCTGAGAATGGGATTGAAATCTTCAGAACTTTCGATGCCTTAAATGATTTCGAAAACATTAAATTTACTATTAAAGAAGTAAAGAGGATTGGAAAACACGCTCAAGGAACAATAGCTTACACAACAAGCCCAGTACATAACATGTCTACCTGGTTAGACCTTGGAAAGAAGATTGAGGATAGTGGAGCTGATTCTTTAGCCATAAAGGACATGGCCGGTTTATTAAGACCATTTGATGCATATGATTTGGTGTCTAATTTGAAACAAAGCCTATCAATACCTATCCATATGCAAACTCACGCAACCACGGGTATGTCGGCTGCTACTAATATGAAAGCCATAGAAGCTGGAATAGACAACATTGATACTTCAATCTCTTCTTTGAGCATGACTTATGGACATTCTGCAACGGAGACCATGAATGCAATTTTTGAAGGCCATGAGAGACAAATTGATTTAGATATGGATGCTTTGGAAGAATCTTCAGACTATTTTAAAGATATAAGAGAAAAGTACTCTGAATTTGAAGGCGATATGAAAGGTGTTGATACGACCATGTTGGTTAAGCAAGTACCAGGAGGGATGATATCTAGCCTTGAAACTCAACTTAAATCTAACAAACAAGAGGACAAGATTGATCTTGTAAAAAATGAAATACCTAAAGTAAGAAAAGATTTTGGGTACCCTCCTCTGGTTACCCCAGCGTCTCAAATTGTAGGAGCACAAGCACTACTTAATGTAATAGATGGTCATAGATATAAAAATCTATCCAACGAGTCAATAAATCTCATTAAAGGTAATTACGGTAAATTACCGGGGACAATAAAGGAGGATCTTAAGAAGCGAGTAGATTCTTTAGACGAAGTTGGAGAGCCTTTAGATCCAGAGGAGTTACAAAACATGAAGAAAGAATTAAAAGAACTGTGTCATGAAAACTCTTTACCTGATCTTTCAGAAAATGATGAAATGCTTCTGACATATATATTATTCGCCAACATAGCCTTGAGATTCTTTCAAAGCTTAAATCTTTAATTAGAGGGTAAAAATGAAACTAACAAATATTGAAACTTATGTTATTAAAACTGGTGAACCTAATTTAGGCGGTCTCTTTTGGTTCTTTATTAAACTTGAAACAGATGAAGGTATTGTTGGTTGGGGAGAAACCGCAGTGCTCTATACCCTACTAGGAGTAGAAGATGGATTTGAACAAAACTTAAAAGATATATTTGAACATTATCTTAAAGGTCAAGACCCTCTAAATAGAGAAACTCTTAATCACACTCTTTATGCTGGATTAACAGATCAACATCCTGATTACATAACAGTAGGATTAATTAGCGCTATAGATATAGCCCTTTGGGATATTACAGGCAAATACTACAACACTCCTGTATATAACTTATTAGGAGGTAAATATAGAGATAGGATTAGAACTTATACTTATATTTATGAAAGAGACGTTAAAACAACTATTCATGAAGCCATAGGTGCATGGACAACAGATCCTCAACGTCTAGGAGAACTTGCTTCTGACTTGGCTGATGAAGGCTTTACAGGTCTTAAGTTTGATCCGTTGCCTCAAAAAGTATGGAGAAAAACGCCCTTTCCTCCTTGGGAAATTTCTCAAAAAGAATATGATCATGCTGAGCAATCAGTTAAAGCTATCCGTGAGGCTGTTGGTACCAGAGCAGATATTCTGATAGGTACTCATGGTCAAATAACTCCATCTGCAGCTAGGAGGTTAGCTGCTAGAGTTGAACAATACGATCCACTTTGGTTAGAAGAGCCCTGTCCGCCAGAAAATTATAAGGAAATGGGAAAAATAGCTAGAAGCACTTCAATTCCTATAGCTTCCGGAGAAAGACTCGTTACCTTGCATGAGTTCCAAAATCTATTTGATCAAGGTGGTTGTGCTTTTGCTCAGCCCGATCTCGGAAGTTGTGGTGGAATTACTGCTTGTAAGAAGATTTCTACACTGGCTGAAGCTAATTATGTATTAATGGCACCTCACGTTTGGGGAGGGCCTATTATTACCGCTGCTGCATTACAGATAGATGCAAATATTCCAAACTTTTTAATTCAAGAAAGCATTGGAAAATCAGATGGATTCTTTGATGAAATAATCAAAGAGCCGTTTGTCTGGGAAAATGGAGACCTGATTATTTCCGATAAACCAGGAATTGGGATTGAACTAGACGAAGACAAGTTAGAGAATCACCGAAGTAAATTATCGGATCTACGTTAAGAGTTTAAAGATAATTTGAGGCCGCTTCAGTAATTGCATTGCCTTCAAGTCTTGCGTGATACATGGTCCTTGGTTCGGTTAAATCCCACGGACAAGCTTGATGCATTAAACATCTATTGTCCCAAATAACCGCGTCACCCGATTCCCAAGAATGGTGATAGGTCCAGAACTTATTTCCTGTGGTGAACTCTTCAAGATCTTTAGCTAATTTCTGTGCTTCCATATCAGTCATACCCGGGATTCTATGTATATGCCTACCTATAGTCAGGCACTTAACTCCAGTTTCCGGATGAGTTTTAACCAAAGGTCTTAAAGGTTTTGGATCAACATCAAAACCATAACTATTAAACTCACTTTCTTCTTTAGATTTATGACCAAAACGATCCTTTTGACTAAATTCATAAGAGTGGAATGCAGACAATTCATTAATCTTATCTTTCATCTCTTGATCAAGAGCCTCGTATGATGCTCTGCAATCCGCCCAACCTGTCTCACCACCCTTTTTAGGAACGATATGGGCTGTAAAAACAGCTCCTTTAGCCTGTATGGGCATATAAGTGCTATCGTGATGCCATTCCATATTTCCCTTCAAGGATTTCACAATGTCATCATCATAAGGGTCTCTTACAGTTCCATCTGTTCTAACGTTACTTATTGGGCTAAGTTCAAATTCTAAGTTACCAAAACGTTTCGCAAATTTTACTTGCTCTTCATTGCTTAAGTTCTGGCCTGGAAAAATTAAAAGAGCATGCTCGAGCCATAATTGATATAACTCCTGCATTTCATCTTCTTGAATATCCGTTAGAGCTATATCAAAAACTTTAGCTCCAAAAGATCTATCTAATTTTTCTACTTTGAACACTTCTATGACTTTACTGATTTATATGGTTAACCTAATATAAATCACTATTACATTTAAATAAAGATATGCCTTACATAGAAAATAGAATAGTCCACGATGCGGACTCACATACAATGGAGCTTCCTAATTGGTATGAGGAATTTGGAACTAAAAGGGTTCAGGATGCATTTCAAGAACGTTTTAAGGGCAGTAAAGGGCTTGCGCACACCTACTTTGACAATATTGAAGAAGTCCATAAAAAGAGCTCTTATCAAGATCAAAATGAAAAAGATCTTATGGTTAGGAAGAACTATGATGCTTTAGGCTCTTTTAATAAAAGTGATCGGTCAGAAGCATTAAACCTTCTGGGAATAAAAACCCAATTAGTATTTCCAACCTCTCCTAATGTTTGGCTAGAAAGTTTAGAACACTCAGATGAATTAGATCTCCTTTATGAAGTTGCATCAGCAACCAATAGAACACAAATTGATTTTTGCTCTGAAGATAAGAGATTATTTCCTGTTGCGTATGTTCCTCTTGCTAATCTAGAAAAAGCCAATGAAACAGCTAAAGAAGCTTTGCGAATGGGTGCTAAAGCTCTTTTGATACCTTGGGCTTGTCCTAAACGTCATGCAACTAGTCATATAGAACTTGATAAAGTATGGGCGCAGGCGCAAGAAGCAGGAGTGCCTATATTATTTCATGTAGGAACAGCGGATTTTGTAATGCCAAAAGCTCATTCATTAAATGGCATGCCGAAAGTAAAAGATTTCCATGGAGGAGAGGAAAATTTTAGATCTATATCTTATATGGCTATATCTTCTGGCCCTATGCAAGCTTTATCGTTATTAATTCTTGACGGTGTATTAGATAGATTTCCTTCGTTAATGTTCGGAGTTATAGAACTGGGATCTGTTTGGGTTCCTGGTTTTATGAGGCAACTAGATTCATCTTATGAAGCTTTTGCTAGGCATGAAGAAAGACTACAACAACTATCCTTAAAGCCTAGCGAATATATATCTCGTCAGGTTAGAGTTACCCCCTACCCTACAGAGCCAACAGATTGGGTAATTGAGCAAGCAGGAAGTGATATTTTTATGTTTTCTTCTGACTACCCGCACCTTGAGGGGGGAAGGAATCCAATGGGTCGTTTTGAAAAAGCGACCTCGCATTTAAATAAAACAGAACAAGATAAATTCTATAGAAAAAACTTTGAAGAATTAATGGGTTCTGCGTTCAAATAAAGTGAAACTATCTAATTCATACATCGGATTGCCCGAGGAATTTTATCAAGTAATTAATCCCCTTCCAGTGAAATCTCCTAAACTAATAGCTTTTAATGAGGATTTAGCTAACGATCTTAGTCTTAGCATAGATCCTGATGAGGCTCTGAAGTATTTCTCAGGAAATTCAATCCCAGAAAATACAACACCTATTGCATTAAATTATGCCGGTCACCAATTTGGAAATTTTGTTCATGAGCTAGGTGATGGTAGAGCAACGCTTCTAGGTGAAATAGAAGTAAAAAAAGAAAGATTTGATGTTCAACTTAAAGGTTCTGGGCCAACAAAATTTTCTAGACAAGGGGATGGTCGTTCTGCATTGGGCCCCGTAATTAGAGAATATATTATTAGCGAAGCTATGCATCACCTAAATATACCTACAACTAGAGCATTAGCCGCTGTTTCAACAGGCGAGCATGTATTCAGAGAACAAATAGAACCAGGCGGCATATTAACAAGAATTGCCAAGAGTCACATAAGAGTAGGTACTTTTGAGTATTTTGCCTCGAGACAACAATGGGAAAATGTAAAACTTTTAGCTGATTACACAATACAGAGACATTTCCCTGAAATTAGAGAATTAGATAACCACTACTTAGAACTTCTTAAAGCTGTATCCAATAAGCAGTCTAAACTAATAGCTAAATGGATGAGTGTTGGATTTATTCATGGTGTAATGAATACAGATAACTTCACAATTTCGGGTGAAACTTTAGATTATGGTCCATGTGCTTTTATGGATGAATATGATCCTGCAACTGTCTATAGTTCAATAGATCATGGCGGTAGATATGCGTTTGGAAATCAACCTAGTATCGCTGCTTGGAATCTTGCATCATTAGCAGGATGTTTAATTTCCTTCATAGACAATGACTCTAAAAAAGCTAATGAACTTGCAACTAAAGTATTAGATGATTTCTCTATCAACACTAATCAAGAAATATTAAACGTTATGTGTCAAAAAATTGGATTAGATGGGAATGCTGATCAACATCAAACCATTCTAAAAGATCTACTGAAGATAATGATTCCTAACCAAGCTGACTATATTCTAAGTTTTAGATATTTAGGACAAACACTATTGGGCAAAGATCCTTCATTCCTCAATCAATTTAAAGAAAAAGAAAAAATTAAAGAATGGCTTACTAATTGGAAATTAACCATAAAAGAATTAAATCTAGACGCAGAGGATATTGTTAAGAAAATGGATAGCATGAACCCTATATGCATTCCTAGGAATCATAACGTTGATAAAGCTATAAAAGCTGCTTATAAAGAAAATTTAGAGCCTATGAATGAACTATTAGATGCGCTAAAGAATCCTTTTGAAGAAAATACAAAATATTCGCATTTAACAATACCACCAACAGATGAAGAGAAAATACTTCAAACCTTTTGCGGAACTTAATCTTTTAGTCTCTCTGTTCTAAGAAATTTAAAGAAACACCAAGTTGCCACTGCACTTAGTACATGCCATATAGCATGGGCTTGAAAAAACCTATCTGGATCACAATAAGGACTATCCGGGACTCCTGTTAGCCAGATAGAGAAAGCCAAGAGGTAGGTAAACACACCAGCAAAAAACCAAGGATGATAGGTTCTTGAATATCTAGGAGGTTCTTTTGCTATTAGTCCAGGGAGCCAAAAGGTTGCAATCCACCAAAAATCAGCAAGATTGTTCCATATTTCCCAAGGAAATATTCCAAACACTGCACAAACAAAGAAACCTATGAAGCCTGATAGCCATCTAAAATTAGGTGTCCAATATCTATATAAGCATTCAGATATAAACCATAAACCTATAGAAACTGCGAAAAGATTAAATCCAAACCCCGTACCCAATCCATCAGTCCATCTAAATATTCCATCGATAATTACGATAACTAAATAAACAGAAAAAATCTTTTTAACAGACCACCTTCCCATTTCTCCAACATTAATCAACCAAGGAATAAGAATGTACATAACCATACTCAAGTTATCTGCCCATTGACCCCAACCTGTATGTGTTCCGTGCATAAGCATTGATCCGGGCCCTAAATAAATTACAGCTCCAGCGTAAAGCATTGATATAGGAGTTAATCCAGTGAATTGATTTTTGGAATCTCTTTCTTCTCTAGACAAAACCCAGTACATGGTCAGACCAACAATCATAAAACCTAAATTGCTGAGCGCGTTTACTGGTTCTCTGAATATAGAAGAACTAATTCTTTCGCACCAACGCCAAGCCTCTCCTACAACAGCACCAGGTTCAAGAGAAGGGATGACACCGAAATGTCCCAAAATGATATAAGTAGCCATAAATCCAAAGCACAACGAAAGCGCTATTGGAAATACTTTGTTTTCCCAGTTAGATGTCACTAGTCTATTATACTAATTTCCTTATTTATATTTTTGGCTTTAAAGCAGAGTATATCAATGATCTAAGTTCTCTTCTTACTTGATAGGTAGAAGAAGGTAATAATTGCGTTAAAAAGATAACCAGCATGTCTTCTTTCGGGTTAATAAAAAAGACCGTACTTGCTGCACCGCCCCAACCATACTCACCAACATCGCTCAAGGATTGAGATTTAGCGGGATCCAGCATTACAGAAAACCCTAAGCCGAAGCCAACACCAGCATAGGGTGTCTCACTAAAAGAAGATTCACTCATCTCTGTTA
>CACAIY010000034.1 GCA_902532675.1 uncultured SAR86 cluster bacterium
TGGGGTGAAGAAATAGTAAATGGATTAGTTGACTCAGGTTATCGAGTTATACTTTTTGATAACAGAGACACTGGAGAATCTGAAAATTTAGACAGGCTTGGAAAACCAAACTTATATTGGAAGTTTGCAATGTCTTATTTGGGAGTAGATTTTAGCTCTCCTTATACCCTCACTGATATGGCTTTAGATGGAATTGGCGTTTTAGATCATTTAGGAATAGAAAAAGCGCATATTGTAGGTGCTTCGATGGGTGGAATGATTGCGCAAATCATTGCTTCAAAATTCCCTAGCAGAACTAAGAGCCTAGTTTCAATTATGTCTACAACAGGAGCTCCTCACCTTTCGCAAATGTCAGAAAGTAACGAGCAAAACTTTAATAATGCAGGAGGGTGGGATAAGAATGTAGCTCATTCTTATGGGTTTTATCCTGAAGCAATGCCTAGACAGATGACGGCAATCATGAAAGCTGGAGATAGATCAGAACAAGTTCGCTCTATAAAGGTTTCTACTTTAGTCCAGCATGGAGTTAATGACACATTACTTCCTCCAGATCATGGAAAACACACGGCGGAACTCATAAGTAATTCAAAGTTAAAAATTTATGAAAATATGGGCCACAACCTCCCTCCTGAAGTATTGCCTTTCGTTATAGAAGATATGGTTAATTTCTTTAAAGAAAATAGTTAATGTCTGAAAATTTAGCTAAAAAGAGATGTGTAGTTGTTATGTACGATACCTTGTGTCGTCACTTTCTTCCAAATTATGGGAATGAGTGGGTCATCGCTCCTAATTTTGAAAGATTAGCTAAACGGTCAATTCAATTTGAAAATTTTTATGTTGGCTCTATGCCTTGCATGCCAGCGAGAAGAGAGATGCATACCGGAAGGTATAATTTCTTGCATCGATCATGGGGCCCTTTAGAACCCTTCGATGATTCTATGCCATCTATTCTTCATGATAATGGTGTTCATTCACATAAAGTGACAGATCACCTTCATTATTGGGAAGATGGCGGCGCAACTTATCATCAGAGGTATACCACTTTTGATTTAGTAAGAGGTCAAGAAGGAGATAAGTGGAAGGGTGATGTAGAAAAACTTAGAGATCCGAATTACGGAGCCGATAGGTGGTCTGAACTTCAAAGATTAAATAATCAGAAGCAAGACAACATCAATAGAGATTATATGGATAAAGTTGAACTACAACCTCAGTACAAAACTTTTGATCTAGGTCTTGAATTCATAAATAGAAATAAAGATGTAGATAAATGGTTTCTACAGATAGAAACTTTTGATCCACATGAACCTTTTTTTACACAAGAAGAATTCCAAAAGTTGTATCCCCACGAATACGATGGACCTCCTTTTGATTGGCCCCCTTATAGAGAAGTTAGAGAGGATGATCAGACGGTAGAGCACATAAGATATATGTACGCGTCTCTTATAACGTTTTGTGATCAGCAACTTGGAAGAGTCCTTGATGCATTTGATGAATATGATTTATGGAAAGACACAATGCTACTGGTTAACACAGACCACGGCCTATTAATGGGTGAACATGATTGGTGGGCTAAGGTTGTTACCCCGTTCTTTCAAGAGATCGCTCATATTCCTTTTTGGGCATACGATCCTCGGAAATCAAATGAAATAAATAAAAAAAGTAATGCATTAGCTCAAACAATTGATTTAGGACCAACTATTTTGGATTATTTTGACATTCCTCTAACAGAAGATATGCAAGGAAAGGCAATTTTTGATTTTCTTGAAGATGATAAAGAAATTCGTAAAGCTTCTTTGTACGGCGTAATGGGAGGGCAAGTTAATGTAACGGATGGTCAGTACGTATATATGAGAGCTACAACTACAGAAGATAACAAGCCTCTTTATGATTACACTCTAATGCCAACCCACATGAAAAACAGGTTTTCCCCGAGAGAACTACAGGAATGGGAGAAAGTTGAAGGTTTTGGTTTTATGAAAGGCTGCAAAGTTATGCAGATTCCTACAAGATCTTTTCCTATCTTTTCTGCAAAAGATAACCCTTTGGGGAGAGGCAGAACAGCAACTTTACTTTTCGATGTTAAGAATGATCCAGGTCAAACTAAACCTCTAATTGATGTGGACATAGAAAAACAAATGATTGAGCTGATGATCAGAGAAATGGCTAGAAATGAGTGTCCTTCAGAACAATACATACGTTTAGGTTTGCCTGAGCCTAAAAGACTAGGTAAAGGACATGAAGACGAGATGATACAAATGCCTTCTGATAAAGAGATTGAAGACTCATGTGTGTTAGACAAAGCTCAAGGCATCGAATCTGCTGAGCATGGAGCGGAAGGATTCCCAAAAATGCCTTTTAAAGACATATTTTGGGAAGGTGAAAAAACCTTAAGATCAACAGTTTTTCCAGATAATTTAAAATTAAGACCAGGTTATTTAATCAGCAAATCAGAGAAATCTGAAGAATAGGCCTACCTATTAGATTTTTTGGTCTAAAATGAGGATATATGGAATCTTTTAATAAGTTTTTTGAAGATTGGTATTTAGTTCTGTTTGGACTTTTGTTCTGGGGAAGTATATTTGGAGCCTGTCTATTTTTTGCTTTAGGAGCAAGCCTTCTCGTTTCTTCTATAGGTTATTTTTTAGGTTTTCTTTTTGGCTTACAAGCAAAACGAAAAGGATGGGGATGGATAACTTAGATAATAGTATTAAAGATCTATCTATAGAAGCTGAGAGAAAATTAGCACGGACTTTTATGGGAAGAATCGAATGGGAGATGATTCTTATAGGTCTTGGTCAATTTACTGTATGGCTCACGACTTGGATTTTGGTCGTTCAAGGATTGGTCCCTTTATGGCTTGGAAGTATTGTGGTGATTTTGTCTACGTGTTGTGCCTATTTACCTTCACACGCAGGTCAACATGGTCATTTATCAGGTGGAAGGAAAAATTTAAAATGGTTAGACTCTTTAGTTGGTCACATAACCTTAATCCCACTTTCGCAATCTCATGACATTCTAAAAGCCACTCACTTAAAGCATCATGCTCACACCAATGATCCTGAAAGAGATCCTGATTATTTCCATACCCACGTAAATAGTTGGCTTGAATGTGCTAAAAATATCAATGATCAATATAGCCCTAATGGAAGAATAATTGAAATTGTTGAGAAACTTTCAGAAGAAGATCCTAAATTCTCAGAAACTTTAGAAAAAGGCTCCGCTGTAACTCTTATTTATTACTTAGCGAATATAGTGTTAGCTATATTTTTTCCTTTGGAAACATTGTTACTTTGGTGGATGCCTAAACGAATCGCGACTTGTTATTTAGGAATTGTATTTTCTTATCAACCTCATGCAGGACTTGAACCAGGTAGGTATAAAGACACTCGGTTTTGGACAAATAAAATACCTAGATTTTTTAATCATTCAATGCAAATCCATACTATGCACCATATGTACCCACGTATCTGCCATTATGATGAACCAAAAGCAATTGAAGCTTTAAAGCCTTATATGATAGAAAGAGGTATGCCAGGGGCAGAATATATACCTGAAAGAATTATTTTTAATCCGTTAACTTATATAAAAGGAGCTTATCGTGGATGATAGACAAAAAATTGAACAAGGCGTTCAGCTATATTTCGACAGCATGCATGAATCAAGTGCCGAGAAAGTGCACCAAGCATTTTATAAAAATGCAATGATCACGGGCTATATGGAAACTGGTTTAGCAGAAATGACAGTTGATCAATTTGCTAAATTTGTTGAAGGTCAGCAACCTTCTCCAAAAGAAAAGGGTGAAGATGTTCTTTTAGAAATAATTTCATGCGATATAGCTGGTGAGACCGCCTGCGTTAGGGTTAGAGACGGTTATATTGGCCATGTTTTTGTAGATACCCTGTCTTTTTTAAAAAAAGATGATGAATGGAGAATTTACAATAAGTTATTCCATGTAGAGTCTTAAATAATATGAGCCTAAAAATTTCTCGACTATCAACTGCTTTAGGAGCCGAAATCACTGGTGTAAATCTTAGTGAAGTATCCGATTTAGAGGTTAGTGAGATTAAAGATGCTTTAAACGAAAATATGGTTCTTTTCTTCCCTGGTCAGAAGATTAGTATTGATGAGCATGTGGAATTTGGATCAAAATTTGGAGAACTAGAAGGGCATCCTAATTTAAAGAAAAATAATAACGTTAAACATCCAAAGGTTTTTGAATTAACTGCCTCAGAAGGTGGAATAGCTGATGAATGGCATACCGATATTACTTTTCAAGATTCTCCTGCTCTAATGTCAGTTCTTCATATGGTCAAATGTCCTGATTTAGGAGGCGATACTATGTGGAGCAATTTATCTGCTGCCTATGAAGCTCTTTCAGACCCTTTAAAGTATCTTTGTGAAGGTATAACCGCATTACATGATGCAAGACCACACGGTAGGCCAGATAAAACAGCAATACATCCCGTAGTAAGAGTTCATCCAGAAACAGGTAAGAAAGTTCTATATGTTAATGAACACTTCACGAGAAGAATTGTAGAGATGAGTAAAGATGAAAGTGACATGCTTTTGGCCCATCTAACTAAATGGGTACAGCAACCACAATTTACCATCAGATATCACTGGACTGAGGGTACTATTGCGATGTGGGACAATCGATCTACACAGCATTACGTAGTAAATGATTTTGAAGGCGAAAGGGTAATCCAAAGAGTAACTATTATGGGCGACAAGGTTGAATCTTCTTCAAACCCCAAATGGAAACCTGCCTTAAGAGAGGGGTTTTCAGCCGTTACTACCCACGATAAGCAACTGATAAGTCATCTAAAAGAAAAGAATTTAATTTAAGTTTTAATCCTAAATTCTACTATCGGGTTTTCTTTAGGGGCAGTCAAAGCGTTCAATACTTTAAATTTTAAATTTAAACTTTCTAGGTTCTCTAACGTTTTAACTTGAAGATTGATTTTTCCGTTCTTAGGAATTGTCATCAAGTCGTCGTTATTCGAAAAGTTAACATCTGATAGGTTTTGTAGAACCATATTAGCGGAAGAATTATTTTTAATTTCCATCTTTAGAATCTGAGTCCCTTTAGTGTATCCGTTAGAAGAGACGCTTATAATAGATTCTAAAAGAGGTATTAGATTTTCACTTTTTCCCATCAGTTTATCTTTAAAGACGACCACTGTTCTTCTAGCAAATAAAGCTTCTTTGATTGATTCTTCATTTCTTTCTTTAGCAAACACTAAAGTAATTGGCCTGTGTTCATTTTTTGAAGCGTCGTAATCCCATTCAATTAAATTGTGTACGTCTGAAGTTCCTATAAGAGCTAAATTATTTTCTAGAGCTATATTGAATGCTTCTTCCGAGTAGGTGTTTGTATTAACGATCTCAATTCCATGCAGTAAACCTTTTTCTATAAATTCTTTGTGCATTTCATCTAACCTTGCAATTCCATCGGGTGCTTGAGATCCCCACATTGGGTGATTCCAGAAAACAAATGCACCTTGTTTTTTTGCTTCTACCAAAGCTTCTAGAGCAGGCCATAAATTACCTAACGCATAGTTTTCAATGACTCGCATTTCTTCTTCTGGTAATTCTGCACCTTGAGCTCTTTCTTCAATAAGCTCCTTGGCTTCGGGTAGTAATTTAGGGTCCATGTTATGAAGTTTGTTTGCGTCTTGAACGAAAACAGCATTTATATGTCCTGGAGGCATCTCTCGAGTTATCTCAGATCCATTAATGACAATTAGATCACTGCCTGAAGCAGATTTTTTTGCCTCAACATAAGAAGAGTTTCTATCCTCATGGGGTATTTGATTGATGTGGGGTTGGTACTCTAAATGTTCTGTTATCGCTAATACATCAATACTATCTTTTTGAGCTTCTGCTACTCTTATGTTGGGCCATACATGGCCATCAGAAAAAACAGAGTGTGTATGTAGGTCAGTAGATAAAGTTAAATAATCTTCAGTGTCTGGAAAAGAAATTGTTCTATCTAAACCTGAGTTATAACCAATTTTTCCATGAGAAAAATTAGTTCCAGAAAATAAAATTAGAAAGATTGATATAAAGTATATTTTTTTCATAAAACACCTCTTCATTTTTAACTACTTATCGTGAATTAATTTCTTACGAAGTTAGCAATGCTCACTGCCGTTTCATCACTTACTTCTGGGCATCCTAAAAAGATTTCAGTGCCGTGAACAGACCCCATAACCTGCCTACATTGAGCTTCCACATCTGCTTCTCTAAGCAATCTATAAAAGTTAACTCCTTCGTCTCTTAGTGGATCTAATTCATTAACGATAATATATGTCTTAGGAAGACCTTTAACATCTTCTTCAGTTGCAAAACTTGGCCATGCAAGAGGATCTTTATTTTTATAGGCTTCTAATCCATAAATTGTAGCTCCATGGGAATATTCATGCTCAGAGTGCAACGTTAGCAATATTCCTTCGTTTTCTTCTGAAGAAGGATTTTCAGGGAGAGGCCAATGTCCAGCTATGTAAGGGCATAGTGCATATAGACCTTTTATTAATCCTATGTCTCCATCTTGTTTAAGCTTTAGGCTTGTAGCAATAGTTAAATTGCCCCCACCACTTTCACCGGCAATGATTAATTTATCTTTATCTAAATTAAGTTCTTTGGCATTAGTGTGGACCCATTTCAAACCAGAGACGCAGTCATTAAGGCCAGCAGGATAAGGTTCTATTTCTGGTGCGGAGGAGGGCCACATGGCATTTCTGAAATCAACCATAGCCACAGCTACTCCTTGCCTAGCTATGCATCTTCCCCAAGCGGCATACAGTTCATCAAAACACGAGCTGACCATCATGCCTCCACCATGGATATAGTATACGCACGGAAGTTCTTCATCAGTGTCTGGCCTAATGTATTGAATTTTTATTGTATTTCTGTCAGGTTCAGAGATAAATTCTTTCGTTGAAGTTACCAGACCAGTCTCCGGAACAGCTTCTTTGTAATGAGGAGAATTATTGATCATTTCCATGACAGCCCTTCCCTGAAGAGCCTCTTCAGTTTCTTGTTCTGCGAGTATCTCTTCTCTGGTATTTCCTGAACTGGACGTCACTGAATCAAATTCAATTTCT
>CACAIY010000035.1 GCA_902532675.1 uncultured SAR86 cluster bacterium
AAGAAGCTTAAATGACTTACTTGAGATCATTTATTTTTTATATTGGGTATCTTGGATCTGGTTTATTGGCAAGTTTTTTGGCTTGCGTATTAGGGCCATTCTTGTCTCTGAATAACCGTTTAAAGTTTTTTTCTTTGTGGCCCAAATTTGCCAATTGGTTCCTTTACATTACTTGCAATATCAAACTAACGGTTGTGGGAGAGGAACATATACCAACCCAGCCTTGCGTTATTGTTTCTAACCACCAAGGGCAATGGGAGACTTTTTCCATGCAATACTTTTTTCACCCCCTATGCACTTTATTAAAAAGAGAGCTTCTATACATTCCTCTTTGGGGTTGGGCAATGAGCTTGCTTCGCCCAATTGCCATTAACAGAAGTAAGCCTAAACAAGCAATTCTTCAAACTCTAGATGAGGGGTCTAAGAGGCTTCAAGAAGGCCTATTTGTTTTGTTGTTTCCAGAAGGAACTAGAGTAGAGGCGGGTAAGGTGGGCCATTATGCCAGAAGTAGTTTTGAGCTGGCCAAACGAAATAACGTTAAGGTATTGCCTATTTGTCACAACTCAGGGGATTGCTGGCCTGCCCATAAATTCATAAAACAACCTGGAACTATAAAGTTGTTTATAGGTGAACCAATTGAAGTGGTAGATTCTAAAAAAACTGCTGCAGAAGTTAGAACCTGGACTGAAAAGAATTTAAATCTTTCTGACTAAACGTCAAGATTAACTACTAGCTTTGCGTTTTCGTCAATGAAGTCCCTTCTGGGCTCCACTTCATCGCCCATTAGGGCGTGGAAAAGATCATCCGCCACTTGGGCGTCCTCTACACTAACCTGGCCCAGAATTCTCATGTCTGGATTCATGGTGGTGTCCCAGAGCTGGTCTGCATTCATTTCTCCAAGTCCCTTATACCTAGATTTAGTAAATGACCGCTCAGAAATTAATAAAACCTCTTCAAGAGCATTTGCAAAGTTATCAACCGGTATCTTTTTGGAATTAATTTCAAAATAACTGTCTTTGCTGAAAATGTCGGACATGTCAGCTCCGTGTGTTGCTATGTCTTTATAGGCCTTCGATCTAAAGAATGCTTTATTTAATACCCAGTAGGAAGATGTTCCGTGCTTTGTCAGATTAACGTTTGGTTCCGTAATGCCGCTCTCTTCATTTTTTAGCGCTGCCACAGACCAGGCAAAGCCCTGGTGCGCATTATTATTTAAATACTTCTCTATGGACTTGCACCAAGCCTTTACGTCTTTTTCTTTCTCGAGTCCTTTTAATATTTCCACATGCTTTATGCTTTCAAGTAACTCAATAGGATAGTTGTGTGTAAGACCATTAACTAATGATTGAACTTTTTCATGTTGCGAAATAAATTTTCCGAGGGCCTCTCCGCTAATAGACTCTCCTTTTTTATTTAAAACAAGTTGTGCATCATCTAAGATTTCTGCAACTAAAAGCTCTCTAAGTTCAGTGTCATCTTTTACGTAGGTTTCTTGCTTTCCTTTCTTTAATTTATACAGGGGAGGTTGGGCAATATATATGTAACCCTTTTCTATAAGCTCTGGCATTTGTCTGTAAAACAATGTTAATAAAAGTGTTCGTATGTGAGAACCATCAACATCCGCATCTGTCATAATTATAATTCTGTGATACCTCAGCTTTTCTTCTTGCCAGTCTTCTCCTTTTATCCCGCACCCTAGGGCGGTGATTAGGATAATTATTTCTTCAGAAGAAAGGACTTTGTCTAAGCGAGCCTTCTCAACATTAAGAATTTTCCCTTTCATGGGAAGTATGGCTTGAAAATGTCTGTCTCTTCCTTGTTTTGCAGATCCCCCTGCTGACTCTCCCTCAACTAAATAAATTTCACTTTTAGCCGGATCTTTTTCCTGACAGTCTGAAAGCTTTCCAGGAAGCCCTCCTCCTTCGAAGGCACCCTTTCTTCTAGTAAGCTCTCTTGCCTTTCTTGCTGCCTCCCGAGCTCGCGCGGCTTCAATTATCTTAGTAGCTATTAACTTGGCTTCTGCTGGATTCTCCAGCAAGAATTCTGAAAGAGCTTTATATACCTCTTGTTCAACTACTGGCCTTACTTCTGAAGAAACCAGCTTATCTTTTGTTTGAGAGGAAAATTTTGGATCAGGTACTTTAACTGAAACAATTGCTACTAAGCCTTCTCTAGCATCGTCACCTGAAGTGGAGACTTTTTCTTTATTATTCATGCCCTCCCTTTCCATATAATTATTTAAAGTTCTTGTTAGCGCTGTTCTAAATCCTACCAAGTGGGTTCCGCCATCCCTTTGTTTAATATTGTTTGTATAGCACTGAATGTTTTCTTGATAACCATCATTCCATTGCAACGAGACTTCAATAGTTATTCCATCTTTGGATTCTTGTACAAAATGAAATATGGAATTAACTGTGGTTCTTTTTTTGTTTAAAAAGGCAACAAACTCAGCCAGCCCTCCTTTGTGAATAAATTCTTTTTTCTTAGAAGTTCTTTCGTCTTCAAGATTAATTTTTAATCCAGAATTTAAAAAAGATAACTCTCTGAGCCTAGCCTCTAATATGTCGTAGTCAAAAAGGATATTTGAAAATGTTGTTACCGAGGGAACAAACATAACCTCTGTGCCCGTCTTGTCCGTCTTCCCTACAACCTTAAGCTTGCTGGTAGGCTTTCCATCTGAATAAGTTTGTTCGTGGATCTTCCCGCCTCTGTGAATTGTAAGTTTTAACTCTTCTGAAAGTGCGTTCACAACAGAAACACCAACTCCATGAAGTCCGCCAGAAACTTTATAAGAGTTGTCGTCAAATTTTCCTCCAGCATGAAGTTTAGTCATGATTACCTCTGCAGCCGACACCCCTTCTTCATGTTTATCTGTAGGAATCCCTCTTCCGTTGTCTATTACGACAACGCTGTCGTCTGATAGAATTTTTACTGTTATTTCGTCGCAATGGCCAGCCAAAGCTTCGTCTATTGAATTGTCGACCACTTCATAGACCATGTGGTGAAGCCCCGTGCCATCATCCGTATCTCCGATATACATCCCTGGCCTTTTCTTTACTGCCTCAAGGCCCTTCAATACGGTTATGTTTGAAGAATCATAAGAATCGCTTGTCTTCTTTTTTGCGGGCTTTTTAGAGGGCTTTGATGCAGCCTTTTTGGATGCTTTTTTTGGTTCTTTTTTTGGGGTTTTTGGGTTTTTTGTTGTTGCTGCTTTTTTCTTTGCTGGCATCTACTTATTTTAATATAAATTTATAAATTAATCCTTTTAAAATTACTAAAATTAGACACTATTTTTTCAAGTTCTTCGCCCTTAATTCCTGTCAAAATAACCTGGTTAGGCGCTTTAGAGATTTCTGAAAGAGCGAACTCTAAGTTCTCTAAATCTAACTCAGACCCAAGGTCGTCTATTAATAAAACAGTGTCACTCTCCGCAAAGGAATTAATGAGGTCATGATTTATTAAAAAGATTAATAAAATCAATAGTTTAAGCTGTCCTCTGGACAAAATAGAAGATGCTTTTTTTCCTTTTATATAATAGATACAGTCCATTCTGTGTGGGCCCTGGCCGGTATACCCAATTGCAAGATCTTTATCTACTGTTTCTTGCATGGCATTAAGTAGTGACTTAGAGCGCTCCCATCCTTTTACAAATTTAACTTCTGCTTCTTCTAAGAAATTTAACTTTTGTTCTGCTGAAGACCGTTTTAAGCTTTTAATTAAAGTATCTTTATATCTATTAAAGAACTCGTATTGTTCTTTGCTTAAACTAACTCCGAGTGCTGCTAGTTGCTCTGTCCAGATTAAAATCTCCGATTTATCTAACTTTTGTTTAAGGCACCTATTTCTTTGTTTAAGAGCTTTGTTATAAGCCGTATATTTTTTATAAGAAGATGGTTTCACGTGAAACATTAAATTATTTAAATGCTCTCTTCTGAGGTCAGGCTCTCCCTCTATCATCCTAAGGTTTTTTGCTAAAACGGTTTGAAGAAATAGAATTGCGTTACTTTTTGTACTTTTGTTGTTTAATTTTCTAGAGAAACTCAACCTGCCATTTGTGTTATTAGAACATTGCATGCTTGCTTCTTGGTTCATAAAAGAGCCCTTTAAAGATATTTGAAAAGAATCTGCCTTATGGTTTATGCACTCCTTGCTTTTAATGGTTCGAAAAGACTTACTATTAACAAGCATATCTATAGACTCTAGCACAGAGGTTTTGCCAGAACCGTTTAGTCCTTGTATAAAATTTTTATCTTCAGAAAGGATTAAGTCTTTTTTCTTAAAAAGTCTAAAATTTTCAAGATAGACTCTATTAATAGGCATTAGAGCCTCATTGGCATGATGACGTAAACCTCTTTTTCAGAATCTGGCTCTTTTATTACGCAACTTGAATCTTCTCCATAAAATTCAAACTTAACTGTATCTTCTTCAAGAGAGCCCAGAACATCAATTAAGTATCCGATATTAAAACCCACCTCTAGATCTGTACCCTGGTAGTCTACTTCTAGGACCTCTTCCGCAGATTCTTGCTCTGGGTTGTTTGCTGTCAACTTTAAGGACCCTTTCGAAAGCTCGAACCTTACGCCTCTGTATTTCTCATTAGAAAGCACGGATGCTCTAGAAAGAGCTGACTGCAAGGTCTCTTTGCCAACCAGCAAAGGAAGAGGGTCTCCAGAAGGAAACACCTTTTCATAGTCAGGGTATTTGCCATCTATAAGTTTAGAAGAAAAGTTTAAAACTTCAGTTTTAATGCCGATATATGTAGGCCCAACAAGCAGTGCTATAGGTGTATCCTCAGGCGGAAGTAGCTTTGCAAGTTCTAATACAGCCTTTCTTGGTAGGATATTTCGCATCTCAAGGTCATTTCCTTCTGCCTTTGAAGAAGAAACAGCTAGCCTGTGCCCATCTGTTGCAACCCCTTTAAGCTCACCCTCTGTAAGCTCCAAAAGCAAGCCGTTTAAATAATACCTGACATCTTGAGAGGCCATAGAGAACGAAGTTTTTGTAAGAATTCTTTTTAAGGCTCCTGACTGGACCTCTGTACTCTCTTGCTCTTCGTTAACTTCAAGCTCAGGAAAATCATCAGCTGATATGGTGGCAAAATCACCATGAAAATTTTTAGAACTAACAGTAAGTTTTCCGTCTTTTAGTAAAAAATCAACATTTTCGGCATCAGGCAAAGATCTGCAAAGTTCAGACATTTTTCTAGCAGAAACTGTAGTTTCTCCCTCTTCTTCAATAGACAATAAATCTGAATAGTTTTTTATTTGGATCTCAAGGTCTGTTGCGGTCACCTCAAGCTTACCAGAAGACGCTTTAAGCCTAAGGTTTGCAAGTATGGGGATGGTCTGTCTGCGCTCGGCTACTGCAGCTGCGTTTTGTAAAGAATCAACTATTTGAGATTTTTCAGCAGTAAATTTCATAGATACAATTATATAGTTAAAACCCTTAGAAGTTTTCTATAATCTTCCTCAATGTCTAAATTAAAATCTCTCAGCTCTTTTATTTTTTTACAAGCATGTATAACGGTTGTATGGTCTCGGCCCCCAAACGATTCACCTATTTCGGGCAAGCTGTAATTTGTTAGTTCTTTAGCCAAAAACATAGCCATTTGTCTTGGGCGGGCCACAGACCTACTTCTTCTTTTTGACAATAAATCACTTAGTTTGATGTTGTAGTATTCTGCTGTTGTTTTTTGAATATTTTCAACACTTACCTGTCTGGCTTGTATGGCCAATAAATCCTTAAGGGAATCCTTTATTAAATCAATAGTTATAGGCCTTCCTGTGAAATTAGAGTTTGCCACCACTCTTTTTAAGGCCCCTTCAAGTTCTCTAACATTTGACCTAACTTTCTGAGCAATAAAGAAAGCCGACTCCTCATCTATTTCATGGTTCATAGACCTGGCCTTACTTAAAAGTATCGCCACCCTTGTTTCTAGTTCCGGTGGCTCTATAACAACAGGCAGTCCCCAGCCCAATCTAGATTTTAATCTATCCTCTAGGCCGTCTATTTCTTTAGGGTATCTGTCACAAGTTAAGATCATTTGGCTGCCTCTTTCTAGGAGCGAATTGAAGGTGTGAAAAAGCTCTTCTTGCGATTGTTCTTTTTTTGCAAAGAACTGTATGTCATCAATCAACAGGGCGTCTAATGATCTGTAGTATTGCTTAAATTCACTAATTGCTCCTAATTGTAGTGATTTAACCATATCACTCACGAACCTCTCTGAATGCACATATGCTATTTTTTTTGTAGAATCTTTCACTAAAAGCTCGTTTCCAACAGCATGCATTAGGTGGGTTTTTCCTAAACCCACACCGCCATATATAAATAAAGGGTTGTAGGAATTCTTTAGGCCCTCACCTATTTGTCTAGAGGCAGCCAACGCAATATGATTGGACTTTCCCTCCACAAACGAACTGAAAGTAAATTCTGGGATTAAATTACTTTTCTTGGGGCTAACTAGCTTTTCTTCAGTAGAAATGTCTGCAGCTTTTTCATCCCTTTCCGCTCCCTCCTGATAATCCACATAAATTTCAAACTGTAAATTAAGGTCTCTGTTGCTTGTTATTGCTGACAGCCTTTCTTTTATGGTCGAACCATAATTGTCTTCAACCCAATCAGAAATGAACTTGTTTGGTGCTAAAACACTGTAAGACAAAGGGTTTGAGCCGTTATTCTCTTCTAGCATTAATGGGGCAATCCAGGTAGAATACTCTTCAACAGTAAGGTCCCTTTCTAGAGTTTTCTTGCATTCTCCCCAAAAATGTAAATCTGACATAAAAAAGAATTATATATAAATTAACAAACTTATCCACAGTATAACCACAGATATTTTCTGTGGATAACTTGTTAATATATTGTTTTAATGTTTTTGCTTGTTAATTTTTAGTAAAAACTCTATGATGCGCATCCTTGTTGGCCTTTAGGGGTAACCTATGAAAAGAACTTATCAACCAAGCAAAATAAAAAGAGCAAGAACGCATGGCTTTAGGGCCAGAAATGCTACCTTGGGCGGAAGGAAGGTTTTAAACAATAGAAGAAAAAAGG
>CACAIY010000036.1 GCA_902532675.1 uncultured SAR86 cluster bacterium
CAGAAAGGGAGTCCTCTATGTGTTGGTCTAGGTTTTGAGCTTGGCTTTGCGATACAAGGTTGTGGGTTTTGTTCCAGGACCGAATCAGCTCTGTGTATTGTTTGGTTTTGGCCGCTTCCTTCAACTTGCTTTTCGTTTTCTTTCTTTTTTTAAGTGGACCATTAAAAGTGAAATTGCGGCTGGCGTAACCCCAGGAAGCCTTGAAGCTCTTGCGAGGCTTTGAGGTCGAGCCTCGGAAAGTTTTTGTTTTACCTCGTTTGAGAGACCTATAACGTTTTGGTAATCGACCGTGTTGGGTATTTTTGTGTTTTCGTTTTTTTGCAACCTTTCGATGTCCGTTCTTTGTCTTTCTATATACCCAGCATATTTTACCGAGGCCTCTATCTCGTCTACGGCGCTCCTTTTAATTCCGTCTAACTTTCCTGGCAGGTGGCCATACAACACCTTGGGGCGTTTTAAGACCTCTTTCAGGGTTTTTGACGAGCTCAGCCTTTCTCCCGTTTCCTTTTCAAGGAGGTTGGCTTCTTTTGTGTTGGGTGATATTTTTTCTTGTTCCAGCCTTGTCAGTTCTTTTTGGGCCGTGTTCTTTTTGTCTTCATAAAACTCCCACAGCCTGTCCTGGACTAGGCCTAATTTTTTTCCTCTCTCAGTTAGCCTCATGTCCGCGTTGTCTTCCCTCATTATCAGCCTGTATTCGGCTCTGCTGGTGAACATTCTGTATGGCTCTTTTGTTCCCAGGCTTACCAGGTCGTCAACCAGCACGCCCATGTATGCTTCGTGCCTCCCTAGAACTAACGGCTCTTGTTCTGTTAGGGCTAGGGTGGCGTTTATGCCCGCCAGAAGTCCTTGCGCCGCCGCTTCTTCGTATCCGGTTGTTCCATTTATTTGGCCAGCAAAATACAGACCTTTGGTGCATCTAGTTTCCAGGCTATGTTTAAGTCCTGTTGGGTTAAAGTAATCGTATTCTATTGCATACCCCGGCCTTACTATCTCTGCTTCCTCAAATCCTCTTATGGACCTGACGAAGCTCTCTTGGGACTCGTGAGGGAGACTGGTTGATATTCCGTTTGGGTAAATTAAGTCGGAGTTAAGGCCTTCGGGTTCTGCAAAAATTTGGTGTGAGTCTCTCTCCGCAAACCTTACTACTTTGTCTTCTATTGAGGGACAGTATCTTGGCCCAACGCCCTCAATAACGCCGGAATACATTGGAGACTGATCTAAAGACCCTCTAATAATCTCATGGGTTTTTTTGTTGGTTCTGGTCATAAAGCACTCTACTTGTTTGGGTCTATTTTTCTCGTTTGAAGTGTATGACAGGAGTGGGGTTGGTGAGTCACCTGGCTGAGGGGATAGTTTCGTCCAGTCAATCGATTTCTTGTGCAGTCTTGGGGGTGTTCCTGTCTTTAGCCTGCCTACTGACAAAGGAAGTTTTCTTAATCTTTCTGCGAGCTTTATGCTTGGCGGGTCTCCCACCCTGCCTCCGGGTTTTTGTTCTAGGCCTGTGTGCATAACCCCACCCAAAAACGTTCCTGTTGTTAAAACTAATTTTTCAGCAATTATTGTTTGACCTTGGTTGGTCAGCACAGAACACACTTCTTCTCCTTTAATAATTATGTCCTCCACTGATGACTCCAGAACGGTCAAGATGTCGCATTCTTTAAGTAGCTTCTGAATGGCTAATTTGTAAAGGTCTCTGTCAGTTTGGACTCTCGTGGCCCTCACCGCCTGGCCTTTCGTAGAGTTGAGCACCCTGTAATGTATGCCGGCCATATCTGCTGCCCTTGCCATTAATCCGCCCAGGGCGTCTACCTCTTTCGCGAGATGGCTCTTCCCTATCCCTCCTATGGCTGGATTGCAAGACATCTCTCCTATTTTTTCAGCACTGTGTGTAATCAAACAGGTGTGTGCGCCCATTCTGGCAGCCGCGGCTGCAGCCTCTACCCCTGCATGACCTCCCCCAATTACTATAATTTGATACTTATCCACAACTTAAAAAAATAAATTTATTATTCATTAATATATTAATAATATTATAACTTGTTGTTATTGATGCAGGGGCGTCCTGTGCAAAACCAAAACAACAACAGCGCCCACAAGGTTGTTTTGCAAGTCCAACCACAAGTGTTTTTTCTTGAAAGGTTGTGCGCGTGTCTGTACTGATTGGGGACAAAAAATAAAATTCACAAAACAAGCACACCACATCACAACTTATAAACAGCTATTTTCCTATACAAAACTCAGAAAAAATTTCCCCCAGCAAATCATCAGAAGACAAGGGACGAGTTATTTTTCCAAGACTGTTCTGCGCTGATAAAAGACTTTCAGCAACCAACTCCAGCCCCACCCCCTCCTCGAAAGAACAAACAGCCCTAGAAAGGTCGGCCTGACACTCTTGCAAACAAACAACATGCCTTCTTCTTGAGAGAAGGGTCGTCTCCTCGCCCAATCCAAGCTTAACCAAAATTAACTCCACCAAGTTATCGAGACCCACGCCAGTCTCAGCAGAAACAAACACCTCTCCGCTGCCCATGTCTGGGACCTTTGCCAAAAGATCGCATTTATTGAAGACCTTGATGGTGTCTTTATTAATGGGTTCCATTTCTTCTTCTTTAGTTGCATCAAAAACACACAACACAAGGCTGGCCTCCTCAAGCGCAGAGCGCGCCCTTTTCATGCCCTCTTCTTCTATTTTGTTGTCGGGACTTTTTCTAAGCCCAGCCGTGTCCACCAGCTCTACCACCACACCACCAAGGTTTAACTCAACCCTAATAGAGTCTCTTGTAGTTCCGGGCGTTCCAGACGTTATCGCTAAATCTTTTTGGGAAAGCGCATTAAGAAGGGTAGATTTTCCGGCGTTTGGAGGTCCCACAATAACCACACTAAAACCCTCCCGCACCAAAACCCCCTTCTTGGCTGAAGACAAAGAGCTTTCAATGAAGCTTAATTGTTTTTTGATTTCCAGGCCCACTCTATTTAAATCCTCATCCCCGGTTTCCTCTTCAGGGAAATCAAGCGAGGCCTCAACGAAAACCCTGCTGGCAACCAACGAATCTATGCAGGCATTAATATCTGAAGAAAACTTACCAGATAAAGAGCCGTGGGCCGCCAAGACCGCCTGTTCCGTCTTCGCCTCTATCAAGTCGGCAACACCCTCTGCCTGAGCCAAATCTATTTTGTTGTTAAGGTAGGCTCTTTTTGTAAACTCCCCGGGTTCCGCAACCCGAGCGCCACAAGCAACACCCTCTGCCACAATCAAATCCACCAACCTGGGATTTCCATGACAGTGAACCTCCACCACATCCTCCCCAGTGTATGAGTGAGGTGATTTAAAAAAAACCACCAAACCAGTATCAAGAACATCACCATCTTGGTTGATAATTTTGCAGTGCTTAAACCTCCAAGGCTCTTCCAACTTTCCGCAGAGCGACTCTGCCACGGCCAGAGACTGTGGTCCAGATATGCGAATAACGGAAATGCCACCCCTTCCGGGCGCAGAAGCAGGCGCAATAATGGTAGATTCAGTCACCTATTTTATTTACTTGAGATGGGGGTTCTCGCATACCACCACTGCTGGACAATTTGAATAAACATGTTGGTTAGCCAGTAAAGCACAAGACCAGAAGGAAACCAGGCAAACATTACCCCAAACATAACAGGCATAAACTTCATCATTGTTGCCTGCATGGGGTCTGCGCTTGGGGGCGATGGGGTCATTTTTTGAGACCAATACATGCCAACCGCATTCAAAATTGGCAATATAAAATAAGGGTCCATTGCCGAGAGGTCCTCAAGCCAAAGAAAACCAGAATGCCTTAATTGAACTGTTTCTAATAAAACCCAATAAAAGGCCAGAAAAAAAGGCATCTGTAAAAGCATAGGTAAGCAGCCCCCAAGCGGATTTACGCCCTCTTTTTTATAGAGCTCCATCATTTCTTGGCCTGCCTTTTGTTTGTCGTCTGCGTGTCTTGCCTGGATTTCTAGTTGTTGCGGCATTAAAAGCCTCATTTTTCCCATGGAGGTGTATGCTTTGGCCGAGAGCGG
Source organism: uncultured SAR86 cluster bacterium (assembly GCA_902532675.1). Classification (GTDB taxonomy): domain Bacteria; phylum Pseudomonadota; class Gammaproteobacteria; order Magnimaribacterales; family Magnimaribacteraceae. Next base: position 4,042 of record CACAIY010000036.1, read on the forward strand.
CCAAGTTAAAAGTTTTACAATTATTGTTAAGAAAATAATAGCCAGACCCCAATTATTGAAAAAGCCATCACCCTTTTCTAAAACCCAGTACATGGGCTTACCAAGCCAAAACAAGAACCCATAGTCCACTGTTAGGTCGAGGTTTTCTTGTATTTTTGAGAGTTCAGCTGGATATTTCGGGCCAACATACAGCGTGTTGTTGGTGTTAACCTTGCCCCCCGGTGAAAGAACCTTGTTTTGAGCGGTGTAACCCAGGACATACCTCTTAGAGCCTTCACTCCATTGGCCTTGGTATTTATATGATTCATTTTGGTCCGGTATCCACGCCGTTAAAAAATAATGTTGTATTAAGGCAACCCATCCGCCTTGGGATGTTTTTCTGTAGGCGGCTTCATTTATATCCCCAAAATCATACTTTTCATACACATCTTCTTGTGTAGAAAAAACAGGCCCTAAATAAGCAAAATTTTCAGGATTTAAGAAACCACCCCCCGACTCATTAATGCTGTTTCTTTCTATAACAACATATGGAGTTAGGCTTACCTCGGAACCAAGATCAGAGGTAATTGCGTCTTCCACAACAACAGAGTAACCGCGCTCTTGGAATGTCATCTTTCTTTCAAAAAACAGGCTATTATTTTCACCACTTAAGACAAACGACACAGAACCATCAGCTCCTCTTTTTGAGCTTAGGTTTGAAAAATTTGGCTTTAAATATCCTTGGCTTGTTGAGTAAAAGCCGCTGTTGCCTAAATATAAATTTCCACCCACCTCACCAAACAAACTTAAAGAACTTTCTCCCCCTAAATCTTCCTTAAATGAAAGCAGTTTTGAGCCAATAACTTGGCCGCTGTTGGCGTCAACATACAAAAGCAAATCTTCATTGCCCACCTCATACATCTTTCCTGCAACAGTAACAGGCACAGAAGGAGCGCTAACACTTTCCATTGGCGACAGGGTATCTGTTAGTGAGTCATTACTATCAATTAAAGTCTTATTTTCTATGGGCAATTCACTATTAGCTTCATAGACCTGAGTGTCGTTAGGCCACTGGAGAAGCAAATAATAAAGAGTAATTGCTATTGCCGTTATCAGTGCTGTTTTTGTGAAGTCCATTTATTTTTCCTCAGGCAGCGGGTCAGCTCCACTACCGCCCCACGGGTTACATTTTAAGATCCTTTTAATAGCCAAAAACCCACCTTTAAAAACGCCGTAAGTCTCTATAGCCTGAAGGGCATATTCCGAACATGTTGGGTAGAATCTGCAACTGGGCCCAAGCAGGGGGCTTATATAAT
>CACAIY010000037.1 GCA_902532675.1 uncultured SAR86 cluster bacterium
TTTATGCCAGACATTAGAGATAGAAAGGTTAATTGGTGTCAGGGGTACTCAGAACCCGGAGCAGGATCAGATTTAGCAAATTTAAAAACAAAAGCCGTTCTATCGGAAGATGGCACATATTACACCGTCAATGGCTCAAAAATGTGGACAACTTTAGCTCATGTAGCTGATTGGATCTTTTGTTTAACAAGAACGGATGATTCAGGTATTAAACAACAAGGTATTACATTTCTTTTATTTCCAATGAAACAAGAAGGCATAGAAGTAAAGCCGATTATTACTCTTGGAGGATCTCACACTGTTAATACAGTTCACTTTACTGATGTAAAAGTTCCTGTTGAAAATAGAATAGGAGAAGAAGGAAAAGGTTGGACATACGCAAAGGGTTTATTGGAGCATGAAAGGACTGGACTAGCCGGACTGTCAAAATCTTTAGTGGAAGTTGAACAGCTTAAAGAGAATGCACGCTCAGTTCTAAGAGGCAACGGAACCTTAATGGATGATTCTAGTTATAAATCTAAAGTAGCAGAGTTAGAGATCGATCTAATGGCAACTGAATACACTGAACTTAGAAGCTTAGCAAATGCTGCAGCTGGAGAAGAGCTTGGTCCTGAATCTTCAATTCTTAAATTAAAAGGAACTGAAATAAAACAAAAGATCCAAAAACTTACTGTTGAAGCTAGCGGTATTTATTCTCCCGCATGGGGCGATGGTGGTGTCGGCTATCCTTTTGCTAAAGGCGGTACTGGTGGTTATTTGAATAGCAGATATTTCACAATCTACGGGGGAGCTAGTGAAGTTCAAAAGGATGTAATTGCAAAAAAAGTCCTAGGGCTTACTAAAGGATCAAAAAAATGAACTTTGAACTATCAGAAGAACAAAAAATGATTCAACAAAGTGTTGAACGTTTTGTACAAGAAAATTATGACCTACCAAAAAGAGTTGAAATAAGCTCTAAAGACCCTGGCTATAGTCAAGAGTATTGGAGTTCTATGGCTGAACTAGGCTGGCTAGGACTTCCCTTCGAAGAAAAAGATGGCGGCTTTGGAGGTAATCAGATAGATACTCTGGTAATAATGGAGCAATTTGGAAAAGGTCTCGTTTTAGAACCATTCTTAGCAAATATAGTGCTTGGTGGAGGCGCCATACAAACAGGAGGGTCAGAGGAAATAAAAAAAGAAATGCTGCCTAGCTTGATTGAAGGTTCAAAACAAATGACTTTAGCTTATGCAGAGCATCAGAGTCGTTTTGATTTAGAAGACATAGCTACTTCTGCTCGTAAAGAAGGAGATAAATTTATTATTAATGGTCAAAAATCCATGGTGTTAAATGCAGAATCTGCCGATCATATAATTGTTGTTACAAGAACAAGCGGTGGTCAGGTTGATGAAGAAGGAATTACTTTATTTCTAGTCGATTCGGATATGAAAGGATTAGAGTTACAGAACTTTCCTACTGTTGATGGACTAAGAGCTTCAGAAATAACTTTTGATAATGTAGAAGTGAGTTTGGAAAGAATGATAGGTAACCTAGATAAAGGTTTTAATATCCTCAGAACTATAACTAATAATGCAATACTTGCACTATGTGCTGAAGCTGTAGGTGCGATGGAAATTCTTTATAAAGATACTGTTGAATATACCCAACAGAGAGAACAATTTGACCATCCACTTTCTGATTTTCAGGTCTTGCAGCATAGAATGGTGGATATGTTTATGGAGTATGAGCAATGTAAATCTCTTTTGTTTAGAGCCACCATGGAAACAATTCAAGATCCTATTTTAGCCCAGAGAACTATCCATGCCTTAAAGCATTTAATAGGGAAATCAGGTATTTTTGTTGGTGAAAATGCTGTTCAACTTCATGGCGGTATGGGTGTAACAGAAGAATTAAGAGTAGGCCACTTTTTTAAGAGGTTATTAGTTATAGACTCACAATTTGGAAATGCTGATTTTCATTTAGATAAATTTACAAATTTCTAAACTCACCAATTTTCTATATGGATAATAATTTCTTAGATAAGTTAAAGGAAATATCAGGAGATTCTGCACTTATTACTGGAAAGGCAGTTGCTGAAAGAAAGGCAGGTATTTGGATCGATGAACCTATAGGAGCATCTGCAATAGTAAGACCTAAGACTACTAAAGAAATCTCTCAAATTCTTGCTTTGTGTAATGAATCTCAAATTGAAGTAGTTACGCATGGAGGTCTTACAGGTTTATCTCAAGGGGCGATAGCAAATACTGAACAATTAGCTTTATCTACAGAGCTAATGACTGAAATAGAAGAGATAGATCCATATGGAAGAACGTTGACTACTCAATCTGGCGTAAAGCTTCAAACCATTCAAGAAGTATCTGAGCAACATAATATGTTTTTCCCTTTAGACTTAGGAGCTAGAGGTTCTTGCAGTATAGGTGGAAATGCTTCGACAAATGCTGGAGGAAATAAAGTAATCCGATATGGAATGACTAGAGATTTAATTCTTGGACTTGAAGCTGTGCTCGCTGATGGAACTATAATTTCTTCAATGAACAAAATGCTAAAAAATAATACTGGCTATGATCTAAAACAATTATTTATAGGAAGTGAAGGTACGTTAGGAATAATAACTAAACTGGTATTACGTTTAAAAGAAAAACCTTCTAGCGAGAATACAGCTTTAATTGCTTGTGATTCTTTTGAAAAAGTTAAAGAATTGCTTAAACACTTTGATTCTGGTTTAGCAGGAAGCATAACTGCTTTTGAAGTTATGTGGAATGAGTTTTATACCTTAGTAACAACTTCTCCTGCGGAGAATAAACCACCTATTCATCAAGATTACCCTTTTTACATTCTTATAGAATACTCAGGTTTTGATCAAGCAATTGATACGGAACATTTCAATAGTCTTTTAGAATCGGGCCTAGATAAGAATTTAATATCGGATGCTGTTATTGCCAAGAATGAAAAGGAAAGGAGTGATCTTTGGGGTATCAGGGATGATGTTGAACAACAATTCAGACTAGGTCCTATTAAAATATTTGATGTAAGCTTACCCATTAATGATATGGAAACCTACTTAGAAAATTCCAAGAAACTTTTTACAAAGCACTGGGAAGAATTCCATTTTGTAGTGTTTGGTCATCTTGCAGATGGTAATTTACATATCATTGCTGGAGTTAACAAAGACGATGCAGATTCGATGCGTCAAATAGAAAATTGTATATACGAACCTTTAAGGGATATTAATGGCTCTGTTTCCGCAGAGCATGGTATAGGCTTAGAAAAACTACCTTACCTCGACATCTCAAGGAGTGAAGAAGAAATAAATTTGATGAGAACTCTTAAGAGAAGCCTGGACCCAAACAATATATTAAATCCGGGCAAGGTCTTTAGCTAAGGTTTCAAAATACCTATAGACTCTCTATTTGGGTCAAACTCGGCTGGCGAAACACTAGAACCATCATGCCCACCTAGAGTTCCAAAAGCACTAAATCCAAGGATATGCTTTTGTTTTTCGCTTAATCTTTCTATTACCTCTTCTCTGATGCTGTACTGATGGTATTCTTGAGGTTTAACCCAAGGTTGTAAAAAAGCCGTAGAGATATTACTTCTAATAGAACCAGATCTATTTAAACCATTACCATGCCAAACTCTTCCTTCCCAAACTATTGCTGTCCCTTTAGGAGCGCTTAAAGATACAGCCATTTTCTGTACTTCCTCAGAATTTGCAGTTTTATAATCCAATAATGGCCATTTATGAGAGCCAGGTATTAGTCTTGTTCCACCATTTTCTAGAGAATTATCAGAAATTAGGTACATCACATTTGCCATGAAAGGAAATTCCATAGGGTGAGGAACTAAAGGCCACTGATCTTGATGTAATGCCATTCTTTCATTGCCACTTCCATTCATGTGTGCGCCCATAGAGCAAAGACAAACTCTTTCGCCAATAATGTGTTGTATCAACGGTAATATTTTTGGATGGTCGATTAACTTAAGAAAGCAATCTCCTTTATTTATTAGATTCCAGACTAATCTACTAACCTTCTCCTCTTCAGAAGATTCTACTCCAAAACCTTCATCTCCTCTTACTTTAGAACCTACTTTAAATTTTTCTTCTCCATAAAACTGCTCAGTCAACCTATTATCCATTTGATCGACTTCATCTGTAGATAAAACATTTTTTATGAGAGCCATTCCATACAAATCTAAATGTTCTTTTGCCTCCTCTAAATCCTCAGTTAAAGGCGGATAATCCATGATTGGTAAATCTTTTACTTGGGTATTCATTTTTTATTTGGCTTAAGTTCTTTAATCCTGTCTGGTTCAATATCTATCAGATAATCCATGGAGCTTTCAATTCTTCCATATGCATTCCAAACTTTAAAACCGAGTCTAGTTTTAAGTTTTTCGGAACATTGATCCCAAAGATCTCTATCAAGACCCAAAGTCTGATTTTCTTGCTGCCTAAATTGGGGAGAGCAAAATGTTGTTAAGACTCCTAATCTATCAGAGTTACCAGTATTAGCACCAGTACCATGCCAAAGCCTTCCATCAAAAACCATTAAAGTTCCTGCATCAGCTTTTGGCTGGATGATTGGGTAGCTAGATTGGTCTTGTTGATTTGGGTGTGCTCCTGTTAAGTGAGAGCCAGCTACTACCTCCGTAGAACCATTCGTCGAAGAAAAATCTGAAAGCATCCACATGCAATTTGCTACTACTGGAGGTGAAATGCCTAATTCAGGGTCAGGTTCAACAAATGAGAAAGCTACATTTCTAGAAATCTCAGAAGGTTTTATATACTCTTCACCCGCTCTGACAGGCTGAGGCATCCACCATTGATCTGTATGAAGACCCATACGAACCCCTCCTGGCTTGGCTATATTTGCTGAGTGAGTCGATAAAATAAATTCTTCACCCAAAATATGTCCAACAAGTTCATCAACTAATGGATGGGTAACCATATCTCTAAAACATTCACCTTTGTTGGCCAACATCCAAAGTCTCTGATTTACTCCTCCATTGGAAGTGCTAAAAGAATCTTTATCTACTCTGCCATCAGTAATCTTTATTTCTTGACCTGGGCCACCATCCCTAAAAGACAACCCAAGTTCTTCTTCAGCTTTAGCCTGCTCAAGTAACCTCTCTTTAGCAACCTTAATTTCTTTAGAATTTAATACATCTGGTACTAAACAAAACCCATATTTAGTTAAATCTAACTTAGCTTGATCTATGTCTTTTGTTGGAGAAGG
>CACAIY010000038.1 GCA_902532675.1 uncultured SAR86 cluster bacterium
GCATAAATGCAGTAAGTGTAGTTCCATATTTCTAGGAGAAAGGAATGTCTGCTCTAATTGTTTCTCAAGAGACAGTATGGAGCCTATAAAACTAAACAACAAAGGAAAATTATATTCCTACTCTATTGTTTTTAGGTCTTTTCCCGGCATAGATGTACCTTACATATCAGCAATAGTTGACCTAGAAGGAGGAGGAACAGTCAAAGGTAACCTAATAGATTGCGATCCGGACCCTGATAAAATAAAATTTGATATGCCAGTAGAAGTAGTATTTGGTGATGCCTTAGGAAGAAAAGACTCCGAAGGTAACTCATATACTAGTTATTTCTTTAAACCAACTTCCTGAAGGAGAATATTATGAGTGATGTATATGTATTAGGTGTAGATATGATTAAGTTCGGGAGGTTCCCTGATAGAACAGTTCCTGACTTAGGAGCAGAGGCAGCCTTACTAGCATTAGATGATGCAGGTTTAACTATAGACAATATGGAAGCCTTTTATTGCGGTAATTTAGGTCAAGCCAACGCCATGGTGGGTCAACGTATTTTGCAAGAAATTGGGCAAACAGGTATCCCTGTTGTCAACTGCTCTAATGCTTGCGCTACAGGCGCAACTGCTTTCAGAGAAGCTTGGACTTCAATTAAAGCTGGTTTATATGACGTAGTCTTGGCGGTAGGTGTTGAGCAAATGGGGACGGGTTTATTAGGAGGATCTGGAGGAGGCAAAGGTATACCTAAAGAAGGTCTCTTAGGATCTGGAACTATGCCAGCAGTATTCGCTGAAGCTGGAATGGAGCACTCGAGACAATACGGAACTACTTTTGAACAGTTTGCTAAAATTTCTGTAAAAAACCATCACCATTCAACCATGAATCCTAAAGCAAGATATCAAATTGAAACTCCATTAGATGAAGTGATGAACGCGGAGATGATTTCGTACCCTAATACTAAACTTATGTGCTCAGTAAATGTAGATGGAGCGGCGGCAGCTGTTCTTGTTTCAGAAAAAAAAGCAAAAGAATTAGGAATGGGGAGATCAGTTAGAGTGAAAGCTTCAGTTCTTACTAGTGACCCGTATCAAGAAAGGGACTTGGTTATGCCAGATGTAAACTCTTGTACAAGGAAAGCTGCTAAAGAAGCTTATGAAATGGCTGGTTTAGGTGCAGAAGATATTGACCTAGTAGAATTACATGATTGTTTTGCAACTGCTGAAATGCTTCATTATGAGAACTTAGGTCTTTGTGAAGATGGAGAAGCAGGAAGACTGATTGATGAGGGTGAAGTAGAGTTGGGCGGAAGAGTTCCTGTAAATGTTTCTGGAGGTCTTTTGTCTAAAGGTCACCCCTTAGGGGCAACAGGTATTGCGAATATATATGAAGTTTGTACACATCTCCGTGGAGAAGCTGGTGAAAGACAAGTAGAAGGAGCTAAGATCGGCCTAACACATGTGATAGGTTTAGGAAGTGCTTGCGGAATTCATATCTTAGAAAAAGCTTAATTAATATCTATGATTGTTGGTGTCGTTAGCGATACTCACAATAATATTAATAATATTAATAATATTATTAATATTTTTAATAATGAAAAAGTTAGTTTAGTTATTCATACTGGAGATATTAGTAAACCTGAAACTCTACGCTTATTCTCTGAACTAGATTGTCCGATGGTGGGGGTCTTTGGTAATAACGATAGAATTGAGGCAGGACTTAAAGAAGTTTGTCGTGAATGTAATTTTAACTTTCAAGAGCCTCCTCTTTTATTAACTCTTGAAGACAAGAAAGTAGCCGTATTCCATGAACCTGAATTAATAGATAGTTATATTAAAAAACACATAGATGTTGAATTAATAGTTCATGGCCATACTCATAGATACAGGGAAGAAACTCTAAATAATATTTTATATTTTAACCCCGGAGAATCCGCTGGATCTTTGAAAGGAAAAAATGCAATCGGTGTAATTAACCTAAATAACTTAAAAATTAGAAGAATCTTTTTTTGAAAAAAAAGAATAGTATTAAAATAAAAAAACTTGATGGGATGCTTAGTGCCAGAGGCTTTAAAGCTCTCAAAGAGTAATCTTGTTCTAAGAATACATTGAATAAAAAAGAAAACAAAGCAGGTGCATAACCTTCTATTCCAACTTCTATTTGGGCTGGAGTTAGCAAAACAACAAGAGATAGGTAAAACATTATAAAATAATACTTCTTTGAAAACATGCCAACCAAGTGGCTAAAAAATAAAACAACTACGATATAAAGAAGCCAGAACATTCCTAATAATTTAAGATTACTTTATCAAGCGGGTCTCTAAAAAGCTCTCTCCTCCAGCTTGTTAAATTATTGAGGGCTTCTTCAGGCCCTCTACTAAGAGCCAATCTTATAAATTCTTTTTGATTTTTTTTTGAAAATAATAAAGTTGGATTAACTTTTTCTGTTTCAGCGATGTCAGTAACTATTTCATTAAATTTATTCAATAAATTATTTTCTTCTTTTTTTGTAATTTCGATATTAGTTTGTTCTTTAACTGGACTTGAAAACGCATTTGCAATCAAAAATTCTACTTCTTCTTTATGCCATTGTAGCTTTTTACATTCTAATAAAGCTTGATATTGATCTTCAAATAAGAGAATTAGAAATTCTACATCAGAAACAGCATATTTTAACTGGGAATCGGTTAAAGGCCTCCTGATCCAATTAGATCTTGTCTCCCTCTTATCTATTGTTACGCTTAATTTCTTTTCTACCAACCCTTGATAACCTATTGAGTATTCTCCATTTAAAAAAGCCTCAGCTAACTGCGTATCAAATAGATTATTTATTAATTGACCTGTCCAAGAGTAAATGGCCTCTATATCTTCTTTACAAGAATGAAAGATCTTAACTACAGATTCAGAAAATAAGAAATTACATGCGTCTCCAGGATCATTAATAAGAACAGTATCAATCAGATAGATCTCTTCTCCATCATTAACTTGAAGTAATGCTAGCCTCATATTATCTTTATTAGTTCTTCTAAACTCAGTATCTACTCCTACAAATGGCTTCTTTAATAGCTCATCATTAAGGAAAGCTAAATCTTCTAGAGAGTTTATATAGGTAAACAAAATTCTATTTAATCTTTTCTTTGTAGATGTAATACATCAACAATATTATTATTAGGTTTAAATCCGGTTATTACTTCTTTGAAGATTTCTTTTAATAAAGAAACATCACCGTTCTTTTGAGCATCATTTAGTAAACTAAGATATTTATCTAGTTCTTGTTTGCTTAAAGATTCTTCTTCAGCTCTTAGTATTTGCTTATGAGCTGTACTACTTACCTTGTCACCTATTAATAATTCTTCATAAAGTTTTTCTCCATGCCTTAGTCCTGTAAATACTATTTCTATATCTCCATCTAGATTATCTTCGTCTTTTAGATCTAAGCCACTTAAGTTTATTAACCTTTTAGCTAATTCAAATATTTTTACAGGCTCGCCCATATCTAAAACAAAAACATCCCCACCTTCTCCCATGGCTCCAGCTTGGATAACAAGCCCTGCAGCCTCTGGTATTGACATGAAATATCTAATTACTTCAGGATCTGTTACTGTTACTGGACCTCCTTCTTTTATTTGTTTTTGAAATAGAGGTATTGCTGATCCGGAGGAACCAAGCACATTTCCAAACCTAACCATGGTCATTCTTGTTATCTGACTATTATTCTTTTCTGAAGAAAAAGATTGCAGTATCATCTCTGAAAATCTTTTGCTGGCTCCCATAATATTAGTAGGTCTAACCGCTTTATCAGTAGAAATGAGTACGAAAGTTTCTACATTAGATTCTATAGCGGCCTTTACACAAGATAATGTTCCAAATATATTGTTAGAAACACCTTCAAACGGATTTTCTTCTACCAATGGGACATGTTTATAGGCAGCTGCATGATAAATGGTGTCAACTGCAAAGGTTGTACATACATCTGTCATTCTTTTCTGATCCTTAACACTAGCCAGAATGGAGTAAAGGTTAACAGGAGAATCCAGAGATTCTATTTCTTCTTTTATTGAATATAAAGAATATTCGTTAGAATCTAATAGAATTAATGTCTTGGCTTTAAGTTTAGCTACTTGTCGTGCAATTTCAGAGCCTATTGAACCTCCTGCTCCAGTAACTAACACTGACTTATTCTTTATATTTTTGTCCAAAAGATCTTGACTAGCTTCAACTTCTACTCTGCCAAGTAAATCTAAGATATCTACTTCTTTTAACTCAGAAACTAGAACTTTACCTTGAGCTAAATCGGAGAGACCCGGAAGTATTCTGACCTTAACTGAATATCCTTCAATTTCTTTTAATAAGCTACTCAAACTAGATTTTGAAGCAGAGGGCATAGCTATTAACACTTCGTCAACTTTATTTCTCTGAACAAGTCTTTCTATCTTTTTAGGGTGTAAGATCTTTATTCCTGCCAAATAAGTACCTTGTAGTGCTGGATTATTATCAATAAAAGCAATTGGCCTCATCTCTTTACTAACTTTTAAAGCACTTGCTAATTGAATTCCTGCTGAACCTGCGCCGTAAATAACCACCCTATTAGCAAGAGCATTATCAGTAAAATAATAATTAGCTAACAAACGAGACCCAATTACTAGAAGAATAGTTGTGCTAAGACCAACGAACCATCCAAGATTCGTTATTAATGAAGATGATATATCAGGAATAATGGACGTATTATCAGAAATATAAAATAAAATAAACTTGAGGATGACATTGAAGGTGAAGGCAACAACTATCGCTCTAATAATTATGTAAATGACTGAAAAATTTATATACCTTACAACAGACTTATAAACACCA
>CACAIY010000039.1 GCA_902532675.1 uncultured SAR86 cluster bacterium
CCTTATTTCTTCATACCCATAGGAATTGAAAACCTTTTTTATAGTCTCTTCAGCGAGATTCCATACTCTTACCTCTTCTGGGGGAAGATCGTTCATTCCTCTAAGTGTTGTAATCTTTGACATCAGTTAACTTTTTAAAATTAAGTTATTTTCTTGTTCTTTAATTTTCTCTATTTTATCTCTAATTAGACTTTCTAGGTGCTCAGCAAGTTCAGTGCTATCGACCTTGTGGTCAGGTTTTCCATCAATGTAAATCAAGTTCTTAGGAGATCCGCCTGTTACACCTATTGTTGTATGCTTGGATTCTCCAGGGCCATTCACATAACAACCTATTACAGCCACATCCAAATCTTCTTTTATGTCGTCTAATCTAGACTCTAATTTATTCATAGTGCCTATCACATCAAAATTCATTCTCGAGCAGCTAGGACAAGCTATAAAATTAATACCCCGAGATCTAATTTTTAGACTTTTTAAAATGTCCCATCCCACTTTGACCTCATCAACCGGGTCAGAAGCTAGAGAAATTCTTATTGTGTCTCCGATACCTTCTAAAAGAAGAGACCCTAAGCCTACTGAAGATTTAACAGTCCCAGATCTATAGCCACCTGCTTCAGTAATTCCTAAGTGAAGCGGTTGATCGATAAGTTTAGATATTTTCCTATAACTTTCTATGGTCATAAAAACATCGGAAGCTTTTATACTTAACTTAAAATCTTCAAAGTTTAATTTTTTTAAAATATTTATATGACTTAAAGCTGATTCAATAAGTGCATCAGGTGTTGGTTCGCCATATTTAATTTGGAGTTTTCTTTCTAAAGAACCAGCGTTAACGCCTACTCTTATAGGTACAGCATTGTCTTTTGCAGCTGAAATAACTTCTTTTATCTTTTCTTCTTTACCAATATTACCAGGATTAATTCTTATACAATCAGCTTTTCCTTTAATAGCTTCTAAGGCCATCATATAGTCAAAATGTATATCTGCCACCAAAGGCACAGTTGCACTTTTTTTTATTTTTTTAAACGCATCTGCTGATTCTTGATCAGGCACCGAGACTCTTACGATATCTGCTCCACTATCTTGTAATTGCTCTATTTGTTTTAAAGTTGCCTTTACATCGGTGGTCAAAGTATTTGTCATGCTTTGTACCGAGATAGGTGCGTCACCTCCTACAGCCACATTACCAACCATAATTTGGCGAGATTTTCTCCTTTTTATTTGGTTTTGGAAGTTCACAGCATCTTCTAATGGCAATTGATAAACGGAGGTTATCTATATCTATTAGACAAACCCTCTATGTATATCATTTTACCATTAAAATTAATTCTTTAATCTTAACTAGAAGAAAGAAATTTTTAAATGTAGATTTAATCAGAAAAGAAATAGTTAATTTCTCTTTCTGCAGACTGTTCAGAGTCAGAGCCATGTACTGCATTGGCATCAATTGAATCAGCAAAGTCAGCCCTTAAAGTTCCAGGATTTGCTTCTTTAGGGTTTGTGTTTCCCATAACCTCTCTGTACTTAGCAATTGCATTCTCTCCTTCGAGTATTTGAACTTGAATAGGTCCTGAAGTCATGAAAGTTATAAGATCTGGGAAAAAGGGCTTTCCTTTATGCTCTATATAAAAACCTTCAGCTTCTTCTTCCGTTAAATGTAATGATCTCTTGGAATGAATCTTTAATCCTGCTTCTTCAAGTCTTTGACAGATCTCTTCGGCAAAACCTTTAGAGATTGCATCTGGTTTAATGATTGAAAGTGTCTGTTCTAAAGCCATAGTTTTCCTTGTTTTGAAAAAAACGCATTATACGTAGAAATATATGGAATAGTTAGTCTAACTCTTCAATCCAATTCATTTGAATGGCTTCCAAAATTTTTTCGTTGCTTTTATTTGGATCATCATCAAAACTTTCCAAACCTAAAACTAAGTTATGCAACTCAGTAAATAGAATATATCTAGGGTCGATATCTGGATGACTTTCATAGAGCTCTATTGCTATTTCATTTACATCTGTCCAGAGCATATTAATGTTCCTCAGAAACCATATTAATAGTGTATTTAGGAAGCTCTACCTCTAACTCTTCATTTTCAATTACGACTTGGCAACTAAGTCTAGATTCGGACTCCAAGCCCCAAGCCTTATCCAGCATATCTTCCTCTTCTTCAGTTGCTAAATCTAAGGAATTAAAACCTTTTCTTACAATTACATGACAAGTTGTACAAGCACAAGATAACTCGCAAGCATGCTCAATCTTTATATCATTATCTAAAAGAGCTTCAGCCAAGGTTTCACCAGGACTTGCTTTGATAACTGCTCCATCCGGACAAAGCTCCTTATGAGGCTTTACTTTAATTACAGTCATTTGAGGATAGATTTATATATCTACTTCGAAACTCTCACCGCAGCCACAAACTGCTTTTACATTAGGGTTTAAGAATTTAAGTCCTTCGTTAGCTCCGTCAACTGAAAAATCAATTTTTGTTCCTTTAAGAAAGTTAAAAGAATCTTTATCAATGTAAACTGAAACGTCTTCAAACGTAAAAACCATATCCTCAGGACCTTCCTGATTTACATAATCCAGTTCATAGGTATAACCAGAACAACCAGAGGCTTCGAGCACAGAAAACCTTACTCCCAAAAAGTCTTTATTAGCGAGACTATTAGAAAAGTGATCTACAGCTGAATCAGTCAGCGAAAAGCTGTTTGGATCAAAAGATACCGGTGAAGAACTA
>CACAIY010000040.1 GCA_902532675.1 uncultured SAR86 cluster bacterium
AAATGTAATATCACCCTACCAATAATTAAATTTGTATTTAAATTTACACCGCATATAGAAGAATCCTGCCTTGGATTGTCTCCAGTTAAAACCATCGTAAATTGATCTATATATTTTATCCTTTTCAAGACTAGACCAATTCTCTCTATTCGACAAACAACAACGTCATTTGCTTTTGCGTTGATTAAGGAAGTTGCAAGAATGTAATCTCCACTATTATATTTAGGGACCATGCTAGATCCCTTTACCTTAAGGAAATTAAACAACTTCAAGAACCGGCTGAACAACTTCCAAAGCTGGGGGATAAGGTGCAATCACTCTCTGGGTCTTAATATCTTTGGTTCCCCAAAATGCTTCTGTGAATTCATTTACTAATTCGACTAAAGCTTCACCATTTTCTCTAGCAATGCTTTGTTTGCATTTAGAGCCTTGCATCATAATAGAATGAACTAAAGAATGAATATTTGGATACGCCTCTATCTGAGGTTCTTTAAAGTAATCTCCCCAAATCACCCTAACCTCATCTTTAACGATTCTAGCTTGATTTTCTTTTTCAACAGTAAGTCTGGAGAGTTCTGCCTGGTTAGACTTAGATGATTCATCTAATTCATCAATAATGTCTAGGATTCTTACAACGCTCAGTGCAGCAATTTGAATAACTGCAGGATCATATATTTTACAAGGTATGTCACAGTGAGCTTTAACTTCTTTGATTCCTTTCATAATTTTTTCCTTTTTTAAAAAGTTTTTTTATCTAAAACGCAATATACACGAGAAGATATTCGATCACAATTGAGCTAATACTAAAAAAAAAGCCCCGAAGGGCTTTCTTTTATAGCATGCTCTTTACATCATGCCACCCATGCCGCCCATGTCCATTCCAGGAGGCATTCCACCAGGCATTCCGCCGCCACCTTCTTCAGGAACGTCAGCAATCATGGCTTCTGTGGTGATCATTAATCCAGCAACTGAACCTGCAGCCTGTAAAGCGGTACGAGTTACTTTGGCAGGATCCAAGATTCCCATCTTGATCATATCTCCATATTCACCAGTACCAGCATTAAAGCCAAAGTTACCTTTGCCGTCTTTAATCTTGTCTAAAACTACAGAAGCTTCTTCACCAGCATTGTTGGTTATTTGCCTAATAGGAGCTTCCATTGCTCTAAGCGCTATGTTGATTCCAACATTTTGATCTTCGTTATCTCCTTTTAACCCATCAATCTTTTGTTGAGCTCTCACTAAAGCAACTCCACCACCAGCTACAACGCCTTCTTCAACGGCCGCTCTAGTAGAGTGAAGAGCGTCTTCAACTCTAGCTTTCTTCTCTTTCATTTCGATTTCAGATCCAGCACCTACTTTTATAACTGCAACACCACCAGCTAGCTTAGCAACTCTTTCTTGAAGCTTCTCTCTATCATAGTCTGAAGAGGTATCTTCAATCTGAGCTCTAATCTGATTAACTCTTCCAGAGATTGCATCTCCAGCTCCAGCTCCATCAATAATAGTTGTATCTTCTTTATTTAGTTCTACTTTCTTAGCTTGACCTAGGTCTTCAATAGTAGCGCCTTCCAGAGAAAGCCCTACTTCTTCAGAAATAACGGTTCCTCCAGTTAAGATAGCTATGTCTTCTAACATGGCCTTTCTTCTATCGCCAAAACCTGGTGCTTTACAAGCAGCAACTTTAACCACTCCTCTCATGTTATTCACCACTAAAGTAGCAAGGGCTTCGCCTTCCACGTCTTCAGCTAAAACCAATAGAGGCCTGCCCGCTTTTGCAACTGCTTCAAGTAATGGCAACAACTCTCTAATATTTGAAATCTTTTTGTCATGAAGAAGAATAAAAGGATCTTCTAAATCTGCTGTCATTCTTTCTTGATTGTTTATGAAGTATGGTGACAAGTAACCTCTGTCAAACTGCATTCCTTCAACAACTTCCAGTTCATTTTCTATACCTGAACCTTCTTCAACAGTTATAACTCCTTCTTTACCAACCTTTTGCATCGCTTCGGCAATAATTTCACCAACAGCTGTATCGCTATTAGCAGATATTGTTCCCACTTGCGCAATGGCAGTGTCGTCTTCACATGGCTCTGATGCACCTTGAAGAGTATCTACAGCTGCAGCAACAGCTTTGTCGATTCCTCTTTTTAGATCCATCGGATTAAAACCAGCAGAAACTGACTTTAAACCTTCGTTAACAATAGATTGAGCTAATACGGTTGCTGTAGTTGTTCCATCACCAGCTTCATCAGAAGTCTGAGAAGCTACGGTTTTAACCATCTGAGCTCCCATGTTTTCAAACTTATCGTCTAGTTCAATTTCCTTTGCTACAGAAACTCCATCCTTAGTAACGGTTGGAGCACCGAAAGACTTATCTAAAATTACATTTCTTCCTTTAGGACCTAAAGTTACCTTTACTGCGTCCGAAAGTATATTCACTCCCGCCAACATGCCTTGGCGAGCAACATCACTAAATTTTACTTCTTTAGCCATTTT
>CACAIY010000041.1 GCA_902532675.1 uncultured SAR86 cluster bacterium
CTTTGAGGTTGCAATGAATCAGCTTGGAGGAAAAGCAAGTTTTCTTTCAATATCAGATTTGCAACTGGGCAGAGGTGAGCCGCTTGAAGATACCGCCAGAGTTATAGGTTCTATGGCAGATGGGGTTGTATTAAGAACGCAAAATCATGAAACACAGCAAACCTTTGCATCATTCTCTACAGCTGCAACTATTAATGGATTAAGTAATTTATCTCATCCCTGCCAAGTATTAACTGATCTGCTAACTTACTTCGAAGAAAACGGCTCAATAGAAGGAGAAAAGGTCTGCTGGTCTGGAGACTTTAATAACGTCTGCTATAGCTATGCAGAAGCTGCAGATATTTTTAACTTTGAACTACATGTTGCCTGTCCAAAAGAATTTCAACCAAATATAACAACGCTTCCCAATGTTACTTTTACTGAATCATTAGATGAAGCCATTGACGGTAGCAGTTTAGTAACTACAGATGTATGGGTCTCGATGGGAGATGAAAATGAAAAAGAGAAGAGAGAGCAATTATTTAATGACTATCAAATAAGCCCATCCGTTATGGATAAGGCAAGTAACAAAGCAATTTTCTTGCATTGTCTTCCCGCTATAAGAGGACAAGAAATATCTCAAGATTTACTTGAAGATAAAAGAAGTAAAGTTTGGACCCAAGCAGAAAACAGATTGCATGCTCAAAAAGCTCTATTACTAGAACTTCTGAAATAAATTAATCAGTTAGTACCTTATTAACAGCCTCTTTCCATTCCAAATATCCGTTTATTGATTTCTGTGGCTCAAACTCTTTATCTATAAACCAATTCTCTTTAAGAGAAGATAAGGTATCAAACACTCCTGCATGAAGTCCCGCTAAATAAGCTGCCCCTAAAGCAGTTGTCTCTATAACCTTTGGTCTAGATACTTTTACTTGAAGAACGTTAGACAATTCTTGCGAAAACCAATTATTTGCAACCATGCCACCATCAATCTTAATCGAATTAAAGGAAGCATTGTCATTATTCATAGCTTCCAACAAATCTTTTGATTGATATACAACAGACTCTAAAACTGCTTTGGTTATTTCAGGAATTCCGGTATCTCTGGTTAAGCCAAAAATAGCTCCTCTCGCATCTGCGTCCCAATAAGGGGCGCCTAATCCAGTTAAAGCTGGAACAACCACAATCTTTGAATTATCCTTTGCTTGCAAAGCTAAATCCTCTGATTCACTAGCATTCTCAAAGAAATTTAGTCCATCTCGAAGCCATTGTATGGCCGAGCCTGCAACAAAAATACTTCCTTCTAAAGCATAAGTTGTTTTACCTTCAAGCCTATAAGCTATGGTGGATAAGAGTTTATTGCTTGATTTGATAATCTCATTACCAGTATTAATCATCATAAAACAACCTGTACCGTAGGTACTTTTCACTTCGCCTACTCCAAAACAACATTGCCCTATTAAAGCTGATTGTTGATCGCCAGCAACTCCTCCGATACTAATCTTACCTCCTAACAATTCCGTATAACCAAAATCATATGCATTATCACAAACTGTAGGTAGTAAATTAGATGGAACTTTAAATAAACTTAATAACTCCTCATCCCATTGATTAGTTTCAATGTTATACAACATGGTTCTCGATGCATTAGATGCATCAGTTTTATGGTCTCTTCCTTCAGTTAATTTCCATATTAAAAAAGAATCTATAGTTCCAAATAATAAGTCTCCGTTCTCAGCTCTTTGCCTAGCACCGTTTACTTGGTCAAGAATCCAGTTCACTTTCGAAGCAGAGAAATAAGGATCCATCGTTAATCCTGTTTTTTGCTGTATTAAGTCTTGGCTATCTTGCAAGGAATCGCAGAAATCACTTGTTCTTCTGTCTTGCCATACAATAGCATTGTAAATAGGCTCTCCAGTTTTCTTGTCCCAAATTACTACCGTTTCTCTTTGATTCGTAATTCCAATTGAAGCAATGTCAGAAGCAGACAAATTAAAACGCTTAATAGATAGATTCAATACTTCAACAACTGATGACCATATTTCTTCTGGATCATGTTCCACCCAACCGTCATTAGGAAAAAACTGTTGAAATTCCAATTGCTCAAAACCAATCAATTCCCCTTGATCAGTAAAAATAACTGCTCTAGAACTGGTGGTTCCTTGGTCAATAGAAATTATCTTTTTAGACATAAATACTCAATAACTAGGGCGAGTATACAAAATATTACTTATAAATACTTATCCACATGAAA
>CACAIY010000042.1 GCA_902532675.1 uncultured SAR86 cluster bacterium
ACTAAAGACTCATCTGGCAATACATTAATTGGAGAAATAGATTCAAATGATAATAAAAATTGTTACATTCGAAGTGAAAATAGATTTATTTCGGCTATCGGGCTAGAAGATTTAGTTATTATAGACTCTAAAGATGCTCTGCTTGTTGCATCCAAGAGCAAAACCGAAGAAGTAAAAAGATCAGTAGAATATTTAAAAACAAAGAATAAAAGTGAATGGAGTCACCATGCCACAGTCTTTAGACCTTGGGGTAGATTTGATTCAATAGAAAAAGGAGAAACTTTTCAAGTAAAGAAAATTATAGTAAATCCAAAAGAACGCCTAAGTTTACAGAAGCATAATCATCGGGCGGAACATTGGATAGTAGTATCTGGAGTGGCAAAAGTAACTTGCGAAGACGAAACATTTTTACTTCATAAAAATGAATCTACTTATATCCCCAAAGGATCTAAACATTCTTTAGAAAATCTTGAAGAAGAACCTCTAGTGTTAATTGAAGTCCAATCAGGATCCTATCTTAGGGAAGATGACATAGAAAGGTTTGAAGATAAATATGGCAGAGATTAGAAGTAAATCTTCTTTTAAATTCAATTCTTTATGTGCGTACTAATAACAGGTGGAACAGGTTTTCTAGGTAGAAGATTAGTTAAATTGTTTGAATCCAAGGGGATTCATTTCCAAACCTTGGGTAGAAACAGAAAAGACTCTTTTTATTGTGATTTCGGTTCTAATAGAATTCCGGAAAATTGTATGGACGATGCGGAAACTATTATTCACTTGGCAGGACATGCTCATGATACAGGTTCTAACAGAAAGCAAGAGTCAAGTAAAAATGAGCAAATTAATTTCCAATTTACAAAGGAATTAATAGAATTAGCTAAGAAGAAAGACCTAAAGAAATTTATATATATAAGCTCTGTTAAAGCGGGAGGAAAAAATGTTGTTAATGGTTACTTAAATGAAGAGTCAGAAGGATTTAGAGATAACTTTTACTCAGCATCCAAAAGAAAAGCTGAAACCTTTTTAAGAGAATATGAGAACGAAAATATGAAGGTTCTAATTTTAAGACCTTCTTTGGTATATGGCCCTAATATGAAAGGAAATTTTAAATTAATGCAGAATTTTATAAACAAAGGTTTATTTCCTCCCTTGCCTAATCTAGATTCATATAAAGCTTTAGTGCATGTAGATGACGTAGCTAGATCAATATTATTTTTACTAGAAGATAAGGAATTAAAGAAAGAAATTTTTATAATTACTGATGGAAATTTATATTCTCCTAGAGAAATCTATGAATCATTAAGTCTTTCTCTCGGAAAGGTCCCATTAAAATGGAGCGTTCCGAAGAATTTTTTTAAATTACTTCTGTTCTTTCCATGGACAAGAGATAAACTTAAAAAACTTTTTATAAATGAACCATATTCTTCATCTAAATTAAGGGCACTTGGATTCACTACAAAATTTAAACTTAAGGACATAAATGAAGAGGCTTTTTGATATATTTTTTTGCATTCTTGCAATAGTAATATTTGCTTTACCATGTTTTTTTTATATCAGTGCTACTTAAGGTTACTTCGAAAGGACCAATTCTATATTGGTCAGAAAGAGTTGGTAGAAAAGATTTAAATTTCAAAATGCCTAAGTTCAGAACCATGAAAACAGAAACTCCAGCTGTTGCAACTCATTTATTAGAAGATCCAAATGATCACTACACTTTTATTGGAAAGTTTTTAAGAAAAGCTAGTTTAGATGAGTTACCTCAGATTTATTCTGTACTCATGAATGAGATGAGTTTCGTAGGGCCTAGACCAGCTTTATTCAACCAGTATGATTTAATAGAACTAAGGCGAAAAAAAGGAGTTTATGAATTAAAACCAGGTATAACTGGATGGGCACAAATAAATGGAAGAGATGATTTATCCATTAAAGACAAAGTAGGCTTTGATGTTGAATATTTACATAACCAATCTTTTAGATTTGATTTACGAATAATATGGCTTACCCTTATTAGGGTTATCAAGAAAGATGGCGTTTCTCATTAGTTAGA